>NZ_JBXAHC010000011.1:0-57491 GCF_058794735.1 Janthinobacterium sp. GW823-FHT06H09 | reverse complement strand
CTGCCAAGCGTTTGCAGAAGGTGTGGGAATCGATGCAGCGGTAGGTCGGATTAGCGCGTCCGCAGGGCGCGCGTAATCCGACGTCATCGTTGGCCTGGGCGATGGTGCGCTGGATGGTGCGCTGTGCTGGATGGTGCGCTGTTAACGGTGTCGCTGGTGGTGTCGGATTACGCGGCTGCGCCGCTAATCCGACCTACCCGACCTACCCGACCAGTGCGACCTGTCCGGTCTGTCCGATCTACGTTCTATCTTTATTGAGATCATCGTCGCTGAGCGATGAGCGCGAGCCGCTCTGGCTGCTGGTGCCGGCGCGGCTGCCGCTCATGGAGCTGCCGGACAGGCTGCCTTCGCTGCCCGATTGCAGGCTGGCGCCGCTGCGCAGGTCGCTGCCCGATGGCATGCGGCTGCCGGCCATGGCGCCGCTGCTGTAGCGCGTGCCGCTGCCATAGAACGCTTCCATCTGCTGGTTCCAGGCATCGCTGCCCATGTCGGGCCAGTTGTTCTTGTCGAAGCCGGGAGCATTTTTCAGCAGGTCTTTATCCACGTTGAGCAGGAAGCGCTTGTTGACGGTGTCCAGGGTCAGGCGTTCCCAGGGCACGGCAAACAATTTGTCGCCCATGCCCAGGATACCGCCGAAGGACAGCACGGCATACGCGATCTGGCCGGTGCGCATGTCGAGCATGATTTCCTTGATGTCACCCAGCTCCTCGTCGTTGTGATTGTAGACTTCGTCCCCGATCAGGGTGTCGGCCCCCATCAGGGCTGGCCCCGGGCCGTCGTGGTTGCGGTACATGCCCAGGATGTCGCGGTCCAGATAGCTCATGGTGTTCTCTCCTCTGGTGAAATGCTGATCGAACATGCAGATTAAGCTTACGCACCTGTTCGCGTTTGATCTGCCTCAATGGTGTTAAGTAACCCCCAATAAATTATTATGATTTCTGACTTCCATAACCGGCGCTCTGCAAGGTGGCCGACGAGGCTTGCCCACTGCTAGCAGTGCTCGCACTGCGTCGCAGTGGGCGCCTTGCATAGCATCCGGTTCTGTTCGTCATAAATTCACAATAATTTCCTGAGGATTACTTAGCGGCACTTTTATCCGTGTGCAAACGTACGGTGTGGTCGGCCAATTGCGGTACTCTATGCGTTCTACGGAGGAGGCCGCGCATGCTGACGATGCAACGATGCAGAGGGATGAACTTGCGGTACGCTCCACCAAGACACGCGCGCCGAGCGCCATGGTAAAGCCCGCCACCAAATGGCTGCGCGGGCTATTGCGCGCCGGTAAGGCACAGCAGCGCACGGCAACCAAGCTGGCCAAGGTGCTGTTCGGGCCCGTGCCTGCCAAGCCCCGCAGCAAGCCTGTGGCCAAGACCAGGCCGACGCCGCGCGCCAGCGACGCCGTGCCCTCGCTGGCGCCGTTTGCCACGCCCCTGTCGCCACCGCGCGTGCGCAAGCGAACGGCGCCCCCGCCGGGCAAGTGGCTGGCCGCCCACTACGCGCCGTTGGCGGAACTGGGGCAGTTGCCCGGACGGCGCCTGCCATATTTCCTGTACCTGCCCGAAAAAGCGCCGAGCGCCGCCATGCGCAGCCGTGGCCGGCCGCTGCTGGTGATGCTGCACGGCTGCGAGCAGAGCGCCACGCAGTTTGCCGACGGCACGCGCATGAACCGCCTGGCCGAGCGCAAGGGCTATGCCGTGCTGTATCCGCAGCAATCGCTGCGCGCGCATGCGCGCCGCTGCTGGAAGTGGTACGACAAGCTGACGCAGGAGGGCGGCGGCGATGTGCGCCTGATCGTCGGCGCCATCGAGCAGGTGGCGGCCCGCTATGCGATCGACCGCGCGCGCATCTACATCTGTGGCATTTCCGCCGGCGCCGGCATGGCGCATATCGTGGCCCTGAATCACCCGCATCTGTTCGCCGCGCTGGGCCTGCATTCGGGTCCTGTGTTTGGCGCCGGCCATAACCTGATCGGCGCGCTGGGCGTGATGCAGCATGGCGCCAGTGCCCGCGCCGATGCGGCCATCGATGAAGTGCTGGCGCGCCAGCCCGCGTTCCCCCGCCTGCCCACCATCCTGCTGCAAGGGCTGTCCGACAAGGTGGTGCGTCCCATTAACCAGACGCAGCTGGTACGCCAGAGCGTGCGTGTGAACCGCATGCCCGCCGATACGCTGGTAACGGCGCAGCGCCTGCCCGGCGGCGCTGCGGGCGGGCGCAATCCAGCCCATGCCTATGCGCTGCACGACTATCAGGTGGGCAAGCAGGTGTTACTGCGCGTGGCGCAGATCGAGCACCTCGAGCACGCGTGGAGCGGCGGCGACGCCAGCCTGCCGTTCAACGACAAGGCCAAGCCCGACGCCAGCAAGATGCTGCTCGATTTCTTCGCCGGCCACCGCCGCCGGTAAGCGGCTCCCCGCGCGCCCACTGGTACGCATCGTTTTTCCCTTCCCGGCATGCCCGCGCCAACGCGCCGGCATGCTGGCGCGCCCTTTTCAGGGCAGGCGCCATTCCCGCAATGCCATGGAATTACGTAAGTGGTATTGCTGCGGTATTTAAAAAACACAAAAATCGGCGTTAAAAATACGAACTGGTATACAATTGGTACACGTTTTTAGTGTGAATCGTGTTCGCCGTCCCATGCCCTGACGGCCGGCATGCACTGACGGCAGCCACCCACGTTACGGAACGCGCCATGTCCATCAAGTCCAAGCAATTGCTGTGGTTTTTTGCGTTTTTTCTCGTCTTTGAACTGAATATCTATCTGTCCAATGACATGATCATGCCGGCGATGCTGGGCATCGTCGAGGAGTTCCAGGCGGAGAAAAAGTTCGTCCCGCTATCCCTGAGCCTGTATCTGCTGGGCGGCAGTTCCCTGCAGATTTTCCTGGGACCATTGGCCGACACGATCGGCAAGCGCAAGCTGGTGCTCACGGGTAATGCCTTGTTCCTGCTGGCCACCTTGGCCGTGCCATTGACCGCCTCGATCGAGCAATTTCTCGCCGTGCGCTTCATCCAGGGCATGGGCTGCTGCTTCATCTTCGTCGGCTATGCCATGATCCATGAACTGTTCGACGACATGGCCGCCGTCAAGCTCAGCAGCATTCTGTCGAGCACCACCATCCTTGCGCCCCTGGCCGGTCCCATCCTCGGCAGCGCCATCGTCAGCCGGCTGGACTGGCGCTACGTGTTTTTCCTCTCGGGCCTGCTGGCGCTGTTGTCCCTGCTGGGCCTGTTCAAGACCATGCCGCGCACGGCGCCCACGGTCACGCGCCTGGACCTTGCCGCCATCATGCGCAGTTATGCCGCCATTTTCAGCAACGGGCGCTTCATGTTCGGCATGTTCACTGCCGGGTTGGCCACCGTGCCTCTGACGGCCTGGATCGGCTTTTCGCCCATCTTCGTGCTGCAGGAAATGGGCGCGTCCTACGCCACCTATATCGCGCTGCAATGCGTGATTCTGTCGGGCTTTGTCCTCAGCAGCATCGCCATCCAGCGCCTGCGCCAGGATTTCCCCCTCGTCCATCTGCTGCGCATGGGCGGGCTGATCGCGGCGGCCGGCATGCTGGGCGCCGGCGCGGGCCGCCATCACGTCGATGTGTTTGCGGCCTGCATGTTTGTCTATTCCATCGGCTTCGGCCTGTTCAACGGCGCCTTGCTCCGCAGCGCGATCACGGCCAGCAAGGAGTCGATGACATTGACGACGGCCGCCATGAGCTTGCTGTACTGCATTTATCTGTCCGCCTGGCTGCAGCTGTACAACGTGCTGTGCCAGCGCTTCGGCTATGCGCTGGAAACGTATGCGCTGCTGAATATTCCCGTCATCGTGGTCATCGCCGCCTGCCTGCTGTTGTTTACGCGGGGCATGGCGGAGCGCCGGGAAAGCGAGGTGCGGCTGGCCCGGCGCTGATGGCGCAGCGCATGTTCTCGACCTTGTTTTACCCCCTGCGACGTTTATTGACACTCTCCTGCGGAAAATGGTGCGCCCATGAAAATAGATGACCTGGCCTCAAAACACGATCAAGCAAAGATTTTCAACCTGGAATACGAGTTCCGCATCAACCGGCTGAAGCTCGATTACATCACTCTGGCCGATGTGCGGCCCCCTGGCATTGATCTGGAACAACTGGCCGCGGAACACCAGGCGGGCATCGCCGCCCTGCGCAGCTTCGTCGGTCTGAACTTTAACCATTTCAATGCGGCAAGCTGTTCCTCGCTCAGCTGCATCCCCACGCGCGCCCTCGGTGACGACGAGCGCTACCTGCACCGCATCTGGATGGGCGGGCCGTTGCCGGCCATCGCATTTGACGCGATCGGGCAGTGGGGCGCGGCGCTGGAAGAAGTACGGCACAACGGCGGCGCGCCGTATGTCTCCATCCTGTGGGTGTGGGATGCGCAGCAGCTGCGCAATGACGAACGCTTCAGCCCCACGGGCGGCGCCGGGCGTTACACGATAGGCCGCTACGCCATCGGTGGCACGACCCTGCACATCAACTCGCTGCGCGCGCTGGCGCTCGATTTCGCACCGGCCCGCTTCGACATCCTCGACACCCTGCATACGCAGCGCTACTTCGCCACCCTGTCCGATTATTTCCGCATCCTCATCATGTGCGAATACGGCGGCATGTACATGGACGTCGATACGATCCCGCACAATCCGGCGACGATTTTCCTGATGAAGCCGGAAGTGCCCGACTATTTCCAGCGCAAGAGTGATGACAGCGAAGAGCGCCGGCATGTCAGCTGGATGAATCTGTTTCTCGATGAAACGGGCATGCTGATCGCCAAGAAAAACGACGCCGCGTTGCGCGTGATCCAGCGTAATGTGAACCTCGCCTATGCGGGCATCGATGCGCAGATTCCCCGTTCCTGTCCGCAATTCGAGGCGCAGCTGTTCGGCCAGTTCTATGCGGAATGGAAGAAAAATCTCGGCGTGACCCTGCTCAGCCATGCCGAGTTCTACCAGCGCTATTGCGTGCTGTATGACGGCGTGCGCGAAGCGGTGGCGGGCGGCATCCGCGGCATGCGCTTGCTGGACGATATCATTACCGGCATGCACATCCCCTTGAGCGACGAAGAGCGGCGCGCGTATGCGCGCTGCGTGGCGCGGCTCGACGAGATCGACTGGCAACTCGATGATCCTTTGCGCCTGCCCGACATCGTCGACGTGTTCGACATCGAGGAAGTGCCGCGCATGGCGTATGCGGCCCAGCTGCGGGCGGACATCGATCATTTCCACTATTACTCGGTGCTCTCAAGCGATCCGCAGCTCGATCGCGTAAATGACGTCTTTTGCCGCTACCTGCTGGCCCACCGTTCGCAGCATATTGCCGCCGGCAATTTCTGGCGCCCCACCGTCGGTCGCCACGGCAGCCGCATGCCGGCCGTCAGCGAGGCCGCCCCGCCCGGTGACGAGGCGCAGGCGGGCTTGCTGTCGCATGCGCCGCTCAAGCTGGTGGCAGGTGAACTGCTGGGCGACGAGACGAAGAACCGCATGGCCAAATTGCTGTTTGCCACCAGCTACCTGGAATACTGCTCGTTCGGCAATAAACTCAATCTGCAGTTCGTCGAATTGCAGCGGCGGCAAAACATCGATCCGTATCTGGCGCACATCCACGGCCTGCATGACGAGGACGAGCGCTTCATCGGCTTTTTCACGGCCGCGACGATGGACGAGTTCCAGGCCTGCGGCGCCGTGTCATATTACCGTGACGATATGAAGGCGCTCGACGATGCGTATGACGCCTTCGTGCTCGCGCATGCGCGCGCCGACGACTGTTTCGTCAGCAGCCTGGCCATCGACGAGAAATACCGGGGGCAGGGTTTATTCAGGCAGATGTTCCATGAGATCCGCGACCTGGCCAGCCGCAAGGGCTGCGCGCGCATCACCCTGACGGTGTGGGAAAAGAGCGAAGCGCTGCAAGTGTATCTGCACAAGGGTTTTCGCAGCGTGGGCACGTTCGACTATGCCTACAGCCTGTTCTATGACCGGCTGCATTTCCTCGTGTATGAGGGAAACTGAGGGGAAACTGAGGGAGAGCAGGGGCGGCCGGCAGCCGCCCCGCGAGGGTGCCTACAAGGCCAGGAAGGCCAGGCCCGCCACGGCCGTCGGCAGCAGGGCGCCGGCCAGCAGGCCGACGGCGCCGATCGATTCATCCTTGAAGCCGCGGCGCAGCAGGGCCACGCCGGCCGGGTTCGGCGCATTGGCGATGACGGTCAGGCCGCCGCCGGCCACGGCGCCGGCCATCAGCATGTATTTCGCTTCGTCCGTCATGCCGACGATCAGCGAACCGAGGTAGGTGAGGGCTGCATTGTCGGTAATTGCCGTCAAGCCCAGGGCGCCGAAGAACAGGGCCAGCGGCTTCAGACTCGAGACGATCGGTTGCAGCCACCATTGCTGCATGCCGCCCAGTACCACCAGGCCGCCGAGGAAGAAGCCGACCAATAAACCCTCTTTCAGGATCAGCGGGCTTTGATAGCGCTCATACGCCTGCACGAAGCCGAGGAAGAACAGGAACAGGCCGATGAACAGCACGGGATGATGCGCCAGGGTGACGACGCCGGCCAGCACGATCATGTGCACGAGGCTGACGGCCAGCGGCACTTTCGGCGCTTCGACTTCACCGGCTTTCGGCTTGATGTCGGAGGTGTTGCTATGCAGGTATTTGCGCAGCAATATGCTTACGCCCGTGGCATTGACCAGCACGGCGATGGCGGCTTTCCAGCCGAAATGGGTGGCCATGAAGGCGCTGTCCCAGTTCCATGTGGTGGCTACCATCAGCACGGGCGGCGCCGCATACGAGGTGAGGGTGCCGCCGATGGAAACGTTGACGAACAGCACGCCCAAGGCGCCGTATTTCAGCCATTCAGGGATGCCCGGGCGGAAGATTTGCGGCGCCAGCATCAGCGCGGCCAGGGTCATGGCGGCCGGTTCCGTGATCAGGGAGCCCGTCAGGGGCACGAGCGCCAGGCCCAGCCAGACGAGGGCCAGTTCCGTGCGCAGCGGCATCACGCGTGCCACGCCTTTCAACAGGCGCTGCACGGCGTCGAGCACGGGGCGCGAGGCGGCCACGACCATGACGACGAAGACGAACAGCGGTTCCGTGTAATGGCGCGACTCGGCGTACTCGATGGCCGCATCGCTGCCCGAGACAAAGGCCATGATGATGATCAGGATGAAGGCCCAGAAGCCGAACACGACTTCCACTTCGCCCAGCAGATGCAGCAAGCCCGCATGGCGGGGGTGGCGCCGCGATAATGTTTCAAACGACTTGGCGGCGAAGGTGTGAATGAGCGCAAGGCCGAAGACGATGGCGCTGATGAGTTGGATGGTGGTCAAATGCGTTTCCTTATGGACGGAGGAAGCCGCCCGGTGCATTGCCGAGCGGTAAGGAGAGTGCTTATGGTACAGCAATCGATGCCAGAAACGGGGTTTTTCGGACATGGCGGAGCGGCCTGCGGGCAGGCGCTGCGCAGATAAGCCTTGCCAAAAGCGGGCCTGGATAGTACTGTATATGCATACAGTATTCATCTTGATATTCAATTATGCAACATTCCCAATTGATGGCGTCGCCGGAAGCCCTGCATCCGTCTTTATGGCGCGCATCGCAGCTGGGCCAGGGCGCCGCGCGCTGCCTGGATACGGGCTTTGCCGCCCTGTCGGCGCAGCTGCCCGGCGGCGGCTGGCCCAGCGGCAGCCTCATCGATCTGCTGGTGCAGCAGCCGGGCAGCGGCGAATTGCGGCTGCTGGCGCCCGCGCTGGCGCAGCTGCCGGGCTTGCCCATCGTGCTGCTGCAGCCGCCCCATCCGCCGCAGGCGCTGGCCCTGGCCGCGCAGGGGCTGGCGCCGTCGCAATTGCTGTGGCTCAAAAGCGCCGGCAGCAAGGATGCCCTGTGGGCGGCCGAGAACATCTTGCGCAGCGGCACGTGCGGCGCCCTGCTGTTCTGGCAATCGCACGTGCGCGCGGACAGCCTGCGCCGGCTGCACCTGGCCGCGCAGTCGGGCAACACCCTGTTCTGCATGCTGCGCCCCTTGCACGGCGCGCAGGATGCGTCGCCCGCGCCCTTGCGCCTGTCCGTGCGTCCGGCCGCCGGCGGCATCGAGATCGGCTTCATCAAGCGCCGGGGACCGCAGCGCGACGCGCCGTTGTTCCTGCCCCTGCAACCTCCTTCATTATTGCTGCGCCATGCGACTCTGGATCGGCCTGTACCTGCCCCGGCTCCCGCTCGAAGTATTTTGCCCGCGCTGGTCGGCTGACAGCCTCGGCGTAGTACTGGAGCAGGAGCAAGTGATGGCCCTGTCGCCGCTGGCGCGGGCCGCCGGCATCCGGCCCGGCATGCGCCGCGCGGGCGCGCTGATGCTGGCGCCGCAGGCGCGTTTGCACGAGCGCTCGCCCGAGCTGGAAGCGCAGGCCCTGCAGGCGGTGGCGCTGGCGCTGCTGCAATATTCGCCGCTGGTGGCGCAGGGCGAGGAAGCGACCCTGCTCGTCGACGCGGGCGCCAGCCTGCGCCTGTTCGGCGGCGTGCGCGCCCTGTGCCGGCACATCGCGGCCAGCTTGCGCGCGCTCGGCTACACGGCCCAGCTGTCGTGCGCCCCCACGGCACGCGGTGCCTGGCTGCTGGCGCGCGCCGCTACGCGCCGGGGCCGGACCTTGAGCATGGCCAGCCTCGTGCGCCGCCTCGATGGCTTGCCGTGCGCCTTGCTGCCGCCCGCGCGCCCCTGGCTCGACTGGTTCGAGGGCATCGGCTGCCGCACCCTGGGGCAGCTGCGCCACTTGCCCCGGCCCGGCTTGCAGCGCCGCTGCGGCGGGGCCTTGCTGGACATGCTCGACGACGCGCATGGCCACAGCACGGAACTGTTCGTCTGGCTCGAAGCGCCGCCCACGTTCCGCGCCAGCCTGGAACTGTTCGACCGCGTGGAGCACGCCGACGCGCTGCTGTTCGGCGCGCGCCGCCTGCTGCAGCAAATGACGGGCTGGCTGTGCGCGCGGCAATTTGCCGTCGAGCGCATACAGCTGCTGCTGGCGCACGAGCGGGGCAGGGTGGCGCGCCCGCCCACCGTCATCGACTTGGCGCTGGGCGAAGCCGTCTGGCGCGACGAGCACTTGGTGCGTTTGCTCAAGGAACGCCTGGCGCAGCTGGCGCTGGAGGCGCCCGTGATCGGCCTGAGCCTGGAAGCGCTGCAGGTGCAAGCGATGGCGCCGCCCAGCGAGAGCCTGTTCCCCGAGCCGGGCGGCACGCCGCAGGAGCGCCAGCGCCTGCTGGAATTGCTGGTGGCGCGCCTGGGCACAGACAATGTCTTGCAGGCCGCACCGCGCGCCGATTACCGCCCCGAGGCGGCCAACCAGTGGCTGCCGCTGCCGGCCAGGGGCAGTGGCAAGAACGCGCCACCCGACTTGCCGCCCGGCTTGTCCGGCATGCCCCGTCCCGGCTGGCTGCTGGCCCAGCCCATTGCCCTCTTGATGCGCGAACACCGGCCCTTCTATGGCTCGCCCCTGAAAATGGTGTCCGTTGCCGAGCGCATCGAAGCGGGCTGGTGGGGCCAGTCGCAGGCGCGCGATTATTTTATTGCGGAAGGCCTCGACCACGCCCACTACTGGGTCTACCGCGAACGCATCGCCGGCAGCGGAGAAGACGCCGCGCCGCGCTGGTTTTTGCATGGCTTGTTTGGATGAAAGGGCTGTCCTGCTGAAACGGCCATGCTTGGCTATACTTGCTTTCTTGCGTCGCGTCTTTAATTGAAATGAAGGATATCCATGGTACCGCTTTCCGACTTCCCCATCACCCAAAAATGGCCTGCCCGGCACCCCGAGCGCCTGCAGCTGTACTCGCTGCCCACGCCGAACGGCATCAAGGTCTCGATCCTGTTGGAAGAGCTGGGCCTGGCGTACGAGCCGCACCTGGTCAGCTTCGAGCAAAACGACCAGCTGTCGCCCGCCTTCCTGTCCCTCAATCCGAACAACAAGATTCCCGCCATCCTCGACCCGGACGGTCCCGACGGCAAGCCGCTGGCCCTGTTCGAGTCGGGCGCCATCCTGCTGTACCTGGCGGAAAAGACGGGCAAGTTCCTGCCGCAGGACGCGGGCCTGCGCTATGAAACCATCCAATGGCTGATGTTCCAGATGGGCGGTATCGGCCCCATGTTCGGCCAGGTGGGCTTCTTCCACAAATTCGCCGGCAAGGAATACGAAGACAAGCGTCCGCTCGAACGCTACCTGGGCGAAGCGAAGCGTTTGCTGGGCGTGCTCGAGCAGCGCCTGCAGGGCCGCGACTGGATCATGGGCAGTCAGTACACGATTGCCGACATTGCCATCTTCCCGTGGGTGCGCTGCCTGGTGGGTTTCTATGGCGCGGGCGACCTGGTCGGTTTTGATAATTTCCCGAACGTGCAGCGCGCGCTGGACGCGTTCCTGGCCAGGCCAGCCGTTGCCAGGGGCGTGGATATTCCCAAGCGTGGTTAAAACAGGCGGCGGCCGGGCGGCGCTACAATGCGCCATCGGCCGCGCTGCGCGGCAGCTTTGATCTGAGACAATGAAATCCACCCGGCAAGATTTTCCCGGCGCCCACGGCCATGTGCTGGCGGCGCGCCTCGACGCGCCCGACGGCGCCATCCGCGCGTACGCGCTGTTCGCCCACTGTTTTACCTGCGGCAAGGATGTGCTGGCCGCGCGGCGCATCGCGCAAGGCTTGACGGAACACGGCATCGCCGTGCTGCGCTTCGACTTCACGGGACTGGGCGCCAGCGAAGGCGAGTTCGCCGCCACGAATTTCTCGTCGAACGTGGACGACCTGGTCGCGGCCGCCGATTTCCTGCGGGCAAAACATGCTGCGCCGCAATTGCTGATCGGCCACAGCCTGGGCGGCGCCGCCGTGCTGGCCGCTGCCGCGCACGTGCCGGAAGCGACGGCCATTGCCACCCTGGCCGCGCCGAGCACGCCCGCCTACGTGACGCGCATGTTCAGCGAGCATCTGGAGCGAATCGCCGCCGAAGGCGAAGCGCTGGTGCAGCTGGAAGGGCGGCCTTTCCGCATCCGCCAGCAATTCGTCGACGACGCTGGCAGCCACAGTTTAAAGGAGCACATCGCCGGCCTGCGCCGCGCCCTGCTGGTGATGCACGCGCCGAACGACACGACGGTGAGCCTGTCAAATGCGATGGATATTTTCACGGCCGCGAAGCACCCGAAAAGTTTTGTGTCGCTCGACGACGCCGACCACTTATTGACGGGACGCAATGATGCGGCCTATGTCGCCAATGTCATCGCCGCGTGGAGCGCGCGTTATATCAACTAAGCTGAACTAAGCGGTCGCCCATGAAAAACGCCGCGTCAGCAGAAGCTGGCGCGGCGCAGATACTATTGGTACTTTACAACACCTGACAAAATCGTAGCGAGCGGCAGTGATTTGTGGCCGAGAAGCGCAGCCGTGCTAAAGCACGGTGAGCATCGCCGGCCGCAAAGCGCGACGCGCAGTAGATTTGGTCAGGTGTTCTCAGTCTTCGTCAAATTCGGCGGATAGATCCTTCCAGCCCTTGCTGACGGCAAAGGCGGAAAATTCCTCGGGCGCTTCCAGGACGATCAGTTTCTTGTCTTGCAAGCCCAGGTCGCCATGGCCGAAGTCGGGGCCCACGTAGCCGAGGCTGCGCAGGCGGGCCAGGATGTGGCCGACCAGGGTCTTGTCCTTGTACGCGCCCGTTTCGAGCGGGGCGGCGAAGTCGACGTAGACGTCGATGATGCCGTAGCCTTCGTCAAAGATGCGGATGGCCTTGATGTCGTGGGCACGGCCGGAGCCGTCGGTGGCCTTGAAGGGGCCGCTGAGCTGGATGTCGGTGTCATTGTTCATGCCGCCAGCATACACCAAAAGCCGGCCCCGCATAGGGGGCGCGGCACAAAATCGCCGGGCAATCTCCGCCTCAGCGCGCCTGCAGGATGGCCGACAGGCGGTCGCGCGTGCCGGCGATGCGTTCCAGTTGCGGGTAGCGCAAGCCGCCGTGGTAGTCGAGCGCTACCGTCTGGAATTGCTTGCCCTTTTTGACCAGCAAGTTGATCGGCTGCGGGCTGGCCTTGGCCGCCTGGATGGCCGCCTTCAGCAACTTGGGCGTGTAAGCCGTGCCATTCACGGCGAGCAAGGTCGTGTTGCCGGACAAACCTGCCTGGAAGGCGGCGCCGTCCCACAGCAGCTTGCCCAGCTTGCCATCCTTGTCGATCGTCAAACCCAGCGAATAGCTCAGGTCCGTGCTCTTGCTGCGCTCTTCATTCGCTTTCAGGAAGGGCGTCGGCGTGTCGCGGTAGACGAGTTTCCAGCCGGCGCGGGCCAGGCCATCGAGCGGTGCGCCGGGGCCGTGGCTCTCCAGGCGCGTGCGCAGAAAGGCGGCCCAGTCGTGCGGCTGCACGGCGTTCAGGGCCGCCACCACATCCTCGAAGGTGTAGGGCAGGGGCGTGGTGCTGCCATCCTGCATGCCAAAGAAACTGCGGGCGAAGTCGTCCAGCGAGCGGCGCTCGTGGGACAGTGCGCGGATGGTGGTGTCGACGTCGAGCCAGATCAGCGCGCCTTCCATATAGTAATCCTCGTCGCGCTGCCAGCTGCTCCAGGCTATGGGACGCCGGCCATTGATGATGGGATCGTTCGTCGTATCCTGCATGGTGCGCCAGCTGCGCCCGGGCATCACGTCGTAATGGGCTGCCGTGGCGGCGAACAGGTCGCGCATGTTGGCTGGCGCCACCAGGCCGGAACGGGCCGCCAGCACATTGCCCCAATATTGCGTCTGGCCTTCGTAGACCCACAGCAGGCTGTTTTGCAGCGGCGTGTTGAAGTCCGGCGTGTCCTGGCCGGCGGGACGGCGGAACTTGCCGTTCCACGAGTGCACCAGCTCGTGCGGCAGCAGCACGCGGCCCGCCTCGTTCTTGTCCCACTCGCTGAAATAGCCGGGCTTGACGCCGTTTTCGCTCGACTGCATGTGTTCGCGGCCGATGCCGCCGAACTCGTCGCTCAAGGCCAGCAGGAAATCATAGTGGCGGTAGTGGCGCGCGCCGAACAATTTGTAGGCTTGCTGCAGCATGGCCCGGTGTTGCTCGACTTGCTGCGGCGACGCTTCCAGGCTGTCGGCGCTGTCGGCCATCACGTTCAGCAGCACGGGCACCTTGGCGCCCGGGTCGAGGTCGATGCGCTCGACATGGCGGCCGGCAAAGACGGGCGAGTCGACCAGGGTGTCAAGGTCCAGCGGCTCGAAATCGACTTGCTGGCTGGCCGGCGTGGCCGCCCGCGCGCGCACTTCCAGGGCGCTGGCAAATTCCCAGCCGGCCGGCAGGGTCAGGCTCGGTTGCACGAGGATGTCGCGCGCGGCGCGGCCCGCCGGATACAGGGTCATCGCATGCCATTGCACGCCCAGCATGGCGCTTGTCATGGTGATGCGGCCCTGGCTCGTGTCGACGGGCGAAAGGAGCTGGTATTGCGCTTCCACGGCCGTGGCGCCGGCCGGCACGTCGAGGTGGAAGGCGAACATATTGACGGGGTCGCGCCGCCACTCCAGGGGCTGGCCATTGGCGGACAGGCGCAGGCCGGCCAGCTGGTTCAGCGGGCCGCTGGGGCCGTGGTTGCCCGGCACCCATTGCGGATACAGCAAGGTCAGCTTGCCGGGCGCGGCGGGAATGCTTGCGCGGATGCTGAACAGTTGCTGCGCCACGTTGCTGGCATCGACGTGCAGCACGATGGGGGGAGCAGTGGGCGAGGCGGCCTGGGCCGCAGTGGAAACGAGAAGCGAGAAGGACAGGGACAGGACGGCACGGGAATAGGGCATGGAGCGGGGCATGGGACGGGGCGGCGGGGAGGACAAAGGCCGAGTCTAGCATTCTGTAAAAATTTCTTACAAATTTGAGGCCGTCTGGGGCGTTTTACGCCAATTTCAAGGCCTTGAAAGGGAGTGGAGAGGCCGTATATCGGTAACAGGCGGATGCTCATGGTGAGGTCCGCCCCTCTTATCGCTTCATTTGAAAAGGATATTTATCATGCGTACTTTTGACCTTGCTCCTCTGTATCGTTCCGCCATCGGCTTTGACCGCCTGGCACAGCTGCTCAACGAACAGCGCGCCGATGCGCAACCGAGCTATCCGCCTTACAACATCGAACTGGTGTCGGAAGATAAATACCGTATCGTGATGGCATTGGCCGGCTTCTCGCGCGAAGAGATCGACATCATCACCGAACGCGACTCGCTGCACGTCACGGGCCGCAAGCAGAAAGATGGCGTCGAGCGCACGTTCTTGCACCGCGGCATCGCTGCCCGCGATTTCGAACAGCGTTTCCAGCTGGCCAACCACGTGAAGGTCACGGGCGCCACGTTTGAAAACGGCATGCTGACCATCGACCTGGTGCGCGAAGTGCCGGAAGCGCTGAAACCGCGCAAGATCGAGATCGGTACCGGCACCGGCAGCGATACCGTCAGTGTGCTGGAACAGCGCCAGGCAGCCTGATCTGATCGCGGCGCCCCTAGGGCGCCCGGGCTAGCTTCTCTCATGCAGTAAAATACTGGCCGGTTGATCCGGCCAGTGTCACGTCCGGAGCCCGTTCGGGCTTCCATTGATTGTCATGCGGCACGCAAGATTAAACCCTGCTTAAAGGCGCAAATGCCTGTTTCCAAATGGAAAAATGTTAAGCACCGCCTAAGACTCGTGGCCCAATATTGCATACATCAAAATCTCATTGAATGAGGAGCAATTCATGGAACAGCAAACGAATACCGCATCCCTGAAAATCAAACGCACCGTAGCCGCGCTGGCCGCGATCGGTGTGCTGGGCGCCGGCGGCGCCATGGTGGTGCATCAGAACAATGCCGGCGCGAATGCCGCCGCCGCTGGCGCCCCCGCCGCCCCCGTGGCTGCCGCCGTGGCGCCTGCAGCCAGCGCGCCGCTGGTGGCCTTGCCCGATTTTAGCCAGATCGCCGCGCGCAACAGCCCGGCCGTCGTCAATATCAGCGTCACGGGCAGCACCAAGGTGGCCTACGACCCATCGGCCCAGGCCGGCAACGACGACTTCGGCAACGACCCCTTCTTCGAATTCTTCCGCCGCTTCCAGGGCCCGCAAGGCGGACAGCGGGGCGGGCGCGACGTGCCCACGCACGGCCTCGGTTCGGGCTTCATCGTCAGCCCCGACGGCGTCATCATGACCAACGCCCACGTGGTGCGCGATGCGCGCGAAGTGACCGTCAAGCTCAACGACCGCCGCGAATTCCGCGCCAAGGTGCTCGGTACCGATCCGAAGACCGATATCGCCGTGCTGAAGATCGATGCCAACAACCTGCCCGTCGTGCCGCTCGGCCATTCGAGCGACCTGAAAGTGGGAGAGTGGGTGCTGGCCATCGGTTCGCCATACGGTTTCGACAGCACGGTGACGGCCGGCGTCGTCAGCGCCAAGGGCCGTTCCCTGCCCGACGACAGCAATGTGCCGTTCATCCAGACGGACGTGGCGGTCAACCCCGGCAACTCGGGCGGTCCGCTGTTCAATACGCGCGGCGAAGTGGTCGGCATCAATTCGCAGATCTACAGCCAGACGGGCGGCTTCCAGGGCTTGTCGTTCGCCATCCCGATCGACCTGGCCGGCCGCATCAAGGACCAGATCGTCGCCACGGGCAAGGCCAGCCATGCCAAGCTGGGCGTGACGGTGCAGGAAGTCAACCAGGGCTTTGCCGACTCGTTCAAGCTGGCCACGCCGGAAGGCGCGCTGGTGGCCAACGTCGAGCGGGGCAGCCCGGCCGACAAGGCGGGCCTGAAATCGGGCGACGTCGTGCGCAAGGTGAATGGCCAGCGCATCATCGGCTCGGCCGACTTGCCGGCGCTGGTGGGCACGTCCTTGCCAGGCGACAAGATCACCATGGATGTCTGGCGTGACGGCAAGATCGTCAGCCTGACGGCAACCCTGGGCAATGCGGCCGACAAGGTGGCCGAAGTGGCCAAGAGCGACAGCGCCGCCGGCAAGGTAAAGCTGGGCCTGGCCCTGCGTCCGTTACAATCGGATGAAAAACGCGAGGCGGGCATCAGCGCCGGCCTGCTGGTGGAAGACGCGGGCGGTGCCGCCGCGAATGCCGGAGTGCAGCCGGGCGACGTGCTATTGTCGGTCAATGGCCGCCCCGTCAACACGGTCGAGCAGGTGCGCGACGTGGTGGAGAAATCCGCCAAGTCGGTGGCCTTGCTGATACAGCGGGGACCGGACAAGATATTCATCCCCGTGCGGCTGGGGTAAATACCGGGGTCAGACCCGCCGGGTCTGACCCCAGCCTTCCGCTATGGGGCAAATAAATAAAAAAGGAGCGGCCATGCGGCTATTGCTGGTAGAAGACGACACGATGATCGGCGAGGTGGTGCTCGACTTGCTGCGCGCCGAGCATTACGCGGTGGACTGGGTCAAGGATGGCGACATGGCCGATACGGCCCTGCAGACGCAGACCTATGACCTGGTGCTGCTGGACCTGGGCTTGCCGCGCAAGGACGGTCTCGACGTGCTGCGCTCGATGCGCTTGCGCAAGCTCGACACGCCCGTGCTGGTCGCCACGGCGCGCGACGCCGTCGAGCAGCGCATCGCCGGCCTCGACGCGGGCGCCGACGATTACGTATTAAAACCGTATGACCTTGACGAATTGCTGGCGCGCATCCGCGCCCTGCTGCGGCGCGCCTCGGGACGGCCGGAACCGGTCTTCGAGCACCAGGGCGTCTCCATCAATCCGCTGACGCGCGAAGTGATCGCCGAGGGCCATCCCGTGAACCTGTCGGCGCGCGAATGGGCCGTGCTGGAAGCGTTGATCGCGCGCCCCGGCATCGTGCTGTCGCGCGCGCAGCTGGAAGAAAAACTGTACAGCTGGAAGGATGAAGTCAACAGCAATGCCGTGGAAGTGTATATCCACGGCTTGCGCAAGAAGCTGGGCAGCGACTTGATCCAGAACGTGCGCGGCCTCGGCTACATGGTGCCCAAAGCATGAGGATGAAGGTTACGGTGACGCACTCGCTGCGCGGCCGCCTGCTGTGGTTTTTGCTGGCGGCCATCATCATGGCGGCCCTGGCGCAGGCGTCGATCGCCTACCGCAGCGCCCTGTACGACGCCGACCAGATTTTCGACTATCACATGCAGCAGATGGCCCTGTCGCTGCGCTCCGGCGCGCCGCTGGCCAACCACGCGCAAGCCTTGCCGGCCGACCCTGTCAACAACGACATGGTGGTGCAGGTGTGGACGCCGGACGGCGTGCAGGTGTTCCGCTCGATCACGCGCGCGGAATTGCCGCAGCGCGCCGTGCTGGGCTTTTCCAACGTGAAAGCCAACGGCACGACTTACCGCATCTTTTCCGTGCAAACCAGTTCCCAGACCGTGCAGATCGCCCAGGACATGGCCGTGCGCAAGCGCATGGCCGGCAGCCTGGCGCTGCGCACGGTGGGGCCCATCGCCCTGATGGCGCCTATCTTGATGCTCGTCGTCTGGTGGGTCGTCAGCGGTTCGCTGGCACCCGTCTCGCGCGTGCGCAAGCAGGTGGCGGCGCGCCAGGCGGACGATTTATCTCCCGTATCGGAAGCGGGCTTGCCCGACGAAGTGCGGCCCCTGGTGCATGAACTCAATCTTTTGTTCGGCCGTGTCAAGACGGCGTTCGACGCACAGCAGCATTTCGTCGCCGATGCCGCGCATGAATTGCGCACGCCGCTGGCGGCATTGAAACTGCAGGTATTGAGCCTGGAACGGGCCGAATCGGCAGAAAAGCGCAGCCTGGCGATCAGCCGCGTGAGCGCCGGCATCGAGCGGGCCACGCGCCTGGTCGAGCAGCTGCTGGTGCTGGCGCGCCAGGAAGCGAGCGCCGCCAGCGGCGACCAGCTGCAGGTCGTGGACTTGAACGACGTCGTCAAGCGCGCGCTGGGCGACATGGCCGGCATCGCGCAGGCACGCAAGATCGATCTGGGCCTGCACCACATGGATGCGGCCAAGGTGGCCGGACAGGCCGATGCGCTCAACATCATGCTGCGCAATCTTGTCGACAACGCCATTAAGTACACGCCGCAGGGCGGCACTGTCGACATCGACCTGCGCGCCAGCCCCGTCGGCGTGACGTTATCGGTGGAAGACAGCGGCCCCGGCATCCCGCCCGAAGAGCGCGAGCGCGTCTTCAGCCGCTTCTACCGCGTGCCCGGCACGGACGCCAACGGCAGCGGCCTGGGGCTGGCCATCATCAAGGCCATCGCCGAGCGCCATGGCGCGCGTCTGGTGCTCGATAAATCCGAGCGCCTGGGCGGCCTGTGCGTGCGCGTGGAATTCCCGCAAGCCGTGAAATGAGCGTTTTAATCGTCATCTTTGGCATGTTGCATTGACGCGCGCGCCGTGGCCCTATATTGTCTGCGAAACAAGCAGAACCAGACCACGGAGCGCAGCATGCAGAGAATCGGATTTTCAGGAACCCTCGACCCCATCACCAACGGCCACATGTGGGTGATCGGCGAAGCGCGTTCGCTCGCCGACGAGGTGATCGTGTTCCTGTCGCAAAACCCCGCCAAGCGTCCCCAATTTCCCGCCGAAGACCGCAAGCGCATCATCGAACAGAGCGCGCGCGAGTGCGGCTGGGACAATGTGCAGGTGGTTATCGTCAAGGGCGACTACACGGCGCGCGCGGCGAAAAAGCACGGCTGCGACTACCTGATCCGCGGCATCCGCACGACGGCTGATTTCGACTATGAAAACCTGATCCAGCAAACCAATGTGGACGTGTTGCAGGGCGCCAAGACGATCTTCGTCATGCCGCCGCGCGACCTCGGCTCCGTCAGTTCCAGCTTCGTCAAGGCGCTGGAAGGGCCTGTCGGCTGGAACTGGACCATGAAGAAATTCGTTCCCGGTCCGGCCTACCAGGCATGGATACTCGACTGCCTGCGCAAGGAGTGGGAAGCGTTGTGGCACTACGCGACCGCCTCGCAAGCGGACATCGCCCTGTTTGACCACTGGTTCGCGCACCTGACGGGACCGCAGGCGTATGGCGGCGCGGACCGCCACTATCACAACCTCGACCATCTGGTGCACGGCCTGTCCGAAATCCGCGTGTGGGCCGACAACACCTATGCGCCCAAGCGCGACAGCGCGCTGGTCAAGAAGGCGTTCTGGTTCCACGATGCCGTCTACAGCCACGACGACGATACCCTGTATTCGAGCGAAGAGGCGAGTGCCCAGCTGTGGCTGGCCAGCGGCCTCGATGCGGGCGATAATCAGGATGTAGCGCAATTGATACGCGCCACCGACCATTTCCAGGGCCCCGGCATCAGCCACGCGTTGAAAGACGCCATGCTCAGCGCCGACCTGGCCATCCTCGGGCAAGATGAAGAAGTGTATCAAGCCTACACGCAAGCCATCGGAAGAGAATACGCGCACGTGGACCCCGCGCGTTTCAACGAACAGCGGGGCCTGGCCCTGCAGCATCTGTGCGCCAAGGCACAGGCGGGCCAGCTGTTTGGCGATGCGTATTTCGCCGACCAGTACAACGAGCGGGCGATTGACAACATGCAGAAAGAGATCGCAGCGCTGGCGGGCGGCTGATCCGATGCGCGGGCGTTTGCCGCCGCCCGCGTCTATTGCGTGGATCGCTTCACCGCATGTTGTACCTGCAGCAGCATCCAGTCGCATTCGAGGCGCAGTTCCGCCTCCCGGTTGTTGATGGGCCCCCAATGGTGGCGATTCTGCCTGAGTCCCAGGGCCGCCAGTTCGACGGCGAAGGCGGGGCAGGATTTGGATAGTTGCTGGAACGCCAGGCCATCCTTTTCCACGCCATGATTTTCCAGATCGCCGGGCCTGCGATGCACGCCTTCCTGGAAAACCGATAGTAGTTCCGTGGAGTTGGTGTACGACGCGTATAGCTGGCGCATCAGCCGCGAGTGCCCGATCAGGTTATAGCTGGATTGGAACAGTCCCGCCTCGGCCGTGCTGGCTGCCGTATTCTTGGCGCTCTTGTCGCGGCCTTCGCAATAGCGGCCTGAACTTTCGCGCATGCCCAGGCCGGTCAGGAGCACATATAAGTGCCGCAGGGTATCGGCGCCATCCTTGTCATTCCGCATCCCCAAGGCCGCGAATTGTCCGCCATACCAGTCCAGCGCATCGTCGTTGTCGTTGCCATGTGCGGCCGCGGCCATTGCCACGGCCGTGGCATCGTTTTCTTGCCAGTTGTGGTATGCCTTGGTAAATGCCAGGGCCATGCCCTTGATGTAGCCTGCCGGCGCGATGCCGCGCTCGGGCCAGTCGTAACGTGCCAGTTCGGAATGGGCTGCAATGTCCAGTATTGTTGCTTGTAACTGGGCCGGCAATTGGGCGGGCACATCAGCTGGCAGCGGCAAGGCCGGTGCCGTCAGCGGGGCGGTGGCGATGTCTGGATCGCTGGGGCGCAGGAAATACTCGGTGCGTGTTTTGTCCTTGCCTGAGGCATAGCGTGTATGGGTCTGCGCCTGCTGGTTGTCGGCGATGCGCATGGCATCGGCGTCGAGGCGTTCCGCCACGAGGTAGATGTGGTCGGCGCCAGGCGGCTTCTTCAGGTCATACGTGACGCCGACATCGCCGGCCTGCTGCTCTCCTACGCCGATGCGCTGCCAGCGGCGCGATTGACTGCCGCTGCCGCCCAGGCGTTGCGCCAGGTGTCCCGCGCCCAAGGTGAGGGGGATATCCACGCCTGCAGAGATCAGCAGTGCGCTCAATGTTGCCGCGCAACCTTTCTCCAGCGGCGGCTGTGCGTTTTTCAGCCCAAGCTCCGCAGCCGCGCGCTGCTGGGCTGCGTGCAGCAGTGCATCGCTATTGGCCGCCGCGATGATTTGTTTGCTCAGTTCCTTGTCCATGGGTATGCTCCAGGTTGTCATCGGAATATGGTTTGTCATCGCACTCCGGTGAAAGTTCACCGTAAGGGATTGATTCCGCCCTGGGTTTGCCGATCAGGATGCAGGAGCCGATTGCGGCCAGGGCAAGCTCGCCCAAGGCCGCCCTGGCGTACAGCGTCTATTGCTGGCCCAGCGAGTAGAGGGAAGCGACCAAGCCGGCGCTACCGCCTGCCCGTATGCCCGCCGCATGCTGCAGCGCATCGTCGAGCCGGTCGTTGCCCCAGAACAGTTCACCGTCACTGATGAAGCTAGGGGCGCCGAACAGCTTGAGCGCTTGTGCCTGCTCGGTCTGGCGGCGCAGGCGCAGCTTGTTGTCCTGCGTTAAAGCCAGCGCCAGGATGGCGCGTGCATCGAGGCCCAGTTCCTGCAAAGCCTCGCTGACGGCCTCGATGTTGTCGATATCGCGGTCCGCGGCAAAATTCATCATCATCATGCTGCGCGCGAAGGGCGCAATCCATCCCTGGTCCGCGCCGATCAGCGCCACGCGCATGGGCAGCAGGGCCGTGCGGGGGAAGGTGCCCGGTTGCCGCCATGGCAAGCCGTACTTTTCGCACTGGCGCGCCATGTCGCGCCACATGTAATCGCCCTTGAGTTTTTGCAGGATGAAGGGCGACGTCTCCCAGCCCAGCGCCTTGAAGACGACGCCCAGCAGGAAGGGTTTCCAGATCACAGGGACCTGCTTTTCACGCGCCAGCGCTTCGATGCGCATGGCGCTCAGGTAGCTGTAGTTGCTGCCGAAATCGAACCAGAATTCCAGTGCCGCCATGGTATCGCTCCTGGGTCAGGCCGCAGCCGCCTTGGCGCGCGCCGCGTGCAGTTTCTTGAAGCTGTCGATCAGGCGCTGGTGCCTGTCGAGGCCTTCCAGCTGCATGCTGGTCGGGGTCAGGCCGAAGAAGCGCACGCTGCCATCTACCGAGCCCAGCACCGCGTCCATGCGTTCGTTGCCAAACATGCGGCGGAAATTGACGACGTAGTCGTCCAGCTCCAGTTCGTCATCGAGTTCCACTTCCAGCACCACGTTCAAGGCTTGATAGAACAGTTTGCGCTCGAGCGTGTTGTCGTTGTACTGCAGGAAGGTTTCCACCAGCTCTTTTGCTTCCTCGAATTGCTGCAAGGCGAGATGAATCAGCAGCTTCAATTCCAGGGTCGTCAGCTGGCCCCACACCGTGTTTTCGTCAAACTCGATGCCGATCAGGGTGGCGATGTCGCCGTACTCGTCGAGCTCGCTGTTTTCCAGCCGGTCGAGCAAGTCTTCCAGGCTGGCATCGTCCAGCTGATGCAGGTTCAGGATGTCGGCGCGGAACAGCAGCGCCTTGTTGGTGTTGTCCCAGATTAAGTCTTCCACCGGATACACTTCCGAATAACCGGGCACGAGGATGCGGCAGGCGGTGGCGCCCAGCTGGTCATACACGGCCGTGTACACTTCCTTGCCCATGCCGGCGAGGATGCCGAACAGGGTCGCCGCTTCCTCGGCATTCGAGTTTTCGCCGTGGCCGGAAAAATCCCACTCGACAAAATCGTAATCGGCCTTGGCGCTGAAAAAGCGCCACGAGACGATGCCGCTCGAATCGATGAAGTGTTCGACGAAGTTGTTCGGCTCGGTGACGGCTTCGCTGGCAAACGTCGGCTGCGGCAAGTCGTTCAAGCCTTCGAAGCTGCGGCCCTGCAGCAATTCCGTCAGGCTGCGCTCGAGCGCCACTTCCAGGCTCGGGTGCGCACCGAACGAGGCAAACACGCCGCCCGTGCGCGGGTTCATCAGAGTGACGCACATCACCGGGTACACGCCGCCCAGCGACGCATCTTTCACCAGCACGGGGAAACCCTGTTCTTCCAGCCCCTGTATGCCCGCCAGGATGCCCGGATATTTCGCCAGCACTTCCTGCGGCACGTCGGGCAGGGCGATCTCGCCTTCGATGATTTCGCGCTTGACGGCCCGTTCGAAAATTTCCGACAGACATTGCACCTGGGCTTCGACCAAAGTATTGCCGGCGCTCATGCCATTGCTGACATATAGATTTTCGATCAGGTTCGACGGGAAATACACGACCTCGCCGTCGGAATGGCGCACATACGGCAGCGAGCAGATGCCGCGCTCGGCATTGCCGGAATTGGTGTCGATCAGGTGCGAGCCGCGCAGCTCGCCATCGGGGGCGTAGATGCCCAGGGTGTACGCATCGAGGATTTCCTTCGGCAGCGTATCCTTGCGGCCCGGCTTGAACCAGCGCTCGTTCGGATAATGGACAAAATCCGCGTTGGCGATGTCGTTGCCCCAGAACGACCCCGCGTAGAAATGGTTGTTGCTGAGGCGCTCGATATACTCGCCCAGGGCCGACGCCAGCGCGCTTTCCTTGGTTGCGCCCTTGCCGTTGGTAAAGCACATGGGAGAATGCGCATCGCGGATATGCAGCGACCACACGTTCGGAATGATGTTGCGCCACGAGGCGATTTCAATCTTGATGCCCAGGCCCGCCAGCAAGCCCGACATATTGGCGATGGTCTGTTCCAGCGGCAAATCCTTGCCGACGATATAGGTGCTAGCGCCCGGCGCGGGATTCAGGGCCAGCAAGGCCTGGGCATCGGCGTCCAGGTTTTCCACTTCTTCAATGACGAACTCTGGACCCGTTTGCACTACTTTTTTCACCGTGCAACGGTCGATCGAGCGCAGGATGCCCTGGCGGTCCTTGGCCGAAATATCGGCCGGCAGCTCGACCTGGATCTTGAAAATCTGCTGGTAGCGGTTTTCCGGATCGACGATATTGTTTTGCGACAGGCGGATATTTTCCGTGGAAATATTGCGCGTATCGCAATACAACTTCACGAAGTAGGCCGCGCACAGTGCCGATGATGCCAAAAAGTAATCGAACGGGCCGGGCGCCGAGCCATCGCCCTTGTAGCGGATGGGCTGGTCGGCGATGACCGTAAAATCGTCGAACTTGGCTTCGAGACGCAGCTTGTCGAGAAAGTTGACTTTAATTTCCATGAGGTAATCCAATACTGTGCTTATGAGTTAGGCGCTATTATCCTTGCTTTCCGCCGCGGGACAAAGATTGTTCACTGCGGCCGTGCTGGCCGTTCGCCGCTGGACCAGGCCGGCAGGGCAGGCAAGGGGTATGTTCCCTTATGCAGCAGGCTGGTAGTCCATTGCTTTTCACCTATCGCACTGAAGGTTGTCTCTCTATTATGATTATTCTTGCTGATATAAAAAAATCGCAAACTGTGATGGACGAGCTCGCATCGCAGTGCGATTTTGACCTTGGCCGTGCTGCGCGGGACAGCTCCTGGATCAAGTTGCTGCCAGAAAAGTCTTTCATGGTACTGGCCGGTGAAAGCAGCGGTGGTGTTTTTCTTGCCTACGGGGAGGGCGAGATCGAACGACGCCCGGTCCTATATGTCAGCTCCGAGGGCCATGCCGGCCGTATCGCCGCCAATCTCACGGAGCTGATTGCCATGATGCTGGCGCTGCCATACTGGCGCGACCTGCTCAAGTTTTCAGATCGTGGCAACTTGCAAGAGATGCGCCGGACCGCTCGGTTCAGCGAACAGGACTTTGCAGAGGAATACGCCGAATTTCCTGCTGCCAGGAAAAGGATAGCAGACTCTTTACTTGTTCCGGCCATTGCTGATCCAGTCAGATTGCTGCATGACTGCGTACATGCCACCGATTGCAGTGTCGTGGCCGAAGACGGCTGGCCTTACGAGTCACTGTTTCATCATTTCAAGTCAAGCGACAATCCCGGCTGGACGTGAGTGTATGGATGCCGGCATAAAACAACAGCGGCTGCCCATGCCGGCGCAGCCGCTGTTGTTTCAGGTGGACACGGTGATCAGAACTTCACCCACAGCCGGCCGAAATACGAGGCGCCGTTCAGGCCGAATTGCACGCTGTCGTATTTGAAGCCGTTGTCCGTCTCGTCCGCGTTTTGCGTGGTCGGCTTGACGTTGAAGATGTTGTTGCCGCCAAAGGTCAGCTTGGTATTTTTGTTGATGCTGTAGGTGAAGCTCAGGTCGGCCGAGGTCTTGGCCGCGTAGCGGGCGTTCGGTACGCCCTCGGCCGTGCCGCTGAAGGTGCCCAGGGTTTGCGGGCCAAAATAAATGATGCGCAAGTCCGATTCCAGCTTGCCCGTGATGTAGTCGAAGCCCAGGGTGGCTTTCGCGCGCGGGCCGCCCTGTTCGATGAACAGGCGTTCGCGCTCGGACAGCAGCACGTCTTCAAAGCCCGTCAGCGAGGCGGGCGTCTTGACTTTCGTCACTTCCGTTTTGCTCAAATTCAAGGCCAGGAAGGTGTTCAGGCGGTTGCCGGCGAATTCTCCCTTGTGCGAGGCCGTCAGGTCCAGCCCGCGCGTGCGCGTGTCGACGGAATTGACGAAAAATTGCGCTTCCGTCACGCCCAGCAGGGCCAGGCGCGCGGCCAGGTCAGGATAGTTACCGGCATTGAAGCGGCCCGACAGCACGATGCGGTCCTTGATCTTGATATTGTACAAGTCGGCCGTCACGGAAATGGCCTGCGTCGGCGTCCAGGTAGCGCCAAACGTAAAGCTGGTGGATTTTTCCTCTTTCAGCTTGGGAATGCCGGCCGCGTTGGCGACGGCGCCGCCGTTCGGCGCCAGCACCACGTCGGTGGCGACGCCGCTGACGAAGTCGGTAAAGGTGGACGAGAAATACACTTGCTGCAGCGACGGCGCGCGGAAGCCCGTGCTGGCCGAGCCGCGCAGCAGCACGTTGGGCGCCACTTTGTAGCTGGCGGCCAGCTTACCCGTCACGGTGGAACCGAAATCGCTGAATTTTTCGTAGCGCAGGGCGGCCTGGGTTTTCAGACGTTCCGTCCAGTCCAGTTCCACGTCGCCATACGCGGCGATGCTGTGGCGTCTGGCCTTGGTGGCATCGCTGGGCTGGAAGCCGGGAAAGCCCTGGCTACGGCCGTTGCCGCCCACGCCCACGCCGTCGGCGTCGATGTAGGAGCCCGGTTCGCCGGCCATGATCTTGTATTCCTCGCTGCGGTACTCGGCGCCGAAGGCCACGTTCATGCCGCTCATCACCGTATCGTAGTAGCGGCTGAAATCGGCGTTGCTGGTCAGCTGCTGGAACGAGAAGCCGCCCGCGTCAAAGTTGCTGGCGCTGACGCCCTTGCCGCCGTTCATCAGGTCGAGGTTGGCGATCGAGGCGTTCAGGGTATGGCTGATGTCGTAGCGCATCTTGTTGTAGCCATAGGTTTGCGAAAAGTCCGCATGCCATTCGCCGATCTGGCTGCGGTGGCCGATGGTGGCGTACTGGTCGTCGATCTTGCCGTTAATGAACGGTACGAAACCGTCCGGGTACATGGCGGCCGAATTGCGCGCAGGGATGTCGTCGCTGCCGATGCCGCCCCGGCCGAACGCGGCGCTGGACGCGTCGCGCGTCTGCGCGCCGGCCGTGAAGTACAGCTTGCCCGTGCCGCTGGTGGCGTAGTCGCCATTGACGTACAGGGTCTTGTTCCTGGACTTGGTGTCGCCGATGATGCGCATGCTGTCCGCGTCGGCCCGGTTCGAGCGGCCCCGGTCCAGGTATTCGCCCGTGATGGCAAGCGTGCCCTTGTCGCCCAGCGCGATGCCGCAGTAGGCGGACGTCATGTAATTCTTGCCGTCGCCTTCGGAATACTGGCTGTAGCCGGCCACCGCTTCGCAGCCCAGGCTTTTCTTCAGTTCGATGTCGATCACGCCGGCAATGGCGTCCGAGCCATACTGGGCGGCGGCGCCGTCGCGCAGCACTTGCACGTTCTTGATCGCCAGCAAAGGAATCGCATTCATGTCCGTGCCCGTGTTGCCGCGGTTGCGCGCGCCAAACAGGTTGACCAGGGCCGTCGTGTGGCGCCGCTTGCCATTCACCAGCACCAGGGTCTGGTCGGAACCGAGGCCGCGCAGGGCGGCCGAATCGATCAGGTCGGCCCCGTCGGCGCCCGTCTGGCGCGTGGAGTTGAACGAGGGCGAGATGTATTGCAGCGATTGCGCCAGGTCGAATTGGCCGCCTTGCTCGGCCACCTTGGAAATCGGAATGATATCGACCGGCACCATCGTATCGGTGGAGGAGCTGGCGACCCGGCGCGAGCCGACCACGCTGACCGTTTGCACGGGACCATCCGTGGCGGCCGCTTCCGTGGACTGGGCCATGGCGGCGGGACTGAAGGCGGCCAGGGCGGCGCTGCCGTACAGGCTGATGAGGATGGCTTTACGCAAGGTGGTGAGGGTCGGCACGCAGTATCTCCAAGTGGCTGATGAGCAAGATTCGTGACTTGATTCTAGTGCCATCATTTCAGCATTCACCAGCGATACTTTGTTTTGTTATTACAAATTTGCTGTAACTGTTGTTTCCTGGTTGATTCTCTTTTGGCCGCTGCCGGGCTTGCCTTGTACTGGTGCGCGATGCCCCGTTCAGGTGCTGCGTTGCACCATGCCGCCCACCCAGATTGCCTGCGTGCTGTATTGCACCTCGATCAGACACGGCTGCTGCGTCACGTGGCCCTGATGCAGACGCAGCGACTGTTGTCGGTGCGCTGACAGCGCGCCCGCCGCCACGCCCGTGGCGCTGTCTTCCAGCGCCGGATCGCGGTGGTTGAAGTTGCGCCCTTCATATTCATGCTCGCCCGTGCGGCAATACGCATAGCAGCCGCTGACCTGATGCAAGGCGCTCCAGTCGGCGATCAGTTCCAGGTTAGGCCGCAGCGCGCGCAGGGTGGTGCGGTCGGCCACTTCCAGCAGCAGCTTCGGGCTGCCGACGGACGCGATCACGGGCGGCGACAGCAAGTGCATGTGCTGGCCCATCAGTTCCGACGGCACATATGTTTCCAGCAAGACGGCCGGTGCCGGCTGCGATGTCAAGCCGATGAATATCCCTTCCGCGCGGCGCACCAGCTGCAAGGCTTGCCCGCGCATGGCCGTGCTCACCGTCAGCGCCGCCGGCGCGCCGGGCGCCGTCAGCAGCACGTGCGCGGCCGCCAGGGTAGCGTGCAGGCACAAGGGACTGCGCGTGTGCGGATAAAAATAGTCGAGCACGATGGCACCGTCCGCCTGCCGGTCGAGGAAGACGCAGGCGCTGACCTGGCGTTCGCGCGCGAAGGTCTGGCGCGCCGTTTCGCTGCTGCCGTCGTTTTCCACGACCAGTGCCGCATTGCCGCCGCCGGGTACGGTGCCGAAACATTTTAATAAGTGAATGATCATGGCGGTCGATGGGCAAGATAAAACATCAGCATAAACGAAAATAAGTGCAAAGCTTCGCGATGTCTTGGCTGGATGGAGTCAAAGGCTGCGCCTATTGACGCTTTCGTGGAAGTGACATATCAGCAGATGATATACTTCCCGCATGAGGACCGATCCTGCCATCGATACATTGCTGGACCTGGATGGTTCCATCCTCGACCAGGATGGGGGTTATTGGATCAAGATAGAAGCCAGGCGGACGGAAGTGTCGGATGAGATTCCTCACGGCATACGCTACTCGCTGACGCTGCACGAACCGTATGGCAAACGCATCCTCGGTTACGACAATGCGCACATGGTAAAGCCGCCAAAGAAATTCAAATATGCGGGACGTATCGTGGCATTCGACCATAAACACCGGCATCCGTCAGATCAGGGAGTGCCATACGAATTCAAGGATGCGCAGCATCTCATCAATGATTTCTTTGCTGACGTGGACCGCATTTTGCTGGAGATAAAAAAGCAATGAAACCGATTTTTATTGGCATCATGCCGCAAGAGAAAATCCGCGAACGCGTGCTCGCCATCGCTCGCGGCATATATAAACCGAAGGCGGATGAGCCCAAGGTCTGGTTCACTTCGATCAAATCGCTGGCGGAAGTCCTGAGCGACGAAAACCGGGCGTTGTTGCACGTGATTCTGGAAACACAACCGGAATCCATCTCTGCATTGGCTGAAACAACGGGCCGTAAACCGAGCAACCTGTCGCGCACATTGAAAACAATGTCCAATTACGGCATCGTGGAATTGAAACGGGAGCGAAATCAAGTTCGCCCCGTAGCCACAGCGACGGAGTTTCGCATAGTTGCTAACTGATTTGCCGGACTATCAATGTGGTCCGTCATGCGACAGGCCAAAGCCTAGCGCGGGCCGGCAGACGCTCCGTGCGCCCATCAAAATGAACACTATCCGGCTGAAACCGGCTACTTGACTCAGGATGAGTATATTATACTGTGTTTATATACAGTATTGAGGTAGATCATGTGGGGCGTCGTCTTACCCGAGTATGCTGAGTTGTACTGCCTGAGCAATTTCAGCTTCCTGCATGGGGCCTCGCATGCGGAGGAGCTGGTGGCGCGCTCCGTGCAGCTCGGTTACAAGGCGCTGGCCATTACTGACGAGTGTTCGCTGGCCGGCGTCGTGCGCGCCCATGCGGTGGCCAAGCGGGCCGGTTTTCACCTGATTATCGGCGCGCATTTTCATTTGACGCAGGCCGACGGCAGTCCGGGGCCGTCCCTGCTGGCGCTGGTGCGCGATATCGACGGTTACGGCAATCTGTCGGAATTGATCACCATGGCGCGCACGCGGGCGGCCAAGGGGCGCTATCTGCTGACGCCCGATGATTTCACCGCGCCTGCGGCGGAGTTTGCCCATTTGCGGGGCTTGCCCGGCTGTCTGATGATCTTGCTGCCCAGCTATGCGGCCGAGGCGGAAACCGTGCGCGCGCAGGGTGAGTGGATGGCGTCCACCTTTGGCCGCGAGCGCAGCTGGATCGGCCTGAACCTGCTGCAGCGGGCGCAGGATGACGCGCACCGCAGCGCCGTGCAGGAGGCGGCGCAGGCGCTGGGCTTGTCCGTGGCAGCCGTCGGCCATGTGTGCATGCACGTGCGGTCGCGCAAGCCCTTGCTCGACACCCTGTGCGCGATCCGCATGGGCAAACCCGTGGGCGAGTGCGGCTATGCGCTGGCGCAAAATGCGGAGCAGCATCTGCGCGCGCGCTTGCGCCTGGCCAATGTGTATCCGCCGCAAGCGCTGGCGGAAACCGTACGCATCGCCAAACTGTGCACGTTTTCGCTCGACAGCCTGCGCTATGACTATCCCGTCGAGTTGGTGCCGCACGGCCACACGCCGGCGACGTATCTGCGCGAAGAAACGTATGCGGGCGCGCGCATGCGCTTTCCGCTCGGTATTCCGGCCAACGTGCAGGAGCAGATCGAGCAGGAGCTGGAGCTGATCCGGGATCTTTCCTACGAAGCGTATTTTTTGACCGTCTACGACATCGTGCGCTTTGCGCGCTCGCAAAACATCCTGTGCCAGGGCCGGGGTTCGGCCGCCAATTCGGCCGTCTGCTATTGCCTGCACATCACGGAAGTGGACCCGGCGCGCGGCAATTGCCTGGTCGGGCGCTTCATGTCGCGCGAGCGCAACGAGCCGCCCGATATCGACGTCGATTTCGAGCACCAGCGACGCGAAGAGGTCATCCAATATATCTACGGCAAATATGGGCGCGAGCGGGCCGCGCTGGCGGCCGTGGTGATCAGCTACCGGCCCAAAAGCGCCTTGCGCGACAGCGGCCGGGCGCTGGGGATCGACCTGGCCATCGTGGAAAAGGTGGCCAAGGCGCATCGCTGGTTCGACGGCAAGCGCGATCTGCTGGAGCGCCTGGCCGAATGCGGGCTCGACCCGGAGGCGGCATTGTCGCAGCAGTGGGCGGGCCTGGCGCAGCAGCTGCTGGGCTTTCCTCGCCACCTGTCGCAGCATCCGGGCGGGTTTGTCATCGCGCAAGGAAAATTGTCGCGCCTGGTGCCGATCGAAAACGCCAGCATGGCCGAGCGCAGCGTCATCGAGTGGGACAAGAACGACCTGGAAGAACTGGGCTTGATGAAGGTCGACGTGCTGGCGCTGGGCATGCTGTCGGCCCTGCGCCGCGCCCTGGAACTGGTTAGTGGGCGGCGCGGCGAGGAATTCCGCCTGCAGGATATTCCTCGCGAAGACCCCGCCACCTACGACATGATGTGCCAGGCGGACACCATCGGCGTATTCCAGATCGAGTCGCGCGCGCAGATGAGCATGCTGCCCCGGCTGCGGCCCCGTGAATTCTACGACCTCGTCATCGAGGTGGCGCTGGTGCGCCCCGGCCCCATCCAGGGCGGCATGGTGCATCCGTATCTGCAGCGGCGCCAGCAGAAGGAAGCGGTCGAGTATCCGAAGGGGCTGGAAAAGGCGCTGGGACGCACCCTCGGTATTCCCATCTTCCAGGAACAGGTGATGCAGGTGGCCATCATCGCGGCCGATTTCACGCCCGGCGAGGCGGACCAGTTGCGGCGCGCCATGGCGGCCTGGAAACGCAAGGGCGGCATGAACAATTACAAGGAACGCATCGTCGAAACGATGGTCAAAAATGATTATGAACGCAAGTTTGCGGAAGCCATCTTCAGCCAGATCGAGGGCTTTGGCGAATACGGTTTTCCGGAGTCGCACGCGGCCAGTTTCGCCCTGCTGACGTACGCCAGTTCCTGGCTGAAATGCCACGAACCGGCTGCCTTCCTGTGCGCCTTGCTCAACAGCCAGCCCATGGGCTTTTATAGCCCTTCGCAACTGGTGCAGGATGCGCGCCGCCATGGCGTGCAGGTGCTGCCCGTCGACGTGGCCGTCAGCGGCTGGGAGGCGGCGCTGGAAGCGCCGGCAGGGCAGGGCGGGCAGCGTGATGCACCGGCCGTGCGCCTGGGCTTGAATAGCCTGTTCGGCATGCGCGCGCAGGCTGCCCAACGCATCGAGGATGCGCGTGCCATCGCCGCCTTCGTCGATGTGGCCGACCTGGCCCGCCGTGGCGGCCTGGACCGCCATGACTTGCAAGTGCTCGCTGCCGGCAACGCGCTGCATGCGCTGGCCGGGCACCGGCGCGAAGCGCTGTGGCAGGCGGCCGGCGCCGTACCCGACAGGGACTTGCTGCGCGATACCACGCAAGAGGAAGATTTGCCCGTGCTGGCCGCGCCGACGGAAGGCGAGAGCATCGTCAGCGACTACCGCGCGCAAGGCCTGACCCTGGGCCGCCACCCGCTGGCGCTGCTGCGCAAACAATTGCTGGAACAGCGCTTCATGCCGGCGTCCACGCTGATGACGTACACGAGCGGGCAAGTGGCGCGCGCCTGCGGCATCGTCACCGTGCGCCAGCGTCCGGGCACGGCCAAGGGCGTCATCTTCATGACCCTGGAAGACGAGACGGGCACGGTCAACGTCATCGTCTGGCCCGACCTGGTGGCAAGCCAGCGGCGCGAAGTGCTGAGCGCGCCGCTGCTGGGCGTGTACGGCGTGTGGCAAAGGGAGGGCATCGTGCGCAACCTGGTGGCCAAGCACCTGGTCGATATGTCGCACTTGCTGGGGCGCTTGCGGACCAGCAGCCGCGATTTTTGCTGAGAGTTGCCGGCGGGGAGGAGGGCATGGCATTATTTGAATATGACAACATTACCCGAACCGACACTGCGTCCCGCCCTGGTCGCCGACGCGCCCGCCATCGTCGCCCTGATCGACGACTTGATGCCCTTTTTGACCCTGCACCCGGACGGCGCGGGGGCGGAAAAGTTCATCGAGAACTGCCGCCAGCCCGCCATCGAAGGCTATCTGTCGCTGCCCAATTACGCCTACCAGCTCGCGCATATCGACGGCGAACTGGCCGGCGTGGTGGCCATGCGCGACAACACGCATCTGTTCCACATGTTCGTGCCGCGCGCCCTGCACCGGCGCGGCATGGCGCGCCGTTTGTGGCAGGCGGCCCGCGACGCGTCGCTGGCCAAGGGCGATGTGACGGCCTTTACCGTCAATTCCTCGGCCTACGCCTTGCCCCTGTATCAAAGCCTGGGCTTTGTCGCCACGGGGCCGAAGGTGGAAACGGGCGGCATCGCTTTCGTGCCGATGCGCATGGAATTGTAAAATGGCCAAGGCTGGGGTCAGACCCGGCGGGTCTGACCCCATTTTTTGCTTGCGGGCTTATGACTCTGATGACGGCGTAGAAATTAAGCCAACGGCAAGGACTGGAGACGTACCCAGAGAGGGCATTTTTCCCAGTGGGAAAAATGCCGATCCCGAAGGGAGCGACCTACCATCTGACAATCTTCCCCGGATTCATGATGTTCTTCGGGTCGAGCGCGTGCTTGAGGGCGCGCATGGTGTCGATGGCGCCCTCGCCATGTTCTTCCACGAGGAAAGCCATCTTGTGCATGCCCACGCCATGCTCGCCCGTGCACGTGCCGTCCATGCCGATGGCGCGCGTGACCATGTCGCTGTTGACCTTTTCGGCGCGCGCGATGTCGGCCGGGTCGTCGGGGTCGACCAGCATCTGCACGTGGAAATTGCCGTCGCCCACGTGGCCGATGATGGCATAGACGAGGCCCTGCGCCTCGCAATCGGCCTTGGTGGCGAGGATGCATTCGGCCAGCCGCGAAATCGGCACGCAGCAGTCGGTGGAAATGGCGCGGCTGCCGGGACGCATCTGCAGCAGGGCGAAATACGCGTTGTGGCGAGCAGCCCACAGGCGCGAGCGCTCTTCGGGTCGGCTGGCCCACTCGAAATCGCTGGCGCCATGTTCCGCCGTGATGGCTTGCACCAGCTGCGCCTGCTCGGCCACACTGGCCGGCGTGCCGTGGAATTCAAACAGCAGCAGCGGCTTTTCCGGCAAGGCCATCTTGTCGTAGGCGTTGATGGCTTTCACGCCATTTTCATCGAGAAACTCGACCCGTGCCACAGGAATACCCATCTGGATGGTCTGGATCACGGCGCTGACGGCCTCGCCCGTGCCGGGGAACGAGCACACTGCGGCCGAGATCGCTTCGGGCAGCGGATACAGTTTCACGGTCACTTCCGTAATGATGCCCAGGGTCCCTTCGCTGCCGACAAATAAACGCGTCAGGTCGTAGCCGGCCGACGATTTTTTCGCCCGGGTCCCCGTCCTGATGATGCGCCCGTCGGCCGTCACCACCGTCAGGGCCAGCACGTTTTCGCGCATGGTGCCGTAACGCACGGCGTTCGTGCCCGAGGCGCGCGTGGCCGCCATGCCGCCCAGCGACGCATTCGCGCCCGGATCGATGGGGAAGAACAGGCCCGTGTCGCGGATGTCCTCGTTCAACTGCTTGCGTGTCACGCCCGCCTGCACGGTGGCCGTCAAGTCTTCATTGTGCACGGCGACCATGTGATTCATTTGCGACAGATCAATCGTCACGCCGCCATGCAGGGCCAGCACATGGCCTTCGAGCGAGGTGCCGCTGCCGTAGGCGATGACGGGCACGTCGTGCGCGCTGCACAGCTTGACGGCGGCCGCCACTTCCTCGGTGGAATTGGCGAAGATGACGGCATCGGGCAGCATGGGGGGATAGCTCGACTCGTCGCGGCCATGGTGTGCGCGCATGGCTTGCGTCATGGAAAAGCGGTCGGCAAAGATCAGGGAAAGTACGGCAGCAAGAGATTCTGGCAGCGGTTTTTTCAGTACCGCCAACTGGTCAGTTTGATTCACGCAAGTCCTCCGTTTTTTTTATTCTACTCCGCGCCCGGGGATTTCACCGAAGCACTATTTTTGCCAGTTGTAAAAATTTTGCATGGTGCGCCGTGCATAGGTTGTAAATGAGAATCATTTCTATTAAAATGCCCGCCAGTAGTTATTTTGCAATGCATGCTTCCACCCGAAAGGCCATGCCATGAAATTCCCCCTGTCCCTCGCCGCCATCCTGCCCGTCTGCGTGCTGGCGCTGAGCGCCTGCAGCAGCGTCGCTCCGCTGAGTACCACGACTGCGGCATCCGCTACTGTGCAAGACGTGCGCCAGCTGGGCGAGATCGTCGACCTGCGCAGCGGCCAGCGCTTGACTGCCGAGCAATTGCTGGCCCAGCTGGCCGCCGCCCCGAGGGTCATCGTGGGCGAGCAGCATGACCAGCTCAGCCACCACAAGATCGAGCAGTGGCTGCTGCAGCAATTGCAGGGCCAGCGTCCGCAAGGCAGCGTGCTGCTGGAAATGCTGAACCCGGACCAACAAGCGAAGGTGGACAAGGTCAAGCCGTGGCTGCAGACGGACCCCGTCGTGCGCCCCGAACACGTGGCCGAGCTGCTGGCCTGGCAGCCGGGCTGGAAGTGGGCGCAATATGGCGACCTGGTCATGACCGTGATGCGCGCGCCGTATCCCGTCTGGTCGGCCAACCTGGACCGCAGCGAAATCAAGCAACTGTTTGTCGACCAGCCGGCCGTGCAGGGCAAGCATTCGAATCTGGCCAATGATGGCAAGGTGCATGACAAACTCAAAGACATCATCCGCGTCATGCACGACAACCAGATCGATGCGCCGCGCCTGGCCGCCATGCTGTCGGTGCAGCAGCAGCGCGACCGCCGCATGGCCGAGCGCCTGCTGGCCGCGCCCGCGCCCGCCGTGCTGATCGCCGGCGCCTACCATGCGCACAAGGACCTGGGCGTGCCGCTGCATGTGCAGGACTTGACGGGCGGCCCCGCGCCGCTGGTACTGGTCCTCGCCCAGCAGGGCGCCACGGTGCTGGCGCCGCAGGCGGATTTTGTGTGGTACACGCCGGTGGCGGCACCCGCCGTCGCCAGCGCCAAGTAATCCGTTGTAACTCCGCCGGGCGTTCAGCCCGGCACTCCTCCCCAGCAAGCTTCTTCGCAGCAGCCAGGTAGTTTTTCCGATTTTTTTGCATGCGCGTGCGCGCCGTTGGCGCAGCCATGCCTGTTACCTGTTGAAGCTCCCATGCGTATCCTCTGTATCAAAGCCGCCGCCGGCGGCGTGTTTCTTTCCCTGTTCCATGCCACGGCGCAAGCGTCCGCCTTGCCGCACGATATGTCGCCGCTGGGCATGTTCTTCGCCGCCGACCAGATCGTCAAAAGCGTGCTCATCGGCTTGCTGCTCGCCGCGCTGGCCACCTGGGTGGTCTTGCTGGTGAAGGGCGCCAGCTTGCTGCAAGCGCGGCGCGCGGCGGCGCAAGCCGTCGCCATGCTGAAGACGGCAACGTCCTTGCCGGACGCGGCCGTCAAAGTGGAGGGCGCAGGCAGCAATTCGCTGGCGCAGCAGCTGCTGGCCGAGGTGCAGCAGGAACTGAGTCTGTCGCATGCCAGCGCGCCGGCGGCGGCCCTGAAGGAGCGTGCCGGGTTTCGCCAGGAGCAATTGATCGCGCACAAGGTACGCAGCATGGCGCAAGGCATCGGCTTGCTGGCGAGCATAGGCGCCGTGGCACCGTTCGTCGGGCTGTTCGGCACCGTGTGGGGCATCATGAACAGCTTTATCGGCATCGCCGTCAGCCAGAGCACGAATCTGGCGACCGTCGCGCCCGGTATCGCGGAAGCCTTGCTGGCGACAGCGCTGGGCCTGGTGGCGGCGATACCCGCCGTCGTCATCTACAACGTCTTGAGCCGTGGCATCAATCAGTACAAGGCGCAGCTGCGGGCCGCTTCCGCGCAAGTGCTGCTGATGCTGAGCCGCGACCTCGACGTGCGCCAGCAGGCCTGAGCCATGGCCAGCCTTTTCCCATCGCAGGACGACGACACGGCCGACATGCCGGAATTGAGTGAGATCAATGTCACGCCCTTCATCGACGTGATGCTGGTGCTCTTGATCATCTTCATGGTGGTCTCGCCGCTGGCCACCGTCGACCTGAAGATCGACTTGCCGGCCGCCACGGCCAAGCCCGAGCCGCGCCCCGAAAAACCGGTGTTCGTTTCCCTGAAAGCCGACCACAGCCTGTACCTGGGCGAGTCGCCCGTGGCGCGCGGGCAACTGGGCAACCTGCTCGATGCACAGACGGGCGGCGACCGCCAGCGCACGCTGTTCTTCCAGGCCGACAAGCAAGCCGCGTATGAAGACGTGCTGGGCGTGATGGATGCCCTGCGCCAGGCCGGCTATCTGAAAGTGGGCCTGGTGGGCCGGGAGGGCGGGTGAATCCCCGTCCGGTATTGAGCTGGGGCATCGCCACGTCGCTGGTGGCGGCTACCGCACTGTCGCTGCTGCTGTGGATGGCCTGGCAGCCCGTCGCTGTCGCGCCCGCGCAGCCGCCCGCCAGCGTGATGGTCGTATTTGCCGCGCAAGCGATGTCGCCGGAGACGCAACAGGCGGCAGCGGCAGGGGCGCGCCAGTCGGCCGCGTCCAGCGCAGCCCAACCGAAAAAGAGTGCGACCGGGCAAGAAGCGTTGCCCGTGCTGGCGCGCGCCGCCGCGCCGCAAATCGTCGCGGCCGAAAAAGAAGCGAAGGCAGAAGCCAGTCCGTCGCCAGATCCCGGCAAGGATGCCGCCAGGGAAGCATCCATGCAAGCCCAGGCCAGCAGCAGCGCCACGCCGGCGCCAAGTTCGGTGCGCGGTCCGCAGGCGGCGCCGTTCGACAGCGACACGCCGCCCGCCAGCGCTGCGCCCGCCAGCTGGCAAAGCCGGGTGCTCAGCCACCTGGCCCATTTCAAACGCTATCCGGGCGACGCGCGCCAGCGCAAGCGGGCCGGCGCCGCCTGGGTACGCTTCCAGGTGGACCGCGACGGCAAGCTGCTGGCCAGCGAACTGGTCACTTCATCGGGCACGGTGCTGCTCGACCGCGAAGCGCTGCAAGTGCTGCAGCGCGCGCAGCCGCTGCCGGCGCCGCCCGACAAGGTCTTACACCAGGGCACGGTGACCGTCACCTTGCCCGTCTCGTTCAAGCTGGAGCCAGGGCAGGACAAGGCATGAGGATGCCGATTGTATTCATTAAAAATCCAACCATAACAAATCGAGGGTGTATGCATATCAAGACAATGACACGAGCCGTGGGCGTCTGCATGGCGTTGCTGGCGCAGCAGGCATGGGCGCAAGAGAGTAGCGACGGCAAGGTGGTGTTTTCGCCGCTGAATGTATCAGGTGAAACGGTTCCGGCGGAACAGCAGGCGCTGGAAAAACCGGGCGCCGTCAGCGCGCGCGGCGCGGACACGCGCTTGCAACCCGTGGACCAGATCGTGCGCAGCATGCCGGGCACGTTTACCCAGATCGATCCGGCGCAGGGCGCCGTCAGCGTCAACATCCGCGGCTTGTCGGGTCTGGGGCGCGTCAACATGATGGTCGATGGCGTGAGCCAGAATTACTATGGCAGCGCGCCGTCGTCCGTGTCGCACGGCGGCGTGCCCAGCAGCCAGTTCGGCGCCCTGATCGACCCGAACTTCATCATCGGCGTGGATGTGTCACGCGGCAATGTCGTCGGCGGCGACGGCGTCAATGCGCTGGCCGGCAGCGCCAATTTCCGCACCATCGGCGTCGATGACGTGGTCTTCGCCGGCGAAAAGGTGGGCGCGCGCACGAAGATGTCGACAGGGAACAACGGTGTAGGACGCAGCGCCATGCTGGCCGTGGCCATGAAAAACCCCGCCTTCGATGGCGGCAGCGTAGGCTTTATGGCGGCCACCAGCGCCAGTGTGATCGGCAACAACTACACGAATGCGAAAGGCGTCAACAGCGAGGAATTCGGTTTCGGTTATAACCGCTATTACAAGCAAAAGCCCAAGTCGCAGCTGCTCAAGCTGGATCTCAGATTGAGCGACTTCCACGCGCTGGAGCTGTCGGCACGCGACTACCGCAACACGTTTACGCGCCGCGATATCCGCAGCAATGACTACTACGTCAAATATCACTACACGCCGTTTTCGGAGTTAATCGACCTCAATGTGGTGGCCAGCAGCAGCCGTGGTAACCAGAAATATATGCCTGAAGCGTTGACCAATTTCATCAACACGAATGCGGCCAACCGCGCCGATGCCATCGACATCAACAACACGAGCAGCTTCAAGCTGGCCGGCGGCGATGCGCTGCTGACGGTGGGCGGCAAGCTGATGCGCAACAAGTACAGCAAGCACGTGGAAAGCCTCGTCGACGATCCGGACAACCCGGATGCGAACCAGCAATCGATTGAAAACAATACCTTCGGCCCCGAAGGCGTGCAAAAGATCAGCAGCTTGTATGCGGGCCTGCAATACAACCGCGGCATCTACCAAGTCAACGCGGGGCTGAACACCACGCGTTTTGAATTGACCGGCTACAAGCCGGCCTGCGATGAACGCGTGAAATGTTTCCCGCAAGGGGCTTCGCACATTGCACTGAAGGAACACGGCATCAACCCTTCGCTGCTCGTTTCCGCGCAAGTGACGCCGTGGTTCCAGCCGTTTGCCAGCGCCGAGCGCACCATGCGCGGGCCGAATCCGCAGGAAGTGTTTTTCTCGAATGACGGCGGGGCTTCGATGAACCCGTTTCTGAAGGGCGAGAAAGCGACGACCTATCAGCTGGGCTTCAATTCCAGCCTGCATGGCTTGCTGAGCAAGAATGACGTGCTGAATTTCAAGGCGCTGTATTTCAAGAGCAAGATTGATGGCTATATCACCAGCCAGTCCTTCCTCGTGTGCGACCGCGGCCGCAAGTGCAATATCGCGGAAGTGCTTGCCAATGATTGGCAGAATGTCGATGACTACATGACGAATATGTATATCTACATCAACTCGGCCACGCCCGTGTATTCGCGCGGATGGGAACTGGAAGCGCAATATCATCTGGGACCGGCGTATGCGCGCCTGTCGTACACGCGTGAAACGACGCGCCAGCCCACCTCGATCGCCAGCGCCTGGTTCGGCGCGGCCGACATCAGCGAGCTGCCCAGCACTTATTACAATCTCGACGTGGGCACGCGTTTGCTGGACAATAAAATGGAGATCGGCGCGATCATCAAGCACACGGGGTCGAACCGCCGCTTGTCGCCGGACAACGAAGCTGATGAAGCGACGGGTGAAGTGCTGAAGGCCGACAATCCGAAGATTCCGGCCGTGATCGACTTGTATGCGAGTTACCAGATGTCGAAAAACTTGTTCCTGCGCCTGTCCGTGCAGAACGCCATGAACAAGGATTTTTCGGAAGCGCTGAACCGCCTGAACTCGATGCCGTCGCAGTCGCAGGACAACACGCCGCTGAGCACGGCGCGGGGCAGGACCTATGTGGCGGGGCTGGAGTACCGCTTTTAGAGCAGACCTCAGCCCCGCGCTTTGGCTTAATTAATACTCACGCGGCGTGGTGCCGTAGTAACTGTGGATCGAATTGGCCCACGTCTGGTCCGCCATGTTCGGCCAGTTATCGGTATCGAAGCCGGGCGCGTTTTCGATGCGTTCCTTGTCGACGTTCAGGGTGAAGCGCTTGTTGACGGTGTCGAGCAGCAGCGCTTCCCAGGGCACGGCGAACAGTTTTTCGCCGATGGTGAAGACACCGCCGTGCGACATGACGGCATAAGCGATCTTGCCGCTGCGCATGTCGATCATGATTTCCTTGATTTCGCCCAGGTGTTCATCCTTGGCGTTGTGCACATGGTCGCCGATCAGGGTGTCGGCACCCATCAGTTCAGGGCCGGGGCCTTTGTGGCCGCGGTTGACATACATGCCGTAGGCGTCGCGTTCTTCGTAGCTCATGGTGACCTCCTGTTGAAAAATCCCAGTCTGCGGCCAGGGCGCGGCAGGGTCTGTTCGCTCGCCCACACAAAGTATGGAATTGGAAATATTTCAATTCTTGCTATCGGGTAATTTTGTTGTGCGTAGACAGCAGGAGGGGGAGGGATAGTCGGTATTTGGCGCAAATTTCCGCGCGCGGGGGGCGACGCAGGCGGGCTTTAGTGTATAATTTCAATTTCCCGCACGTGCCGTTCGGCACCATCTGCAATGACCAAATTTGTCTTCGTCACTGGTGGCGTTGTGTCCTCCCTTGGAAAAGGGATTGCCGCCGCCTCCCTCGCCGCGATCCTCGAATCGCGCGGCCTTAAAGTCACCATGCTCAAGCTCGACCCGTACATCAACGTCGATCCTGGCACGATGAGCCCTATGCAACACGGTGAAGTATTCGTCACCGACGACGGGGCCGAAACCGACCTCGACCTCGGTCACTACGAGCGCTTCATTTCCACCCGCATGAAAAAGGTGAATAACTTCACCACTGGCCAGATCTATGAATCGGTGATCCGCAAGGAACGCCGGGGCGAATATCTGGGCAAGACCGTGCAGGTGATCCCGCATATCACCAATGAAATCCAGGATTACATCCGCCGTGGCGCCGAAGGCTACGACGTGGCCCTGTGCGAAATCGGCGGCACCGTCGGCGATATCGAATCGTTGCCATTCCTGGAAGCGGCGCGTCAGCTGAGCCTGCGCGCCGGCCGCAAGAACACGGCGTTCGTCCACCTGACCCTGGTGCCGTACATCGCCTCGGCCGGTGAACTGAAAACCAAGCCGACCCAGCACTCGGTGCAAAAGCTGCGTGAAATCGGCATCTTGCCCAACGCCTTGCTGTGCCGCGCCGACCGCGCCATCCCGGAAGACGAGCGCGCGAAAATCTCGCTGTTCTCGAACATCGAGGAAGACGCCGTCATTTCCGTGTGGGACGTCGACACCATCTACAAAGTGCCGCAAATGCTGCACGACCAGGGCCTCGACAAGATCATCTGCGATGCGCTGGACCTCGATCCCGCACCGGCCGACCTGTCGATCTGGAGCAAGCTGATCTACACGATGGAGCACCCGAAGGCGGAAGTGACCGTCGGCATGGTCGGCAAGTATGTCGAGCTGACCGAGTCGTACAAGTCGCTGATCGAAGCGCTGCGCCACGCCGGCATCCACACGGAAAGCCGCGTCAACATCGAGTACATCGATTCGGAAGAAATCGAAACGACGGGTTGCGAGAACCTGGCCAAGTACGATGCCATCCTGGTACCGGGCGGCTTCGGCAAGCGCGGCGTGGAAGGCAAGATCAAGGCGGCCCAGTTCGCCCGCGAAAACAAGATCCCTTACCTGGGCATCTGCCTGGGCATGCAAGTGGCCCTGATCGAATACGCGCGCAACAAGGCTGGCATGCCGAACGCGAATTCGACCGAGTTCGACCTTGATACGGATCAACCTGTTGTTGCACTGATCAATGAGTGGCAAAACCACGATGGTAAAGTCGAGTTGCGCGATGAAAACTCGGACCTGGGCGGTACCATGCGCCTGGGCGCGCAGACCTGCGCCGTCAATCCGGGCACCCTCGCTGCCGAGATCTACGGCAGCGTGGTGACCGAGCGTCACCGCCATCGCTACGAAGCCAATAATCACTACCTGGCCCGTGTCGAAGCGGCTGGCCTGATCGTCTCGGCCCGCACGCCGAGCGAAGATTTGTGCGAAATCATGGAATTGCCACGCACGGGTGAAAATGCCCACCCATGGTATATGGGCGTGCAATACCATCCCGAGTTCAAGTCGACGCCACGCACCGGCCATCCGTTGTTTACCTCGTTCATCAAGGCAGCGCTGGCGCACAAAGAAGCCAACGCCGCTGCGCAATAACGCGGTCGATCACGACAGTATTACCCGTAAGACAGCTCCCGGCCAGATGGTTCCCGCCGGGAGTTTCTTTGCCCCCTTTGTGCAATTGCGCATCAGAACGCAGTGTGCAGCCCCTGTTACGCTTAACTTTGGAGAATGACATGAGTGCTATTGTTGATATTATCGGTCGCGAAATCCTGGACTCGCGCGGTAACCCGACCGTCGAATGCGATGTGTTGCTGGAATCGGGCGTGATGGGCCGTGCGGCCGTGCCGTCGGGTGCCTCGACCGGTTCGCGCGAAGCCGTGGAATTGCGCGATGGCGATGCCAAGCGCTACTTCGGCAAGGGCGTGCTGCAAGCATGCGAAAACATCAATACCGAAATCTCCGAAGCCATCATGGGCCTGGACGCCAATGAACAGGCTTTCCTGGACCGTACCCTGATCGACCTGGACGGCACGGAAAACAAATCGCGCCTGGGCGCCAACGCCATCCTGGCCGTCTCCATGGCTGTCGCCAAGGCTGCCGCCGAAGAAGCGGGCTTGCCGCTGTACCGCTATTTCGGCGGTTCGGGCGCCATGCAGATGCCAGTGCCGATGATGAACGTCATCAACGGCGGCGCGCACGCCGACAACAACCTGGACATCCAGGAATTCATGATCATTCCCGTGGGCGCCCCATCGTTCAAGGAAGCCGTCCGTTACGGCGCGGAAGTGTTCCACACGCTGAAAAAGATCCTGCACAAGAAGGGCCTGAATACCAACGTGGGCGACGAAGGCGGTTTCGCGCCATCCTTGGCCAACCATGAAGAAGCCATCAAGCTGATCATCCAGGCCATCGAAGAAGCGGGCTACGAGCCAGGCACGCAGATCGCCATCGGCCTCGATTGCGCCGCGTCCGAGTTCTACAAGAACGGCAAGTACGAAATGGAAGGCGAAGGCCTGAGCCTGACGGCTACCGAGTTCACCAACCTGCTGGCGACCTGGTGCGACAAGTACCCGATCATCTCGATCGAAGACGCGATGCATGAAGGCGACTGGGACGGCTGGGCGATCCTCACCAAGGAACTGGGCAAGAAAGTGCAACTGGTCGGCGACGACCTGTATGTCACCAACACCAAGATCCTGAAAGAAGGCATCTCGAAAGGCATCGCCAACTCGATCCTGATCAAGATCAACCAGATCGGCACGCTGACGGAAACCTTCGCCGCCATCGAAATGGCCAAGCGCGCCGGCTACACGGCCGTCATTTCGCACCGCTCGGGCGAAACGGAAGATTCGACCATCGCCGATATCGCCGTTGCCACGAACGCCCTGCAGATCAAGACCGGCTCGATGTCGCGTTCGGACCGCATGGCCAAGTACAACCAGCTGCTGCGTATCGAGGAAGACCTGGGCGACATCGCCAGCTACCCTGGCCGCGATGCGTTCTATAATCTGAAGTAAGCTGATGTAAAACCCACTGGCCGGCCGGAGATATCCGGCCGGTTTGTTAACCGACTACCCCATGCGCCTGATTACGCTCGCCCTGGCAGCCCTGCTGCTGCTGATCCAATTTCCCCTCTGGCTGGGTAAAGGCGGCTGGCTGCGCGTTGCCGACATGGAAGCCCAGGTGGCGGTGGCGAATAAAAAGAATATGGAATTGAAGGCGCGCAACGCCAAGCTCGAATCCGAAGTGCGCGACCTGAAAGATGGTACGGGCGCCGTCGAGGAGCGTGCCCGCTATGAGCTGGGCATGGTCAAACAGAATGAGATTTTCGTGCAGATCGTGCGCAAGGGACAAACCCCGCCACTGCTGGAAACACCGGTGGACGCTGCTGCGCCGCACTAAGTCATACACATTTCCCGTTTGCCAGCCTGGACCGATTGCCAGGCTGACCTGTCATATTGTTACCTTGTACTGCTGCACACTATTGCCTTGCTGCTTGCTGCTTGCTGATCAGAAACGCGCCTTGCCGGTCGAGATCAGGTAGAAATGGATGCCGGTAACGACGACGGCTACGGCGATCAGTGCGGTTTCGAGAAACATCATATAAAAATCCTTTCAGTATTTAGTTAGCCGCGCGAGGCCAAGAAACGCAACTCGGCTGCGAGGTTAGGCATCAGCTTTTCGTAGCGGTTCGCTTCCGAGTTCAGCAGGGCGAAATCGCGCTTGCTTGGGCGCACATAGCGCTCGTCGTCGGCGCTGGTCGTCGCGGTGGCGATGACTTCCTTCTGGGCCAGTTCGCTGTACGGCTTGGAAGCGAGCAGGGCGCCCAGGAAGGCGCGCGTCGCACGGCCCAGGTTGCTGAAGTAGTTGTCGTTGTCGTTGCTGTAGGTGTTGGTAAAAGTGGACATATGCCCTCCATGAATGGTCTGTTGTTGCATTGCACAATAATGGAGTTGGCGATATATGTCTAATTTCAAATTCCAATTTCAGAAATTCAAGAAACGAATAATAAGGGCGTAGCCGCCGGCCACGCCCTGAAAAAGAATTTGTTACCAAATGTTTATCCGGCGGCGATGCGTCCCAAACCGGGATCGTCGCTGAAAAAGCCGTCCAGTCCCGTCTCGATGTAACGCCGCATTTCCGCCACGGAACCGGCTTCGTTGCGCGCATTCTCGCCATTGCCATCGCGGAAGTCGGCCGCCAGGAAACGGTTTTCCGGGCGGAAGGTCCACGTGTGCAGCAGCAAGCCCGCCTGGTGCGCATCGTCGACGATGGACGAGGGTTTTGCCAGGCGCTGGTCGGCGTCCAGCGCGATGATTGCTCGCGTTGGCGGCGCCACCACGTCCGCGTAGGCGGCGATGTCGCGCAGGCCGGCCGGCGTGGTCATTTGTCCAAACGTTAACTTTCCGCCCGCCTTGACGACATCCATCGGATGCACGTCGCCGCCCACCACCAGCTGCATCAGGCGCACGTTGGCGCGCCGTCCCAGCTTCTCGCGCAGGTACTTCAGATTCGCCACTTCGAAGGACTGGATTTCGATCGGCGCGCGGCGCGTGTATTCGTGCGCCAGCATGGTCGACAGGAAACGGTCTTCCAGCGCCAGGCCCGCATCGCGGAAGTAGGTCGAGCTTTTCAGCTCCGGCACGAGGCCGATGACGCGGCCGCTGGCGGCAGATTGCGCTGCAACAAAATCGATGATTTCTTCCCACGTGGGGATCTGGAATTGTCCATCGTACAAGGTGTTGCCGGTGCGGACTTTCGGCAAGCGTTCGATGGCGCGCAGGGTTTTCAGTTCCGCCAGGGTGAAATCGTCGACGAACCAGCCTTCGTGCCATTCGCCGTCGACCATCTTCTTGCCGCGCCGGCTGGCGAACTCGGGCCGGCGCGCCACGTCGGTGGTGTCGATCAGGTTGCTTTCGTGGCGCGCCACGAGGATGCCGTCGCGCGTGGCCACCAGGTCCGGCTCGACGTAGTCGGCACCGTCGAGGATGGCCTTGGCGTACGACGCCAGGGTATGCTCGGGGCGCAGGGCGCTGGCGCCCCGGTGGGCGAACACGAGCGGGCGGCTCGGGGGCGTGGCCAGCAGGCCGGCGGCAAAGCCCGGTGCTGCCGCCAGGGCCAGGCCGCCCACGGCCACCTGGACGAAGTTGCGGCGCGAAAAGTGCCGTTGCGCGAGGATGGGTGAGCGCATCAGAAGTCCGCCGTCAAGGTCAGGAAGCCCTGGCGCGGGGCGATGGGGAAGGTGTTGTACGTCTTGTCGGCCGCGCCCACGACCACGTTCAGCGATCCTTCGCGGTTGGCCAGGTTGCTGACGTTCACGCGCCAGCGCGGGTTTTTCAGCCAGCCGGCCATGGCCGGCAGCTTGCCCGACACTCCCAGGCCCATCAGGAAATAGCTGGGGACCGACAAATCGTTGGTGTACGTCGCGTAGCGCTTGCCCACATAGTCTCCCGTCAGTTGCACTTCGATATCGCCAAACGTGGCGGAAGCCACGAACTTGTTCAGCCATTCCGGCGAGCCCGGTACGTTCTTGCCAGCGGTCAAGACCAGCGCGGCGCCATTGTTGTAATTGTCCGCGTACTGCGAGCGGTTGTACGACAGGGCATTGTAGAACGAAAAATTGTTACCAAAGTGCACGGTGCCCGCGATATCGATGCCGTCCGTGCGCACGCTGCCCACGTTGGCCAGCACGGGATTGCCGCCGATGATGGAGGAAATCACGGGCGTGGGGCTGATCTGCAGCAAACGGTTGCTGAAATCGACGTGGTAGACGTTGACCTGGCCATCGATGGCCGTGATGGCGCCCAGGTTCAGCTGATGGCTGCCGCGCACGCCCACTTCATAGGTGAGGGCCGTTTCCGGCTTGGCGTCGCGCTTGAACAAATCAAAAGCAGCTTGGCTCGACAAGCTCCACGGCGAGGCGCCGCCGCCGCCATAGGTGACGAACTGGCGCATGTTTTTCTGGATGTTGAAGTACAGCTGGTCTTGCGGCGTGAAGTCCCAGCGCGCGCCCACTTGCGGCAGGAACCATTTTTTCGTGTTGATGGTGCCGACCGGCAAGGCCGTCGAGCCGCCCGCGATGGCGCCCAGCGCCGGCTGCACGGGGAATTGACCGTCGGCAAACTGCAGGCTGGACTTGAAACCGGCCTGCAGGGCGATATCGGGGCGGATGCGCCATTCATCCTGCAAGTGCAGTTGCACCACCTTGTTGTCGATCTCGCTGCCGTACTGCGTGATCAAGGGATTGCTGGGGCGGTCATACGGCGAGGTGGGGTTGTTGACATCGAGCGCATACCAGCGGCGGTAGGCGGACGAGCGGTTCTGTTCCAGCCACAGGCCCGCTTCCAGCTGGTGCTCGCCGATTTCCTTGCGCACGGTGGAAATGAAGCCGCCGCGCTTGATGTCGTATTCCGTCGTGCGCACGGCGTAGCCCGAGTTGCCGAACACCTGTTTCAGGTTCTGTTTCGGGTAGTACACGCTGAACAGGCCCGGCAAGCCGGCCACGCCGATGGGGCCGGCCACCACGCCGGCGCCGTCATCCTTGTGGTAATACACCTGGTTGGACCAGGTCATGCCATCGGACAAGTTTGCATCGAACTTGGCGTAGGCCAGGTAATCGGTGCGCTGCGCATCGCTGTAGTAATTGCGGTAATTGTTGCCGTCCGCGGCAGGCGTGGCGCCCGTCGGCGACAGGTAGTTCAGGGCCGCCTTGAAGTCCGGGTACAGGAAGGGGCGCGTGTACGGTGCGCTCGTTTCTCCCGCCACGTGCACGGTGCTGTCTTCGTTCGGCTCGATCTTGTCCGAGTAATTGAAGAACAGGGTCAGCTTGCCCGCCTCGCTGCGGTTGACGTATTTGGCGTTGAACTGGTCGCCGCCCTGGCGCGCATCGAAATCCCAGGCGCGCGCTTCGTGGTGCAGAATGGAAAAGTAGGCGCTGCTGCCGTCGCCGAAAACGCCCGTGTCGTAGCGGGCAAATGTGCGCGAGGTGCGGTGGCTGCCCACCGTCTGCTGCACGCTGGCGCCTTGCGTGGCCAGCGGATCGCTGGAATAGGTTTCGATGGTGCCGCCCAGGTTGCTGGTCGAAGCCGTCGCCAGGTCGCCCGCGCCCGAGGACAGCACGACGCTGCGCACGTTTTCGCTGATGACGGCGCGCTGCGGCGACAGGCCGTTGTAGTTGCCGTACTGCTGGTCGCCCAGCGGCACGCCATCCATGGTGTAACCGAGTTGCTGGCCGGAAAAGCCATGCACGAACAGCGACAGGTTCTGCTCGTTGTTGCCCCATGGATCGGCCGTCTGGAAGCTGACACCAGGCAAGGTTTGCAAGGCTTTCAGGGGATTCGTGCCGGGCAGGATTTTCTGGATTTCATTCTTGCTCAGGGCGACGGAAGAACGCGTTTTGCGCGAGGAAATCTCCACGGTGGCCATCGGTGCGTTGTCGTCGGCAGCCGGGGCGGCAGCGGCTGCCATGTCGGTAGTGGCGGATGCCACGGCGGCGGCCACGGCCGTTTGCGCCAGGGCCGGCAAGCTCAAGCCTGCGGCGCAGGCGCCCAGCAAAACGTGGAAGGAATGGCGGCGCAGGGCCAGCGTCAAGTGGGTGGTCATCATCAGCCTGTGGAAAGTGGGAAGTAATACAAGCTGCGCAGCGTAACGGCGGCGCGTGACGGGCTGATGACGAACTGATGACGGGAAGATGACAGCAGAAACAAAGGCGCCGCCTGAGAGGCGGCGCGAAGAATATTACAATTAGTTAATGCTGGCTGCGGGTGGAATGAGCACCTCGGCCGGCGCATCCGTGATGAAAAGCTGCGCGCAATCGACCTTGTCGAATTCATAATGCTGGCCGCAGAAATCGCAGTTCACGCCCACTTGCCCCACTTCTTCCAGGGTGCTGTTGACTTCTTCCTCGCCCAGCATCTTGAGCATATTGCCCACTTTTTCGCGCGTGCAGCTGCAATGGAAGCTCGGGTGCAGCGGGTCGAAGACGCGGATCGTCTCTTCCCAGAACAAGCGTTGCATCAGGGTATCGATGTCCGTCGACAGGATTTCCGTCTCTTTCAGGGTCGATGCCAGCATCACGGCGCGGTTCCACGTGTCCAGCGCATCTTCTTCCGACACGGGCGTCGCCTCGGCCTTGCCGCCATGGTGCGGCAGTTTTTGCAGCAGCAGGCCGCGCGAGACGGTGTCGTCCGTGGCCAGCCACAGACGCGTGTCGAGCTGTTCCGAACGCAACATGTAGTTTTCGATCACGGTGGCCATGTCGTCGCCGTCCAGCGGCACGATGCCCTGGTACGGTTGCTGGCCCGGCACCTTGTCGGCCGGGTCCAGGGTGATGATGAAGCGGCCTTTGCCCGTGGCGTTGAGCAATTGCGGCACGGTAGCCACGTCGGGAATGGCGGCGTCCGGGTCCAGCTTGGCCGTGGCGCGCAGGCGCAAGTCGGAATCGCATTCGACGACCATCAGGCGCACGGGACCGTCACCGTGGATTTGCATGATGATGGAGCCGTTGAATTTCAGGTTGGCCGACAGCAGGGCGGCGGCGGCCACCATTTCGCCCAGCACTTTTTTCACGGCCGTGGGGTAGGCGTGGCGCGACACCACTTCCTGCCAGGTGGTCGATACGTCGATGAACTGGCCGCGCACGGCGGCGTTGTCGAAAATAAATTTTTGCAGGGTATCCTGGCCGCTAACGGCTGCGCTGACTGCGCCCGTGGTTTCAGTCGTCATTCTCTTATCCAATCTTCTTGAGTTGCGTATTAAATAGCTGGCCGCGCTGCACATAGTTCACGGCGTTGCCTTGTAGCCTGGTGATATCGTCTGCCGTCAGGGCCCGCACGGCTTTCGCCGGTGAGCCGATGATCAGCATATTGTCGGGAAATTCCTTGCCTTCCGTGACCAGCGCGCCCGCGCCGACCAGGCAGTTTTTGCCGATCTTCGCGCCGTTCAGGATCACGGCCTGGATGCCGATCAGGGCGCCATCGCCGATCGTGCAGCCATGCAACATTGCCTGGTGGCCAATGGTCACGTTCCGGCCGATGTCCAGCGGGTAGCCCGGGTCCGTGTGCAGCACGGCGCCTTCCTGCACATTGCTGTTGGCGCCCACGGTGATGCGTTCGTTGTCGCCGCGAATCGTGGCGCCGAACCATACGGAGGTATTCGCTTCCAGGGTCACCTTGCCGATCACGTTGGCCGTGTCGGCAACAAAAGCGGAAGCATCAATCTGCGGCGCATAGTCGCCCAATTGGTAGAGTGTCATCGTCAGCCTGTGGCGGTGGTGGAAGCGCCGGGCGCGGCCGGACGCGAAAGTTTTGCGCTATTTTACGCTGTTGCAGGACAAGTCCGAGCGCCGACCGTCAATCCGGTATAATTATCGAACGGTCGTACTTTTATGTCCATCCTATCTACAGACACAGCATGTGGCGCCATCTGCGCCACTTTCAAGGCAGGCAATCAGATGAAACCCATGAAACTTTCCCGTTCCGAATTCATCAACATCCGCGGCGCCCGCACGCATGTGCGCCACTGGGGCCGCGAAGGCGCGCCCATCCTGTTCATGGTGCACGGCTGGATGGACGTGGCCGCCTCGTTCCAGTTCGTCGTCGACGAGTTGCACGGCGACTGGCACGTGATCGCGCCCGACTGGCGCGGCTTTGGCCTGAGCGACTACACGCAATCGGACACCTACTGGTTCCCCGACTACCTGGCCGACCTGGACGCCATGCTGCTGCACTATTCGCCGGACGCGCCCGTTAACCTGCTCGGTCACAGCATGGGCGCCAACGTGGCTGGCCTGTACGCGGGCGTGCGGCCCGAGCGCATCAGCCGCTTCATCAACCTGGAGGGCTTCGGCATGATGGCAACAAAACCGGAGCAGGCGCCGGGCCGCTACGCCAAGTGGCTGGATGAATTGCGCGAGCCGCCCGCCATGCGCAGTTATCCCACGCAAAAGGCCGTAGCCGAGCGCCTGCAAAAGACCAATCCGCGCCTGCCGGACGACCGCGCGGCCTTTCTCGCCGAACACTGGTCGGCGCAGAACGAGGCGGGGGAGTGGGACATCATGGGCGACCCGCAGCACAAGCGCGTCAATCCCATCCTGTACCAGGTGGAAGAAGTGATGGCCTGCTGGCGCCGCATCACGGCGCCCGTGCTGTGGGTGGAAGCTATTGAGACGAATATGTGGCAATGGATGGGGCCCAAGGAACAGGCGCGCATCGAGATCGACCGGCGTTTGGCCTGCATCAAGGATGTGCGCTGCGAGATGATGCTGGACGCGGGCCACATGCTGCATCATGATCAGCCGGCGGCACTGGCGCGCCTGGTGGAAGCATTTTTGACCTGATGTGTATCGGGAACGCCGCAGCGCGATTTGACAAGCAGCGTACAATGAAAACTTCTTCCATGCTGAGCCCGTGCAGGGTATTGTTTTCACATGCTTAAAGTCGACCTGCATTGTCATTCGAATATCTCCGACGGCGTGCTGTCACCGGCCGCCGTGGCTGCGCACGCGCGCAAGGCGGGCGTCGATGTGTGGGCGCTGACGGACCACGATGAAGTATCGGGCGTCGCCGCCGCGCGCACTGCCGCGCTGGACCTGGGCATGCGTTTCGTGGCCGGCGTGGAAATCTCGATCACGTGGGCCGGCGAAACCGTGCACATCGTGGGCTTGCAAGTCGATGAAAACAACCCGGGCCTCGTGCAGGGCTTGCACCAGACGCGTTCGGGGCGCGACGCGCGCGGCCGCGAGATTGCCCGCCAGCTGGACCTGGCCGGCATCCCCGACGCCTATGAAGGGGCCTTGAAATTCGTCGGCAACCCGGACCTGATGTCGCGCACGCACTTTGCCCGCTACATCGTGGAAATGGGCAAATGCGCGAATATCCCCGACGTGTTCAAGAAATACCTGTCGGAAGGCAAGCCGGGCTACGTCGAGCACCGCTGGGCCACCCTGGCCGAAGCCGTGGGCTGGATACGCGGCGCGGGCGGCGTGGCCGTTATCGCCCACCCGGGCCGCTACCGCTTCAGCGACATGGCGCAAGGCGTGCTGTTCGATGAATTCAAGCAACTCGGCGGCGCGGCCATCGAAGTCGTCACGGGCAGCCACAGTCCGGACCAGTATCCGGAATACGCGCAGCTGGCCAATGCCTACGGCTTCCTCGCCTCGCGCGGCACGGATTTCCATGCGCCGGGCGAATCGCGCGTGGATTTTGCCATGTTGCCGCCGTTGCCGGCCAACGTGACCCCGATCTGGCACGACTGGTTCTAGCTTGCAGCCAGGCAAATCTGCTGCGCGGCGCGCTTTGCGGCCGGCGATGCTCACCGTACTCCAGTACGGTTGCGCTTCTCGGCCACAAATCACTGCCGCTCGTGACGATTTTCCTGGCTGCCGATGCGCCGTCGTGTCGCTGCTTGAAATCTGCGTTTGCGTGCATATCTTTTTGTTATTCTTGTTATACATAGTCATCTGGAGCCATCGCCCATGAAACGTATCGTCCTTTTTATCGCAACCAACCTGGCCGTGATGCTGGTGCTGTCGCTCGTCCTCAGCTTGTTGGGCGTGGGCAATCCGGCGCGCGGCAGTACGCTGAACCTGGGCAGCCTGCTGGTGTTTTCGCTGGTGGTGGGTTTCACCGGGTCCATCTTTTCCCTGTTGATCAGCAAGCCGATGGCCAAGTGGAGCACGGGCGCGCGCGTGATCGACAATCCGACCTCGTCGACGGAATTGTGGCTGGTCAATACAGTGCGTGCGCTGTCCGAGCGGGCCGGCATCGGCATGCCGGAAGTGGCCGTGTACGAAGGCGACGCGAATGCGTTTGCCACGGGCGCGTTCAAGAATTCGGCGCTGGTGGCCGTGTCCACCGGTTTGCTGCAAAGCATGAACCGCGATGAAGTCGAAGCCGTGCTGGGCCACGAGATCGCCCACGTTGCCAATGGCGACATGGTCACCTTGACCCTGATCCAGGGCGTGGTGAATACCTTTGTCGTCTTCATGGCCCGCGTGGTGGGTTTCTTTGTCGACAATGTGCTGTTGAAAAATAACAACCGCGAAGGCGGCGGGCGCGGCATCGGTTACTTTGTGACCGTGATGGTGTGCGAAGTGATCTTCGGCCTGCTCGCTTCCATCATCGTCGCCTGGTTCTCGCGCCAGCGCGAATTTCGCGCCGATGCCGGTTCAGCCAAGCTGCTGGGCAGCCCCACGCCGATGATGCATGCGCTGGCCCGCCTGGGCGGCGTGCCGCCGGGCGAACTGCCGCAATCGATGCAGGCGCTGGGCATCAGCGGCGGCAATGGCGGCTGGGGCGCGCTGTTCGCCACCCATCCGCCCATCGAAGAACGTATCGCCGCGCTGCGCAGCGTACAATAATGCTAACTTAACAAGCTGGTTCGCCAGAACGCTTACACATGAGTCAATTTTTCCAGATTCACCCTGAGAATCCGCAATTGCGCCTGATCAAGCAGGCGGCCCAGATCATCCAGTCCGGCGGCGTCGTGGCCTTGCCCACGGATTCCTGCTACGCGCTGGTGTGCCAGCTCGACGACAAGGGCGCCGTCGAGCGCCTGCGCCGCATCCGTGGCGTGGATGAAAAGCACCATCTGACCTTGCTGTGCCGCGACTTGAGCGAGCTGGGCGTGTATGCCCGGGTCGACAACCGCCAGTTCCGCCTGCTCAAGGCGGCCACGCCGGGCGCCTACACCTTCATCCTGGAAGCGACCAAGGAAGTGCCGCGCCGTCTCAGCCATCCTTCGCGCAAGACCATCGGCCTGCGCGTGCCGCAGCACCGCATCGTGCAATGCCTGCTGGAAGAGCTGGGCCAGCCGCTGCTGGGTGCGACATTGACCCTGCCCGGCGACGAGGAGAGCCTGACGGATGCCGACACCATCCGCGAACGGCTGGAAAAACTGGTCGACCTGATCATCGACGGCGGCGTCTGCGCGCACGGCCCCAGCACCGTGATCGACCTGACGGGTCCGGAGCCGGAAGTGGTGCGCGTGGGACGCGGCGACCCTGCCGTGCTGGGCTTGTAGAGGGGCATTGCCCACCTGTTGCGGCGCAGCTCTTCATTTGTTCTTAATGACAACGTAAGAAAGGGCCTGGGACGCCTCTGGTAGAATCGCGGTCATGAGCGATTTCAATACGATAGTCCAGACCGTTGCGGTGTATCTGGTGCCGGTGCTGTTTGCCATTTCCCTGCATGAGGCGGCGCATGGCTACGCCGCCCGCTATTTCGGCGACCCCACGGCCTCGAACGAGGGCAGGCTGAGCCTCAATCCGATCCGGCATATCGATCCTTTCGGCACGATCCTGCTGCCGTTGATACTGTATTTCACGATCCAGGTACCGTTCGGCTATGCCAAGCCGGTGCCCGTCGATTTCAGCCGCCTGCGCAATCCGAAGAAACAGATGGCCTGGGTGGCGTTTGCCGGGCCTGGCGCCAATTTCGTCATGGGCCTGGGCTGGATGATCGCCTTTGTCGTGCTCAGCGTGCTGCCGCCGACGGAAATGGGCATGTTTTTCCGCAAGATGGCGGGCGCCGGCGTCAGCGTCAATGCGGCCATGTTCGTCTTTAACCTGATTCCCGTGCCGCCGCTCGATGGCGGACGCATCATGACGGGCTTGCTGCCGATGCAGCTGGCGCGCCCGTACGCCAGCATCGAGCGCTACAGCCTGTATGTGTTCGGCGCCCTGGTGCTGCTGATGTACACGGGCATCCTGAACCGCGCCCTGCTGACGGCGATCGAATTTGTCATAGGCATTTTTGTCACCGTGGTCACGCCCCTGACGGCCCTGTTGACTTGATGCAAGCAACTGGATGGTTGTAAATAATTGATGGAAGTACCGATGCAAGCAATTGAACCAACAGTAGACACTGAAACGATTTCCGGTTGGCTGCGCCGCTGGGCGCCCCTGATCCCGGGCGGCGAAGTGCTGGACCTGGCCTGCGGCGCAGGCCGCCATGCGCGCCATCTGGTGAGCCTGGGCCACCCGGTGCTCGCGCTCGACCATGATCCGGAAATGCTGGAAAAGGCGGCCGGCACGGGTATCACCACCTCGCTGGTGGACCTGGAGGCGCCGGGCGCCGTGTGGCCCTTCGCTCCCGGCCGCTTTGCCGGCATCGTCGTCACCAATTATCTGCACCGGCCGTTGCTGGAAGCCATGATTGCCAGCCTGGCGCCCGATGGCGTGCTGCTGTATGAAACGTTTGCCGAGGGTAATGAGCAGTTCGGCAAGCCGTCGAATCCGAAATTCCTGCTCAAGGAAGGCGAAATGCTGACCTGGGCCGTGCAGCAGGGCTTGCGTGTGGTAGCGTATGAAGATGGGCGCGTCGAACAGCCAAAAGCTGCTCTGGTGCAACGAATTTGTGCCGTCCGGCCGGATTTTCCACGGTTGGCAGCCTTGCTGCCGACGTTTTGAGCGGCCATACTATGTCAGAATGCACCACAGGCGCGGGCTATCCGCTACAATCGTTGTTTTATTTATCGGCGCTATAAACTTACTATGATCAAGGGCAGCATTGTAGCAATCGTCACCCCGATGCACGCAGACGGCAGTCTGGACTTTCCAGGTCTGCGCAAGCTGATCGACTGGCATATCGCCGAGGGTACGGACGGCATCGTCATCGTTGGCACAACGGGCGAATCGGCAACAGTCAGCGTGGAGGAACACTGCGAACTGATCCAGTTGACCGTCGAACATGCCAAGGGACGCATTCCTATCATCGCCGGTGCCGGAGGCAACTCCACGGCCGAGGCCATCAAACTGACGCGTTACGCGAAAGAAGCGGGCGCCGATGCTGTCTTGCAAGTGGTGCCGTACTACAACCGTCCTACCCAGGAAGGCATGTACCAGCACTTCAAGGCCATCGCCGAAGCCGTCGACATCCCCGTCATCCTGTACAACGTGCCTGGCCGCACGGTTGCCGACATGAGCAACGAAACGATCGTGCGCCTTTCCGCCATCCCGAATATCGTCGGCGTGAAAGATGCGACCGGCAATATCGGCCGCGGCATCGACCTGCTGCGCCTGGTGCCGGCCGACTTCGCCGTGTACTCGGGCGACGATCCGACGGCCATGGCGCTGATGTTCTGCGGCGGCCACGGCAACATTTCCGTGACGGCCAATGTCGCGCCGCGCGCCATGCACGAACTGTGCGTCGCGGCCATGGCGGGCGAGCGTGCCACGGCGATTGCCATCAATAACAAAGTTTTCCCTCTGCACCAGAAATTGTTTGTCGAGCCCAACCCGGTGCCCGTCAAATGGGCGATGGCCGAAATGGGCCTGATGCCTGCCGGCATACGCTTGCCACTGGTGCCGCTGGCTGAAAACTGCCATGCCACCGTGCGCGATGCCTTGCGCGACGCCGGCGTCCTGTCTTAAGGCCGAACTTCAAGCCCGGACTTGACCAGTCCGGACCTTCCCTGATTCCAGCTGCTACTTAGCTTCTTATCCAGTTACGACATGACTAATTGCAAGAAAAACCAATCGGCGCCTGCCACCATCGCCGTCCGCGGCATCGTCATCGGCGCCGTCGCAGCCAGCCTCGCGGGCTGCGGCATGATCAGTTCGGTAGTCGGCGGCGACAAGGTCGACTACAAGTCGGTCAAGAAAGCCGGCACCCTGGACGTGCCGCCTGACCTGACGCAATTGCAGCAGGACAACCGCTACTCCTTGCCGGATGCGAAAAACGGCGTGGCCACGGCGTCCGGCTACAACGCGCAGCGCAATGCCACGGCCGGTACCCCGGTCGTTGTGGGCGCCGACGGCGTGGTCGGCGTGGTGCCGGTCACGGCAGGCGGCGTGAAGGTCGAGCGCGCGGGCAACCAGCGCTGGCTGGTCGTCAAGCAGTCGCCCGAGGTGCTGTGGCCGCAGCTCAAGCAATTCTGGGAAGATTCGGGCTTTACCATTGCCGTCGACCAGCCGACGGCTGGCATCATGGAAACCGAGTGGAACGAAAACCGCGCCAAGGTGCCGCAAGACTTTATCCGCAGCACCATCGGCAAGGCCTTCGATTCGCTGTACTCGACCGGTGAAAAAGACAAGTTCCGTACCCGCGTGGAGCGCCTGGCCGACGGTTCGACCGAGATCTACATCAGCCACCGCGGCGTGGAAGAGGTTGTCACCGGCCGCGACAAGGAAACCACCACCTGGACCGCTCGCCCGAACGATCCGGGCCTGGAAGCGCAATTCCTGGCCAAGCTGATGACGCGCCTGGGCGCGGCCAGCGACGAAGCACAAGCGAAGACGTCCGTCGATGCCGCGATTGTGCAGCCGCAGCACGCCAAGCTGGTGGGCGATGCCGCCACGCCGGCGCGCGCCATCGAAGTCGATGAGGGTTTCGACCGCGCCTGGCGCCGTGTCGGCCTGGCGCTGGACCGCGTCGGCTTCACCGTGGAAGACCGCGACCGCACGCAAGGCACGTATTTCGTGCGTTACGTCGATCCGGACGCGGTCAAGAAAGATGGCTTCTTCTCGAAGCTGTTCAGCTGGGGCTCGTCGTCCGACAAGGACAAGGAAGCGCAGCGCTACCGCGTCCTGGTCAAGGCCGGCACTGGCTCGACCAGCTTGGTCAGCGTCCTCAGCAACGAAGGCAAACCCGATACCTCGCCAGTGGCCGAGAAGATCCTGGGTCTGCTGAACGACCAGTTGAAATAAGCGCTACATTCGCGGCAGGCATCAGAACCTGCCGCGCATTAAAAAGGCTGGCCCGGGAAACCGGGCCAGCCTTTTTTAATTGTGAATGCACTTGGACGTAGCAACGCCCAACAAAACCGTAGCGAGCGCCAGTGATTTGTGGCTAAGAAGCGCAACCGTACTTTAGTACGGTGAGCATCGCAGGCCGCAAAGCGCCGCGCGCAGTAGGTTTGGTTGGGCGTTTACTGTCCAGTCCTAAAATAGGTTGACAGTATTTATTGCTGCACAAACGCCCGATGCACCGCATCGGGCGTTTTGT
>NZ_JBXAHC010000010.1:237056-274433 GCF_058794735.1 Janthinobacterium sp. GW823-FHT06H09 | reverse complement strand
AGATTGACGCTGCACTTGCATCAAATGCCCACACTTATCGACTGTTAATTGTTAAAGAACTGTATTCGGTGCTACTTATTTGCTACTCTCGCGCTATCGACAAAGCGTTGTGTTTGTCAGCTGCGAAGAAGGAAGAGTATGAAGCATTTCACTACATCCGTCAACTCCTTCTTTTTCTCACCGCACTCAGCATTTGCATGCGTCGTTCAGCGAGGGGGCGAATTATAGCCCTGCCCCGCGCGGCCCGCAAGCGCTAATTTGCAGCTGGGCAAATATTGCTGTGTGATATCGTAGCGCCAACAATCCCCTGCCCCATCACCTTGACTTCCATGCCTATCCCACACATCGTCCCCACCGCCAATCCCGCCCTGGCCAACGCCCTCGAACATGCCATCAATAGCAAGACCAAGCCGCTGGGCAGTCTCGGCATGCTGGAAACCCTGGCGCGCCAGATCGGCCTGATCCAGCAAAGCACGCAACTGGCATTGCACCAACCCGCCATCATCGTTTTCGCGGCCGACCATGGTGTCGTCGCCGAAGGCATTTCCGCCTATCCGCAAAGCGTGACCTGGCAAATGGTGGAGAACTTCCTCGGCAACGGCGCCGCGATCAATGTCTTTGCCCGCCAGGCCGATTGCGCCCTCTATATAGTAGACGCCGGCGTGAACCACGATTTCGGCCCGCGCGACGGCCTGCTGGACCGCAAGCAAGCTCCCGGCACCCGCAACTTTGCCAAGGAACCCGCCATGAGCCAGGAACAATGCCTGGCCGCCATGCAGGCGGGCATGGACCTGGCCGCCACCTTGGACGGCAATGTGCTGGGCTTTGGCGAAATGGGCATCGGCAACACCACTGCCGCTGCCGCACTGATGCACAAGCTGACGCAAACGCCGGTTGCCGACTGCGTCGGTGCCGGCACGGGCCTGTCCAAGGAAGGGGTATTACACAAGCAGCAGGTGATCGAGGCGGCTGTCGCCCATCATGCGGCAATCCATGAGCCGCTCGACGTGCTGGCCACCTTTGGCGGTTTCGAGATCGCCATGATGGCCGGCGCCATGCTCAAGGCAGCCGAACGGCGCATGATTCTGCTGATCGACGGCTTCATCGTCAGCAGCGCCCTGCTGGTGGCGGCCCGTTTGCAGCCAGCCATCCTCGATTACTGCGTGTTTTCACACTGCTCCGATGAAAACGGCCATCGCCAGTTGCTGGCCAGCCTGGATGCGCGTCCGCTGCTGCATCTCGATTTGCGCCTCGGTGAAGGCACGGGATCGGCGCTGGCCTTGCCGCTGCTGCACGCGGCCGTCAACTTCATGCGCGAGATGGCCACGTTCGCCTCGGCCCAGGTCAGCGAAAAGTCCACGCCAGACTAAGATCATGAGCAACCCCGTTTCCGCCGCAATCCATCAGTGCCGCCTGTTCTTTACCGCGCTGCAGTTCTTCACGCGCCTGCCGATCCCCCGCTGGGTGGGTTTCGAGCCGGCCTGGCTGCAACACGCCTCGCGCTACTTTCCACTGGTCGGCGTGGTGGTGGCGGCCATCAGCGGCGCCGTGTATCTGCTGGCCAGCTGGCTCCTGCCTTCGGCGGTGGCCGTGCTGCTGGCCGTCGCCGCCGGCATCTACCTGACGGGCGCCTTCCATGAAGACGGTTTTGCCGACATGTGCGACGGCTTCGGCGGCGGCTTGACGCGCGAGCGGGTGCTGGAAATCATGAAGGATTCGCGCATCGGCGCCTATGGCGCCATCGGCATCGTCTGCCTGCTGGCCATCAAGTGCGCGGCGCTCGCTTCGCTGCCGCCTGCCTCCGTGGTGGCGACCCTATTCATCGCCCATCCGCTCTCACGCCTGGCCGCCGTCTCGCTGATCTGGCTCATGGACTATGCGCGCGACGAAGGCAAGGCCAAACCGATGGCGCAGGAAATGACGACGGGGGAATTCATCATCGCCGCCGTCTGCGCCCTGCTGCCTGCCATCGCCTGCGCCCTGCTGGGGATAGTTGACTGGGCGGCGCTGGTCTTTGCCATCGTCGCGGCGGCAGCTGCCGCATTCTGGCTGGGCCGCAAATGCCAGCGCCGCCTGCAAGGCTATACGGGCGACTGCCTGGGCGCCGTGCAGCAACTGGCCGAAGTGGCGATTTACCTGGCCATCCTTTCCAGCTTTCAGCCGCCAACACGCTTCTATTGACACCATGCGCCTGATCCTCGTTCGCCACCCCGCGCCGCAGGTGACCAGCGGCACCTGCTATGGCCGCAGCGACGTGGCGGTGGCGCCGCATGAAATCGCGAGGGTGCGCGCCCATCTGCAAGCGACCTTGCCACCCGGTGTGCCGCTCTACGCCAGTCCGCTGCGCCGCTGCGCCAGCCTGGCGACGGCCCTGGCGCAGGATCTGCCCGCGAGCGAATTGCACTTTGATGCCCGGCTGGCCGAAATGGATTTCGGCACATGGGAAATGCAGCCCTGGCACGCGATTGCGCGCGCGGACATCGATGCCTGGGCCGCGGACCTGGCCTGGTACCGCCCCGGCGGCGGCGAAAATGTGCTGGCGATGGCTGCCCGCGTCGATGCATTTTTAGGCGATCTGTTGCGCGAACAACACGACACGGCGGTCATCATCTGCCATGCGGGCACCATCCGCCTGCTGTCGGCATTGCAGGCGCGGCTGCCATTGGAGGAAACGGCCCTGCTGGCCGCCCATTCCGCCCACAAAATCGCCTATGGTGCGACGGTCGTCATCGATTTCTGATAGCGAATCGTCCAGCCAGCCATGTCAGTCCACGCCCACTGCACGTATAATGACCGGGTTTTGGTGCCCGCGCTCATGTCCATGAGCGCAGTTAAACGGGAAACACGATGCCGCGCCCGCGGCGAACGTGTGCTGCCCCCGCAACGGTAAGCAAGTGTCGTCCCTGCCTACAGGAAGCGGACGACAAGCTATCTCTGACAACCACTGTGCTTGCAATCATCGAGCATGGGAAGGTGGGATAGCCGTACTTGCCAGCCCGGATACCGGCCAGGACAGGTGGAAGTGCGAACGGGGATGTTCGCGATCCGAATGGCCCATGGCCATCTTCGATCGTCATCTTCAGTTCCCACTTCTGTTCAATCTGGCCTACGGGGACGTCGGCTGGTTGCATATTACTTACTGAAAATTATCATGACCCATGCTGTTTCCCGCCACGCGGCGCTCACGTCGCTCGCGCTAGCCATTGCCGCGCCTGCCGCTTTCGCCCAGACCACACCCGACACCTTCGATCCGATCGTCGTGACCGCCAGCCGCTACCCACAGCACCTGAGCGAAGTCTTGAGCGATACGCAAACCATCAGCGCGGAAGACATCGCGCGTTCGGGTGCCAGCTCGATTGTCGATCTGCTGCAAAAACAACGCGGCATCGAAGTGGCGCGTAACGGCGGCCCAGGCACCTCTGCCAGCGTATTCATTCGCGGTGCGAACAGCAACCAGAATATCGTGCTGGTTGATGGTGTGCGCATTGGCTCGTCCACCCTGGGCACGGCCAACTGGAGCGCCCTGCCCCTTTCCAGCATCGACCACATTGAAATCGTTTACGGTCCACTGAGCACCATGTACGGTGCCGACGCCATCGGCGGCGTGATCCAGATCTTCACGAAAAAAGGCGATGGCGCCACGCGCGTCTCCGCCTTCGCCGGTTACGGCAGCAACAACACGCGCCAGGTCGAAGCGCAAGTGGCCGGTTCCACCGCTGGTCCGAACAGCTTCAGCTATGCGCTGGCTGCAGGCAAGGAAAAATCGGATGGTTTCTCGGCCTCGAAGCTCGGTGCATCGCCTGAATACACCTACAATCCAGACAAAGATGGCTACGACAAGGAAAGCTTCAGCGGCCAGTTCGGCTATCAGATGGCCAAAGGCCATGAAGTGGGCCTGACATTCCTGAATAGCGAACTGAAAGCGCAGTATGACGCCGGTCCTGGTTACGATGCACGCAGCAACGAGAAACTGGAAAACGTCTCCGTCTTCACGAAGAACGAATTCCTGCCCAACTGGACCAGCGAACTGCGTTATGCGGAAGCGCGCGACAAGGCCGGCAATGATGGCGGCACCGATTCGTGGAGCAAGAGCCAGATCAACACCAAGCAGACCGACCTGACCTGGCAAAATGACATCCGCTTCGGCCGCGACAACCTGCAACTGCTGGCCAGCTACCGCGATGAAGATGTGACGTCGACCCTGAATAAAGAAGTCACCGGTGGACGCAACACCAAATCCTTCGCTGCGTCGTACAACCTGGTACGCGGCGCGCACCTGGTCAGCATCAGCGGCCGCCGTGATGACAGCTCGGCATTCGGCACGCACAACACGGGCAGCGTCGCCTACGGCTACCGCATCACCAACGCATTGCGCGCCAACGCCAGCTACGGCACCAGCTTCCGTGCACCAACCTTCAATGAGCTGTACTACCCGGGCTATGGCCTGGCGACGAACAAGCCGGAAACGGGCCGCAACGCCGAAGTGGGTCTGCGCTACGACGACGGCGTGTCGAAACTGAGCGCCAGCTACTACCACAACAAGGTCAGCGACCTGCTGCTCAATACCTCGCCTTGCCCCGATCCGCTGTTCACCGGCTACGGCTGCGCCTACAACGTCAACAAGGCGCTGCTGGAAGGCTTGACCATCGCTGGCGCACGCAAGTTCGGCGCGTTCAATGTCAGCGGCAACATCGACCTGCAAGACCCGCGCGATGAAACCAAGGACAAGCAACTGGTACGCCGCGCCAAGCAGCACGCCAACTTCGCCATCGACTACACGGCTGGTGCGCTGACGTCGGGCGCCGAGTGGCAATTGTCGGGCAAACGTTTCGATGATGCCGCCAACAAGAACGTCCTGGGCGGATATGGTCTGGTCAATCTGTACGCCACCTACCAGTTCACCCGCGACTGGTCGGTGCTGGCGCGCTGGAACAACATCGCCAACAAGGATTACGAACTGGCGCGCTTCTACGCGACACCAGGCTCGAAAGTCTTCGTCGGTGTACGCTACGGCATGAAATAAGCACGTAGTAATGATGTAAGCTGCGGGCGATGGCATTGCTTTCATCGCCCGCAGATGCAGTTCGGCAGTCCCCGTTTCCAAGGCAGTACATGCACCCATTTTTCCGCAACATGCGCCACCGCGCCACCGTGATCCTCACGGTGCTGATCGTGTGCGCAATTGCCAGCCTGATTTTCTCCGGCATGATCGGCTCGATCGCGATTCCGCTCGCCGACCTGCCTTCCGCCCTGTTCCATGTTGTACAGGGCAAGACCGATACCCTCGCCGCCACCCTGCTCGACCTGCGCCTGGGCCGCGCGCTGACCGCCTTTGTCACCGGCGCGGCGCTGTCGCTGGCGGGCCTGATGATGCAGGCGCTGCTGCGCAATCCCCTGGCCGATCCTTACGTGCTGGGCATTTCCGCCGGCGCTTCCGTCGGCGCGCTGGCCGCGCTGCTGTTCATGTGCGCGCTGTGGGTCGTCGACGCGGCCGCCTTCGCCGGCGCCGTCGGCGTGTCCATGCTGCTGTACTTCTTTGCCCGGCGCGACCTGCGCGGCGGCACGGCGGCCGAAGGCGGCGCCTCGCTGTTGCTGCTGACGGGCGTGATCCTGGCCTCGGCCTGCATGGCCATCGTCACCCTGATGCTCTCCATCGCCCCGGAAAGCCGCTTGCGCAGCATGGTGTTCTGGATGATCGGCGACCTGTCCGGCGCGCCCGCGCGGCTGATGCCCTGGCTGGTGTTGGCGGGCGCCATGGTCTTTGCGCTGCGCTGCGCGCGTTCGCTCAACGTCATGGCCCTGCACGCGGAAGCGGCCAGCACCCTGGGCGTGCGCGTGGGCGCCCTGCGCAAGGGCCTGTTCTTCTGCTCCGGCCTACTCACGGCCAGCGCCGTCACCAGCGCCGGCAGCGTGGGCTTCGTCGGACTGATCGTGCCGCACGCGCTGCGCTTCGCCTGCGGCCCCGATCACCGCCTGCTGATACCGGCCGCCGCTCTGGCCGGCGGCACCTTCCTCGTCCTGGCAGATACCCTGGCGCGCACCGTGCTGGCACCCTTGCAGTTGCCCGTCGGCGTGGTGACGGCCATGATAGGCGCGCCCGTGTTCCTGTACCAACTGCACCGGCTGCGCAGGAGATGAAAAAAGCATGATCCGCACCTACCAACTGGGCCTGAAGGCGGGCACGCGCTCCCTCGTGGAAAACCTCACCTGGCAGATCAAAGACGGTGAATGCTGGAGTGTCATCGGCCGCAACGGCGCCGGCAAAAGTACTTTGCTGCGCACCCTGGCCGGCTTGCGTGAACCGGATGCCGGCCACGTGACGATACAGGGCCGCGCCCTGATCGACTGGCCACTGGAAGCACTCGCGCGCGAACGGGCCTTCCTCGCGCAGGCGCGGCACGACGCGTTCTCGTACCGCGTCATCGAAACCGTGCTGTCGGCGCGCCACCCGTATCACGACAACCATTACTGGGAAGGCAGCGACGACCAGCGCATCGCCCTGGCGTCACTGGCCTCGATGGAAGTGGACCACCTGGCCGAGCGCGACGTGCGCAGCCTGTCCGGCGGCGAACGCCAGCGCGTGGCGATCGCCGCCATGCTGGCACAGGACACGCCCCTGCTGCTGCTGGATGAACCGGCCAACGCGCTGGACCTGGCGCACCAGGTCAGCGTCATGGGCCTGCTGGCCAAGCTGTGCCGCGAACAGAATAAAACCGTGGTCATGGTAGGCCATGACCTGAACCTGGCGCACAGCGTCTCGACCCATGCGCTGCTGCTGATGGGCGACGGCGGCTGGCTGGCCGGCCCTGTGGCCGAGGTGATGCAGGCCTCCATCCTGGGCGACTACCTGGGCCACCCTATCGAAATCATCGATCACGGCAAACGCAAGATATTCATACCGAAAGAGGATCAGACATGAGCGACAACAAACCTATCGACGTAGAAACAGCCGCAATCAACGAACGCCACCGCGTGCGCATGGAGAGAAAAAAAGCCATCATCGACGCGGCCATCGCCAAGGCCGACAAGGAAATCGGCATCATCATCGTCAACACGGGCAACGGCAAGGGCAAGAGCTCGAGCGGCTTCGGCATGGCCATCCGCGCCATGGGCCACGGCATGAAAGTGGGCGTGGTGCAGTTCATCAAGGGCGCCATGTCGACGGGCGAAGAGAAATTCCTGCGCCGCTTCCCCGATGAAATCAGTTTTCATGCGATGGGCGAAGGCTATACCTGGGAAACGCAGAACCGCGAACGCGACATCGAAAAAGCCGAACTGGCATGGGAGCAGGCGAAAACCTTCCTGGCCGACCCCAGCTACGGCCTGGTGCTGTTCGACGAACTCAATATCGCCCTCAAGTACAACTACCTCGACGTACATAAAGTCATCGCCGACCTGCTGGAACGCCCGGCCATGCAGCACGTGGTCATCACGGGCCGCGGCGCGCCGGACGAATTGATCGCCATCGCCGACACCGTCACCGAAATGGCCGTCGTCAAGCATGCGTACGCGGCCGGCATCGGCGCACAAATCGGCACCGAGTGGTAACAGCGCCATGACGCGCACCCTGGTCTTCGGCGGCGCCCGCTCCGGCAAGAGCGCCTATGCCGAAAAGCTTGCCCGCGAGTCCGGCAAGGAAGTGCTCTACATCGCCACCGCGCAGGCGGGCGATGACGAGATGGCCACGCGCATCACGCATCACCGTGCGCAACGCCCGGCCGGGTGGGTGACTATCGAAGAACCGCTGCGCCTGGGCGACGCCATCCTGCGGGAAGCACGGCCCGGCAGGCTGCTGCTGGTCGACTGCCTGACACTGTGGCTGACGAATTTGATGTTTTCCGGCGGCGCGACGTATCCGGACGTGGGCGACCTCGCCCTGCCCGAACTGTTCCACAGCGAGCGCGCGCACCTGCTGTACGCGCTGGCCGAAATCGAAGACACCGGCTGCGACCTCGTGCTCGTCTCGAATGAAGTGGGCATGGGCATCGTCCCCTACGGCGCCATCTCGCGCTGCTTCACCGATGAAGCGGGCCGCTTGAACCAGGCCGTGGCCGCCGTGTGCGACAAGGCTGTCTTTGTCGCCGCCGGCTTGCCCCTGTACCTGAAAGGCAGCCCATGCTGAGCGGCCTGTCGCTGCCCATGCTGGCCGCCTTGATGGCGGCCAGCGTGCTGCTCGACATGCTGCTGGGAGAAACGCGCCGCTGGCATCCATTGGTGGGTTTTGGCCGCCTCGCCAGCGCGCTCGAGCGCCTGCTAAACCGGGGCCGTGGGCGTTTCCTGCGCGGCGCGCTGGCATGGGCATTGGCCGTGCTGCCCCTCAGCTATGCCGCCTGGTGGCTGTGCGGCCTGGCCGGGGCGGCCTTGCACGTCCTTTTGCTGTATCTGTGCCTCGGCTTGCGCAGCCTGCGCGACCACAATCAACCGATCGCCGATGCCCTGGCCATCGATGACCTGGACAACGCGCGCCTGCTGACGGCGCGCATCGTCAGCCGCGACACGGCCAATGCCGATGCGGCCAGCCTGGCCAAGGCCAGCACGGAGTCCTTGCTGGAAAACGGCAACGACGCCGTCTTCGGCACCCTGTTCTGGTTTGCCGTGGCGGGCGGCCCCGGCGCCGTGCTTTTCAGGCTGGCCAATACCCTCGACGCCATGTGGGGCTACCGCAATGCGCGCTACGACTGGTTCGGCTGCTGCGCCGCGCGCTTCGACGACATCCTCAATTACCTGCCGGCGCGTCTGACGGCCTTGTCCTATGTCTTGCTGGGCAAGAGCATGGCGGACAAAAAAAACGCATGGCACTGCTGGCGCACGCAGGCGCCCAATTGGGGCAGCCCGAATGCGGGGCCCGTGATGGCCAGCGGCGCCGGCGCCCTGGGCCTGGCCCTGGGCGGCGACGCCATCTATGACGGCGAACTGGAACGCCGCCCGCCTTTGGGCGCCGGCCGTCCCGCGGAAGCGCGCGACATCGACCGCGCCTGGCGCCTGGTGGCGGAAACGGCTGTCTTGTGGCTGATCTGGGTGGCGCTGCTGGCGGGCCTGTTTTACCTGAAAGGGAAGTATCTTGCTTGAACATGGCGGCAATCTGCGCGACGCGGCGCGTGAATACGACCGGCCGATCGCCGACTGGATCGACCTGTCGACCGGCATCAATCCGCACTGGTATGCGGCGCCAGCACCCGACGCCAACGCCTGGCACCGGCTGCCGGAAGCCGATCCTGCCCTGGCCGCAGCCGCCTGCAGCTACTACGGCGCACCGGCCATGCTGCCCGTGGCGGGCACGCAGGCCGCCATCCAGGCCCTGCCCCGCCTGCGCGCGCCGTCACGCGTGGTGGTAGCCGCGCCCTCGTATGCGGAACATGCGCACCACTGGGGCCAGCACGGCCACCAGTTGCGGCAAGTGCCGTATGCGCTGCTGGCCGATGCCGTCGACCACTGCGACGTGCTGGTCGTCTGCAACCCGAACAATCCCACGGGCGAACGCATCGCACCGGAACTGCTGCTGGAGTGGGCCGGCAAGCTGGCCGCGCGCGGCGGCTGGCTGGTGGTCGATGAAGCGTTTGGCGACACGGAGTCACACGCCAGCCTGGGTCCCCATACGCATCGGCCAGGCTTGATCGTGCTGCGCTCGGTAGGCAAATTCTTTGGCCTGGCCGGCTTGCGCCTGGGCTTTGTCGCCACCCCTCCCGCGCTGCTGACGCAGCTGGCCGATATGCTGGGTCCGTGGACCGTCAGCGGCCCGGCACAGCAAGTGGCGCTGGCCGCCCTGAACGACACGCACTGGCAGGAAGCGATGCGCGAGCGCCTGCGCGGCGAAGGCGCCCGCCTGCGCCAGTTATTGGCGGCGCACGGCATCGCCAGCAACGGCACGGCGCTGTTTCAGTGGTGGCCGGAAGCACGCGCCGAGGTGCTCTGGCGCCATATGGCGGAATCGGGCATCTGGGTGCGCCTGTTCCGCCACGCCGCCCACGGCATCCGCCTGGGCCTGCCCCCCGACGAACATGCCTGGCTGCGCCTGCAGCAGGCCCTTACCACATGGAAGCACACATGAAAATCCTGAAAATATCGCTGCTGCTGGCCGGACTGGTCTCGCTGCAGGCGCATGCCGCCATCACCGTGCGCGACGACGACGGCAATACCGTCACCGTGGAAAAACCGGCGCAGCGCATCCTGGCGCTGGCGCCGCACGTCACGGAACTGCTGTTCGCGGCCGGCGGCGGCGACAAGATCGCCGGTGTCGTCAGCTACAGCGACTACCCGGAAGCGGCCAAAAAACTGCCTCAGGTGGGCGACAACCGCCAGTACGACATGGAACGCATCATCGCCATGAAGCCGGACCTGATCGTCGTGTGGATGCATGGCAGCGCCGAACGCCAGATCGCCATGCTGCGCCAGCTGAAGGTGCCCATCTATCACAGCGAACCGCGCAAGCTGGCCGATATCCCCGACAGCATGGAGCGCCTGGGCCAGCTGATGGGCACGGAAAAAATCGCCAAGCCGGCCGCCGCCCAGCTGCGCGCCAAACTGGCCAGCTTGACGGCGCAATACGCGCAGCGCCCGCCCGTGCGCGTGTTTTACCAGGTGTGGGACAAACCTTTATATACCTTGAGCGGCGCGAGCATCATCAGCGATTCGATGCGCGTGTGCGGCGGCCAGAATGTGTTCGCCGCGATGAAGGTGGTGGCGCCCGTCGTCACGCCGGAAGGCGTGCTGCAGGAAGACCCGGAAGTCATCTTCGGCACCAGCGAAAAAAGCGACCCGCGCAGCGAAGGCGGCCTGGCCATGTGGCGCGCCTTCCCGTCGATGACGGCCGTGCGCAAAAATAACCTGTTCCGCCTGAATGGCGACCTGCTGAACCGTGCCGGCCCGCGCATGATCGAAGGCACGGCCGCCATGTGCGAACAGCTGGAAGCGGCGCGCCAGCGCCGCAGCGCTCCCGCAGCCAAGGCGGCTCAATGAGTCACTACCAGCGCATCGCCTGTCTGTCGACGGAAGCCGTGGAAACGCTGTACGCGCTGGGCGCAGAGGACGTCATCGCGGGGATCTCTGGCTTCACCGTGCGCCCGCCACGGGCGCGCGAGGAAAAAACCAAGATCAGCGGCTTTTCATCCACGAACCTGGAACGCATCCTGGCAGTGGAGCCGGATCTCGTGATCGGCTTTTGCGACATGCAGGCCGATATCTGCCGCGACCTGGTCAGGGCCGGCATCGAAGTACACCAGTTCAACCAGCGCACGGTCGACGGCATCCTGCGCATGATCGCCGTGCTGGCCGCGCTGGTGCAGCGCGAGGAAGCGGGCAAATTGCTGATCGCCAGCCTGCGCGCGGACATCGCCGCCGCACAGGCCCGCGCAATGTCGTGGACGCGCAAGCCCGTGATTTACTTTGAGGAGTGGAACGATCCCCTGATGAGCGGTATCGGCTGGGCGGCGGAACTGATCGCCATCGCCGGCGGCACGGACGCCTTCCCGGCATTGTCCGTGCAGCCGGGCGCAAAGGAACGCATCATCGCCGATTCCCGTGACGTGGTCGCACGCGCGCCCGACATCATCCTCGCCAGCTGGTGCGGCAAGAAGTTCCAGCCCACGCAACTGGCGGCGCGCCCGGGCTGGGATGCGATTCCCGCCGTGAAAAACCAGATGCTGTTCGAGATCAAGTCGCCCGACATCCTGTCGCCCGGCCCGGCGGCGATTACCGAAGGGCTGCGCCAGATCAGCGACATCATCGCGCGCTGGCAACATCTGCAGGAACAGCAGACATGAAGAGTCCCTTTCCCGTCCTGATGGTGCAGGGCACGACGTCCGACGCGGGCAAGAGCACCGTCGTCGCGGCCCTGTGCCGGTTATTGAAGCGCCGTGGCGTGACGGTAGCCCCGTTCAAGCCGCAAAACATGGCCTTGAACAGCGCGGTGACGAGCGACGGCGGCGAGATCGGCCGCGCCCAGGCCTTGCAGGCGCTGGCCTGCGGCATCGCGCCGCACACGGACATGAATCCGGTGCTCTTGAAACCGTCGTCGAACACGGCCGCGCAAGTGATCATCCACGGCAAGGTACGCGCCGAGATGGATGCGCGCGACTACCAGCAATATAAGACCATCGCGATGGGCGCCGTGCTGGAATCCTTTACGCGCTTGCGCCAGCAATACGACGCCGTCATCGTCGAAGGCGCGGGCAGCCCCGCCGAAGTCAATCTGCGCGCGCGCGACATCGCCAACATGGGCTTTGCCGAAGCCGTCGACTGCCCCGTGATCCTGGTGGCCGACATCGACCGGGGCGGCGTCTTCGCCCACATCATCGGCACCCTGGCGTGTTTGTCCGACAGCGAACGGGCACGCATCGTCGGCTTCGTCATCAACCGCTTCCGCGGCGACATCTCGCTGCTTGCGCCCGGCATCGAGTGGCTGGAACAGCAGACGGGCAAGCCCGTGCTGGCCGTGCTGCCCTACCTGCAAGGCCTGTTCCTCGATTCGGAAGACGCCGTCGAAACGACGCAAGCCGAACGGGGCGCCTTCAAGGTGGTGGTGCCGCAACTGCCGCGCATCAGCAACCACACGGATGTCGACGCGCTGCGCGCCCACCCCGGCATCGACCTGCAATTTATCCAGCAGGGGCAGCCGATTCCGCCGGCCGACCTGGTGATCCTGCCCGGCAGCAAGAACACGCGTGGCGACCTGGCCTGGCTGCAGCAGCAAGGCTGGCCCGCCTACCTGGCCAAGCACCTGCGCTATGGCGGCAAGGTGCTCGGCATCTGCGGCGGCTTCCAGATGCTGGGGCAAAGCGTGCGCGATCCGCTGGGCGTGGAAGGCGCGGCTGGAGAGTCAGCGGCACTGGGTTTGCTCGACCTGGTGACGGAGCTGACAGCGGAAAAACGCCTGCAGCAAGTCGCCGGCCATTGCGCGTTTGCCGGCGCGGCCGAAGCGCCCGTGTCAGGCTATGAAATCCACATGGGCATGTCGCATGGCGCGGCGCTGGCGCAGCCGGCTTTCGTCATCGACGGGCGGCCGGAAGGCGCCGTATCGGGCGACGGGCAAATCCTCGGCAGCTACTTGCACGGCATGTTCGACACGCCCGCCGCGTGTGCGGCGCTGCTGCGCTGGGCGGGGCTGGACTCCGGCCACACGGTGGACACCGCCGCCCTGCGCGAAGCGAGCCTGGAGCGGATTGCCGATGCGGCGATGCCGTTGATGGAGGCATTGGAACGATTGCCGGGCTGATGATGTTGTCGGGTTACGCCGTACCGGCTAACCCGACCTGCTTGCACCGACCCGTGGTAGGTCGGATTAGCGCGTGAGCGCGTAATCCGACACCTAGCCCTTAATTTTTCAAGCATGTGCCCATATACGAGCGGTCGGTCGAAAACTCGACCGCCATGCTCGACGACACCGGCATGAACATCGAGTAATCTGCCGGCACGTCGGCCGGGTCCTTGAACACGGCGATGCCATCGAAATCGACGGCCTGCGCGCCCAGGCCCAGCTTGTTGGCGGTGATGGTTTCCGCATGCGTCTTGCCGGTCGTGTTGTTCGTCAAGGTGGCGGTGTTGCCCGCAATCTCGATCTTGGCGCTGATGCCCGGCGCCGCGCAGGCGTAGCTGCCGGCGATTTCGCTGCCGATCTTCTGTTGTTTGGCGGCCACGATGGTGCCCACGCGCAGCACGTTTTCCTGGTTGCGGCTGTAGCGGTCGATGAACAGCGCCAGCCCCCGGTCCCCCGCATGCACGTGGACGATGCCGAAATCCTGCTGGCCCTGGCGGGCGACGAGCAAACCATTCTTCGCATCCTTGACCAGGGTCAGGCTGGCGTTTTCCGCTTCCAGCTGCGGCGATACCGCGGAGCACACGCCTTGCGCATTGAACACGCCGCCATTACACAGTTGCGCGCTGCCATCGGCCGCTACCTTGAGGCTGCCTTTCGGATTGAAACGGTCGCCGCCGTTCGAGGCATTGCGCATGGCCCCCAGGAAAATATAGCTGCCGGACAACCTGGCCACGTCGCCCACCGCATAGCCGGTGCCGCTGACGGTCGAGACCATATTACCCAATTTGATATTGCCCGAAAGAAGACGCGTGCGCGCATCGACGGTGACGCTGAAATCCGTTGCCGTGTAGGTGGTGAGATTGCCGACGGTGACGGCGCTGAACGTGCCGCTGCGGTCGCTCAAGCCGAACTGCGTCGACAGCACGCGGATCGCGTAGGTTTTCTTCGCGCTGTCGAACGTGATGCGCCACGTGTCGCCGATATCGGCCGCCACGTCATACACCGTCTCGTCCGCATTGGCGCCGGCGATCACGGCCAGGCCAGCCTGGGCCGCGACCGCTTGCGAGGCGACCGTCACGGGATCGGCGACGGGCGTGACCACGACGGGCGGCGTGACCGGTACTACCGGCGTACCGCCATCGCTGCCGCCGCCGCAGGCGGACAGGGCGGCGCTCAGGGCAAGGAAGGTAAGTGCATTTTTCATGTGATAGGACTTTCGGGAAGGAGGGGCGGGAACTGCCGGAAAACACATGCTAGCCTTGCCAGTAATCTATTGCCATGGAACAAATGTTCCATGGACGATGCCCCCGGCGCACTGCCAGAATGAATGGCGCGGGCGGCACGCGGGCGCCATTTATGTGACAATTCATCGTACTGTCGGCTCCGTCTTACCTCCTCAGGCTCGCATCCATGACCAGTTCCCCGATTAAAAGCTACCTTCCCTGGGTGGTCGCCACCGCCCTGTTCATGGAGCAACTCGACTCCACCATCGTCAACACCGCCATTCCCGCCATGGCCGCCAGCCTGCATGTGACGCCGCTGAGCCTGAAGGCCGTCGTCACCAGCTACATCCTGAGCCTGGCCGTGTGCATTCCCATCAGCGGCTGGATGGCCGACCGCTTCGGCACGCGGCGCGTGTTTTCCGCCGCCGTTGCCATCTTTACCATCGCTTCCATCCTGTGCGGCCTGTCCGTCAATGCGCCGATGCTGGTGGCCGCGCGCCTGCTGCAAGGGGTGGGCGCGGCCATGATGATGCCGGTGGGCCGGCTCACCATCATCCGCACCTTTCCCAAGTCGCAATTGCTGGCGGCCATGAATTTCGTCATCATCCCCGCCCTGATCGGCCCCCTGCTGGGCCCCACGGTGGGAGGATTGATCGTGCACTGGCTGTCGTGGCGCGAGATTTTCTTCGTCAACGTGCCTGTCGGCCTGGCGGCGCTGTACCTGGCGCACCGCTACATGCCCGACTACTATGGGGACAAGCCCCGTCCGCTGGACCTGATCGGCCTGGTGCTGTTCGGCACGGGCATCGCGCTGCTGTCGTGGCTGCTCGAAATCTTCGGCGAACACCGCATCGACGGCACTTCGTTTGCCGTGCTGCTGTTCATTTCCATCAGTCTGCTGGCCGCGTATGCCTGGCATTCGAGCGAAGTGCTGCACCCGCTGCTGCGCCTGACCCTGTTCAAGATCCGCACCTTCCGCGTCTCGGTGGTGGGCGGCTTCGTTACGCGCCTGGGCGTGGGCGGCCTGCCCTTCCTGCTGCCGCTGCTGTACCAGCTGGGCCTGGGCTTGCCCGCCTGGCAGTCGGGCTTGCTGATGATGCCGTCGGCAGCGGCCGCCATGGGCATGAAATTCATTTCCGCGCGCGTGCTGGCCCGCTTCGGCTACCGCCAGGTGCTGATCGTCAACACGGTGCTGATCGGCATCACCATCGCCATGTTTTCGCTCGTGGGCGTGGGCACGCCCCTGTACGTGATCGTCGCCATCAGTCTGTGCATGGGCTTTTTCAATTCGCTGCAGTTTTCCAGCATGAACACCATCGCGTACGCCGACGTCGACAAGAGCGACTCCAGCATGGCCAGCACCATCGCCAGTTCGATGCAGCAACTGTCGATGAGCTTTGGCCTCGCCTTCGGCTCGCTGATCACGGGCTGGTACCTGGGCGACATGCCGCAGTCGGACCGCGCCATGCTCAGTACGGCCCTGCACCACGCCTTCCTCACCCTGGCCGCCCTGACGGTGCTGTCCTCGCTGACCTTCTGGACCCTGCGCCGCGACGATGGCGAAAGCATCAGCAAGGGCACGGACAGCGACGAGGACGATGCGGCCGACGTGAAGGTCCAGGCCGTTGTGCAGACGGAAGTGCAAACCACAAAAAGCTGAGCCACATCAAGCCTGCCGCCAGCGCCGCTGGTGCTTTTGTCCGGCGCTGCTACCGTGACGGCAGGAGGTGCACATGGCGGCCGAGCGGCGCTTTGCATGGAAGGGCACGGACCGCCATGGCAAGGCGGCCGAAGGCGTCTTGCGCGCCGCCGACGCCGGCGCAGCCACGGTCGCGCTAAGACGCCAGGGCATCCTGGCCACCCGGGTACAGGCCGCGCGCGCCGCGCCGGGCAAGGCCATCACGCGCAAGGATATTGCCCTGTTCACGCGCCAGCTGTCGACCATGATGGCGGCCGGCGTGCCGCTGCTGCACGCCTTCGACATCGCCGGCAAGGGGCACGCCAAACCCGCGATCACCGAGCTGATGCGCGACTTGCGCCACGACATCGAAGCGGGCAGCAGCCTGCAGCAAGCCTTCCGCCAGTTCCCGCTGCTGTTTGACGAGCTGTATTGCAACCTGCTCGCGGCGGGCGAACAGGCCGGCATCGTGCAGGACTTGCTGGCGCGCCTGGCCACGCACCAGGAAAAGGCCATCGCCTTGCGGCGGCAGGTGCGCGGCGCGCTGATGTATCCGCTGGTCATCGTACTCGTCGCCATCGTTGTCACGGCCATCATCATGAGCGTGGTCGTGCCCGCCTTCCGCCAGGTCTTCGACAGCTTCGGCGCGCCCTTGCCGTTGCCCACCCTGGCCGTCATGGGCGTGTCCGCCTTTCTGGTCCGCTACTGGCTGGCCTTGCTGGCAGCGCTCGTGCTCGCTTGCGTGCTGCTGCACCTGGCCTGGCGCCGCTGGCCCGCCTTAAGGCGCAACACGCAACTGCGGGCACTACGCCTGCCCGTGTTCGGCCCGCTCCTGCGCAAGGCGGCAATCGCCCGCTGGACGCGCACCCTGGCCGCCATGTTCGCCGCCGGCGTGCCGCTGCTCGACTCGCTGGGCCTCGTGGGCGCCGCCTCCGGCCACGCGCTGTACCAGGAAGCGACGACGCGCATCGAGCGTGAAATCCGCGCCGGCGGCGGCCTGGCCCTGGCCATGGAACACAGCGGCGTATTTCCCCCGCTGCTGACGCAACTGGCCCTGATCGGCGAGGAGTCGGGCGCGCTCGACGCCATGCTGTCGCGCGCGGCCGAGATCATCGAGGCGGACGTCGACGCCACCGTGACCACGCTTTCCACGCTGCTGGAACCGGCGCTGATGGTGGTGCTGGGCGTGCTCGTCGGTTCCCTCGTGATCGCCCTGTATTTGCCGATTTTCAAGTTGGGGACCGTGATTTGACTGCGCGCCTGTAGGTTCTCAGTGATGAGACATGATGGAAGCGTTCGATGAGTCAGGACTCGGTGCAACATGCCGTATCACGATGAGCATTCGAAGCCGGGCTTAGATGTGCCGATGCCCAAATCAATGTCGCCAGTCCTCATGCATCTCCAGGGACGGTGTCCGAATCGACTACGTAGCCGCAAGAATGTGGTTCTTACGAGCTACTGAGCAGAGCCATGCCGTCGCCCGGTATTACTTAGACTCACATGGCGCGTTGCCGCTCGCCTACTGGCACCGCCCTGGCATCATCAAATCGAAGCCTCGGGTTCCACGTCCGGAATCGCACAAATCCCTGAGTCAGAAGCCGTGCCGAGGCGCGGCGCTGCCAAGTTCGGTGGATTGCCACCGACACCCGGCATGAAGCCATGCTTGGAATACATCGACCTCTTTATCAAATAATAGCCATTGACTATGCAATAGATGTGCAATATATTAAATGAATAGATAGTAAGTATCGTATATTCATATCAAGATGTGGGGCATGAGGTAATCCTCGAGGATGGATATGGCAAATACAGTGGTCTGGTTCACGTACTTGTCGGGGCTTGCACGCGTCTTCTGTGGCGTCGTCAAGTTCAAGAGGCACGTGGCTGCACCTTTCTCGCAAGACATTCTATGAATGGATATTTTGTAGCTGCGGGGGCAACGATCGGCCTGCTCGCCGTCGCACTTCTTACATGGTTGGGCCAGACTTGATTGTTTTGCCCCGCCCCGACATTCCACTCTTCTTTAAATTTCGATCATGCGTACTTCCAAAGCCCAACAAGCCAAAAACCATCGGCTGATCATTCAGACCGCAGTGGACCTGATGACCCAGCATGGGTTTGAGGGCACCACGATGAAGCAGATCGCACGTGCCGCCGACGTGGGTGATGCCACCATCTACAAATACTTCCCGACCAAGGAGAAACTGGTAACCGCCTACTTTCAGCAAGCAATTGCAGACGCAGTGGCGCAGGCCGACAAGACGCAGGGACAGAACGAATTTTCGCTGCAGGAGCGCCTGCAACTGGTGATCGAGAGTCTGCTGGAAGGTTTGCTGGCCGACCGCGAATTTGTGGGTCTGGCGCGCGGCATGGTGCAGCGCGCGCCCACGCTGCTGTTGGGCGAGCAACTACCCGGCAAGCCTTTGCTCCAGCAAACCTTTCTCCAGATGCTGGAGCAGGCCGAGACGACCGGTGAAATCGTGCCTTGCGGCTTCAAGCCCAGCCTGGCCGGACTGTTGGCCGACTATGTGTACGGCGTCATTGCGTACTGGCTGCGCGACACCTCCGAGCAATTTTCCAACACCACGCAAATGGTCGATTTAAGTTTGGGCGTGCTGGTGTTAGCCTTGCGCAGCGGCCTGGTGGACAAGCTGCTGGAGCTGGGCGGTTTCATGGTGCGCAGCCAGCTGGCGCGCCTGATGCAAGACGGCAATGGCTTGCTGGACCTGCTGCAATTGGCCCGCCGCGGCCTGGGCGGGGCACGCTCATGAGGCCCACGACCAGGACGAACAAGGTTTCGCAGTTGCCGCGCACCGGACGTCTTTCGCGTGGCGCGATTGTCGGCATGGCAGTGGCGCGGGCCGGGCTGACCCACCTGGGCCATAAGGCCAAGTCGATGACGCGCGACGATGCGAAAACGGAACAGGCCCGCGTGGCACATGAGGCGGAACTCGGGCGCATCCTGTTTGCCGCGTTGAACCAGCTCAAGGGCACGGCACTCAAAGCCTCGCAGCTGCTCAGCATGGAATTAGGCTTTCTACCCGAGGGCATGCGCCAGGAACTGGCCCGCGCCCACTACCAGGTCACGCCGCTGAACCGCGCGTTGGTGATCAAAGTGATGCGCCAGGAGTTTGGCCAGGATCCGCAAGCCCTGTTCCAGCAATTCGATCCGATCGCCTTTGCCGCCGCCAGTCTGGGTCAGGTCCACGCCGCCATCATGAGCGACGGTATGGCAGTGGCCGTCAAACTACAATACCCCGGAATGGCGGACTCCATTGGCAGCGACATGCGTATGCTGCGCAGCCTGCTGCAAGCCTGGGGGGAACGCTCGGAGATGATGCCCAAAGCCGATATCATCGCGCGCATGATGGATGACATCGAACAGAAACTGGCCGAGGAGCTGGACTATTTGCACGAGGCGCAGACCATGCAATGGTTTGCACAGCATCTCACGCTGCCGGGCCTGGTGATCCCCCAGCCGGTAATGGACCGCACCACACGCCGCGTGCTGACCATGCAGCGCCTGCCGGGAATGCATCTCAACGAATGGTTGCTGACCGAACCCGATCAAGCCGCACGTGATCAGGCTGGTCAGTTGCTGTTTGACGCCTTCTTTCATTGCACCTTTGTGCTGCACCGCTTGCAAGCCGACCCGCATCCGGGCAACTATCTGTTCATGCCGGACGGCCGACTGGGCCTGCTGGACTTTGGCTGCACCCGCACGCTGGACGCTGCCTTTTGCCAAGCGCTCAGCGCGCTTTGGTCGGCACAGTTGCGCACCCCGGCGGACCACAGTGCCATGCATCAGGCCTATCGGGACTTGGGCCTGATTGGGCCGAATCTGAATGAGCAGGACTTTTGCCAGCAACTGCTGCCGGCAATGGCCGAGCGGCATGCCTGGCAGAAGTTGCCGTTTACCGTGGCGGTGTATGACTTTGCGCAACACCCGCCATACCCACGTCCATCAGCCGAGCATCAGCGCCAGGCACTTCAGCACCTGCAGTCCTTGCCGGAGGAACTGCCCTACGTAGACCGGGCCTATTTAGGTCTGATCCAGCTTCTCAAAACCCTCGGTGCACGTGTGCGCACCGCCAACGCCTGGATTCGTTAAATGCATACCACGTTTCAGCATCCGCGATGCGCGGTCTTCATCATGCCTGGCAGCAGCCGTGCCGCGCTTGCGCAGTATCGCCACCGCAGTTCAATCACCCACCTTGAAACCACCAAGCCTATCGGCAACGCTCTCGAAAAGGAAAAACATGTCCAAGTCTGCGTATAGCGCCAAAGTATTTGCCATCTACTTGTTCGTCGTTGGGCCCGTGTTAGTCGTCGCACCGAACTTCTTGCTGTCGATCTTACAAATGCCGCCAACCTCCGAGGTCTGGATTCATTTGCTTGGCGTTATTGTATCCATGATTGGCGTCTATGCGTGGGTCGCAGCCAAGCACGAAAACAAGCCGTTTCTGGTAGCGTCGGTATACACGCGCCTCTTCGTGTTCGCGGCCTTCACGACCTTCGCTGCCATTGGCCTTGCCAGCCCAATGATCGTTTTTTTCGGCGTCGCAGATCTGCTTGGAGGAATGTGGACCTACTTCGCACTGAAAGCCGACGCGCAGTCGGCAAGAACTGTCCTGGCGGGCCAGCACTGAAGCCCGTCCAATCAGGAAAAGAAGTTCCTCCCAAACAGATATTTGACGGACTTAGTCACAACTGCGGACGCAAAAAAAAGTGGTGCTCGTCCGTGGTCTCATTTTGAATCAACGCAAACGGCGGAGCGCAACATGAAGAAAATAGTCATCGTGATTTTTGATCATTTCACCGATTTGGATTTGTTCTTGATGTGGGACATCCTCGGGAGGAATAAGACGGATTGGCAAGTGAAGATATTGGGAACAAAGGAAGCGCATCAATCCGCAAACGGTCTGATTATCAAGACCCACGGGTGCATCAGCGAAGCGAATGACGCAGACCTTGTATTGTTTTCCAGCGGTAAAGTTGGCGTGAAAGGCGCTATCGCCGACCAGGATTTCATGCGTGCATTTTCCCTGAATCCAGATACGCAGCTCATCGGATCGATCTGTGCCGGCTCCTTCATTCTTGCCAAGTTGGGTCTGCTGGCAAAGGGGCCAGCCACGACGCATCCCGATGCCAAAGAGGAACTGCAAGCCCTGGGAATTGAGGTTCTCGATTTGCCCCTGGTATGCAAAGGAAATGTGGCGACCGCAGGTGGCTGTTTGTCTGCCGTGTATCTGATCGCTTGGGCCGTTGAGGCCTTGTTCGGGCGGGACAAACGTAAAGAAACACTCAGAGAACTTATTCCGGCCGGCCAAAGCACAATCTATGAACGACTAATTGATACGAGTATTCGAGACGCCATTGCCCCGAAAGCAGGCGTTGGCGCAATATTAGACGGAGCATTCCGGCCCATGTGACCACTATGCAAGCACTCCGTTCGCCAGTGCACGTTTGCAAACTTGGAATGCGCGCCAATCAAAACAACCGCAGTCCGACCGTCACTCACTTTACAGAGAGCGTTTTATTCATGACAAACGAAGCAAACAAAGTCTTCCTCATTGCCGCACCGGCAGCAGCCATGTCGGCGTCAGGATTGACGCGCATTGATTTCTCCGACGGCTATTCCGGTCAGGGGGATCGAACCTACGTGGACGCCGAACAAGCGGGGCGCGCCGTGTTCGCTGAACCGCATCGCATGCTCACCTGGCTCATTATTCTGCGCAACGGAATCGTCGCACCGTTGGGACTAAAGAAAAGTATTAGCTTTAGCGATCGCGGGCTGGGCAAGATTGGCATGTTTCCGATTATTTCAAGTACGGGCACTGAAGTCGTCGTCGGTGGTGACGACAAGCATCTGGATTTTCGGATCTGGATAAGCATTCAACCGAGTCTGAAAGGATCGGAAGTGACGATTTCAACCTTGGTTAAAATAAACAATCTCTTGGGAAGAGTTTATTTGTTTATCATCATGCCGTTTCATAAGCTCCTGACTCGCTCGCTGTTGGCGCGCGCGGTCAACCGGCGCGACAAGGTGCACCGTAAGCCAGAAAGGTGACCTCATTGTTGCCGCCAACCGAATATTGACCATCTAAAGGCGGCGCAGGAGTTTCCAGCGTCCGGTTTGCGGGACAGCCTCCGCAAGCCGGGTGACAAACCCACACATCGGTGAGCGACTGGAAGAATTCGATCCACGCGAAAACTACCGCCGCCATGCTGGCCCGACGTCATCCCTCGACCAGAACCCTGCGCAAAACATCCCCATGCGCCGGCAGATGTTTTACACTGCGGCAGTGCCAAGCAATGTTTGCGCGGCAATATCACCACCTCAGACAACTCCACCATGCTGCAAGATACCCTGCTGTTCGCCGCGCCCGGCAATTTGCCCGTCACCCTCGTCGCCGCCCTGTTCGGCCTGATCGTCGGCAGCTTCCTCAACGTGGTGATCCACCGCGTGCCGAAAATGATGGAGCGCGACTCCGCTAATTATGTGGCGGAAGAAAGCGGCTTGCCCTTGCCGCACACGGACCGCTACAACCTGATGCTGCCGCACTCAAACTGCACCGCTTGCGGCCACCGCATCACGGCCAAGGAAAACATCCCCGTCATCAGCTACCTGCTGCTGCGCGGCAAATGCAGCGCCTGCAAGGCGCCCATCTCCGTGCGCTATCCGCTGGTGGAGCTGCTGACGGGCGCGCTGTCGGCCCTGTTGATCTGGCATTTCGGCAGCGGCTGGACGGGCCTGGCCACGCTCGTGTTTGCCTGGCTGCTGATCGCCATGACCTTCATCGACGCCGACACGCAAATGCTGCCCGACGACCTGACCTTCCCCCTGCTGTGGGCCGGCTTGCTGGTCAACATCAACGGAACTTTCGTGCCGCTGCAGGACGCCGTCATCGGCGCGGCCGCCGGTTATCTGGCCCTGTGGGCCGTGTACTGGGCCTTCAAGCTGGCGACAGGCAAGGAGGGAATGGGCTATGGTGACTTCAAATTGCTGGCGGCGCTCGGTGCGTGGCTGGGCTGGACCATGTTGCCGACGATCATATTGTTGTCGTCGGTGGTGGGCGCCGTGGTCGGCATCGGCCTGATCGTGTTTGCCAAGCGGGGGCGCGACAAGCCGATTCCCTTCGGCCCCTATCTGGCGGCGGCGGGTCTGATTGCGCTGCTGTACGGCACGCCCCTGTCGCGCCTCACGCTGGGCCTGACCAGCTGACCAGCCCCTTATGGATACACACATGCAATTACAAAACGCCCCCTATTTCAGCGTCGGCCTCACCGGCGGCATCGGTTGCGGCAAGAGCACGGTGGCCGACCTGTTCGCCGCGCGCGGCGCCTCCATCGTCGACACCGATCAGATCGCACACAGCCTGACGGCGCCGAATGGCGCGGCCATGCCAGCCCTGGTGGCGGAATTTGGGCCCGGCTACGCCGATGCGCGCGGCGCCCTCGACCGTACAAAAATGCGCAACCTCGTGTTTTCCGACGCCGCCGCCAAGGCGAAACTGGAAGCCATCCTGCACCCGCGCATCCGCCAGGCCACCCTGACGGCGGCGGCAGAAGCGACGGGCAGCTACGTGATCTTTGCCGTGCCCCTGCTGGTCGAGTCCGGCGGCTGGGTGGAGCGGGTCAACCGCGTACTGGTCATCGATTGCCAGGAAAGCCTGCAAGTGTCGCGCGTGATGGCGCGCAATGGCTTATCGGAAGAACAAGTCAAAGCCATCATGGCCACGCAGGCCACGCGCGCCATGCGCCTGGCGGCGGCGGACGATGTGATCGACAATAATGGCGATTTGGCGGCCCTGGCGTCGCAGATTGCCCAGTTGCACGATTTATATCTGGCATTTTCAAAAAGAATGGCTGGAATCGGGCCGCAACGTTTGTAATTTGTCGACGCTTGGTTCAAAATCACGGGATTGTTTGCAGGTCCTTACTTAAGGGAATTATTTTGATTGTCTACGAATACCCTTTCAACGAACGCATACGTACCTTGTTGCGGCTGGAAGACCTGTACGACAAATTCAAGTTCTTCATCCAGCAAGAGCATGCAATGCAACATCATGTTGCCTTGGCAACTATTTTCGATATGCTTGAAGTGGCCGGCCGCGCCGACCTGAAGTCGGACCTGCTGCAGGAACTCGAGCGCCAGCGCCAGAGCCTGCTGGGCTACCGCAGCAATCCGAACGTGGAGCCGGAAACCCTGGATGCCATCCTCGGCGAACTCGACAGTGTCAGCGGCGCCCTCGTGGCAGCGCAAGGCAAGACGGGCCAGAATATCCGCGACAATGAATGGCTGATGAGCATCCGCGGCCGCACCATCATCCCGGGTGGCGCCTGCGAATTCGACTTGCCGTCGTACTTTGCCTGGCAAAAACGCAGCTGCGAGCAGCGCCTGACCGATATCCACGCGTGGTTCGCCCCGCTGGCACCGCTGTTCGACGCGCTGGCCCTGGTCTTGCGCCTGCTGCGCGATTCCGGCGGTCCCGTCAAGCTGATCGCCAATGGCGGCAGCTACCAGCAAATGCTGCAAGGCAAGGTGTATCAGATGCTGCGCTTGAGCCTCGATGAAAACAGCGGCGCCATCCCGGAAATTTCCGCCAACAAATACATGCTGTGGGTACGCTTCACTACCCAGGGCGGCGACTTGAAACCCAAGCCGCTGGAAGAAGATGTACCATTCGAGCTCACGCTCTGTAATTTTTAACTGTTACTTATTTGCCCCATCATGACCGTCGTTAACTGCCCTACCTGTGCCGCCAAAGTCAAATGGACTGAAGCCAATAAATACCGCCCCTTCTGCTCGGAACGCTGCAAGCAGATCGACCTGGGCGCCTGGGCCGAAGAGAAATACACGATCCCCGCCGCCGATCCGTTCGAAGATCCCCTGGCAGACGAAGACAACAAGCCCCAGTAAGCTTCATTTGAATGGATTTTCCAGGCGCAGCCCCTGCGCCGCGAAACTGTCGAGCCTGCCGCTGACCACCGTCAAGCCATAGGCAATACCCATCGCCGCGATCTGTCCATCGACGCCATGCGCGTGACTACGGCCATGCAGACGCGCGCACACGAGCGCGCAATCGAGGTCGAATTCCAGCAGCCGCGGCGCATATTCCGCCAGCACGGCTTCCAGCCAGCCCTCCAGCGCCAGTGCTTCCAGCGCCGCTTCGCGCCGCCAGCTGCACTGTATGCCTGCGCGCAATTGCGCGATCACCTGCACCGGCACATAACGCAACTCCGGCGCTACCCGCTCGAAAAAATCGGCCACGCCCGCCGGCGCAGCACTGCCCTTGCGCGCAGCAACGATCACATCCGTATCGACCAGATAAGCGGGCATAGGCATGGCGCATCAGGGGCGGCGCTCGAAATCCGCATCCAGGCCCACGTCGGGCATGCCGCGTAGAATATCGTCGAGCGGGCGCTTCGGCAAGGGCCGCAAGGCGCTGCGCAGGATGTCGCGGTGCTCGTCTTCGATGCTGCGCCCATGCGCGCGGGCACGCTTGTGCAAGGCGGCAATCAGCAATTCATCGGTATCGGTAAAGGTCAGTGTCAGCGGCATGCGAGACTCCCCCGGTGCTTGATGAAAGCACTGTAGCGCAAAGCGCGCGCGATACAAGGAAAGTCACAGCAAAGCTTGCGCCAGCACGCAGCATGGCGCTGCCCGCCGGCACAAGTGGAGATCAGGCAGGTATCAGGGATTCCCGGCGTACCGCGTCGAGCCATTCCAGCAGGGGAATGGTGGCCGGCAGCAAGGGTTCCACGCCGACCGTGCCCTGCCAGGCGAACGCCTGCCCTTCCAGGCTTTGCGGCTCGCCACGCCAGTTGCGGCTGATATAGAAATGCAGGCGCACATGGGCGTGCGGATACACATATTCGACGCCGCACCAGGGCTCGGCGCTGTCGATATACAAGCCCAGCTCCTCGACAAACTCGCGCTTCAAGGCGTCCAAAATGGCTTCGCCCGGTTCGACTTTACCGCCAGGAAATTCCCAATAGCCATCATACGGCTTGCCGGCCGGACGCTGGCCCAGCAGCACGTCGCCATTCGGTTTCATCAGGATGCCAACGGCCACATCGACCGGTTTCACTTTCATCTCGCTCATTGCGGCAGCTTTCCCGCAGGTAGTTTCCCAGCATAATCGCGCGCGAATTGCCACGCCACCCGGCCCGAACGCGAACCGCGCTGCAAGGCCCAGCGCAGGGCGTCGCCGCGCGCTTGCGCGATCTGTTCCGGCGTGCAGCCGAACGAAGCGAGCCAGTGCGCCGCGATGTCGAGATAATCGTCCTGCTTGAACGGGTAGAACGACAGCCACAGGCCGAAGCGCTCGGACAGCGAGATTTTCTCTTCCACCGTCTCGCCCGGGTGCAAATCGCCATCGTCGTCCGTCTTGTAGCTGCTGTTGTCCGACATGCGCTCGGGCATCAGGTGACGGCGGTTCGAGGTGGCGTAGATCAGCACATTGTCCGATTGCGCGGCGATGCTGCCGTCGAGCGCCACTTTCAGCGCCTTGTAGCCGCTTTCGCCCTCTTCGAACGACAGGTCGTCGCAAAAGATGATGAAGCGCTCGGGACGCGCCGCCACCAGGTCGACGATGTCGGGCAAGTCGGCCAGGTCCGCCTTGTCCACTTCGATCAGACGCAGGCCCTGGCCGGCGAACTGGTTCAGGCATGCCTTGATCAGCGACGACTTGCCCGTGCCGCGCGCGCCCGTCAGCAGCACGTTGTTGGCGGGGCGACTGGCGACGAACTGGCGCGTATTCTGCTCGATCTGCGCTTTTTGCGTGCCGATGTTATGCAAGTCATCCAGGGCGATGGACGACACGTGCGCCACCGCCTGCAGATGGCTGGCGGCACCCTGCCGCCGGCGCCAGCGGAAGGCAAAGCTGTTCCAGTCGGTCGCCGGCAAGGCCGGCGGCAAGATCGACTCCAGGCGCGCCAGTACCCGCTCGGCGCGGATCAGGAATTGATCGAGGGCGGTCATGAGCGGTAGTCGGCGTTGATCGACACGTAGTCATGCGACAAGTCGCACGTCCACAGGGTAGCCGTGGCATCGCCGCGCGCCAGCTTGACGCGGATGGTGATTTCGCTTTGCTGCATCACGCGCTGGCCATCCTGCTCCTGGTAATCGGGGTTGCGGCCGCCGTTCTTGGCCACCCACACGTCGTCCAGGTACAAGTTCAATTGACCCACGTCCAGGTCGTCCACGCCCGCGTAGCCGATGGCGGCCAGGATGCGGCCCAGGTTCGGGTCGGAGGCAAAGAACGCGGTCTTCACCAGCGGCGAATGGGCGATGGAATAGGCGATCTTGCGGCATTCTTCCACGTTGCGGCCGTCCTCCACGGTCACCGTCATGAACTTGGTGGCGCCTTCGCCGTCGCGCACGATGGCTTGCGCCAGGAAAGTCGACAGTTCGGTGACGGCGGCCGCCAGTTCCGCATAATGCGGCGAATCGATGGAATCGATGACCAGGCTGCCGGCGCCCGTGGCGACCAGCATGAACGAGTCATTCGTGGACGTATCGCCGTCGATGGTGATGCAGTTGAACGACTTGTCGGCCGCCTGTTTCACCAGCTGGTCCAGCACGGGCTGGGCCACGGTGGCGTCGAACGCGAGGAAACCCAGCATGGTGGCCATGTTCGGCTTGATCATGCCGGCGCCCTTGCTGATGCCCGTCAGGGTCACCGTGTGGCCACCGATGGTGACCGTGCGCGAACCGGCTTTCGGCTGCGTGTCGGTGGTCATGATGGCTTCGGCGGCCGAGAACCAGTTATCCGAAGTCAGCGCGGCCACGGCTTGCGGCAAGCCGGCGACCAGACGCTGCACGGGCAGCGGCTCGAGGATCACGCCGGTGGAAAACGGCAGGATTTGCTGCGGCGTGCAGCCCAGCAGCTCGGCCAGCGCGGCGCAGCTGGCCTGCGCGTCGGCCAGGCCCGATTCGCCCGTGCCCGCATTCGCGTTGCCCGTATTGACCAGCAGCGCGCGGATCGGCGCGGCGCCGGCCGTCACTGCCGCCAGGTTGGCTTTCGAGATTTGCACGGGCGCGGCGCAGAAGCGGTTCAGGGTAAACACGCCGGCCACGGTGGCCGTCGGCGCCAGTTTCAATACCAGCAAATCCTTGCGGTTGGGTTTCTTGATGCCGGCTTCGGCAACACCGATTTCAATGCCGGCGACGGCTTTCAAGTCGGCGGCGACGGGCTTGGGAGAATTGACGGCCATATGAGTTCTTCTGCGAGGGAAAAGGGAAGCGCTATTGTAGCGCCTTCGCGGCGCGGGTGAACATGCGGCAAGTGAATAGTCGCGCCAGCCACGGCAGCGTCGAGACGGGCCGGTGGTGCGGCCAGGCTTGCGATTTATCAGAACCATGCCGCCTGGCGGCGCTAAGGTATGGGAATGGATGATGGCGAGCCTTGCAATCGCACCGTCCAGGGAAGGATGTCATGATGCAGGGGCGGTCAAACCGGATGCAGCGCAGCGCTTCAGACCTGTCGTGCCTGTTGCGCCCGCTATCCCTGCTTTGCCTGCTGGCCTCGTTGACAGCCTGTACGGTGCTGCGTGGCCCGGCAGATGGCGCCAGCATCCACGTCACCGAACAGGCATCCGAAGCGCCGCCTGCCCCGCCGCCGCCACCACCGCCCGCTCCTGCCGCGGCAGCGCCTCACGCGCCAGCCACTACCGCAGGGCGGCGGCCACCGTTTGCCAGCCCGGGGAGCAGCGCATGGTCGGGCACGGGCGGCCTGCTCGGCAACCTCGGCAAGCTGTTCGGCAGCATCGGCAGCGGTGGCACGCCGAGGTCCGACAACGATGCGCCGCCGCCCGGCGCCACGCACGTCACCGTGTATTACGCCACCGACCGGCAATACCAGCGCAAAAGCCGCAATTATGGCTGGCAGCCCAACCGCGTGGCGCCCTACCTGAGCTATGGCAGCGTCGTCGTGAGTATCCCGGAGAAAAGAGCGCCGGGCGAGCTGCCGCTGCCGCCCTGGTACGCCATCCTTGCCAGCGACAATGCGCAAAAATATGTGCTGATCAAGGAAACCACGCGCCTGTCGCGCGCGGATTTTCTCGCCGCCGTCAAGGCCAGGATACGGGCCGCCCCGGAACGGCACGCCGCCTTCATCTACATCCACGGCTACAGCAACTCGTTTGACGACGCCGCCCGGCGCACTGCGCAGATGGCGGTCGACCTCGATATCGGCGCCCTGCCCGTGTTCTACAGCTGGCCATCGAAAGGCACCCTGGCCGGCTATGAGTTCGATGAAAATGCCGCCGAATGGACGCAGGCGCACCTGCAGGCCTTCCTGGCCGACTTCGCCGAGCACTCATCCGCCACCGATATCTACATCATCGCCCACAGCATGGGCAACCGCCCGATGACCGTGGCCCTGGCCAACCTGCTGGAAAAGCGCCCCGAACTGCGGCCCCTGTTCAAGCAGGTGGTGCTGGCGGCGCCGGACATCAATGCCGACATCTTCCGCGAGCAGATCGCCCCCCGTTTTGCCAGCCTCAAGCTTCCCGCCACCTTGTACGCGTCCGCGAACGACAAAGCCATCCGTGCTTCCTACAATTTTGCCGACTGGGACAGGATAGGCGACATCCGCGGCCCCGTCGTCGGCATCCCCGGCATGGAACTCGTCGATGCCTCGGCCGTCATCATGAATTTCATGGGACACGATTACTTCGCCAGCAACCGCGTCCTGCTGACCGATATCGCCACCATGATCAAGACGGGGCAACGGGCCAGGAACCGCGGCGGCTTGAAAGGCATTCCCTCGCAGGCGCCGCAATACTGGGCCTTTCCCTGAGCAGGGATCAGGCACAATAAATATGCCGGACATAAAAAAAACGGAGACCGCAGTCTCCGTTTTTTGTTCACGCTGACAAACCGCGCTTAAGCCAGCTTGCCGTGGCAAGCCTTGTACTTCTTGCCGCTGCCGCAAGGGCATGGATCGTTGCGGCCGACCTTGACGCCCATGCTCACGCTCATGTCGTCGACATACTGGTCGTTGCTGTCGCCAGCCGTCGGCGCCAGCAGTTCTTCCGGCGCCGCGTTCGGGTCGAATTCGGCGTGCTGGTAGTGCACGTTTTCCACGTGCGACTGCTGCATCGCCTGTTCGGCCGCATCGACTTCTTCGCGCGACTGGATACGCACCGTCATCACGTGTTTCGTGACGTCGTTCTTGATCATGTCGAGCATCTGGCCAAACAGTTCAAACGCTTCGCGCTTGTATTCTTGTTTCGGGTTCTTCTGCGCATAACCGCGCAGGTGAATACCCTGGCGCAGGTGATCGAGCGCCGCCAGGTGTTCGCGCCAGTGGCTGTCCACGCTTTGCAGCATGACATTGCGCTCGAAGCCGCCAAACGATTCCTTGCCGACGATATCGATCTTCGACTGGTACACGGCATCGGCCGCGGCCAGCACTTTTTCCAGGATCTCTTCGTCCGTCAGGGTCGAATCGGCTTCCAGCATTTGCTGCAGCGGCAAGTCGAGCTGCCATTCGCTGGCCAGGGTGTTTTCCAGGCCCTTGATATCCCACTGCTCTTCCACCGATTCGCGCGGCACGTATTCGTGCACCAGGTCGGTGAACACGCCATGGCGCAGCGAGCCGATCATCTCGGAAATATCGGTCGTTTCCAACAGCTCGTTACGCTGCTGGTAGATGACCTTGCGCTGGTCGTTGGCGACGTCATCGTATTCCAGCAATTGCTTGCGGATGTCGAAGTTGCGCGCTTCGACCTTGCGCTGGGCCGACTCGATCGAACGCGAGACGATGCCTGCCTCGATCGGTTCGCCTTCCGGCATTTTCAAACGGTCCATCACGGCGCGCACGCGGTCGCCGGCGAAGATGCGCAGCAGCGCGTCGTCGAGCGACAGGTAGAAGCGCGAGGAACCCGGATCGCCCTGGCGGCCGGCACGGCCACGCAACTGATTGTCGACGCGGCGCGATTCGTGGCGTTCGGTGCCGATGATGTGCAAGCCGCCCGCATTGACCACGTGGTCGTGCAGCGACTGCCACTCATCGCGCAAGGTCTGCGACTGGGCTGCCTTGTCGGCGTCGCTCAGTTCAGCATTGGCTTCGATGAACTTGATCTGGTTTTCGACGTTACCGCCCAACACGATGTCCGTACCGCGGCCTGCCATGTTGGTGGCGATGGTGATGGCTTTCGGACGGCCTGCCTGGGCGATGATTTCCGCTTCGCGCGCATGCTGTTTCGCGTTCAGCACGTTGTGCGGCAAACCGGCCTTGGTCAGGATGCCCGACAGCAGTTCCGAGTTCTCGATCGAGGTCGTACCCACCAGCACGGGCTGGCCGCGCTCGTAGCAGTCGCGGATGTCGTTCAACATCGCGTTGTATTTTTCCGCCGACGATTTGTAGACCTGATCCTGGCGGTCCTTGCGCTGCAGCGGACGGTTTTGCGGAATCACGACCGTTTCCAGGCCGTAAATTTCCTGGAATTCGTACGCTTCGGTATCGGCCGTACCGGTCATGCCGGCCAGCTTGGCGTACATGCGGAAGTAGTTCTGGAAGGTGATCGAGGCCAGGGTCTGGTTCTCGTTCTGGATCTTGACGCCTTCCTTCGCTTCGACGGCCTGGTGCAAGCCGTCGGACCAGCGGCGGCCCGTCATCAGACGGCCCGTGAATTCATCGACGATCACCACTTCATTGTTCTGCACCACATAGTGCTGATCCTTGAAGTACAGCGCATGCGCGCGCAGGGCCGCATACAGGTGGTGCACGAGGGTGATGTTGGCCGAATCGTACAGCGACGCGCCTTCCGGCAGCAGGCCCATCTCCATCAGGATGCCTTCGGCCTTTTCGTGGCCGGCTTCCGTCAGCAGCACCTGGTGCGCTTTTTCATCCTTGGTGTAGTCGCCCGGCACTTCAACCTTGCCCTTGCCGTCCGGCGTTTCTTCGCCGATCTGCAGGGTCAGGCGCGCAGGCAGTTCATTGATCTTGTGATACAGGTCCGTGTGGTTCTCGGCCTGGCCCGAAATGATCAGCGGCGTACGCGCTTCATCGATCAGGATCGAGTCGACTTCATCGACGATGCCGAAGTTCAGGCTGCGCTGCACGCGCTCGCGCGCTTCGTAGACCATATTGTCGCGCAAGAAGTCGAAACCGAATTCATTGTTCGTGCCGTACGTGATGTCGGAGTTGTACGCCTGCTGTTTGGCGCTGTGCTCCATCTGCGACATGTTCACGCCCGTCGACAGGCCCAGCCATGCATACAGGCGGCCCATGGTCTCGGCATCGCGCTGCGCCAGGTAGTCGTTGACGGTGACGATATGCACGCCCTTGCCCGACAAGGCATTCAGGTAGGCTGGCAAGGTTGCCATCAGGGTCTTGCCCTCGCCCGTGCCCATTTCCGCGATCTTACCGAAATGCAAGACCATGCCGCCGATCATCTGCACATCGAAATGGCGCATGCGCAGGACGCGCTTGCTGGCCTCGCGGCAAACGGCAAAGGCTTCCGGCAACAAGGCATCGAGCGATTCGCCAGCGGCGATGCGTTCCTTGAAGGCAGGCGTTTTCGCTTGCAGCTCGGCATCCGACAGCTTTTCGATGGCCGGCTCGAGCGCATTGATCTCGCGTACCGTTTTTTGGTATTGCTTGAGCAGCCGCTGGTTGCGGCTACCGAAAATCTGGGTCAGTAATGACATGCTTGAATTCTTGAAAAAACGCCGTTAAAAAAAGCTCGGTAGGGAACAACGAGGTAGTAATCGCGTCACCGCACGGAGTTCGACTATGACAAAAGACGATGATTTTATCATGCGTTCCCGCCAAGGTTGGGGTAATGCACCATATAACAATAGCTTAATGACAAACAAATGGCAGAAATTGCGGACATTTCCCATACTGTAAGGCAATACGGCCTGCCCGCCTGCGCCGCACCCGCCGCCGCACTCGTCATGCGCGGGCGAGTGTGCTATGTTTCGGCCATGCGAACTCCCACTTATTCTCCGGCGCCGCGCCGCGGCTACGGCTTTGCCCGTTCCGGCCCGGCCGCGACGGGGGCAACCGATTTTCTGCGCGGCAACGCGACGATGGCTTCCCTGATGCCCACCGTCACGCGCCTGGCCGCCCTGCAGAAAGATTGCGCCAAGGCCTTGCCGGCGATGTTCGAGCATTGCGACATCCTGCAATTCGAAGGCGGGCAGCTGGTGCTGGCCACGCCGAACGCGGCGCTGGCGGCCAAGCTCAAGCAGCAATTGCCGAAACTGCAAGGGGAACTGGAAAGAAAGGGCTGGCAGATTTCAGGCATCAAGCTGAAAGTGCAAGTCATCAAGAGCATTGCGCCCATCGTGCATACGCGGGCACTGGTCTTGCCGGAAAAAGCCATGTCGGCCCTGGAAGAGCTGAGCACGGCATTGCCGCCATCGAAGCAGAACGAGCAGTTGATCGCGGCGCTGCGCAATATGGTGCGCCACCACCGCGAACCTAAAGATTAGCAACGCCAGGCGGCAGCACGTAGGTCGGATTAGGCCCTTCGGGCCGTAATCCAACAACATTGTTGGCGCCTGCGGGATTGTCGGATTACGGCCTGCGGCCTAATCCGACCTACGTCAACGACCACTCGCGCTCCATCTGCCGCAAATACGACTGCGGCGCCGCCTCGTTGGTATCGAACGAGACGATTTCATACGATTCCGGCTGTTCCAGCAGCGCCAGCAGCAGCTGGTTGTTCAGCGCGTGGCCCGACTTGTGCGCCGTGTAATATGCCAGCAAGGGATGGCCCACCAGGTACAGGTCGCCGATGGCGTCGAGGATTTTATGACGCACGAACTCGTCTTCATAGCGCAGGCCATCGGCGTTGAGGATGCGGTACTCGTCCATCACGATGGCGTTTTCCAGCGAACCGCCACGGGCCAGGCCCATGCCGCGCAAGCTTTCCACGTCTTGCATGAAACCGAAGGTGCGCGCGCGCGCCACGTCGTGCACGTAGGACACGTCGCCGAAGTCCACCGAGGCGCGCTGCATCGTGCCATCGACGGCCGGGTGGTTGAATTCGATGAAGAAATCGAGCTTGAAGCCGTCGTACGGCGACAGGCGCGCCCATTTTTCCGCGTCGCCCTTGCCTTGACGCACTTCCACGGGCTTGATGACCTTGATGAATTTCTTCGGCGCCTGCTGCTCTTCCACGCCGGCCTGCTGCAGCAGGTAGACGAAGGACGAAGCGGAACCGTCCATGATGGGAATTTCTTCCGCATTCACGTCGATCACCATATTGTCGATGCCCAGGCCGGCTGCGGCCGACATCAGGTGTTCCACCGTGGAAACCCTGGCGCCGTCCTTGATCAGTACGGACGCCATGCGCGTATCGCCCACGGCCATGGCGCTGGCGGGAAACTCGACGATGGGATCGAGGTCGATGCGGCGAAACACGATGCCCGTGTCGATCGCGGCGGGACGCAGAATCAGCTCGACCTTGGTGCCGGAGTGCAAACCGACACCGATGGTGCGGACCTGTTGTTTGATGGTGCGTTGTTTTAACATCTGTCGATTATATCTATTTGCCGGATTTTCGTTGCGGTGCGGCATGGCTCACGCCAGAAATACCACAACCGTTCCTCACGGATGTTCGCTTTCCGCATGCACGGCTTCGCGCCGCACCAGGTAAATGCCGCTGCCGATGATGATGGCCGCGCCGATCAAGGTGTATTCGTCGGGCAAGGCGCGCCACAGCATCCAGTCCAGGGCCATGCCCCAGGCCAGGGCCGAGTATTCGAATGGCGCCACGCTCGATGCCTTGCCAAAACGAAAAGCTTCCGTGATGGCCAGCTGGCCCAGGAAGCCGCTCAGCGACAAGCCGGCCAGCAGCCACCAGTCTTCGCGGCGGATGCTCACCCATTCGTGCGCCGACAAGGCCACGCCGCCGGCGGCCATCATCACCATCAGCCAGAAGACCATGCTTTCGCTGGCATCCGTGCGGCTCAGGATGCGGCCCGTGACGGCGGAAATGGCGTAACAGGCGGCCGAGCCCAGTACGGCCAGCCCGGCCAGCGAAAAGAATCCCGAACCGTCGGGACGCAGCGCCACCAGCACGCCCAGCAGACCCACGGCGATGGCGCACCAGCGCGCGAAGTCGACTTTTTCCTTCAAGATAAAAACCGACAGCACCGTGATCAGCAAGGGCGCAACAAAAAACAGCGCATACGTCTCGGCCAGCGACATGCGCTTCAAGCCATACGCGAACAGGGTAATCATCAACACGCCCAGCGCGCCGCGCAGCAAGTGCAGCGGCCAGCGCACCTTCAGCACATTCTTGAACGCGCCCCGGTACAGCAGGTACAGGCAAACGAGCGGCAAGGACGACAGGGCGCGCAAGGCCGTCACCTGCATGGGCGGATAGTGGGCGGACAACAGCTTCATGGCCGTGTCCATCAGGGAAAACATGGCGACGGCGACCAGCATCACATAGATGCTGCGCAGGTTAGGATTGCGGGGTATCAGGACAGACTCCTGGCGAAAGAGCGGGACCGTCATCATGGCGACGGCCGGAGCCAGGACAGCATGGCAAGGCCAAACCATCAAGCCGATTATAGCAAGCGCGGCCGCTTTACCTTATGACACAGGCAACAGCATCACCAGCTTCAGCTCATGCTGGCGCGCCAGGTGCAAGGTCACCTGATTGAACTCCAGCAGCCCCTGCTGCGCATGCTGGAAGCGGCGCAAGCCCCCGTCGCGGCCCTGCACCTGCTGCGCGCCCCACCACAGGCGAAATTCAGGGCTGGCATCGGCCAACTCCGCGATCAGGCCAGCCAGCGGCGCCTGGTCCGCCTGGCGTCCGATATCGGCACGAAACTCCGCCACCAGCCGCCGCGCCCGCTCGGGCCAGCCGACGATCAGGTCGCGCGCGCCAGGCTCCAGGAACATGAAGCGCAGCTGGTTCGGCGCGTCCCCGTCGCCATGCAGCCAGCCCGTGAACAAGGCGGACGCCGCTCCGTTCCACGCCACGGCGCTCCATTCGCGGTCGAGGATGTAGGCGGGCGCGTCGATGGCGGCGACGATGGCGGCCAGCTCGGCGCTGGCAGGCCCGCCGCCCTCGCCTGTGCCATGGCTGGGGTCATGCTTGTCGGCCACCTCGAACAGATAGGCGCGCTCGGCCGCGCTCAGCTGCAGTACCTGCGCCAGGCGAGAAAGCATCTTGGCCGACGCCGACACGGGCCGCCCCTGCTCCAGCCACGTCAGCCAGGTGGGACTGACGTCGCACAGCTGCGCCAGTTCCTCGCGCCGCAAGCCGGGCGTGCGCCGGCGTCCTCCACCGGGCAAGCCAGCCATGGCGGGGGTGACGGCTTCGCGCCGGGCGCGGATGAATTCAGCGAGCTTGTTCGACATGATGGCGGTGCATGGTAGTAGATATACCAGTATAAGTTATGGTCTTGTTACAGGATAATTTTATCCCTATTCTGCAGGAACTCACCCATCAACAGGAGAAAACCATGCAGCAGCACGATGTCGTTACCGAACAGTTTGGCAAGACAGCCCATGCCTACCTGAGCAGCGCGGTGCACGCGCAAGGCGCCGACCTGGTGCTGATGCAGGAATGCGCACGCCGCCACGGCCGGCCGGCCGTGCTGGACCTGGGCTGCGGCGCCGGCCACGCCAGCTTTGCCGTCGCCCCCGTGGCGCAATCGGTGGTCGCCTATGATCTGGCGCAGCCCATGCTCGACGTGGTGGACCACGCCAGGGCGCAGCGCGGCTTGCACAATATCCGCACGCAACAGGGCGACGTCGCGCATCTGCCGTTTGCCGACGCCAGCTTCGACATGGTCGTCACGCGCTTTTCCGCGCACCACTGGAACGACGTGGCGGGCGCCCTGGCCGAAGCGTGGCGCGTGCTGCGCCCGAACGGCACGTTATTGGTGGTCGATATCGTGGCGCCCAAGACGGCCCTGTACGACAGCACCTTGCAGGCGGTGGAAATGCTGCGCGACGCCTCGCACGTGCGCGACTACCGCACGTGCGAATGGGGCGCCAAGTTCGACAACGCGGGCTTTACGCACAGCTTGCGCAGCGTATGGAAACTGACGATGCAGTTCGACGAGTGGGTGGCGCGCATGCGCACGCCGGACGAGCGCGTGGCGGCCATCCGCAACCTCTTCGATGGCGCGCCCGAGGAAGCGCGCCGGTATTTCGCGCTGCAGGACGACTATTCGTTCAGCATCGATGCGGCCATGTTCGAAGCGACCAAGCCATCGGTACAGTAAACGTAAAAAC
>NZ_JBXAHC010000010.1:0-236960 GCF_058794735.1 Janthinobacterium sp. GW823-FHT06H09 | reverse complement strand
CGATGGCGCCGTTTTTTATTGCGTAGGTTGGATTAGCGCGCAGCGCGTAATCCAACAATGCCAGAGCAAACGTGATGCGAATTCCGCTCGTCGGCTTACGCTGCGCTAAGCCGACCTACGCCGACCTGCGCCTGGCCTACGCCAACCTGCGATCTGCTTAGGCCAGCTGGCTCAGCAAGGTCTCGGCATTCGACACTTCAAACTTGCCGCCCTGCTCGACGTTCAATTGCGTCACGACGCCATTGTCGACCAGCATCGAGTAGCGCTGCGAGCGCGTGCCCATGCCGTGCTTGGAAAAATCAGCGTCCAGGCCCAGGGCCTTGCTGTAGGCGGCATTGCCGTCAGCCATCATGCGTACGACGCCGGTGGCTTTCTGGTCGCGGCCCCACGCGCCCATCACGAACGCGTCGTTGACGGAGATGCACCAGATTTCATCGACGCCCTTGGCTTTCAGGTCGGCGGCGTGCTTGACGTAGCCTGGCACGTGCTGTGCGGAGCAAGTCGGGGTGTAGGCGCCTGGCAGGCCGAAGATGGCGATCTTCTTGCCCTTGACCAGGTCTTGCACGTTGAACGTGTTCGGACCCAGTGCGCAACCTTCGGTTTCGCTTTCGATGAATTCGGCCAGGGTGCCTTCTGGCAGGGTGTCGCCGATCTTGATGGTCATGTTGACTCCTTGTGTGCTGTCGGTTGAGGATGCTGCCGGCGTGATGCCGACACTGCGCGATAGTATGCCTGACTTGCCGCATTTGTGCAGAAAGCGGCCGGAAAGGCAAAGCCAAAAATCAAAAAACGGCAAAAAAAACGGCGGCCCTCAGGCCGCCGTCATCGTTACTGACATCAGATCACCTTAATCTGCTTGCTTACGCAGGAACGCTGGAATGTCGTAGGTTTCCATGCCATTCTTTTCCATCGCGCGCACTTGCTCGGAAGCCGATTCGCGGCGCCATACGGCTGGTGCCTTCATGCCGTCGAAACCGGCTGCCGGCGTGGCTACGCCAACCGTCGTCGTCGCCGCTTGCGCGCTACCCATGGCAGCCGACGGGGTCAGCGGGCTGTTGTGGGTGCCGGTGCGCAGCACTTGCTGCGGTACCAGCTGGATGTTTTTCTTCGCGCGGCCCAGGCCCGTGGCCACCACGGTAACGCGGATATCGTCGCCCATGGCGTCGTCGTAGGCGATACCTTGCGCGATCGACGCGTCCGGCGCGGCAAACGCGCGCACGGCAGCCATGACTTCCTTGATCTCCTTGCCTTTCAAGCCACGGCTGGCCGTGACGTTGACCAGCACGCCGCGCGCGCCAGACAGATCAATGCCGTCCAGCAGCGGCGAAGCGACAGCCTGTTCGGCGGCGATGCGCGCGCGGTCGACGCCGGACGCCGTCGCCGTGCCCATCATGGCCTTGCCCTGCTCGCCCATGATGGTTTTCACGTCGTTGAAGTCGACGTTGATATGGCCAGGCACGTTGATGATTTCGGCGATGCCGGCCACCGCGTTGTTAAGCACATCATCGGCGTGCTGCATCCATTCCAGCATGCTTTCGTCTTCGTAGATCTCTTCCAGTTTTTCATTGAGGATGATGATCAGCGAATCGACGTGCAGGGACAGCTGCTCCAGGCCTTCGTCGGCGATGTCCATGCATTTCTGGCCTTCGTACGAGAATGGCTTGGAGACCACGGCTACCGTCAGGGCGCCCAGTTCCTTGGCCACTTCGGCCACGATAGGAGCGGCGCCCGTGCCCGTGCCGCCGCCCATGCCGGCGGCGATGAAGACCATGTGCGCGCCGCGCAGCGAATCGGCGATGCGTGCGCGCGATTCTTCGGCCAGCTGGCGGCCGACGGCAGGCTTCATGCCGGCGCCCAGACCGGTATCGCCGATCTGGATGATGTTGTGGGCCTTCGATGTCGACAGGGCCTGTGCGTCGGTGTTGGCGGCAATGAACTCCACGCCCGACATGCCTTTGTTGATCATGTGTTGGACTGCATTGCCACCCGCACCGCCGACGCCGACGACCTTGATGACGGTACCTAAAGCTGTGTTATCGACCATATCGAACTCCATGATGTGCTCCTATCAGATGCGGTTTCCAAGCGCCAGGCCTCATATTGGTAGGAGAACTGGAGATTGAAAACTGCGGTTAAATATAAAATAAAGTTATGTGTGTGTACCTGCGATGCTGCCAAAAAACCTGTACTGCCGGGCGTAAATCATGCCCTTAAAAATTCCCTAAAAACCATTCCTTCATGCGTTGCCAGACTGCCTTCACCGAGCCGTCCTGACGCGTCACGATGTGGCCGCGCAGGTATTGCTTCTTCGCTTCCAGCAGCAGGCCCAATACCGTGGCATAGCGCGGACTGCGCACCACGTCAGCCAGCTGGCCCCGATACTCGGGCGTGCCCAGGCGCGCCGGTTTCAGGAAAATATCTTCGGCCATTTCCACCATGCCGGGCATGATGGACGTGCCGCCCGTGAGCACGATGCCCGACGACAGCACGCCTTCGTAGCCGGATTCGCGCACCACCTGATGCACCATCGCGAACAGCTCCTCGACCCTCGGCTCGATCACTGCCGCCAGCGCCTGGCGCGACAGGTTGCGCGGGCCGCGGTCGCCCAGGCCCGGCACTTCCAGCGATTCGCCGGGGTCGGCCAGGACCTGCTTGGCCACGCCATAGCGGATCTTGATTTCTTCCGCTTCCGCGGTCGGGGTACGCAAGGCCATGGCGATGTCGTTGGTGATCTGGTCACCGGCGATGGGAATGACTGCCGTATGGCGGATCGCGCCATCGGAAAATACCGCCACATCGGTCGTGCCGCCGCCGATGTCGATCAGCACCACGCCCAGTTCCTTCTCGTCGGGCGTGAGCACCGCATCGGCGGACGCCATCGGCTGCAGGATCAGGTCCGACACTTCCAGCCCGCAGCGGCGCACGCACTTGACGATGTTCTGCACCGCCGACACGGCGCCGGTGACGATATGCACCTTCACCTCCAGGCGGATGCCGCTCATGCCGATAGGCTCGCGCACATCTTCCTGGCTGTCGACGATGAACTCTTGCGGCACCGTGTGCAGCAATTGCTGATCGGTCGGAATGTTAACCGCTTTTGCCGTCTCGATGACGCGCGCCACGTCGGTCGCCGTCACTTCCTTGTCCTTGATGGCCACCATGCCGCTGGAATTGAAGCTGCGGATATGGCTGCCCGCAATGCCCGCGTACACATTGCGGATCTTGCAGTCGGCCATCAGCTCGGCCTCTTCCAGCGCGCGCTGGATGGACTCCACCGTAGCCTCGATATTGACCACTACGCCTTTTTTCAGGCCCTTCGATTCGTGCTGGCCCAGCCCGATCACTTCGTGGCGCCCATCGGACATCACTTCGGCTACCACCGCCACCACTTTCGAGGTGCCGATGTCGAGGCCGACGATCAGGTTTTTCGCGTCTTTTGTCATTTCTTTCGCCTAGTTTTTTGGGCTATTAATTGATTAATTGAGTATTCGGTCAAGCCGGTTTTTTAATCGGACTGCCATTTTTCTTCTTGATCGCCGGCGCCGGCCTGCCATCCTTGCCTTCGGCCGGTATCACCAGGCCGGCTGAACTGAGCGCCAGGCCATTCTGGTAGCGCATATCGATCGTGTCGATATTTTCCAGCCGGCTCGCCAGCTGCGGGTAGATGCCCACCAGCCGGTCGACCCGCGCTTTCAGGGTTGTATGATTCTGCTCGCGCCCCAGCGCCACGCTCATGCCGTTATTCAGTTTCACCGTCCACGCATAGCGGCTCGACAGCGACAGCGATTCAGGCACCATCTTCAACGGCGCAAACCACTTTGCCAGCTGCACATAGGTGGTCAGTACTTCCTTCTCGCTGCCATCGGGGCCGGCAAACGCAGGCAACTCATGGTCGTCTTCGGCTTCGGCCACATTGGCTGTAAACACATCGCCCTTGACCGACAGCAGGCGTCCATCCTCGCCCCAGGTGCCCAGCGCTTCGTGTTCTTCCAGCGCCACGATCAGCTGGTTCGGCCACTCGCGCCGCACGCTGGCGCGACGCACCCAGGGCACCGATTCGAACACGCCGCGCACGCTTTCCAGGTTGGTCGTGAAAAAATTGCCCTTGATGCGGCCCAAAGTGCCGCTGCGCAGGGTCAGGTAATTCACGTGGCGCAGGCCCTTGTCGTCCGCGCTCTCCACCTTGATCGTGCGCAGGTCGAACATGGGTCGCTGCGACACCCACCAGACGCCGGCGGCCACGCACACGACCAGCACCGCGGCCAGCAAGCCGTTGGCAGTCGTATTGAGGCTTTTAGCGTCATGCCACATATCAGCGCTGTCCCTTGTGCATTTTCAGGCTTGCGCCGGAAACGATTTCCAGGCACAGGTCTTCATAGCTGGTGCCTTCCGCGCGCGCCGCCATCGGCACGAGCGAGTGGCCCGTCATGCCTGGCGAGGTATTCACTTCCAGCAAAAACAGCTTGCTGTCGGCCGCACGCATCAGCACATCGACCCGTCCCCAGCCTTCGCAGCCGAGGGCGCGGTAGGCCGCCAGGGCGATGCGTTCCATCTCGGCGATGATCGCCGGGTCCAGCTGCGGCGGGCAGAAATACTGCGTATCGTCCGTGAAGTACTTGTTCTGGTAATCGTAATTGCCTTGCGGAGCGACGATTTCGATCGGCGGCAGCGCGCGCGCCGCAGCGCCCTTGCCAAGGATGGCAACGGTGAACTCGCGGCCCTTGATGAATTCCTCGGCCAGCACCGAATCATCGAGGCCGGCGGCGATGTCGTAGGCCGCCTGGAAGGCCGAGGCCTCGTTGACCGTCGTGATGCCGATGCTCGAGCCTTCATGCGGCGGCTTGACGATCAGCGGCAAGCCCAGTTCTGCGGCGACCTTGGCCAGGTCGGAGCTGTCGTCCAGCACCGCGTACTTCGGCGTCGGCAGCTCGTGCATCAGCCAGATCATCTTGGTATAGACCTTGTCCATGCCCACCGAGCAAGCCATCACGCCGCTGCCGGTGTACGGGATGCCCAGCTGTTCCAGCGCGCCCTGCAGGCTGCCGTCTTCGCCGAAGCGGCCGTGCAGCGCGATGAAGACGCGGTCAAACTTCTCAGCGGCCAGTTCGGCCAGGCTGCGTTCGCCCGTGTCGAAGCCATGCGCATTCACGCCATGGCTTTTCAAAGCGGCCAGCACGCCCGCGCCGGACATCAGCGACACTTCGCGCTCGGCCGAGCGGCCGCCGAACAGGACGCCGACCTTGCCCAATTGTTTAACGTCGATAGCTGAAGCTTGGTTCACGTCAGGCCTTTACAGTGTGAGATTGATACGTTGTCAGTTGATTCGGGATGCCGCTGATGGAACCGGCGCCCATGGTCAGCACGACGTCGCCGTCGCGCGCCACGCTCATGATGGTGTCGGCCATGTCCGTCATGGACTCGACAAAAAACGGCTCGATCTTGCCGCGCGCGCGCAGCGCATGCGCCAGGGCGCGGCCGTCGGCGGCGACGATAGGCGCCTCGCCCGCCGCATACACTTCGGACAAGAGCAGCACGTCGGGCGCACCGAGCACCTTGACGAAATCCTCGAACAGGTCGCGCGTGCGGCTGTAGCGGTGCGGCTGGAATGCCAGCACCAGGCGGCGGCCAGGATAGGCGGCGCGCGCGGCGGCCAGGGTCACTTCCGTTTCCACCGGATGGTGGCCGAAATCGTCGACCAGCGCGAAAGTGCCGCCGTTCGGCAGCGCCACGTCGCCATAGCGGGTAAAGCGGCGGCCCACGCCGGAAAACTCGGCCAGGCCCTGCTGCGTGGCGCTGTCGGCGATGCCGATTTCGCGCGCGATGGCGATCGCCGAGCAGGCATTCTGCACATTGTGCATGCCGGGCTGGTTCAGCACCACGTCGAGGTCCGGATAACCTTCCTGCAGCACGGTGAAATGCATTTCCAGGCCCACGGCGCGCGCGTTGATGGCGCGCACTTGCGCGTCTTCCGCGAAACCGTAGGTGGTGACGGGCTTGGTGACGGACGGGATGATGGCGCGCACGTGCGGATCGTCGATGCACAGCATGGCGCGGCCATAGAACGGCAAGCGGTGCGTGAACTGCACGAAGGCCTGCTTGAGCTTCTCGAAATCGTGCTCGTAGGTGTCCATGTGATCAGCGTCGATATTCGTGATCACTTCGATCATCGGCGTCAGGTTCAGGAACGAGGCATCCGATTCATCGGCTTCGGCCACCAGGTAGTCGCCCGAACCCAGCTTGGCGTTCGCGCCGGCGCTGGTCAGGCGCCCGCCGATGACGAAGGTGGGATCGAGGCCGCCCTGCGCCAGCACGGAGGCGACCAGGCTGGTGGTGGTGGTTTTGCCGTGCGTGCCGGCGATGGCGATGCCGCGTTTCAGGCGCATCAATTCACCGAGCATCACGGCGCGCGGCACCAGCGGAATCTTGCGCGCGCGCGCAGCCGCCACTTCCGGATTGTCTTGCGGGACGGCGCCCGACGTCACTACCGCATCGGCGTCGCCGATGTTCTCGGCCGCGTGGCCGAGCATGACGGTCGCGCCCAGGCTCGCCAGGCGCTGCGTCGCCGCATTGCTGCCCAGATCGGAGCCCGACACCTTGTAGCCGAGGTTGACCAGCACTTCGGCGATGCCGCTCATGCCGCTGCCGCCAATGCCGACAAAGTGGATATTGTTTACTTTATGCTTCACAGAGCTAACCTCATGCCAATTTTTCCAATACGTGTGCGATCGCCTCATTGGCGTCGCGCTTGCCTGCTGCCAGTGCCGCCTGCGCCATCTGCTGGCAGGTCTCGCGCGTCAAGGACGCCAGCAGAGTGCTCAGCGACACCGCACTCATTTCCGTCTGCGGCAGATGAATCGCCGCGCCTTGCTTCGCCATCCATTGCGCGTTGTCGCGCTGGTGGCTAGTGGTCGACGCCACCAGCGGCACGAGCACGCTGGCCACGCCGGCCGCCGTCAATTCCGACAAGGTGATGGCGCCCGCGCGGCAAATCACCAGGTCGGCCTCGGTATACGCCCTGGCCATGTCGTCGATGAAGTCGACCACGTTCGCTTGCACGCCCGCCTGCGCATATGCAGCGTGCAGGGCGTCGATATTCTTCTTGCCCGACTGGTGCGTCACCAGCGGGCGTTCGCCCTCCGGCATCAGCGCCAGCGCGGCGGGCAGGCTGTCGTTCAGCGCTTTCGCGCCCAGGCTGCCGCCCACCACCAGGATGCGCAGCGGTCCGCTGCGGCCCGCGAAACGCGCGGCCGGCGGTGCCATGGCGAGGATCTCGGCGCGCACGGGATTGCCCGTGACGACGGCCTTGCCGGCGGCGCTGCCGAAATCGGCGGGAAAACCGAAGCACACCTGCTGCGCCAGCGGCACCAGGGTCTTGTTCGACAACAGCAGCGCTGCATCGGCATTAACCAGCACCAGCGGCACCCCCTTCAGGCGCGCCATCAGACCGCCCGGCACGGTGACGTAGCCGCCCATGCCCATCACCACGTCCGGCTTGCGGCTGGCGATGAAACGGCGGATGGCAAAGAAGCTCGCCAGCATCCTGAAGCCGCCTTTGACCGTGTGCGCCAGGCCCTTGCCGCGCATGCCGGAAAATTCGATGGCATCCATGGGAATGCCGCTTTTCGGCACCAGTTCCTGCTCCATGCCATGGGTCGTGCCCAGCCAGCTCACTTCCCAGCCGCGCGCGCGCATCGTCTGCGCAATCGCCAGGCCCGGGAAGATATGGCCGCCGGTGCCGGCCGCCATGATCATCAGTCTTTTCGTCGTTTTCAAATTCGTCACGTTGTTCATAGCCGGCCTCCGCGCATCAGGATCCGGTTTTCGTAATCGATGCGCAGCAAAATCGCCAGGCCGATACAGTTAATCAGTACGCCCGTGCCGCCATAACTCATCAAGGGCAAGGTCAGGCCCTTGGTCGGCAGCAGGCCCAGGTTCACGCCCATGTTGATGAAGGTCTGCACGCCGATCCAGATGGCGATGCCTTTCGCCGTCAGGCCGGCAAAGGTCTGGTCGATGGCGATCGCCTGGCGGCCGATGTCGAACGCGCGCTTGATAATCCAGTAGAACATGCCGATCACGACCAGCACGCCCACCAGGCCCAGTTCCTCGCCGATTACGGCCAGCAAAAAGTCCGTATGCGCTTCGGGCAGGTAGTGCAGCTTTTCCACGCTGCCGCCCAGGCCCACGCCAAACAGTTCGCCGCGCCCGAAGGCGATCAAGGAGTGCGTCAGCTGATACGCCTTGTTCAGCGCATTGTCTTCCTGCCACGGATCGAGATAAGCGAAAAACCGCTCGCGGCGGAATTTCGACAGGGCGATGATGGTGACGAAGATCGCCGTCAGCATGGCGCCGATGCCGCCGAACCAGATGGCGTTGACGCCGCCCAAAAACAGGATGCCCATGGCGATGCAGACGATCACGCCGAAGGCGCCCAGATCGGGTTCCATCAGCAGCAGCAAGCCGACGAAGCTGACGGCCAGCGCCATCGGCATGAAGCCCTTGGTCAGCTTGTGCATGTATTCCTGCTTGCGCACCGTGTAGTCGGCCGCGTACAGCACCATCACCACCTTCATCAGCTCGGACGGCTGCGGCCGCAGGCCCGGCAGATTCAGCCAGCGGCGACCGCCGTTGACCGACACGCCCAGGCCCGGTATCAGGACCATCACCAGCAGCACCAGGGTGCCGATGAACAGCCACGGCGCGATTTTTTGCCAGGTCGCGATGGGAATGCGGAACACCAGCGCGCCGGCGATCACCGACACGCCGATGAACAGCGCCTGGCGCACGACGAAATAATTGTTCGTGTAGGCGGCAAACTTGCGCGCGTCCGACAGCGAGATCGACGCCGAATACACCATCACCATGCCGAGCAACATGAGCAGCAGGACCACCCACACCAGCGGCTTGTCGTAATCCATCATCTTCGACTGCCGCGCGCGGCTATCCAGCGGCTTGGCAGCCGAGCCGGAACCAAAGCGGAAAGGCAGTTGGAAGGCCATCAGATATCCTGTCCGTTTTCCAGGGCGATGTCGCGCACGGCGTCGACAAACACCTGCGCGCGGTGCGCATAGTTCTTGAACATGTCCAGGCTGGCGCAAGCGGGCGACAGCAGCACGGCGTCGCCGGCCAGCGCCAGGCTGCTGGCGCGCTTGACGGCTTCCGGCAAGGTGGCGCAATCGATGATGTCCACACCGGCCGGCTCGAGCGCCGCGCGCAAGGCTGGCGCATCACGGCCGATCAGCACCACGGCGCGCACGTAGCGCGAAACCGGTTCGGCCAGCGGCGAGAAATCCTGCCCCTTGCCGTCGCCGCCGGCGATCAGCACCAGGCGCTGTTCCGCGCCGCCAAACGCCTTGCCCAGGCCGGACAACGCGGCCACTGTCGCGCCCACGTTGGTGCCCTTGCTGTCGTCGTAGTATTCGACCTCGCCCACGGCCGTGATCAGCTCCACGCGGTGCGGTTCGCCCTGGTATTCGCGCAAACCGTGCAGCAGCGGCGCGAACGGCAAGCCGATGGCGCGGCACAGGGCCAGCGCCGCCAGCGCATTCGAGGCGTTATGCTGGCCGCGGATTTTCAGCGCGTCGGCCGGCATCAGTTTCTTGGCCATCGTCGGCACCGGTTCCGGCGCCGGATCGTTCTTCCTGCGTTTTTTCTCGATCACTTCTTCGCTGGGCACGGCTTGCGCCAGCCAGAAGATGCCGCGTTCATTGACCAGGCCAAAGCTGTCCACTTCCGCCGGCTCGCCCGTGCCGAAGGTGACCGTCTCGGCCAGCGGATCGGCCATGTGCATGACCAAGGCATCGTCGCGGTTCAGGATGCGCACGGTCTGCTCGCCGAAGATGCGCGCCTTGTCCTTGGCATACGCGGCCATGTCGCCATGCCAGTCCAAGTGATCCTGCGACAGATTCAGGACCGTGGCCGCATCGGCCTGCAGGCTGAACGTGGTGTGCAGCTGGAAGCTGGACAACTCGAGTATCCACGCCTGCGGCAAGGTGCCGGCGACGGGTTCGGCCGCTTCAGCGTCCGCCTCCACCGGCTGCGGCGCAGGCTCGGCATCGAGCACTTCGCGCAGCACGTCCAGCGCGGCGGGGCTGATATTGCCGGCCACGCGCGTGACCAATCCGGCGCGCTCGCACAGCAGGCCTACCAGACTGGTGACGGTCGTCTTGCCATTCGTGCCCGTGATGGCGATGACTTTCGGCGCATAGCCGCGTTCCGCCTTGAGCGCCGCCAGGGCCTGCGCGAACAGTTCGATCTCGCCCCACACGGGAATGTTTTTTTCCTGCGCGGCCGGGGCGATTCCAGCCAGTTCGCGGCCCGGCGCCAGGCCGGGGCTGACGGCAACGAAGTCGACGCCATCGAGCAGCTCGGCCGAGAAGGCGCCGGCGATGAACTGCGCCTGCGGCACGGCAGCCTGCAACGCGGCCAGGCGCTCTGGCGCTTCGCGCGTATCGGCCACGCGCACGCAAGCACCGCTGCGGGCCAGCCACAGAGCCATCGCCAGCCCCGATTCGCCGAGGCCCAGTACCAGTGCGGTTTTAGCGTCGTACATCATCAGCGCAGCTTCAAGGTGGTCAGGCCGAGCAGCACCAGCATCATGGTGATGATCCAGAAACGCACGACAACCTGCGTCTCCTTCCAGCCTTTTTGTTCAAAATGGTGATGCAATGGCGCCATCAGGAAGACGCGGCGGCCCGCGCCAAAGCGCTTCTTGGTGTACTTGAACCAGACGACCTGGATGATCACGGACAGCGTTTCGACGACGAAGATGCCGCCCATGATGAACAGCACGATTTCCTGGCGCACGATGACGGCGACGGTGCCCAGTGCGCCGCCCAGTGCCAGCGCGCCCACGTCGCCCATGAACACTTTCGCGGGGTGCGTGTTATACCAGAGGAAGGCCAGGCCGGAACCTGCCAGCGCGCCGCAGAAGATCACCAGTTCGCCGGCGCCCGGAATGTGCGGGATGAACAGGTAGCGCGCATACGTGGCGTTGCCCGTCAGGTAGGCGAACAGGCCCAGGGCCGTGCCCACCATCACGGTCGGCATGATGGCCAGGCCATCGAGACCGTCCGTGAAGTTGACGGCGTTGCTGGTGCCGACGATGACGCAATAGGTCAGCGCGATGAAGCCCCACACGCCCAGCGGATAGCTGATGGTCTTGAAGAACGGGACGATCAAATCGGCCTTCGGCGGCAGGTCCATGGCGAAGCCCGACTGTACCCAGGCATAGATCAGGTTCCACACGTGGCCCGCGTCAGGTTCCGACACGGAGACGGAAAACGCCAGGTAAAACGCGGCGACGATGCCGATCAGCGACTGCCAGAAGTATTTTTCGCGCGAGCGCATGCCTTCCGGGTCCTGGTGCACCACCTTGCGGTAATCGTCGGCCCAGCCGACGGCGCCAAAGCCCAGGGTGACGATCAGGACCGGCCAGATGAAGCGGTTCGACAGGTCGGCCCACAGCAAGGTGGAAATGCCGATGGCGATAAGGATCAGCACACCGCCCATGGTAGGCGTGCCATGTTTTTTCAGATGCGTTTGCGGGCCGTCCGTACGCACGGCCTGGCCGACCTTCATGCGCGTGAGCATGCGGATCACGGCGGGGCCGGCGCACAGGCCGATCAAAATCGCCGTCAAGGTGGCGAAGACGGCGCGGAAAGTGATGAAGTTAAAGACCCGCAATGGGCCAATGTCGTCCTGGAAATAATGAGCGAGCCAGAGCAGCATGATTAGTGAGCTTCCTTGTTATTGTTGTTTGAACCAATCAAATGCTGCACGGCCCGTTCCATCTTCATGAAGCGGGAGCCCTTGATTAATACTGTTGCATCCGAACGGCCGGACAAATGCGCATCGAGCGCCGCCAGCAAACCGTCGAACTGTTCGAAATACTCCACGACCGTGCCCGATTCCTGGCTGGCGGCTGCCTGCGCCGCACTCACCAGATGGCGCGCCAGGCCGCCCGTCGCCAGCACGTGTTCGATGCCTTTGGCGGCGGCGTAGGCGCCGATCTCTTCGTGGAACTGCTGCCCCTGCGTGCCGACTTCGCCCATCTCGCCCAGCACCAGGATGCGTGGTGCCGCGGCCTGCGCCAGTACATCGATGGCCGCGCGCGCCGAATCCGGATTGGCGTTATACGTGTCGTCAATGATGGTGGCGCCGTTGGCGGCACGTTTTTTCTGCAGGCGGCCGTTCACGGGCGCGAACGCCTCCAGGCCCTGCTTGATATGTTCGATGGCGATGCCGGCGCCCAAGGCGCATGCCGCCGCGGCCAGCGCATTACGCACATTGTGTTCGCCCGCCGCCTGCAAGCCCACGAAGAACTGGCGCAAGGCGCCGTCCTGCGCGCGCACGCTGACGAACAGGTCACTGCCAAAATCCTCGGCCGCGCGGTGCGTGCAGCTCACGTCCGCCTCTTTCGACAGGCCGAAGGTGATGGCGGCGCGCGCGCCGGCCAGCTCGCGCCACAAGGGCGTGAATTCGTCGCCATGCGGGAAGACGGCCACGCCGTCGCCGGCCAATGCCGCCAGCGCGGCGCCGTTTTCGCGCGCCACCGCTTCGACCGTATGCATGAATTCCTGATGCTCGCGCTGCGCATTGTTGACCATCGCCAGGGTCGGCGCGGCGATCGCGGCCAGGCGCGCGATTTCTCCCGGATGGTTCATGCCCATCTCGATGACGGCCGCCTTGTGTTCTTCATTCAGGCGGAACAGGGTCAATGGCACGCCGATCTCGTTATTCAGGTTGCCGCGCGTGGCCAGGCGCGCTTCTTCGCCAAAGGCCGCCGCCAGGATCGATGCAATCATCTCCTTGACGGTGGTCTTGCCATTGCTGCCGGTGACGCCGATGACGGGCACATTGAAACGGCCGCGCCAGTGGTTGGCGATGCGGCCCAGCGCGGCCAGGGTATCGGGCACCATGATGGCCGCTACCTTGCCGCTGTCCCAGCCTGCGGGCAGGCGCTCGACCACCACGGCGGCGACGCCGCGCGCGGCCACCTGCTCGAGGAAGTCGTGGGCATCGAAACTCTCGCCGCGCAGGGCGACGAACAGCGAACCGGCCTGGGCGCTGCGGCTGTCGGTGGAGACACCGTCAAAAACGGCGTCGCCCGTCCGCTGCGCGCCGTCCAGCGACGGCATCAGTTCTGTCAGGGTGCCGCGCATCAGTTCGTCCTCATCATGGTCAGGCGCGCGGACAGGGCCAGCTGCGCATGGTCGGCATCGGAGAACGGCAGTTTCTTGCCCTTGATTTCCTGGTACGGTTCATGGCCCTTGCCCGCCAACAGGATCACGTCCGGCTTGGCGGCGTGCTTGATGGCCGACAGGATGGCGGCGGCGCGGTCTTCGATGGCTTGCGGCTGCGGGCCGTCTGCGTGCATGCCGGCGACGATCTGCGCGATGATGGCGTGCGGGTCTTCGCTGCGCGGATTGTCGCTGGTGACGAGCACGTGATCGGCCAGCTGCGCGATGGCGCCCATCTGCGGACGCTTGCCCGGATCGCGGTCGCCGCCGCAGCCGAACACGCACCACAGCTGGCCGCCCCGCTCCTGCGCCACCTGGCGCAAGGCGGCCAGGGTTTTTTCCAGCGCGTCCGGCGTATGCGCGTAATCGATGACGACCATCGGCGCTTCCTGGCCGCCCACCTGCTGCATGCGGCCCGGGGCCGGCTGCAAGGATTCGATGCCGTCGATGGCGGCGCGCAGGCCGGTGCCGTGCGCCAGCAAGGCGCCCAGCACGGCCAGCGCGTTGCTGATATTGAAGTGGCCCACCAGCTGCGTCTTGACCAGCGCCACGCCCAGCGCGCATTCGAGGTGGAAGTCAGTGCCGGCATTGCGGCTGCGGAACTGGCTGGCGCGCAGCATCAGCATGCCCGGCAGGTCGGGCAAGGCGGCCGCATCCTGCAGGGTGTAGCCGATGACGGGATATTCGCCGGCCAGCTTGCCATCCACGTGCGCCGCCAGGCGCAAACCCATGGGGTCGTCCAGGTTGATGACGGCCGTTTTCAGGCCGGGCCAGTCGAACAGCTTGACCTTGGCCGCCTCGTAGGCCGCCATGTCGCCATGGTAGTCGAGGTGGTCGCGCGTCAGATTGGTAAACATGGCGACGTCAAAATGCATGCCGGCCGCGCGGTCCTGGTCCAGGCCGATCGACGACACTTCGATGGCGACGGCCTTGGCGCCAGCGTCGCGCATGGCGGCCAGCTTGCGCGCCAGCAGCACGGCGTCGGGCGTCGTGTAGCCGGTGACGTCAAATTCGATGGCGCCGCGCGGCTTGCACAGGCCCACGCCCAACGTCCCGATGACGGACGATGGCTCGCCCAGGCGCGCCAGGGCTTGCGCCAGCCACAAGGCGCACGAGGTCTTGCCATTCGTGCCCGTTACGCCGGCGCTGAACATGGCGCTGTCGGGCATGTCGTAGAAAGCATGCGCCACGGGGCCGGCCAGGCGTTTCAGGTCGCTGACCAGCAGGTGCGGCACGCTCCATGCGGCGTTCCATTCCACGGCGTCATGCACGATGGCGGCGGCGCCCTGCGCGATGGCGGCGGCGATGAAATCGGTGGCGCCCGCATAGGCGAAAAACACGTCGCCGCGCTGCACGCGGCGCGAATCGGACGTCAGCTGCCCGGACGGGGCAGCCGTTTTGATCCACAAACTGATGTCTTGTATGGTCATGAGTGACTTCACATGGCCTCCGGGCCGGCATTGGCCGGGACCACGATTTCGGTAACGGAGGAATCGGGCGGCACGTTCATCGCGCGCAGCGCGTTGGTCGCAATCGCCGCGAAAGCGGGAGCGGCGACCTGGCCGCCATAGTGGGCCGGGCCGGTCGGTTCATCGATCATCACGGCGATGATGAAGCGCGGCGCCGACATCGGCACCATGCCCACGAAAGAGCCGATGTATTTGCGCGGCATCGCATAACGGCCGTTTTCCACCTTATAGGCGGTACCCGTCTTGCCGCCCACGCGGTAGCCGGCGACCTGGGCGCGCTTGGCCGAGCCGTGCGCGCCGGAGACCACCAGTTCCAGCATGGCGCGCATGTCGGCGGCCGTCTTCGGCTTGATCACTTGCTGGCCCACGGGCAGTTCATTGACCTTCTGGAACGACAGGGGAATCGTGTCGCCGTCGCGCGCGAACATCATATAAGAGCGCGCCAGCTGGATGAGCGACACGGAAATGCCGTTACCGTAGCTCATGGTCGCCTGTTCCACCGGGCGCCACGATTTATACGGACGCACGCGGCCGGCCACGGCGCCGGGGAAGCCCCATTTCGGCTGCTGGCCGAAGCCGACCTTGGTAAACATTTCCCACATTTCCTGCGACGGCATGCCCAGCGCGATCTTCGAGGTGCCGATATTCGACGACATCTCGATGATCTCGGAGACGTTGATCACGCCGTGCGGCTTGGTGTCGGTAATCGTGCGGTCGGCGATCGTGTAGCGGCCCGGGCCCGTGTCGATCAGGGTGGTCGGCTTGACCCGGCCCGTGTCGAGCGCCAGCGAGACCGTGATCGGTTTCAGGGTCGAACCGGGCTCAAAAGTATCGGTCATGACGCGGTTGCGCAGCTGCTGGCCCGTGAGCTTGCGGCGGTCGTTCGGGTCGTAGCTCGGGTAATTGGCCAGGGCCAGCACTTCGCCCGTGTGCACGTCGAGCACCACGGCGCCGCCGGCCTTGGCGTTGAATTTCTCCACCGCTTCCTTCAGCTGCGTGAAGGCGATGTACTGGATCTTGCTGTCGACGGACAGGGTCAGGTCCTTGCCGTCATGCGGTTCGTGGATGAAGCCGATGTCTTCGACGATGTGGCCCAGACGGTCCTTGATCACGCGGCGGCTGCCGGTGGTGCCGACGAGGGTTTTCTGCTGCGCCAGTTCCATGCTTTCCTGGCCCACGTCTTCCACGTTGGTAAAGCCCACCACGTGGGTCATCACTTCACCCTGTGGATAGAAGCGCTTGTATTCCTTGCGCTCGTCGATGCCGTCGATGCCGAGCTTGGAAATCTTGTCGGCCACGTCCATCTCGACCTGGCGTTTCAGGTAAACGAAGCTGCGGTCCGAATCGAGCTTCTTGCGCAATTCGTTGACGTTCATTTCCAGCAGACCGGCCAGCGCATTGATTTTTTCGGGCGACGCCTGCAGCACGTCGTCGGGAATGGCCCAGATGGCTTTCACGGGGACGGACGACGCCAGCACCTGGCCGTTGCGGTCGGTGATCTTGCCGCGCGTGGCCGGCAGTTCCAGCGTGCGCTCATAGCGCGCCTTGCCCTGCTTTTGCAGGAACTGCGTCGACACGCCCTGCAGCCACAGGGCGCGCGCGCCCAGGCCGGCGAAAGCGAAGAACAGCAGGAACAGCACGACGCGCGAACGCCAGACGGGCAGACGCACCGCCAGTACGGGGTTCTTCGAGAATGGCACGCCTTTCGATGCCGCCACCCGGCCGTTGCTATTACCGCCCAACTTCATTATTCGCCCTCCGTCAGGTATTGCGTACGCGCCGCCGTCAACGGCGTCATGCTCAGGTCGCGCCGTGCGATCGATTCAATGCGTTCATGCTTGCCCAAAGTGGACTGGTCCAGCTGCAGTTGCGCCCAGTCGATGTCGAGCTGGCGCGACAGCGCTTGCGCGCGTTCCAGGTCGATCAGCAGGTGGCGCGACTGGTACTGCGCGTTCACCAGCGACAGACCGCAGCACACCAGCAGGGCCGACAGCACGACACACAGCTTGCCAGTCATCGGGCGCCGCCACTAACTGGAATGGGCAAACGCTGCGCCACGCGCATGACGGCCGAACGCGAACGGGGATTGCCCTCGATCTCGGCGTCGGACGGCTTCATTTTCGAAATCAGCTTCATTTCCGGCTGCGGCAAGTCGACCGCGCGGATCGGCAGACGGCGGTCAGGCTGCTCCACGTTCGCCTTCGAGGCGAAGAAGCGCTTGACCATGCGGTCTTCGAGCGAATGAAAACTGATCACGGCCATGCGCGCGCCGGGCGCCAGGCAGGCATACGCCTGGTTCAGACCGATCTCGAGATCCTCGAGCTCTTTGTTAATGAAAATGCGGATTGCCTGAAAGGTGCGGGTAGCGGGGTCCTTACCCTTCTCGCGGGTCTTGACGGCGCCTGCCACGATGCCGGCAAGCTGTCGTGTGCTTGAAATTGGCTGGACTGCCCGGCCAGCAACAATCGCCTTTGCAATCTGAAAAGCAAACCGTTCTTCCCCATAATCGCGTATCACTTTCTCTAAATTCTGCTCGGTTTCCACCGCCAGCCACTCGGCCGCGGAGACGCCGCGCGTGGTATCCATGCGCATGTCCAGCGGTCCGTCGTTGCGGAAGCTGAAACCGCGCGCCGCGTCGTCGACCTGCGGCGACGAGATGCCCAGGTCGAGCAAAATGCCGTCCACCTGCTGCACGCCGCGTTCGGCCAGGCTGGCCGTCATGGTGGCAAAACTGTCATGGACGATCTGAAAACGGGGGTCGGCAATCTGTTCGGCCGTGGCGATGGCTTGCAAATCCTTGTCGAAGCCGATCAGGCGCGCGTCATCGGCCAGGCGCGACAGGATCAGGCGGCTATGGCCGCCGCGGCCAAACGTGCCATCGACGTAAATGCCGTGCGCGCGGTCGCCCGACAGGTCGAGCGCATCGACCGCTTCATCGAGCAGCACCGTGCGATGCTGAAATTCCGGCACCGTGAGTTGTGTCATTACGGAGCCTTAGAAAGAAAAATTGGAAAGTACATCGGGGGTGCCGGCATCGATCGCCTGCTGTTCTTTGTCGGCCAATTTGGCGGCATCCCATATTTCAAAGTGACTGCCCATACCGATCATCATCACTTCGCGCGCCAGCCCGACGGCATTGCGCAATTCAGGCGAGATCAGCACGCGGCCCGCCGAGTCCAGCTCGACGTCGACGGCGTTGCCGAGGAAGATGCGCTGCCAGGCGCGCGCCGACATGGGCCAGGCGGCGATCTGCTGGCGGTGGCTTTCCCAAACGGGACGGGGGAAAAACAGCAGGCAGCCATCGGGGTGTTTGGTCAGCGTCAAACGGCCTTCGCATTGAATCGCCAGCGCGTCACGGTGCTTGGCAGGGATAGACATCCTGCCTTTGGCATCGAGATTGATTGCGGACGCGCCTTGAAACACGGAAGACCTTTTTTTGAGCTTGGCTTGCAACGCTTGCGCATCGCGATGGAAAGGGAAAATTTCCCACAAAAACACACTTTTTCACACAGTTGCCCACTTTAGAGGAAGCAAAGATAGTGGTCAAGCGGTTTCCGATTGGCAAAACAGGAATTTTATTAATGAAATTAAGGACTTAGCGCAGATCGTTGAAGGAGTCTCAAATAAAAATATATCGATAAATTAGATACTTATGAAAGATAGTGAATGTGCTACCTCATCTGCACACATGTGTTTTCCTACCGTAAACATCGAAAAAAACGAAATCAAAAAATTGAATTTTTTACAGTTAGTTGACACATGACAATACTTTCGTCATGCAGGCACAACGGCCAGCAGCGGCAGAGAAAGACTTGGTTTAACGCAAAAAACACTTGCCCATGGCGCATACCTGCCCTGTTTTCCGGGCCTGGCCTGACGCAGGAAAAATATTTTTGCACTGCAGCAATTAATTAGAACCAAGAAACTTTAACCAATTGCCCATCTTTAGTTGTCTATACAACTTTATCTTCGCTGCACTATTTTTAGAAACAAAAAAAGCCCCGTTGCGGGGGCTTTTGCTTGGTGCGCAGCATGCAAACTGCGGTGACCAAGATACTCCCCGGCAAGCCAGGGGCAGGAATTCAAGTGAAGCAGGCCGATAGGCCGGATTTTGTTACGGCGCCTTCCCTTGCAGGTTGGCGCTATGACAGTCATTCCTCTAGGCGCCAGATTACTCGGGCGCTCAAGCTTTCTACCCGCACGCTCCGCGAGCAGCATCATCGCGTGCCTATTTGAAATTGCACCAGGTGGAGGTTACCGCGTTTCACCGTAACTTAATACGCTCGTCTCTGTGGCCCTATTCCTCGCCTTATACCTTGCGGCTTTCGACGGACGGCCGTTAACCGTCACCCCGCTCTATGGAGTCCGGACCTTCCTCCCGCCAGCGCATTGCTGCGCCGGCCAGCGACTGTCTGGCCTGCTTCACCCGCCATTGTACCGCGCCGCAGCATGTTTCTGCAAAAAGGCCTGTGCGGGAACGATACCGCTCGCCGGGCCCCGCGTCGGGCTCCGGCCCGGGGGATTGTGTAATTCGGTGTCGCCATTTCAAAAGCCGGGCCAAATCGGCTCACATAGAATGAATGGGGCAAGCCGCCTGCATGCAGGCGCATGCACACCGCTTGCCCCATTTCTTTGCCACCCAACTAGAATATAAAGAGCCGAACATGACGCAACAACCCCGTACCGGCGGCCAGATCCTGGTCGATGCCCTGCAGATCCACGGTGTCGACACCGCTTTTGGCGTACCTGGCGAAAGCTACCTCGACGTGCTCGACGCCCTGCACGACTCGGGCATCCGCTTCATCATCAACCGCCAGGAAGGCGGCGCCGCCTTCATGGCCGAAGCCTACGGCAAGCTGACGGGCAAGCCGGGCATCTGTTTCGTCACGCGCGGTCCGGGCGCCACCAACGCCTCGATCGGCGTGCACACGGCTTACCAGGACTCCACCCCGATGATCCTGTTCATCGGCCAGGTGGGCAACGATTTCGTCGACCGCGAAGCGTTCCAGGAAATCGACTACCGCCGCATGTACGGCCAGATGGCCAAGTGGGTGGCGCAGATCGACCGCGCCGAGCGCATCCCCGAATACCTGGCGCGCGCCTTCCAGGTCGCCACCAGCGGGCGTCCCGGCCCCGTCGTGCTGGCCCTGCCGGAAGACATGCTCATTTCCATGGCGACTGTCGCCGACACGCGCGCCTACCGGAGCGTGCAGGCGGCGCCGTCCGACGCCCAGCTGCAGCAGCTGCGCGCCATGCTGGCGACGGCGAAGCAGCCGCTGGTCTTGCTCGGCGGCACCACCTGGACGCCGCAAGCGTGCGCCGACCTGCAGCAGTTCGCGGAAAGCAACCACCTGCCCGTCGCCTGCGCCTTCCGCTTCCAGGACTTGCTCGACAATGCACACCCGAACTACATCGGCGACGTCGGCATCGGCATCAACCCGAAACTGGCCGCGCGCGTAAAAAATGCCGACCTGGTCATCGCCATCGGCCCGCGCCTGGGCGAAATGACGACGGGCGGCTACACCCTGTTCGACTCGCCCGTGCCGCGCCAGCGCCTGGTGCACATCCATACGGACGCCGAGGAGCTGGGCAGCGTCTACCAGGCCGAGCTGATGATCAACAGCGGCATGCCGCAAGTGTGCGCCATGCTGGCCGCCATGGCCCCCGTCGATGCTTCCGCGTGGAAACATACGCCCGCGGAAGCGAAGGCCGAGCTGGCCGCCTACCAGGAGCAGCCGCCCATCTTCCGCGATGGCCAGGCGCCGCTGGACCTGTGGCAGGTGACGCAGGAAATCATGGCGCAGGTGCCGACCGACACCATCGTGACGAACGGCGCCGGCAATTACGCCTCGTGGGCGCACCGTTTTTATCGCTACGGCGGCATGCGCACGCAGCTGGCGCCGACGAACGGCGCCATGGGCTACGGCGTGCCGTCCGGCGTGGCGGCGAAGATCGTGCACCCGGAGCGCACCGTGATCACGTTCGCCGGCGATGGCGAATACATGATGAATGGCCAGGAACTGGCCACGGCCGTCCAATACCAGGCGGGCGTGGTCATCATCGTCTTCAACAACCAGATGTTCGGCACCATCCGCATGCACCAGGAACGCGACTACCCGGGCCGCGTGTCGGGCACGACCCTGCACAACCCCGATTTTGCGGCGCTGGCGCAGGCATATGGCGCGCATGGCGCAGTGGTGAATACGACGGAAGAGTTTGCCCCTGCCCTGCAGCGGGCGCTGGCGCATGCCAGGGCGCACGACTTGCCGGCCCTGATCGAACTGCGCTACGACGGCAACCTGATCACGCCGAACGCGACACTGGCCACCATCCGCGCGAATGCGGAAAAGGCGCAGGCGGCCAAATAAGCCTCTTGCAAGGCGAGAAATAACAAAGGCCCGGTCGATACCGGGCCTTTTTCTTGCTGACAGCGGCGATCGCTCAGGCGGCAGGCGCTGGCGCGCTTTCCTGGGCCGGCGCCGCCTCGGCCGGCGCTTCCGGCACCGCCGGGCATGGCGTGCAGTTTTTCAGGGGACGGCCGAAATCGCGCACGCGGCTCAGTTTCATCGGCATGCGCACGTCGCCGCCGCAATAATCACCTTCCAGGGTCAGGGTCTGCCCGTCTTTGGAAAACTTGCCGACGATGGTGCGTTCCTCGCTGTCGGCGCCGGCGATGGTGAAGTCGAAAGCGCCCGTGGCGGCGTCCAGGTTGACGTCGTTGGCCACGATAGGCCAGCTCAGGGCGCCTGCCGTGAATTCATAGATGACGGAATCGGCCTCGGCAAAGCGGTGCAGGGTGACGCGCTGGCCGCCGATTTCGCCGCTATCCTTTTGCAGGCACAGGTCCGAATAGACGGCCACGCCATAGCGCTCCAGTCCGGCCGGCTTCTTGCCCTTGACGGCGGCAACAGCGGCGCCCGTGGCGCCAGCGAGCAGCAGCGCGGCCAGCATGGCGGCCAGCATGGTGGCCAGGCGCGGCGAGGTGAATGAATACATGGCATTCCTTTACTTGGGTAACGGCGCCATTATAACTGGCGCCGCCAATGCAAAAACGCGCCGCCAGGCCGAAGCCAGACAGCGCGTTTCCTTGCTTATCAGCATCCCCGAAGGGATGCTGGCAGCGGTACTAAGCTTCGCTTGCGCGAATATTAGAACGAGTGACGAACGCCAACGTTGAAGGCTTTGTCGCCCGTACCAACATTGCTGTTGTTACCAACGGTGTAGCCAGCGAAGTTTTTGTTCTTGATTTTAGCGTACGAAGCGTAGGTGCTGGTGCGCTTCGACAGAGCGTACGAGTAGCCCAGTGCCCATTGATCAGCATCAGCGTTAGCAGCGGTTTTGTCGTTCGTGCGGATGAACGAAGCCATTACGGTGCCAGCTGGGCCAACAGGTACGGTTGCGCCGACCAGGATGTTGTTGCTGTCGGTGCTGTAGCCAGCCGAAGTGTAGTTAAACGCGTTAACATTGCCGTTGTTGCGGATGGCGCTGTTTTGGCCTTTGTTTGCGCCGTATGCGATGTAAGCTTTAGCAACTGCGAAGTCGTAGTTAGCTGCAGCCAACCAGTTACGGCCGCTACCGGTTTCGGTCGTTGCGGTGTCGTTGCTGGTGTTGTTGTAAGCGATACGAGCGTTCAAAGGACCGTTCGAGTAGCCAGCCGACGCGCCGATTTTGCGGCCGATTTTGTTCGACTCAGCTTGCTCGCCGAAGGTGTAAGCCACGTCAGCGTCAAAGCCGTTGAAGTTTGGCGAGGTGTACAGCACGGTGTTGCTGGTGCGGGTGTTCGATGGGAACAGGTTCTTAGCGGAACCAGCGTAGCCAGCTGCGAATGGATCAGCAACTTTCGACAGGGTGTTGTACCAAGGGGTGTATTGACGACCCAGGGTCAGGGTACCGGTCGTTTTGCTGCTCAGACCAACGTAAGCTTGACGGTTGAACAAGCTGCCTGCAACGTCTTGTTGACCGTTGTCAACGCCGAAGCCCGATTCCAGAACGAACAGTGCCGACAGGCCGCTGCCCAGATCTTCGGTGCCTTTGAAGCCGATACGGGAAGCCGAAGCAATGCCGCTGTCCAGTTTGTTAACGTTGCCGTTAACACCGCCGCGCTCGCTGACGAAACCAGCGTCAACGGTACCGTAGATAACAACGCTCGATTGAGCTTGGGCTACGCCAGTGGCTGCTGCCAGAACTGCCAGGGTGATCAGAGTTTTTTTCATTGCGATTTCCTTTAATTTTTGAAGCAAAAAGTAATACAGCCTATGCATCTCGAGCTGCGCTCTAGCAGAGCGCTTTTTATGAGTGAGGGCAAGGTCTCCACCTGCCACATTGCTGTTCCGGTCAGAGGAACATTCATATCGGTATCGGCACGCTATTGCACCGATAAGCTTGAAGGCTGCATAACGACCGTTATTCGTGCGCCGGTTCGGTGCTCAAACGGCACCGGAAGCGGCACTATAACGACCGTTTCACATTCCATCAAGTTCCAACATGTTACTTCCGGTACCAGGCCGGGGGCTTTTTCAGGCATCCCGACCATCGCCAACCGTACTACGCGACAGAGCCAGTGCCCCTTGCCAACCAATGCATTGGCCTGATTGACCATTCCATCATAGCGCATGCCTAGTCCACACCCGTTGTATTAGTGCAACAGTATCAGGCGAGTGATTAAAACGTCAACATGCTTTACCCCTCATTTGCCCTCCAAGATTTACGCGACAAAGCGCACAATTTGTCAGGCGATAATGGATAAACGGGACGAAGCATACACGGCATCGGCAATGTTTGCTGCCGAATGCCCAAAAACGGGAATGCATGCGCCCATTTTTGGTGCGTTGCCGCATTATTCAGGGGCGTAGGCGCTATTTTCGACGTCGGCGCACGCGTCAAAAAAATAGGCAGAGTATCAACACAATTACTGACTTTCCGGTAATTTAAATTGCTCACATAGAAATGTTTTCCATGTTTTTCAGACCACGCTTCCACCATCCGATTGGAACGGATGAGTACGACTCTTGCTTGCAAATTGCGCATCACTTGAAACAATTTCTTACAATGTTGCCTTCTCAATATTTTGATATTTTTGTGTCTAAAAAACGACACTTTGACCGAAATCAAGTTTTCAGCGGCCCCATTTCACATCTTTACTTTCTCTTTTTTGCATTTTTTTCTTAAAAGCATAGAGAAACAAGCTTTAACGCTGGCTTGCGCGCCGGAGCAGGCGCATGAAAGAGCCCAGCAACGGCAGTTTTTCATACAACTCTTCCGCCGCATCCCAATAATCGCGGTGCACGAGCACCCGTCCCTGCGCATCGAAGCGCACATGTGTGGCGCCGCGTATGCATTGTTCGCCAGATACCAGTCGTTTCATGCGGAAGCGAAACTCCCAGGTCAGAAAGGCTTGTTGCCCCTGCCCCAGGCTTTCCAGCACGACAAACCGGGGCGCATCAACCTGCACGAACATGTGCTCGAAGATGGCCAGAATGGCGGCATGCCCCTTCACCTCGTTGAACGGGTCCTTGAAATGGGCGTCCGGCGCGTACACGGCCCCCAGCTGGGCCAGGCGTTCCAGGCTCAGGTGCTCGTAAAATGCCACCAGACGCGCCAGCGCCTGTTCCACGCCTTCCGTGTCCAGCATGCTTGTGCTCATACGCCCGTCACCTTGCGGATCAGCCAGAAATAGGCGCGGTACGGCAACAGCCGCGCCAGGCGTAGGGTATTGGTAAAGCGTTTGGGAAAGTGGATGTGAAACTGCCCCCGCTCGATGCCATCGAGCATGGCGGCGGCCGCGTCCTGCGCCGTCATCAGGGCCGGCATGGTGAAATCGTTGTCCGCAGTCAAAGGCGTGGCGACAAAACCGGGGTTGATTTGATATACATCAATCCCGCGTGGATGCAGGTCCAGATACAGCGACTCCGTCAGATTGATCAGCGCAGCCTTGCTGGCGCCATATGCGAGCGCCTTGGGCAAGCCGCCATAGCCGGCCACCGAGGCGACGATGCCGATGCCGCCGCTGCCCTGGCGCAACAGCCACGGCAAGGCCTGCTCCAGGCAATTGAAGACGCCGCCCACATTCAGGGCCAGCAAGCCCTGCGCCGCCTCAAGGTCGAAGCCATCGGCGCGCATGGCCTGATAACCACCAGCGACCACCAGTATCAGGTCGATATGCGTCCACTGCCGCTGCAACTCTACGCAGACGGCCCGCAGCTGCGCGTGCTGGGTGACATCGAGCGGCAATGCCTGCGCCAGCGGCTGCCCCTCGCACAACTGCTCGAGGCTGGCGCGGTGACGCGCCGACAAGGCCACGCTGGCGCCCTGCTCCAGCAGCAGGGTGGCGCAGGCAGCGCCGATGCCGCTGGAAGCGCCGATGATCCACACATGCTTGCCGGCCCAGCTGGTGATCTTGCGATTCATGGGGCCGCCTGCGGACGTTTGCTGAACGATAAAGTGACGGCGCCCAGGCTGAAGCCGAACTTGCTCATGGCGGCGCGGTTCAGCATGACCTTGTCATCCATCAGGAACATCCAGTCCTCGAAGTCGACGTGGTAGACCGTGCCATCGACGGGCAGCGCCAGCACGTATTGCCAGCGCAAGGCATTGCCGGCCACTTCGCCGACGGCCTCGCCGATCACGTCGGGCGCCGTGCCGATGAAGCGCCCGGGCGCCGTCTTGCGCAAGGTCCATATGCGCCGTTGGCGGCTGCCGTCCGAATACGTGAAATCCTCGTCCAGGGTACCCGTCTCGCCCGCCCAGCTGGCCCGCATCACGACGGTGAAGCGTTTCACGACCTTGCCGGAGCGGTCCTGGAAGATGCCGTGGGCGTCGAGCGTGCCGTTGAAGTACTGTTGCAGGTCCAGCTTGGGTGTTTCATGCGCGTAAGTGGCGGGCGTGGGCGGCGTGGAACAGGCGGCCAGCGCTAGCAGCAAGGCGGCGGCCGTCATGCCGCGCCGGCAGCATTTCATCAGGTACATGGTCGATACTCCCCGGGTTCACTATATATATGTTGTAGCGGCGCGCGCCACAGCAGCAGCGCCGCCAGCAGTTTCAAGGCGCAGGGCAGCAAGGCGTAGGCGGCAGCCAGGGCCGGCAAACCGCCGCTGCTGTTGCCAGGCACATAGCCGAGCCAGGCCAGCAGGGGCAAGGCGATGCCGGCCGCCAGCGCCAGGCTCATTTGCACGCCCCAGTTCCACCAGCCGAAATATGCCGCTTCGTGCCGCCCGGCATGGCCGGCCGCGCCGATCAGCCCTGCCAGCAGGGCCGGCGGCAAGGCCAGGTCGGCGCCCAGCGCCAGGCCCGAGAGCAGGCAAATCGCGGCAAAGCCCCAGGTGGCGCCCGCGCCCAGGCCATATGTCCAGACAAACACGGTCGCGGCCAGCAGCATGGCGCCGCCCCAGGCGCGCGCTTCGCCAAACCGGCGCGCCAGGGCCACCCACACGGGCATCGAGGCGGCCGCCGCGCAAAAGTAGACGATCAGGAACGGTCCCGCGTAATGCCCCAGGCGCAAATAGTCGCCGGCAAAGAACAGGAACAGGGTGGCGGGGATGGCGGCCGCCACGCCATTGACGAGCAGGACGGCAAACAGCCAGCGAAACGCGCGCTGGCGAAACGGCAGCTTCCAGCCATTGCCGGGTAACGTTTCCCCGGCGCTGCGCAAGGCCGGACGCGGGGCGTGCGCCAGCAGCAGCGCCCCCGCCGCCAGCAAGCAGACGGCAAAGGCCAGCGACAAGCCGTCATAGCCGAGCACGGAAGTCAGCCCGGCCGCCAGGATCACGCCCAGCAAGCCGCAGCCTTCGCGCACGGCCGCCACCCGCGCCCGCTGCGTGGACGCCTGGGTGAGCGCCGCGCCCCAGCTCTGGTGCGCGATGCCGGCCAGGCCATAGGCCGTGTAGACGAGCAGCAAGGCTGCCAGGAACCAGGCCAGGGTAACCTCTTGCGGCATCGGCGGTGGATGGAACAGCGCGCCAAAGCCCAGCAGCAGCAAGGGCAGCGAGGCGCCGACAAGCATGGCATAACTGCGCCCGCCACGCGCCATCCAGGCGCCCAGGGCCGGATCGATGAAGGCGGCGGCGATGCGCGCCGCCAGCAGCACGGCGCCGATCTGCGCCAGGTCAAGGTTGCTGCGCTGCGCATAAAACGGCGCCACATAGATATAGATGGGCAGCGCCAGCATGGCCAGCGGCAAGCCGAACAGGCCGTAGCTGAACAAGGCCGGCAAGCTCAACACGCTGGCCCCGGCGTTCATGGCAGCGGCGCCGCATTCTGCAGCAAGGCCGCGCGCAGCTTGGGTGCCGTGGTCGACGGCGAGAGCCAGATGGCAAAAAACGCGCGCGCGAAATCGCCATCGCTCACGTCGGCCAGCACCTTGCCATCGAGATAAAAGCGCACGCCGGGCGCGATGCCGGCCCGGTAGACGCCCGCGATACGCTGCTCCTCTTTGACGTCAGGAAAGATGCGCTGCATGGTGGACAGCCAGGCCAGGCGCTGCTCCGGCGTGCCGGCGCCGATTTTCTGCATCTGTTCATAACTGGCTTCGGCGATCTTCTTGCCATCGAGCGAACGTGCGTAGCGCAATTCCAGCGCAAACGGCGCCGTTTCGGACGCCGCGCCCTGGTAGCCCTGCGGTCCTACCCACAGTTGTGCCCGATAAATACGCATGCCGAACCACGTGTATTCGCCCTCCCCCGCCAGCCGGGCCTCGGGCACGTCGGCAGCGACAAAGACAGGCGGCGCGGCCGCGGCGCCCAACATGGCCAATGACAGCACAACAGTGGCAAGCAAGCGGCGCATGGTCAGTCCTTCACCAGAGTAAATTGCATTACATCCGTGTTGTGCGCCTGGAAGGCGGCCTCGCAATACGCGAGGTAAAACTCCCAGGTCAGCAGGAAACGGCCATCGAAACCCTGCTTTTCCAGCGCCGTGCGCTGGGCCAGGAAGCTGGCGCGCCACTGGCGCAGGGTTTGCGCGTAATCGAGGCCAAAGCGGAAGGCGTCTTCCACGCGCAAGCCCCGCGCCTCGGCGGCGCGGCGGAACTCGGCCGGCGACGGCAGCATGCCGCCAGGAAAAATATACTGTTGAATGAAATCCGTGCTCTTGCTGTAGCGCTCGAACAAGTCGTCGGCGATAACGATGGTCTGGATGCAGGCGCGGCCGCCCGGCTTCAGGTTGCGCGCCACGCAGGCGAAATAGCCGGGCCAGTAGCTTTGCCCCACGGCTTCAAACATTTCGATCGAGGCGATGGCGTCGTACTGGCCTGCGCTGTCGCGGTAATCGCACAGCTGCAGGTCGGCCTGCGCCGCCAGCCCCGCGTCCTGCAGGCGCTGGCGCGCATACGCCAGCTGCTCGGTCGACAAGGTCAGGCCCGTCACGTGGGCGCCGTAGCTGCGCGCCGCCGTTTCCGCAAAACCGCCCCAGCCGCAGCCGATTTCCAGCACCTTGGCGCCTGGCCGCAGTTGCAGCTGATCGGCGATGCGCCGGTATTTCGCCCCTTGCGCCTGCTCCAGGCTGGCGCCTTCGGCAAACAGCGCACTCGAATACGTCATCGACGGATCCAGCCACAACTGATAAAAGGCATTGCCGATATCGTAATGGGCGTGGATATTCTTCTTGCTGCCGGCGCGCGAATTGCGGTTGAGCAAATGCCGCAGCTTGTAGACCAGGTTGCCCCACCAGTTGCCGTAGATCAAGGACTCGATCTGCGCCCGGTTGCGTATCATCAGCTCGATCAAACCCGGCAAATTGTCCGTGCGCCAGTCGCCGGCGATAAACGTTTCCGCAAAGCCGATATCGCCCGAGCGCAACACGGCGGAACACAGGCGCCAATTGTACAAGTCCAGGGTGACGGGGTGGCTGCCGTCGCCGTACAGCAAGATGCTGCCATCCGGCGTGCGCAGACGCAGGGCGCCATATTGTAATTTTTGCAGCAGGCGCACGATCATGCGCCCGGAAGCGGGCATATCCAGGTGCGTGTGGTCGGGCAAGTGCGCGGGACACGCGCTGCTGCGCGCATGCAGGCCGGTCGGCAGGGAGTCGGAGCTCATCGGGACACCTTTTCTTGTGGAGGGTGGGGTTTGCTGAAAAACGGCACGCGGCGCAGCCACAGGCGCAAGGCTTGCCAATGGATGCGCGCCATCACGCCAAACGTCATCAGCGGGTAGCGCAGCAGAGCCCAGGCGATGGCGCCATCGCGCAGCGGCTGCGCCGTACCGGACAAGCTCGTCTGCAAAACAGGACCGTCAAGGTCGTCGTAATCGACCCGGGCCAGGTGGCGCTCGCCATCCTTTTCAGTGTTGCGCAGGAAACGGAAGCGGTAATGCCCTTCCACCTTGCAAAACGGCGACACGTGGAAAATCTTATTGGCGCGCAACTCGCTGCCATACGCGATGGGCCCGCCCTGCTCGAGCAGGTACAGGTGGCGCTCGCCGAAGGTATTGCGCACGTCGCAGACCACGGCGCGCAAGGCGCCATCCGTACGGTGGCAAAACCAGAAGCTGACGGGATTGAACACATAGCCGAACATGCGCGGCATGGTTTGCAGCCAGATTTCGCCGCCCGCGTCGAGCACGCCTTGCTGGCGCAGCAAGCCGTCGATCCACTCCAGCAGCGGCGTCGTGCCATCGCCATGGTCGCTGTCGCGGAAGGACAGCACATTGGCGCCGTTGCGCGAGATCAAGCGGGCAGGAAAATCGTGCGCGCCCAGGCTGCGCAAGGGCAGGCGCAGATAAAACATGCCGTAACTGAAAGCATGCGCGCGCGGACGCAGCCGCGCATGCCGCACCCGCCCCAGACACAGCTGGGGCTGCGGCGGCACGGACGGCGATGAATTACGCGGCATGGCCGAGCTCCGCCGCCGCCATGCCATTGAGTATTTGCGCCACGGCAAGGCCCGACTTCAAACCGTCTTCATGGAAACCATAGCCCGTCCAGGCGCCCGCAAACCACGTGTGCTGCGCGCCCTGGAAACCGGCCAGGCGCGCCTGGGCCGCAATGGCCGCGCCATCGAACACGGGGTGGGCATACGAAAACGCGTCGATGACCTTGGCCGGGTCCGGCTCGTCGAGCGGATTGAGCGAGACGATGACGGGTGTCGTAAACGGCAGCGGCTGCAGCTGGTTCAGCAAATAGTGCACGCATACCTGCGGCGATTCGCCCTCCTGCGCGGCCGGCCGTCCCTGGTAATTCCAGGCCGACCAGGCGCGGCGGCGCTGCGGCAGGCAAGACGCATCCGTATGCAGCACGGCCCGGTTCGGCTGGTAGCGCACGGCTTCAAGCACGGAGCGCTCGTCGTCGCGGATGTCCGCCAGCAGGGCCAGCGACTGGTCGCTGTGGCAAGCGAGTACCACGTGATCGGCATGCTCGACGCCGGCCGCCGTATGCAGCTCGACCATGCGCGCGCCCCCGTGAGCCTGGCGGCGCACGGCCAGCACGGGGCACGCGAGGCGCTGCTGCGCAATGCCTGCCAGCAATTTTTCCACGTACACGCGCGAGCCGCCCCGCACCGTGCGCCATTGCGGCCGGTCGCTTACTTGCAGCAAGCCATGGTTGTCGCAAAAACGAATGAAGGTGGCCAGCGGAAAGGCCAGCATCTGGCGCGCCGGGCACGACCAGATACAGGCGGCCATGGGCAACAGATACCAGTGACGGAACTCGTCGCCATAATTGTGCAGATCAAGGAACTCGCCGAGCGACATGGCCGGCGCCGGCACGCTGGCCATGGCCAGGGCGCTGGCCTGGCGGTTGAAGCGCACGATATCGCGCAGCATGCGCAGGAAGGCGGGGCGCAACAGATTGCTGCGCTGCGTGAACACGGTATCGAAATTGGCGCCCGCCCATTCCAGCACGCGGGCATCGGACGAGGTGCCCAGCGGCATCTTCACGGAAAACGACATGTCGCTGTCGGCCGCCTCGACACCGAGTTCCTCAAACAGTTGCACCAGGTTCGGATAGGTGGCGTGGTTAAACACGAGGAAACCCGTGTCGACACCATGCGTGACGCCATCGAGCGTGACATCGACCGTATGGCTGTGGCCGCCAAAATAGTCGCCCGCCTCGTACAAGGTAACGTCCTGGCCCGCCTGCGCCAGGCGATAGGCACACGACAAACCTGCAATTCCTGCTCCGACGACGGCAATTTTCATGAGTACACCTGTATTAAGTTTGTCCTGGACAAAACGAGCCTCATGGATAATCGATGAAATATTGATTTATGTCAATGAGCGCCCTCGGCCGTTCCACAACTTATACGTCGGCAATTTCCAATCGGATTCAGCTATTTGGTCCGGGGCGGCGGAAGGCGTAAAATGCACTCCACGTTCTTTTTGGCATGCGAGCAAGCCCCTGGTATGGATACTGACCTGCAACCTACTTCCGCCTTCAGCATCAGCGATGTCGAGCGCGATACCGGGCTGGCCAAGGAAACCTTGCGTGTCTGGGAGCGCCGCTACGCTTTTCCCCAGCCTCAGCGCGACGCCTTTGGCGAGCGCAGCTACCCGGCCGAGCAAGTGCAGAAGTTGCGCATGGTCAAGCGCCTGCTGGACCTCGGCTTTCGTCCGGGAAAAATCATGCAGCACAGCACCGTGCAACTGCAGCAGCTGGCCAGCGCCGGCAGTGCGGCGCCGTCAACGCCGCCTCCGCAGCTCGAACACTACCTGTCGCTGTGCCGCGGCCACCAGATGGCAGAACTGGGTGACGCCCTGCGCCAGGCGCTGGCCGTGCTGGGCTTGAAAGCGTTCACCATCGACGTGATCGCCCCCCTGACGGGCATGGTGGGCGAGGCATGGGCTTGCGGCGACCTGGCCGTGTATGAAGAGCATCTGTATAGCGAAACCTTGCAAACGGTGATGCGCCACGCCATCTTTTCCCTGCCGCAGGCAAGCAGCCCATCGACGCGCACGCCGCGCATCGTGCTCAGTACCTTGCCGCAGGAGCGTCATGGCCTGGGGCTGCTGATGGCCGAGGCGCTGTGCGCGGCGGCGGGCGCCCATTGCATGTCGCTGGGAGTGGAAACGCCGCTGACGGACATCGTCGCGGCCGCGCGCGCGCAGCGGGCCGATATCGTGGCGCTGTCGTTTTCCAGCGCCAGCAAGCAGCGGCAGACGCGCGACAGCCTGCAGCAACTGCATGCGAACTTGCCGCCAAGCATGGAATTGTGGGCAGGGGGACGCAGTCCCGTGCTGTACAAGCAGCCCCCTTCTTTCCTGCATGTGCTGGACTTGCGGCAAGTCGACGAAAGCATCGCCGACTGGCGCCGCCGCCACCAGGCGCTGGCCCTGCAAACGCATTGAACCCGTTGAAAATCGCGGCAACTGCGGCGATCTCCGTGGATAGGCACGCAATGTTGCCAATCGAACAGTAAAGCATGAAGGGCCGGGCGCGCTCTGGTAGAATAGCCCGTAACACAGTGTCCGGCGCCGCCGGGCCTTAGGTCAGCACCCGCCACCACACATCCATGTTTAGTTTCTTCAAGAAAAAACCCATCGCTCCCGAGGCCACGCCAGCCGAGCCCCTCGTCCTTCCCGCCACGCCGCCCGCACCGCAGCCAGCCGCTACGCCCCTGAGCGGCGCGCCGGCCGAGCTCGTGCCCGTGGTCGTGGCCGCCGAACCCGAGAAAAAATCGTGGATGACGCGCCTGAAGGCGGGCCTGTCGAAAACCTCGAACACCTTGTCCGTGCTGTTCGTCGGCGCGAAGATCGACGACGCCCTGTACGAAGAGCTGGAAGCGGCGCTGCTGATGTCCGACGCCGGCATCGACGCCACCGAATTCCTGCTCACGGAATTGAAGAAAAAGGTCAAGGAAGACAAGCTGCTCGACGCAGCCGCCGTCAAGGCCGCGCTGAAAGTGCTGCTGATCGAGCTACTCTCGCCGCTGGAAAAGCGCTTCGAGCTGGGCCGCCACAAGCCGCTGGTGATGATGATTTCCGGCGTCAACGGCGCGGGCAAGACCACCACCATCGGCAAGCTGGCCAAGCACATGCAGTCGAACAACCAGTCCGTGCTGCTGGCCGCGGGCGACACCTTCCGCGCCGCCGCGCGCGAGCAGCTGATGGTCTGGGGCGAGCGCAACAACGTCACCGTGATTTCGCAGGAATCGGGCGACCCGGCCGCCGTGGCCTACGACTCCGTGCAATCGGCGAAGGCGCGCGGCATCGACGTGGTCATGGTCGACACGGCCGGCCGCCTGCCGACGCAGTTGCACTTGATGGAAGAATTGAAGAAAATCAAGCGCGTGATCGGCAAGGGCATGGAGGGCGCGCCCCATGAAACCCTGCTCGTCATCGACGGCAACACGGGTCAGAACGCCCTCACGCAAGTGAAGGCCTTCGACGATGCCCTGCAGCTGAGCGGCCTGGTGATCACCAAGCTGGACGGCACCGCCAAGGGCGGCGTGCTGGCGGCGATTGCCCGCGTGCGCCCCGTGCCCGTGTATTTCATCGGCATCGGTGAGAAAATTGAAGACTTGCAGCCCTTCGTGGCTGCCGAATTTGTCGAAGCGCTGCTCGGATAAGCCTATACATGATTGAATTTCAGCACGTCTCCAAGCAATACTCCCCCGACGCCGTGGCGCTCAGCGACATTTCGCTCAGTATTGCCAAGGGCGAGCTGGTCTTCCTGGCCGGCCCGTCCGGCGCCGGCAAGTCCACCTTGCTGAAAATGATCGCCGCCATGGAACGCCCCACGTCGGGCAAGCTGATCGTCAATGGCCAGGACATGGCGAAGATCAAGCCGGCCGGCGTGCCGTTTTTGCGCCGTAACATGGGCCTGATCTTCCAGCAACAAAAACTGCTGAACGACCGCTCCATCCTGGCCAACGTCATGCTGCCGCTGCTCGTCGTCGGCGCGCATAAAGTTGCCGCCGAGCAGCGCGCGCGCGCCGCGCTCGACAAGGTGGGATTGCTGGACCGCGCCATGGCGCGTCCGCTGTCGCTGTCGGGCGGCGAGCAGCAGCGCGTATCGATCGCGCGCGCCATCGTCAACCGGCCGCAGATCATCCTGGCCGACGAACCGACGGCCAACCTGGACCGCGCCAGCGCCAACAAGGTGCTCGACGCCCTCAAAGCATTCCACTCGGTGGGCGTGACCTGCCTCATTTCCAGCCATGACGAACAGATGCTCGACGCCGCCGCCCGCGTGATCCACCTGAAGAACGGCCAGCTGGTCGCCATCGACAAGGCCACGCAGGCGCCCGTCTTCGCGCCGCCCGATCCCGATTTCGCCCCCTCCCCCGATGCGGACGACGCGCAGGGAGAACAGGCATGAGAGGCTGGTTCCGTCAACACCGCTTCGCGCTCGGTTCGGCGCTGATTCACTTGCGCAAGTCGCCAGGCGGCTTCCTGTTGAACGTGCTCGTCGTCGCCATCGCCCTGTCGCTGCCGTTCGCCGGCTTGACCATGCTCGACAATGTGCGCCCGATGTCGGAACAGATGTCGGTCGACCCGGAAATCAGCGTTTTCCTGAAGATCGACACGCCGCGCGAGCAAGCCGTGGCCCTGGCCATCGCCATGCGCAAGATCGTCGGCGAGCAAAAGGCAAAGATCGTCTTCATCCCGCGCGAACAGGCGCTCGATACGCTGAAGAACAAGAACGGCCTGGCCGACGTACTGAGCACCCTGGGCGACAATCCCCTGCCCGACAGCTATGTGCTGAAACTCGACGCCTTCAGCAGCGCCAGCGAAGCGCAGGATGTCGATGCCGTGGCGGAACAGTTGCGCCACCTGCCGGGCGTGGAATCGGCGCAAGTCGATTCGGCCTGGGTCAAGCGTCTGGCGGCCCTGCTGGGCGTGCTGCGCCTGGTGCTGCTGCTGCTGGCCATCACCCTGGGCGTGGCCGTCATCGCCGTGGTCTTCAATACCATCCGCCTGCAAGTGATGCAGCAGCGCGATGAAATCAGCATCTCGAAACTGATCGGCGCCACCGACACCTTCATCCACCGCCCCTTCTATTACACGGGCGCCCTGCTGGGCCTGTGCGCCGGTGCGCTGGCGCTGGGTGCCGTGGCGCTGGCCTTGCAGCCGCTCAATACCGCGATTGCCGAGTTTGCCCGCCTGTATGCGTCCGAATTCCAGCTGGTGCCGCTGGCACCGCTGCCGATGGCCGGCTTGCTGGCCGTCAGCGCCGGCCTCGGCCTGATCGGCGCCTTCCTCTGCGTACAGCGCCACCTGGCGCGCCTGAACTGACCTTCCTTTCCATGGCGGCGCTCCTGGCGCCGCCATGCGCCTCGCCATCCCCATCTGCTGTTATCTTGATATTTAGCAAGTATTCTTAAGGCTCGCTTCAGCCAGAGGCCGTAGACTGGCTACGTTGTCGTAAAGCGCTATCTCGCGCTGTTCAGAGATATATATCAAGCATTAAATCACCATAGTATTTAGGCTATCAGGACGATTAAATGTGCTGATTGGCACTCTCAGGCAGAGAGTGCTAATATAGGGACATACCAACAGCAGAACCGCCATGGACGCCAGATGAAGATGGTGCCGCGATCTGCAAAGTGCAAGACCGAATACGCAAAACAGAACAGACAATCGGGCCACATCGTGTGATGTGGCCAACTGGAACAAAGCAAGACTACGAGGGAGAAAACATGACTATGATGTCCGCAACATCCGCATTGGTTCCGACCAAAAGTAATGCGCTGGGCCTCGGGTTCACTGGCAATCTGGGCAATATCGACGCCTATATTTCGGCCGTGAACCGTCTGCCCATGTTGACCCACGACGAAGAAATTTCGCTGGCGAAACGCCTGCGCGAAAAAAATGACCTGGCCGCCGCGCAAGAACTGGTGCTGTCGCACCTGCGCCTGGTGGTCTCGATTGCCCGCGGCTATCTGGGCTATGGCTTGCCGCATGCCGACCTGATTCAGGAAGGCAATATCGGCTTGATGAAAGCCGTGAAACGTTTCGATCCGGACCAGGGCGTGCGCCTGGTGTCGTACGCCATGCACTGGGTGAAAGCCGAGATGCATGAGTACATCCTGAAAAACTGGCGCCTGGTCAAGGTCGCGACGACGAAGGCGCAGCGCAAGCTGTTCTTCAATCTGCGCAGCCACAAGACGGGCCTCGATGCGATGACGCCGAAACAGATCGATGCGCTGGCCAAGCTGCTCGACGTGAAGCGCGAAGAAGTGATCGAAATGGAAACGCGCTTGAGCGGCCGCGACATCGCGCTGGAATCGCCGACCGACGATGAAGACGACAAGTTTTCGCCGATCGCCTACCTGTCGTCGGAGCAAAGCGAGCCGACCAAGGTGCTGGAAGCGGAACAAGTGACGCGCCTGCAATCGGAAGGCCTGGAAACGGCCTTGTCCAAACTGGACGCCCGTTCGCGCCGCATCATCGAAGCGCGCTGGCTGGCCAACGACGACGGCTCCGGTGCCACGCTGCACGCGCTGGCGGAAGAGTTCGGCGTATCGGCCGAGCGCATCCGCCAGATCGAAGTGGCGGCGCTGAAGAAAATGAAGGGCGCCCTGGCGGCCTACGTGTAATCGAAAGCAATGCCGCAATGCAAAAGGCGCCGCAAGGCGCCTTTTAGTTTTATAAATGATATTTATCAACAGATAAACATTGTCAGCCCTTATGCTGCAGCCAAGCCCTTGGTGATCAGCTCGGCGACCAATTCATTCAGATCCACGCCGCGCTCCTTGGCCAGGGTCTGCAATTGCAACACCAGATCGCTGTTCAGCTTAACGGCGAACGGCACCAGGCCCAGCGCCTGATCGCGCTTGCGCTGCTCGCGGCGGTCGACGACCACCGCTTCCTTACCGAATGCACCGGCGCCGGGAACATTCATCTTTCCCATCAGTTTCTTGGCATCGCTTTTGGCCAGGTCGGTTTTTTTCATGGTTGTTTCCTGATTTTCAAAACAGCCATTCTACGCAGTAATCGGCGCGCCGCGTGGCCGGCGCGTCAATTCATCGGCAGCGCGCCAATAGTGCGCCAGAAAAATATCATTTTGTTATTATCATTTTCATCCCACGCGTGGACGCCACGCCGGGACGCTCCACCTGAAAGGAAAAACATGCACTATCTACATCAATCGTACCGAACGTGGTTGTTACCCTTGTTCATCGCCTGCCTGGCCGTGCTGGCGGGCTGCGGCGCGGCCGGCAGCGCCGGCGACGCGGAAAACACGCCGCGCAGCGTCACCCACGTGCTCTCGCCGGGCGAACAGGTCGCCATCACGGCCACCGATACCCTGAAACTCGAGCGCGTCAACGACAGCCGCTGCCGCAAGGGCGCCGTGTGCGTGTGGAAAGGCTACGTCAGCTACAGTTTCAGTTTGCTCAACAGCGCGGGCGCCACCGATATCGTCTTGTCCGAGTCCATGCCCGGCGCCGCCAGCTCCGTGACCGTCAACCACCTGACGTTCACCCTGCTCGACGTCGATCCGGCCACGCCGCCCGCCCTGGACGCGGCCGCGCCCACCTACCGGGTCAAGGTAAAAATCACGCAGGGCGCCCTGCCCCGCTAAGCATCAGACATCGTGGCGCTGGCGGCTGTCGGTCGGCGCCTGTTGCCGCTCCAGCATGCCGTAATCACGCACCACGCCGGCGATGCGCAGCCGGTAGTCGTCGAACACACCGTGCCTGCCCGCCGATTGCGCCGCGCGGTGCGCTTCCAGCTGCCGCCACTGCGCCAGTGCCGCTTCGTCGCGAAAGAAAGACAGCGACAGCAGTTTGCCTGGCTCGCTCAGGCTGCTGAAGCGCTCGATGGAAATGAATCCATCGACTTCAGCGAGCAAGGGACGCAGCGCGGCCGCCAGGTCCAGATACTGCTGGCGTCCTTCGGCGCTGGGCCAGACTTCGAAAATCACGGCAATCATGCTATTTCTCCATTGCTGAAAACGGGGATGCGGGCGTTCAGCGAAGGCCGGTACGACCAGACCAGCGGCATGTCTTCCAGCCCGTCGGCCCATGCCTGCAGGCATGCAGTGGCAATCGTCTGGGCGATGGACTGGCCCGGACAGGCGTGGCGGCCATGGCCAAAACCCGACTCAGCCTGGCCGGCGCTGGCCAGCACGACGACGATCGTCTGCCCGGCCGGTATGCACACGCCGGGCAATTCCACGGCATCGGCCGTGTAGCGGCGCGTGTTATGGATGGCGGGGTCATGCCGGCTGACCTCGCGCAGCAAAGCCGGCCATCGCTGGGGTGCGGCGCGCAGTTGCGCGAACAACTGCGGCTGCGTGCACAAAGCGACCGTGGCATTGCCCAGCAGACCTGCCGTGGCGTCACACGTCTGCGACAGCAAGCCCACAAGGTTGGCCAGCACGCCGCCAGACGCCCGCCAGCCGACGGCATCCGCCCCGGTCACGATGTCGTGCAGCAAGCTGCCGGGCAAGGCATCCGCCTCGCGCAGCAATACGGTAAAACCGTGCAGCAAGGCATCGGCCGCTTGCTGCGCGCCGGCCAATTCTTTCCCATTGCTCAGCGGCGACAAACAGGCGACAAAGTCGCGCGTCCAGGCGGCCAGCGCCGGCCATTGCGCTGGCGCAAAGCCCAGCAAGTCCGCCATGGCGAACAGGGGCAGCTCAAAAATCGCCTCGTTCAGCTGCGCGGCGCTGCCGGGAACGCGGTCGCCGGCAAACTGCATCACCCGTCCGTGCAGGCGAGCCAGGTCCACCTGGCCCAGCGCGCGCGCCAGCACCTGTTTCGGCACGGCATGCCGCTCGCCCTCGTTCATGCGCACCAGTTCGGCAAAGATGGCGCCGCACGGCGTGCCTGCCAGCGTATCCGGTACCGGTTGGCCTGCCGAGCGCACGCGGCAAGCAGGATGCTCGAGGACGGCCTGTACGCCAACGGCTCCCGTTGCCAGCCAGCAATCGAGCGACGTCTCGAAACGCAGGGGCGGGCCTTCCGCCAGGCGGCGATAGTAGTCATACGGCGCCGCGTGGGTGACGGCGGAAAAAGGGTCGGCGAGCGGCATGCGCATTCCATTGCAGTGATGTGGGGACACGAGTATGCTGGTCCTTCCACCACAACACTTCGCCCACGGACGAATCATGGATGACAAACTTCCCTCTGCCGACATGGGCCTGGCGCAACTGGCCGGCGCCATCGCCGAACCGGCCCGCGCGCGCATGCTGTGCAGCCTGCTCGATGGCCATGCGCGCACGGCCACGGAACTGGCCACCTTGGCCGAGGTAGGCGCCTCGACGGCCAGCGCCCATCTGGCGCGCTTGCGCGACGACGGTTTGCTGTCGATGCTGGCGCAGGGCAAGCACCGCTACTTCCGTCTGGCCAGTACGGAGGTGGCGCGGGCGCTGGAAGCGCTGCTGGTGGTGGCCGGCGTGCCCGCAACGCCGTTTACACCCTCCACGCCGGACCGCTTGCGCCATGCGCGCACCTGCTACGACCACATGGCCGGCACGGTCGCCGTCGCCATGCACGACCAGTTGCACGCGCAAGGCTGGCTGCTCGACGATGATGGCGAAGGCGAAGGAGAGTATTGCCTGTCGGAAGCGGGTGCGGCCGGCATGGCGGCGCTGGGCATCGACGTGCCGCAATTGCAGCGCCAGCGCCGCCGCTTCGCCTGTGCCTGCCTGGACTGGAGCGAACGGCGCGCCCATTTGGGTGGGGCGCTGGGGGCGGCCCTGCTGCAGCTGGCCCTGCGCCGGCGCTGGGCCGAGCGCGAACTCGACAGCCGTGCCCTGCGCCTCACGCCCGATGGCGAGCGGCGCCTGCTGGCCGCGCTGGGTGCGCCATGATCGCCTTCGAAGGTTTGTCCAAACACTACGGCACGTTCGAGGCCGTCAAGCCGCTGACCTTACAAGTGGGCAAAGGAGAGGTCTTCGGCTTCCTGGGCCCGAATGGGGCCGGTAAAACCACCACCATCCGCATGCTGATGGGCATCCTCGTGCCCAGCAGCGGGCGCGTGCTGATCGATGGCCTCGATTGCCACCGCGATGGCGCCGCCGTCAAGCGCAAGGTGGGCTACCTGCCCGACAATCCCATCTTCTACGATTATTTGCGGGGACGTGAAATCCTGCAATTCGTAGCCGAAATGCATGGCTATCCACGCGCCGAGGCGGCCACGCGCACGGCGCGTCTGCTGACGGAATTCGGCCTGGACGAGGCGAGCGAGGATTTCGCCGTCAATTATTCGCTGGGCATGAAGAAAAAGCTGGGCCTCGCGTGCGCGCTGATCCACGATCCCGCCGTGCTGATCCTCGATGAACCGATCAACGGCCTCGACCCGCGTGCTTCGCGCGACGTGCAGGAACGCCTGCTGCGCATCGCCGCGGCCGGCACCACCATTTTTGTTTCCACGCATTTGCTCGACATGGCGCAAAAACTGTGCAGCCGGGTTGCCATCATCCACCGTGGCGCCCTGGTCGCCACGGGCAGCCTGGACGAGATCCGCCGGCAGCTGTCCAGCGACGGCAGCCTGGAAGACCTCTTTTTGCAACTCACCGACGAAACCGCATGACACCGGCGCCGCCCACCGCCTGGCGCGCCGTCTGGCTGCTGACCCGCTTGCGCCTGCAGCGCCTGCTCAACGTCAGCGGCAAGGGCTTGGCATTCCATCGAGGAGGCAAGAGCCGGCCCGCCACGCCAGGAAAGAAACGAGGGCGATGGCTGCTGGGCGCGCTGCTGGTCTTGCCCATGCTATTTGCCTCCGGCAATATCGCCCGCCACAACCTGCTGAACATGCATTGCCTGCTCGACCAGGTGACCGTTTGCCAGGCCAAGGGCAGCCTGCAGGCGGGCGAGCGCGTGATGGCGCCCGTCATCGCCCACTTGATCGAGCAACCGTTCAGTGCGGCGCTGGCGGGCGCCCTGACCTTGCAATTGGCGCTGCTGTGGCTGGTGAGCCTGCTGCTGCCGCTGGGCATGGGAGAACTGTCGAAGCCGGACTGGGACCTGGAATGGCTGGTCACCCTGCCCGTCGACAAGGGCACCCTGCTGTGGGCGCGCGTGCTCGAACGCACGCTGGTCAACCCGCTCGGCCTGCTGGTGCTGTGGCCCGGCACCACCATGATCGCCTGGTATTCGGGCCAGGGCTGGTTTTCGCCGCTGTCGGGGCTGTTTGCCTGCCTGCTCCTGCTGGCCCTGGCAGCCATGTTGCGTACCCTGATCGACACGGGCTTGCGCCTGTCGCTCAGTCCTGCGCAGCTGGGCAACTTGCAGGCCCTGCTGTCGGTGGCCGGCCTGTTTCCCATGTATATGGGCATGTCGTTCGGCATGGGTACGGGCGGCTTTGCCCACGCGTGGGCGGCGGCCATGCCGGCCTGGACCAGCTGGACGCCGCCGGGCCTGCTGGTGAGTTTGCTCAATGCCCAAGGTGCGGCAGCAGCCTTGCCGGCCGTCCTGCTGCTGGCGCAATGCCTGTGCTTGATGCTGCTGGGCATGGCCCTGCTGCGCCGCCAGCTGCGCCACGGCGTGGTGGGCGCGGGCCAGCGCGAGGCCGGCCGCAAGCGCTCCCCTGCGAACCAGTCCGCTGGCAAGTGGCGCGCCCGCCCCGGCACGGTGATCCAGCGCCGCGAGCTGACCTTGCTGCTGCGCGACCGCAATTTTCTCGTGCAAACCCTGTTGCTGCCCTTGCTGATCCTCGGTGGCCAGGCCCTGTTCTCGGGCCAGGCGCGCGACCTGCACGAGCTGCTGTCCAGCCCCGTCTTGCTGGCCTCTACCGGCTTTTTCCTCGGCACTTATGTGCTGATGATGTCGGCGTTCCAGACCCTCAACAAGGAAGGCGGCGCGCTGTGGCTGCTGTACACGTTTCCCGTCGCCGTCGACCAGGCGCTGCGGCAAAAAGCCCAGCTGTGGGCCGCGCTGGCCCTGCTCTACCCCTTGATCCTGTTCAGCGCGGCGCTGGCCTGGCAAGACGCCTGGCGGTGGGACATGGCGGGTTTGATGCTGCTGGCCCTGGCCGGCATCCCCCTGTACTCGGCGATCGCCGTGGCGCTGGGCGTGTTTGCCAGCGATCCGCTGGCCACCGAAGCGGCGGTAAAGATACGGCCCGCCTACACGTATCTATACCTGCTGCTGACCGGCCTGTACATCGCCGCGCTGGCGGCCGGCAGCCTGGCGCAGCAACTGGTGTTTGTCGTGCTGACGGCGGCGCTGGCCGTGGCCCTGTGGCAAAAAGCACGCGATGAAGTGCCCTACCTGCTCGACCCGTCCGCCTCGCCGCCGGCCAGGGTGACGGCGGCCGACGGCCTGATCGCCGCCATGCTGTTTTTTATTCTGCAAATCCTGCTGTTGATCCTGCTCAAGGACAAGGTGGCTGGCGTGCTCACGTATGTGCTGCTGCGCCTGGTCTACTGGCGCAGCAAGACGGCCGGCGTGCCGCGCATGGCACGAGGCCGGCACCCCTGGCGCTGGGGTACGGCAGGCGCGGCCGTATCGGCTCTCTGCGGCATCGCCTGCACGCTCGTGCTGCAAGCACCTGCGGCGGCAGCGGGCGGCAGTTCATGGGACAGCCTGTGGCTGCTGGCCCTGGGCGTGCTGGCCGCTCCCCTGTGCGAGGAATTCATTTTCCGCGGCTTGCTGCAGGGCGGCTTGCGCCGTTCGCTGCCGGCCTGGCAAGCCATCGCCATCGGCGCCGCGCTGTTTGCCATGATGCATCCGCCCTCCGCCATGCTGCCTGCCTTCGTGCTGGGCCTGTGCGCGGGCCTCGCGTACGAACGCAGCGGCGCGCTGCTGGCGCCCATGCTGGTACACGCGGGCTACAACGCCGCCCTCCTCGCATATCAGCTGCATGCTTAATCACCGGCAAGTTTGCTAGAATCGCACACGTTTCCGTCCGTATCCCAACCAATGACTACGCACAGATCACGCATGAAGCCACGCTTGTTCGCACCATTTATCCTCGTCGCGCTGCTGAGCGGCTGCACGGTACTCGCCCTGCGCCCCAACAGCGGCGTGGAAAACCGCACGTTCACCGTGCAGGAAGCCCCGCGCCTGCGCATCGACGCGCCCAAGGCGCGCATCCAGAACCCGATGCCCAACGACCACTTCATCGGCATCGCCCTGTCCGGCGGAGGCAGCCGCGCAGCCAATTTCTCGGCCGCCTCGCTGGAGCAGCTGGAGCAGTTCGGTCTCGTCAGCGGCGCCTCGGCCATCTCCGGCGTGTCCGGCGGCGCCATCGCGGGCGGCTACTATGCCTTGCATGGCAAGCAGACGGATTGGCCTTTGCTGCGCAGCAAGCTGAAAACGGATTTCTTCGGCCAGACCATTTTGAAACCGGCCAACCTGACGACGATGTTGTTGACGAACAAGACGCGCACGTCCTTCCTGTCCGACGTATTCGACGATGTGCTGTACGACAAGAAAACCTACGAGGACTTGCCGCACGACGGCCCCATCTTCCTGGCCAACGCGACGGATGCCACCGATGGCGGCAAGCGCGTGGTGTTTTCTTATGAGTATTTTTACGGCACCCTGCATTCGCCGATCCAGGATATCCGCCTGGCAACGGCCGTGGCCACCTCGGCCGCCTTTCCCGGCGTGTTCGATTCCGTCACCTTCGAGCGTTTCCGTCCGAAAAATACGTTCGTGCCGGAGCTCGGTTCCGAGTCGCGCGAATCGCCGTCTTACGTGCACCTGTTCGACGGCGGCGCGGCCGACAATCTGGGCGTGGAAACCCTGTGGGACGTGGCCCTGACGCAGCTGTACGGCAACGACATGGCCGTCGTGCCGCCGCGCCTGAACAGCAAGCCCTTCATCCTCATTTCCATCGACGCCAACGCGCCCAATTCCAGCGCCGTCTTCGAAAAGATGTCGGACGAGCGCCAGCCGCTGGACCGCATCTTCAACAAGAATATCTACGACGCCGTCGATGCCCTGTTTTCGCGCCAGCGCAAGGAAAACCTCGTCAAGATGGGCTTTGGGCAAGCCCGCTTCGATACCATCACGCATGAAAACTTTGGCGACCTGAGCCAGAAATTCGTCAAGAGCAAGCGCACCTCGGCCTTTGCCATTCCCGTGCTGTGCCGTCCCCACCTGGGCCAGTACCGCTGCGAAGTCGATGCGGCCGATCCCCTGCCCGGCCAGATCCGCACGCGCCTCGAAGGCTTTGCCTGGCATATTTCCATCGACCAGATCGCCTCGCTGGCGCTGCGCCTGTCCAGCGGCGACGCCCAAGTCGACAGTGCCCGCAAGGAAGAGCGCGCCGCCCTCGTCAAGCTGCAACGCCTGGCCACGCAGACGAAAACCCATCTGAAACTGACGGGCCCGGAAAACTGCAGCCCGGACGTCTTGCAATCGGCGCTGTACAGCGCCGCGCGCGTGCTGATCCTCGACGACGAGGAATCGCGCTTCGCCCTGTGCGACTACATGTTGGCGGGCAAACTGATCAATGACGACACGGTCTGCAAGCAGCGCTACGTGCACGCCGTGCCCCGCTTCGCCATCGAAAGCGAAGATTTGCAATACCGTAACCTGAGCTCAGACGGCAATTCCGTGAACGTGCCGATACGCTGCAAGAAATGAGCTGCCTGTCACGACAAGGGTAACTCTTGATTGTAATCAAGACAGCCATGACGTCGACGAAGAAGAATGCACTGTACGGCTGTTGCGGGAGATAAACCCATGCACCGCAGCCGCCTGGTCACCATTCATCGTGAAGGATAGCCCATGTTTTGCACGGCATGCGGGACGCAGCAAGCGGAAGGCAAGACGCACTTTTGCGCCAACTGTGGCGCGCGCAGTGACGCCGCCGAGGCACTGCCTGCCGGTGTGGCTGGCTGGAGCTGGGGTGCCTTCCTGCTGAACTGGATATGGGCGATCGGCAACCGCACGTGGATAGGCTTACTCGCACTGATCCCCTACGTTGGCATCGGGGTTGCCATCTGGCTGGGCATCAAAGGCCGTGAGATGGCCTGGAAAAATGGAAAATGGCAAAGTGTTGAACACTTCAACCTGGTACAACGAAAGTGGTCGCAATGGGGCATCGGTCTTACGCTAGTCCTCGGCGTGATCAGCCTGTTGCTGTCTTTCGCCTTACTCGTATCGTGGTCGAAAGACATGAAGCGCGTTGACGCCAGCACCGTCGACACCCTGCTGGCGGCAGCGGAAACGTCCTCGCAAGAGGCCGCACAAGCGGCAATATGCCCAGCCGAAAGCGATGAGTAGCGCCTCGCACGCGCACAAAAAAGCCCGCACGATCGCTCGTACGGGCTTTAGCGCAAGGATTCCTGGCGCCCGGTTGATTTAGATCAATCGACCTTAAATCAAGCGACTACGCCTGCGCATGTAGCTGCGGCTTAACGCACCTTCCAGTTCCTGCTCCGTTTTATGCTGGTTCACCGTGTACAGGGCCCACAGGGCCGCCGGCGCCCAGCCGATCACAGTGCACTGCAAGATCAAGGCGGCGGCACCGGCCAGCGGGCGCCCCAGCATGAAAAACGTGAGACACGGAAGTAGCAAGGCTATCAGCAATCGCATCACGACATACTCTCCTTCAAAATAGAGCAGCGGACAAGGGCCGGTATCCGGTCCGTCCCCCGCCCGCTGCGTACTGCTCCTTATAGATGCACTGAGATTTGGGGCATCAGGTCGTCAAACGTGCGACCGTTGCCGTTTTCTCCGATGGCGTGCATCTTCCATTCGCCGTTATGGCGGTACAGCTTGGCCATGATCTGTGCCGTGTGGGAACCTTGCACAGACAGGTTGAAACGCGCGACTTCCTGATTATTGCTGGCATTCAAGATGCGGCAATAGGCGTTTTCCACCTGCGAGAAGTTCTGGCCAGTAAAGCTGTTGACGGTGAAGACCAGGCTTTTCACGTGCGCCGGCACTGTCGACAGATCGACATTGATCTGTTCGTCGTCGCCGTCGCCCGCGCCCGTACGGTTGTCGCCCGTGTGGACAATGCTGCCGTCCTTGCTTTTCAGCTGGCGGAACCAGACGATGTCGGACGTGCCCTTGTTCTCGTCGAACATGACGCACGAGGCGTCCAGGTCGACGGCTTCCGTCTTCGAACCGAAACCGAGGAAACCCTTGGTCTTGACGGCATCCCAGCCCAGGCCCATGGTGATACGGGTCAGGGTGGCACCAGCTTCTTTGTCCAGAGAAATCTTCTGGCCCTTGCTCAAATTGACAGACATACGCATAGCTCCTGTTTGGTTGGTTGCATCAACTACTCTTACGCCGGCTTGCTTTGCGTCCAGGCGAGGAAGGCCGCGCGGTTGCGCGAGCACACGAGGATTTTTCCCGTGCCTGAAAACTTCAGCACCATGCCTTCGCCGCTGGTCTGGCTATTGATCAAATTACCCAGAAAGCCGCCGCTGCTGCCGGTCGTGATGGAAATTTCGTATTGCAGGCGGTTGTCCCAGCACACGACGTGCGAGTTATCGATCACCACGTCCTTGCCAGGCGTCACTTCCAGTTCCGACATCGCGCCAAAACCGGACACCGCCAACTGGCCGCTGCCTGCCGTCTCGGTGATGAAAAAACCACCGCTCTGGGCAAACAGCGCATTGCCAAGGCTTTGCGTGCGCACCTTCAATTCCACGCCAGAGCTGGCCGCCACGAAGGCGCCATCGCTGATCATGTATTGCTGGGCGCCAACCTCCAGCACCCGCATCGCGCCGGGCAAGGTGGGCGACAGCAGACAGTCGCCGTCGCCCCGCATGGCCTCGATATGCTGCTGAAAGAACGATTCCCCATTGGCAAAGGTGCGCATCAGCGCGGCGCCTATGCCGCCAGTCATCTTGCCTTTCAGCTCAAGATTGGTTTCCATCATCACCATCGCGTTGGATTCGCAATAAATCTTCTCGCCCTTGGCCAGCGACACATGCAGGAACGGGTCGACGTCCCCGGTAATAGTAAAAACTGGCATCTGACTCTTCCTTCCTCAACGATGATGGTGATGGTGGCGGCCCGCGCTGCGGACCGCCTTGATTATTTACAACTTATACGCCGACGCCGAAAGACGCGGCGAGTGGGCCCAGGCCGCCTTTGTAGCCCTGGCCGATGGCCTTGAATTTCCAATCGCCGCCGTTGCGGTAGATTTCGCCGAAGACCATGGCCGTTTCCGCCGAACCGTCTTCCGACAGGTCGAAGCGGGCGATTTCCGTGTTGCCGTTGGCATTCACGCAACGCACGTACGCTTTCGATACCATACCAAAGTTTTGCTTGCGCGCTTCGGCATCGTGAATCGTCACGCAGACGGCGATCTTGTCGATCTCGGCCGGCACCGTGGCCAGGTCGACGACGACGGTTTCATCGTCGCCATCGCCGGCGCCCGTGGTGTTGTCGCCCGAGTGGGTGACGGAACCGTCGCTCGACTTCAGGTTGTTATAGAAAATCATGTCGACGTCGGCGCGAACCTTGCCGTCGGCCTTCAACAGGAATACGGAACCGTCGATGTCGAACGCGGCGCCATCGGTGGCGCGGGCATCCCAGCCCAGGCCGATGATCATCTTCGAAATGCCGGGGGCTTCCTTGCTCAGGTTAACGTTGCCGCCTTTTTGCAGACTGATTGCCATGATGTATTTCTCCTATGTGGGTTGTATATGATCAAACACCTGGCGTCCTCCACCGGCCTGACTCCCCAGGCCGGCGGCGACGCTTGCTGCAACTTGCCGACAAACGGGTGTAGTCGTTTGCCGCGCATTCTTTACACTGCCTTGACCGCTTCCAGCGCTTCCGTCCGGCCTTCTTCGAGGGCCATCCTGCGCTTGTAGCGGATCGACGACCACAGCGAGGCGAGAATGAAGGCCACCCCAATCAGACCCGTGAAAATCTCGGGAATGTGGAACTTCATGCTGACCAACATGATCACGGCCAGGATACCGATCGCATAGTGCGCGCCGTGCTCCAGATAAACGAACTCGTCGAGCGTGCCCTTGCGCACCAGGAACACCGTCATCGAACGCACGAACATCGCGCCGATCGCCAGGCCCAGCATGATGATCACGACATCCTTGGTGATGGCAAACGCGCCGATCACGCCGTCAAAGCTGAACGAGGCGTCGAGCACTTCCAGGTACAGGAAGCCGCCAATACCGCCGCGCTTGATGATGTCGCCCATGTTGCCGTCGCCGTTGTCGCCTTCCAGCAAACCGCTGATCACATCGACGCCCACGTAGGTCAAAATACCCCACAGGCCGGCCGTCAGGACCACCAGCTTCTGGCCTTCTTCGATCATCGACAGGCTGGCCATCAGGGTACCGAGCGCGATCATCACGGAAATCGACGAGATCTTGCCCAGCGCACCCAATTTTTCTTCAATACGGCCCAGCCAGTGCGTTTCTTTTTCCGAGTCCAGCAGGAAGTTCAGGAAGACCAGCAGCAGGAAAATGCCGCCGAATGCCGCCACTTCCGCGTGGTGATTCGTCAGGTGCATCGAATACTGTTCCGGATTGCTCAGTGCCAGATTCCATACTTCCAGCAAGCCCAGGTCCGCCGCTTGCGCCACGATGACCAGCGGGAACAGCAGACGCATGCCGAACACGGCGATGATGATGCCCACGCCCAGGAACAGGTTTTGCCAGAATTTGTCCCAGTTCTTCAGCACCGAGGCATTGACCACCGCGTTGTCGAACGACAGCGAGACTTCCATCACGCCCAGGATCACCGCGATACCGAGCGCCGCCAGCATCGTCTGCACGCCACCGTGCGTGTAACCCCACCAGGCGGAAATGCCCAGGCAGATAAATGTCACTAGAAATGACACTCTGAAATGCTTCATCGATAGTTCCCCGTTATCTAGATTTAATGAAACATAGTATAGGGACATGTCACACATTTAAAAATAGAAGATAATGGAAGTATTACTTCGTAAAAACAGAAGATAGGATATCGCGATGAAAACCACGGGCTTCAATTACCGCCATTTGTACTTTTTTTGGGTCGTCGCCAAGGAAGGCGGCGTGACGCGCGCGGCCGAACGGCTGGGATTGGCCGTGCAAACCATCAGCACCCAGCTGGCCCTGCTGGAAAAGGAACTGGGCCGCTCCCTGCTGCAGCCGCAGGGACGCCGCCTGGTGCCGACGGAAGCGGGCCGGCTGGCGCTCGGCTATGCGGACCAGATTTTTTTGCTGGGCGAGCAGATGCAGGATGCGCTGGCCGATACGGACGCGGAAAAGATGCGTTTGACGGTGGGCATTTCCGATTCCCTGCCGAAACTGATGGCCTACCGCATGCTCGACGCCACGCGCAGCCTGGACCAGCCCGTCAAGCTCGTGTGCCTGGAAGACGAATTTGAATCCTTGCTGGCCGACCTGGCCCTGCACAAGCTGGACCTGGTGTTGACGGACCGCGCCGTGCCCGCCGGCGCCAGCCTGCGCGTGTCCAGCCACCTGTGGGGCGAAAGCGCCATGAAACTGTTCGGCATCCCCGCGCTGGCCGCACAATACCGCGACAACTTCCCGCACAGCCTGCATGGCGCGCCATTCCTGCTGCCGGCGCGCAATAACGCCTTGCGCGGGCGCATCGATGAATGGATGGTGCAGCAAGGCGTGCGGCCCGATGTGGTCGGTGAATTCGAGGACAACGCCATGCTCAACGCCTTCGGCCGCAAGGGCCTGGGCCTGTTCTTCGCCCCGGCCAGCCTGGCGGCCGACATCGAGGAGCAATTCGGCGCCGTGCTGGTCGGCGACGCCTCGTCCCTGCGCGAACAGTTTTATGTCATTTCAAACGAACGCAAGATCATGCACCCGGCGCTGGACGTCATCCTGGCCGCCATCCAGGGCCAGCCAAAGATTCACAAGGAAAGCTGATAAATCCATTCGAAAATAACGTTTGAATAATCAATCAAAAGCGATTGTAATAAAGCCTGAGACAAACACGCGCCCCTCCCTCGCCGGCAGGGGGCGATCACCATAAAAAACAGGAGCATCACCATGTCCACGGCAGGCAAGACGATCGATATTCCCGATCTCATCAATAACAACAGGATCGGCTCCTTCCAGATCGGCATGCTGATCCTGTGCGGGCTGTGCGTCATCATGGATGGCTTCGACGTGCAGGCGATGGGCTATGTGGCGCCCGCCATCATTGCCGATTGGCATGTCAGCAAGGCCAACCTGGGCCCCGTGTTCGGCGCGGGCTTGCTGGGCATGCTGGTCGGCTCGCTCGTCTTCAGCATCACGGCCGACAAGTTCGGCCGCCGCCCCGTGCTGATCGGCTCGACCATCTTCTTTTCGCTGTGCATGCTGGTCACGCCGCTGGCAACAAACATCGAGCAATTGCAGCTGATCCGTTTTATCACGGGACTGGGCCTGGGCGCCGTGATGCCGAACGCCATGGCGCTGGCCGGCGAATACAGCCCCCTGCGCAAGAAAGTCACCCTGATGATGCTCGTCTCGTGCGGCTTTACCCTGGGCGCCGTCCTGGGCGGATTATTGTCCGCCGCGCTGATTCCCGCCTTCGGCTGGCAATCCGTGTTTTACGTGGGCGGCGTGGTGCCGCTGGTCATCGGCGTGCTGATGTTCTTCCTGCTGCCGGAATCGATGCAATTTCTGGTATTGAAGAAACGCAAGCTGGATAAAGTCGCCCAGTGGCTCAAACGCATCGATCCCACCGTCAACATCACGGCCGACACGCAATACGTCGTGCATGAAAAGGAACACAAGGGCGCGCCCGTGCTGCAATTGTTTACGGGCGGCCGCGCCAAGATGACGATTCTGTTGTGGGTCATCAATTTCATGAACTTGCTGAACTTGTATTTCCTGTCCAACTGGCTGCCGACCATCGCCAAGGAAGCGGGCCTGTCGACGGCCAACGCCGTGCTGGCGGGCACGGCCCTGCAAGTGGGCGGCACCATCGGCACCCTCGTCATGGGCCAGCTGATCGACCGCTCCAGCTTCCGCCGCATCCTGCTGCCGTGCTTTTTGGTCGCTGCAGTCGCCATCGCCCTGATCGGCCGTCCCGACGTGTCGCTGGCCTTCCTGTTCATCACCATTTTCATCGCCGGTTTCTGCGTGGTGGGCGGCCAGCCTGCCGTCAACGCCCTGGCGGCCAGCTACTACCCGACCACCCTGCGCTCGACGGGCATCGGCTGGAGCCTGGGCGTGGGCCGCATCGGCTCCATCATCGGCCCTGTGCTCGGCGGCGAGCTGATCCGCCTGAACTGGCCCAACAGCACGATTTTCCTCGTCGTCGCCATTCCCGCCATCGTCTCGGCTGTCATGGTCTTTGCCATGCGCGGCAATACTATTGATTAAGTACAAATAATCCAACGTACGAAAATATTCGGAAGCTAATATAAACCGGCAATTTTCATCTTAATAAAAACATAGAATCATATAAAAATTTGGCTGATACAAAAATATCAGCCGAATATCCACTACCACTAAAAAAGTATTAATTTTAACAATTACCCAGATAAATATTCATATATAGCAGCAAATGCGGCATTCCTCATCCTCCTAGACCGAACCTCTCCGACATAATGGGCTTTTTGCAAATCTGACTCAGATGAGTTAAGTAAATCAGAAAGTGTCAATATTTTCAGCTTCTGCAATACTTCTTTTTGCCAATCAGATATATCAAGAACATCAATTGATTTTGAAATTTGATCCAAAAACTCTACACGCCCCAGAGACTCATCATTTAAGGTTGGCGTTGCATCTACAACAGGGGCGAAAATTGGATGATTTGCACGGTATTCCTTCATCCGGCGCATGTCCAAATTCTGCGCTACAGGAAAGGCAGTCACTGCCGGCTGAGACTCAAGCGCAAACAAACACCCCAAGTTAACAAGATATCGCGTTCCTATTTCTGTACTTTTTGCTTTTATTCCAGCCGAATGCTCGATAACGATACCAGTATATGAAAGAACTTTTAATGCATGCATCACAACAGCTGGAGCATCACGATGAATCCAGAAAAAACAACTTGTCTTTTGTCCTTGACTTAGAGAATAGATATTTCTCATCCTGAGATCCGGAAGGAGATCATTCTCAATAAATGCTCTCCCCCAATCTATAATATCCTTATGGCTTTTATACTTCTCAACCAAAAGAGAGTGCTCGGACCAAATTTCATTTCTATAATACTCCCGAATAACATCATTAACTTCCTTGCTAGATATTCTTGATGCCTTTGCTATTGTTTTTAATAAAATTCGTGGATTTCCACTAGCAGCATACGCAAGGACAGCAAAATTTTGCCCATTTCTTTCTATATCCCTAGATACTGCACTTTCGGCCTGCTTCTCAACTATTTCCCGCATATTGGAAACATAATTTGGATGTGTCACATCTCGATCTACCGATAAAACTGTCGCATCGTGGACTGGTTGAAATGTTTCCCCGTAAGAAGTGACACCCGGATAAACTGCCGCATTGCAGGTCAAATATGGGCTACGTAAATCGCGGAAAAGTGTAAAAAATTGACGTTGCTGACTCGGCAAAAATATATGGGCAGCCTCGTCAATACATACAGAAAAACGTTTCACGCCTGAAGACTCACACAAATCCTCAAGTAACTCTTTAAGTTTATCAACATCTGGCAATGAAGTTACATCAACAGCAACATCTGGAGTTTTCCAACTCTCTTCGAATTGAGCTGCTATAACTTCAATTTTTGACTGTGCGGTCGCGCGCCCACTAGCATCCCCTGAAATAATTTGCGTACTAAGAGGTGCTCCAGCCAGTAATCCTTGCTTCATTAATGCCCGAACTATAGAAATACATATTCTAGCCAGCATCCAATAATGAAACTGATCTGCCGTTGAGGTTTGCAGGAGAGAGCTTTTTGTAAAACTAACATAAACTGGAAGCACATTCTCCGCCTCAAAGTCACGTAGCATTTCAGCTTGAGCAACCTTCATTAAAAAAGATTTTCCGACTCCACGACTACCAAGAAGTATTATTGGATTTCGACTTTTTAACGCATCTATAATTTCCCGATCCCGAGCTGTTTCAACAAACAACTTTAAAATCTCATCATTCGCAATATCTTCTGTTCGAATAAAATAATCAGCCATAATATTAAATTGCCGCTCCAAAAATAACTCTTACACTCTTAATATACCCAAGATTTTCCAAAAATGGAGATTCGACTTTCCGTCTCTCCGATTCAGTCATATCGTTTAGATACCTAGAAAAAAATGAAAACAACACAACCATATGAATAACTGCGGCTTTTTCACACCAATCAATCACACAATTTTTTGAGAAATTTATATCCACCGGCAAATCGCAATGAGTACTAGCATTCCCATGAACATACTCTGAACACTCACGATATACCTTCTCAGCCAATGACCTAAAATGCTGCCCTTTATCATCAACTCCAGCAGAAAAAGATTTTAAAAAGTTATTAGAAAATATCCCTGCATCAGGATTGACAATACGCCCCCAACTTACGTCATATGATCCCTGCTCCCATTGGCGCAATGCAATTTCGTTCGCTGAAAACTCAATCGCAGACAAAGCCAGTTCAAAACTTAAACGGAGAGCTGAAAATGCATGCCTGTAAAATCCTTGGTTTAATGCAAACAGCGCAAACTGATATTCTTTTATTGAATGAAGAATTAATTTACTTTCTCTCCTTCCACTCACCAATGAAACGCACAAAGAAATATCATTCACAAAACAATAGCTTTTCGTTAAAGCTAAAATACAATCCTTATCCCTAAGAGACTCCTCAAGTATGGCCGACGTCGATATATTTTGCTGCCTTGCCAATTCTGCATAATTCATAATAACCTAAATTTAAACCTACGCTACTACAGAACAAAATCAAAAATATCCAAGAAATTTTTCATCAAAAATATTATATAAAAATTCATAAAATTTAAAATTACTAAATAATCCACACCCTATCGCCTCATAAACCTCATTATTGCAATTAAAAAAATATTCCTTATTATACAACTAGCAACTAGTTGCATGGGGGAACATATCGATATAATTGGTACATTTTTTAAGATCCGCGTCCGTAGAGCATGAACTTTATCAACACATTCATAAATATCAAGCAACATTATCGTGGAGGAAATATAAGGTGCCAGCGCAAAGTTATGAGGCAGTCGGCTGCTTCATCGCACGCGCGCGCGGCAAAATTAGGCTATGGCGGCCTTCGTCGTTTAAGATGACGTTTTAACAGCCCATCTTTTGCGCCCCCATGCACAATGTCTTGCTAGTCCTGCTCGCCCTCTTCCTGGTCGCGCTGAACGGTTTTTTTGTTGCCGCCGAGTTTGGCATCGTCACCTTGCGGCGCACGCGCATCCGCGCCATCGCCAAGACGCAAGGGCTGCGGGGCCGCATCCTGGCCAAGGTGCATGGCCAGCTGGACGCCTACCTGTCCGCCTGCCAGCTGGGCATCACGCTGGCCTCGCTGGGCCTGGGCTGGGTCGGCGAACCGGCATTTGCCGGCTTGCTCGAGCCGCTGTTCGGCGCCATCGGCGTCACCTCGCAAGAGCTGATCCACGGCATCTCCTTTGTCCTCGCCTTCAGCGTGATTTCCTTCCTGCATATCGTCGTGGGCGAACTGGCGCCCAAATCGATGGCTATCCGCAACCCGGAAGCCGTCGGCCTGTGGAGCGCGATTCCCCTGTACGGTTTCTACTGGACCATGTACCCGGCCATCTACCTGCTCAACGCCAGCGCCAACTGGGTGCTGCGCCTGGCGGGCCTGTCCGGCAAGGGCGGCCACGATGCCCATTACTCATCCGAAGAACTGAAACTGATCCTGCGCACCAGCCAGCCCGGCGAAAAGTTTACGCGCGACGAGCGCAACATCCTGGCCCAGTCGCTTGATTTCGAACAAATGACGGTGTCGGACCTGATGCGCCCGATCAATGAAGTGATCGCCCTGCACGCGTCGAGCACCTTGGAAGAAAACCTCGACACGGTGCTGCGCAACCGCTTCAGCCGCTACCCGTATTTCGACACGAATGAAGACGACGTGTTGGGCGTGGTACACCTCAAGGATCTGTTCTTTGCCCAGCAGGCGGGCAAACCGATCACCTCGCTCACGCCGTTTTTGCGTCCCGTGGACATCATTTCCGCGCGCACGCCGGCCCTGGAACTGTTCCGGCGCTTTCGCGACGGCGCGCCCCACTTCGCCCTGATCGGCGAGAAGGGCAAGCGCCCGCTGGGTTTCATCACCCTCGATAACTTGCTCGGTGCCATGGTCGGTGAAATCCGCGACGAATTCCGCCGCAATGAAAACGACTGGCTCAAGCAAAGCGACGGCACCCTGATCGGCAAGGCCAGCCTGCCCATCTTCTCGCTCGAACGCATCCTCGGCATCGATATTGAAAACGAGGAGCTGGGGCTGGACGACGTGGAATCGGTGGGCGGCTTGATCATGGTCAAGCTCGGTGACATTCCAAAGCAGGGCCAGCGCATCACCTTCGTCGACTTCGACATCGTCGTCAAGAAGATGAACGGGCCCCGCATCGTGCTGATCAAGGTGATTCCGAAGCAGGAACGCGATCTCGATGCGGACTTGCGCGACTGATTACTTCTTCAACGTAATCGTATCTTTGCCCTGCGGCACGGTGGTTTCGCCCACCGTCCACGTTTGCAACAGGCTGTACAGCACCGCCAGCAGGGTCGGCCCGATGAAAATACCGACGAAGCCGAAGGCCAGCACGCCGCCCAGCACGCCGAGCAACACCAGCAAAAACGGCAGGCTGCTGCCGCGGCTGATCAGCATGGGTTTGACCACATTATCAACGCCGCTGATCAGCAGCGCCCCCCACACCAGCATGAAAATGCCCCAGCCCGTCTGGCCGTCTGAAAACAGCCAGATGGCGGCACCGCCCCAGATCAGCGGTGGGCCGACGGGGATCAGCGAAAAGATGAAGGTGGCCACGCCCAGCAGCGCGACGGCCGGCACGCCGGCGATCAGGAAGCCCACCACGGCCACCAGCGCTTGCGCCAGCGCCGTGCCCAGCAAGCCGTACATGACGCCGCGCACGGTGCGGCTGATGGTCAGGCCCACGCCGGGTGCGCTGTCGCCGATGATGCGGCCGGCGCCCGTCATCAAGGCACGGCTCAGCTGCTGGCCGTCGCGGTAGAGGAAGAAGCTGACGAACACGGCCAGGCTGGTCTGCGCCAGACCCGTGCCCAGCAGGATGCCGCCGGAAGCGAGGAAGTGGCGCGCCGGCTCCAGCATCGTCTTGCCCAGATTCAGTAATTCCTCGCGGTCGGCGAGCAGGCGCTCTACGTAGCCGGCGATGGTTTCGCCCACCACGGGAATGCTGGCCAGCCAGACGGGCGGATGCAGGCCGCCCGCTTCCAGCGCGGCGCGGATCTGCTCGTAGATGCGCGACACATTGTCGGCCAGGTTGTAGGTGACGAGGGCCAGCGGCAGCACGATGACCAGGAGCAATGACAGGGTCATGATGGCGGCCGCCCAGTTGCGCCGGCCTTTCAGGCGGTCGAGCAGGAGGAGATACAGGGGCCAGCTGGAAATGCCCACGCAAGCGGCAAACAGCATGGCGGCGAGGAAGGGGCGCAAGACGAAAAAGCAGCCGATCAACAGGAAGATGATGGCTGCCAGGCGGGCGTGGGGCTCGAAACGTTTATCCATGTACTGCATATCCTGAAGATGGCGCCCGGGGGCGCGACCGGATCAGGATAGCAGAAGTTTAAGATCGTGCGCGATGGCGGCAGGCTTTTCGCCGTGGCGCACGAACAGGCGGATCTTGCCTTCGCGGTCGAACACATAGGTGCCGGCCGTATGGTCGACCGTGTAGCTGCTGTCCGTTTCGCCTTCGACCTTGGCGTAATACACCTTGAATTCCTTGGCCACCCTGGCCGTCGCGGCCGCATCGCCATACAGGCCCACGAAACGCTTGTCGAAAGCGGGGACATATTGCGCCAGCAAGGCCTGCGTGTCGCGCTCGGGGTCGACGGTGACGAACAGCACCTGCACCTGGTCCGCCTGCGGACCCATTTCCTGCATCACCTGCGCCATGTCGGCCATGGTCGTGGGGCAGACGTCCGGGCATTGCGTGTAGCCGAAGAACATCAGCACCAGCTTGCCCTTGTAGTCGGCCAGGGTGCGCGGCTGGCCCGTGTGGTCCGTCAGCGCGAATTCGCGCGCGTAGCCCAGGCCCGTCACGTCCGTGTTCTTGAATGCCAGCTTCGGTGCGGCAGGCTTGCCGCAGCCGGCGAGGACGACGGCCAGCGCGGCCGCCAGCAACAGAGTCAGGGTTTTTTTCATGTTCCGAGGGGAATGTAGTGATCGACCAGCAAGGCCGCGAACAGCAATGCCAGGTAGATGATGGAAAAAGTAAACGCTTTGCGCGCGATCAAGTCCGTGTAGTGGCGGTACATCTTCCACGCGTAATACAGGAAGCCGGCATTGAGCACCACGGCCGCAGCCAGGTAGATCAGGCCGCTCATGCGCACGGCGTACGGCAGCAAGGTGGTGGCGGCCAGCGCGATCGAGTACAGCCACACGTGAAATTGCGTAAATTGCATGCCGTGCGTGACGGGCAGCATGGGCAAGCCCGAGCGCGCATAATCGTCGCGGCGGTACATGGCCAGCGCCCAGAAGTGCGGCGGCGTCCAGACGAAAATGATCAGGACCAGCAGCCACGCCTGCATCGGCACGTCGTTGGCGACGGCTGCCCAGCCCAGCGCGGGCGGCATGGCGCCGGACAGGCCGCCGATGACGATGTTTTGCGGCGTGGCGGGTTTGAGCACCATCGTGTAGATCAAGGCATAGCCGACAAAGGTGACAAAGGTCAGCCACATGGTCAGCGGATTGACGAGGTGATACAAAATCGCCATGCCCAGGCCGCCGATCACGAGCGCGAACACCACCGTCTGTTTCACCGTGATGTCGCCCATGGCCATCGGGCGGCGCGCCGTGCGGGCCATGCGCGCATCGATCTCGCGCTCGGCCAGGCAATTGACGGCAAACGCGGCGCCGGCCAGCAGCCAGATGCCGATGGTGCCGAACACCACCGCATGCCAGTCCGGCAACTCCTCGCTGGCCAGGAACATGCCGATGACGGCGCAAAATACGGCCAGCTGCGTCACGCGGGGCTTGGTCAGCGCCCAGTACTGGGCGATGCGGGGGGATGGTTTACGGCTGATGGTCTGAGTAGTCATTTATGCGGTACGGGAAGGACTGGCTGGTGCCGAGGGCACTGGCGCGGCGGCGCAAGCGCGCTGAACATTGCGCGCTACATCGAGTTGGAATTTAGCCTTGTAGTTTAACATGGTCAGCAACAACACGAGCAGCGCCGCCCCGCCGTTATGCAGCACGGCAATCGACAATGGCCAGCTCAGGTAGATGGTCGCCAGGCCCGTGGCCGCCTGCAGGGCCAGCACCAGCGCCACCCAGCGGGCCGTGCCGCGCAAGGATGGCAATTTCCACGCCCGCCACACGGTATAGCCGATGCCGGCCAGCACGATGAAGGCGAAGTTGCGGTGCACCCAGTGGATGGCCGTCAGCGCGGAAAACGGCAAATAGTGGCCGGCGGCCGTCTTGCCCAGTTCGCGCCACAGGTGGAAACCATGCTCGAAATCCATCTCCGGAATCACCTTGCCGCCGCACAGGGGGAAATCCGTGCAGGCCAGGGTGGCGTAGTTGGTGCTCACCCAGCCGCCCAGCGCGATCTGCACCGTCAGCAGCACGAGCGACATGACGGCCAGCGCGCGCACGGGGCGCAGCACGGCAGCGTCCGCATCGGCGCGCAGCAGGGGTTTAACGGCATGATCCTGGCGCCCGCCCAGCCACGTCAGCATGGCCAGCAAGCCCATGCCCAGCAGCAAGTGGATGGTGACGATCACCGGTTGCAGCTTCAAGGTGACGGTCCAGGCGCCGAACGCGCCCTGCAGGCAGACGAACAGGAACAGCGCCGTCGGCAGGGCCGGGGCGAATTCCTCGCGTTTGCTTTTCTTCCACTGGCGCCACGCCTGCACCATCATCGCCACGATCAAGACGCCGATGGCCATGGCCAGGTAGCGGTGCGTCATTTCGATCCACGCTTTCACTACCGTGACGGGGCCCGTCGGCATCAGGGTTTCCGCCGCGACGATGTGTTCGTGCGCGAGGAAAGGATTGGCCGAGCCATAGCAGCCTGGCCAATCGGGGCAGCCCAGGCCGGAATCGGACAAGCGCGTAAAACCGCCAAACATGATCAGGTCGACCGTCAGGAAGACGGCGATCCACACGAGCTTGCGGTATTTATTGGCGTCCGCGGACACCCACACCATGCTCAAAGGCAGCAGCGCCACCAGCAGACCCGTCAAGCCCAGCTGGGCCAGCGCGGAGAGATGCATCGTCGGCATGCGTTCCCCTTAACCGATCGCCGAAGCTTTGAGCAGCTTGGCGATGTCTTTCTTGATCTTGTTCGGGTCCGCGTCTTTCGGGAAGCGCATCATCAGGTTGCCCAGCGGATCGATCAAATATAAGTGGTCGCTGGTCTTGCCGCCCGGCTCCACGGGCAGCCACGCCTTTAAGGCGTCATTATTCACGCGCAGCATGCTGGTGCCGTCGAATTCCCGCATCACGAGCGTGTCGAGCGGCTGAGCGTCCGTCACCAGCCAGACCCGTTCCAGGCGTTCGCGCTCCTTGCCTTGCATCAAACGCAGTTGTTGCATGTCAAACAATTGCTTCTTGCACGCTTCCTGGCAATCGGACGGGCCCGTCTGCAGCAACACCCACTTGCCCTTGAACTGGGCCAGCGGCGCGGGCTTGCCGTCCAGTTCCGTCACCTGCAGCTGGGCTTCCGGTATCGGGTACAGACGCGGGTCGATCAGGGCGCCATAGTTGTTGCGGCCCGTGGGCTTGATGATGTAATAGGTGAAATACGAAGCGATGATGGGAAAGGCGCACACGGCCACGACGGCCAGCAGTTTCCACCGTCCCGTATTCTGTGCCTGCTTGTTGCTGTTGTCTTGCGTTGCTTCAGGGCTGTTTGTTTGCACGTCGAAATCCTGTAAAGACAAAAAATAAAAAAGCCATCATTGCCAGTGCATACCACTGGAAAGCATAGCCGCGGTGCTTGTCGGCGCCCAGGTCGGGCGCCGGCCAGTCGCGCACGGGAAGCTGGCTGGCCGCTGGCGCCGCTGCTGGGTCGACTGTTTGTTCGAGGATAAATGGCTGCAGGGCCAGGCCGCTGGCCCGGGCCAGCTGGCCGATATCGGCATTTTGCACGATGGCGTGCGGCGCCAGGGCCGGCGCCGTGCCCAGTTCCATCACATGGCCCGCGTTCAGGCGCGCGATGCCGGTGATCGTCACCGTACCCGTGGGCGTGGCGTAGTCGGGAATGCGCGTGCGCTCGGCATTGTTGCGCGGCAACCAGCCCTGCGCCACCAGTACGTGCATGGTCGAACCGTCTATTTGAAATGGCGTGAGCGCGTGGAAGCCGGCCTGGCCCTTGTAGGGGCGGTTGTCCAGGTAGACCGTCCAGGCGGGCACGAAACGGCCCGTGACGGTGACGCGGCGGTACTCGATCGCTTGCGCATCGTCCGGCAGCAGCGGTACGGCCGTCAAGGCCAGCGGCGCGGCCTGGTTGCCGGCCTCGAGCCGGGCGGCGCGGGCGAGTTTTTCATCGCTGCGGCGCTGCTGCCATTGCGCCAGCGACACGCCCAACGCCACCAGTAGCAGCATTACAACAAATGGAATCCATCTAAAATGGAAGCGGATACGCATTACAATGAAACCTCCTCAAGCCTGGCGCTACCATCCATGAAAATCCTCGTTGCCATCGCCTTCATCCTGATCCTGGGCAGCCTGGGCTCGGCCCTGTTCTTCCTCATGCGCGACAAGGGCAAGAGCAACCGCACCGTGCAGGCGCTGGCCCTGCGCGTGGGCTTGTCGATCACCCTGTTTTTGCTGATCCTGCTGGCGCATCATCTGGGTTACATCCAGCCGACGGGCATACATTAACGGCTGGGGTCAGACCCGACGGGTCTGACCCCGTTGCCAACGACGTTGCTTGCTTAGCAAAATTCTTCACACTAAGAAAAAAGCCGTACCCAGGATCTCCCGGTACGGCTTTTTTTTATGGTGCCGGCGCGCCCCTCAACAACGCGCGCCCTGCCCCGCCATTATAACCAATACACGACCACGTACAGACCCAGCCAGACGACGTCGACAAAGTGCCAGTACCAGGCGGCGCCTTCGAAGCCGAAGTGATGCTCGGGCGTGAAGTGGCCTTTCAGCACGCGGTACAGGATGACGGACAGCATGATGGCGCCCAGGGTCACATGGAAGCCGTGGAAGCCCGTCAGCATGAAGAAGGTGGCGCCATAGATGCCGGACGTCAATTTCAAGTTCAGTTCGCTGTAGGCGTGCATGTATTCGTAGACCTGGAAGCCCATGAAAATGGCGCCCAGCACGATGGTGGCGAACAGGAACAGGGCCGTCATGGCGCGGTGGCCGGCGCGCAGCGCGTGGTGGGAAATCGTCAGGGTGACACCCGACGTCAGCAGCAGGGCCGTATTGATGGTCGGAATCCAGAACGGCGTCATGGTGGTGAATTCCTGCACCGTGCCGGCCGGGCCCGTATTGCCCCAGTGGGCGGCGAAATCGGGCCAGATCACCTTGTGGTCGAGGTCGGCCAGCCATGGCATCGAGATGCTGCGCGCGTAGAACAGGGCGCCGAAGAAGGCGGCGAAGAACATGACTTCCGAAAAGATGAACCAGCTCATGCTCCAGCGGAACGAGTGATCGATGCGCTCGCTGTACAGGCCCTGCTCCGATTCGCTGATGGCGTCGCCGAACCAGAAATACAGCACCAGCAGGATGCCCGCGATGCCCAGGTAATTCACGTATGGTCCCCAGGAGACGTCGTTGACCCAGGCCGAGGCACCGATCATGGTCAGCAGCAGGCTGGCGCCGCCCAGCATGGGCCAGCGCGACGGGCCGGGCACGAAATAATAAGGTACGGCGGCGTGGTTGGAACTCATCATCATCTCCTCAAAAACTTATAGGGTGGTTTTTTATAATTTATAAAACGACGAATTTAACAATTGAAATCAGGATGCCGATCAGGCAAGCCACCACCAGGAAACCGGCGATGACGATGTGCACGGGATTGAGCTTGGCCGAATCCGTGTCGAAATCGCTCTTGCGGCGCAGTCCCGTGAACGACCAGACGACGGCCCGCAGCGAATACAGGAACGACGCTTTTTCAGGCTGCTTGGATTCGCCCATGACACTCTCCTATTGGACGGCCGGCGTTTGAGCCTGGCTCAGACCGGCAATCTCGAAAAACGTGTACGACAGGGTGATGGTCTTCACCTCTTTCGGCAGGGCCGGATCGAGGAAAAACACCACCGGCATCTGCCGCGCTTCGTGGGCCTTCAAGGTCTGCTGCTTGAAGCAGAAGCACTCGACCTTCTTGAAATGCGGCGTGGCGCTCTGCGGCGCGTAGCTGGGGATGGCTTGCGCGTTGACGACGCGGTTTTGCGTGTTGACCACTTCATACAGGACGGTCACCAGCTCGCCCGGATGCACCTGCATGCTCGAGACGGTCGGGCGGAAGCGCCATGGCCCTTGCGCATTGCCGTCGAACTCGACGGTGATGCTGCGCGTCGTATCGACCTGCGTATTGTTGTCGTAAGCCACCGTGCCATCTTTTTGCGTCAGCACGTTAATGCCCATCACTTCGCAAATCTGCTTGTAGACGGGAATCAGGGCATAGCCAAAGCCGAACATCAGCACGGCAATGACGAGCAGCTTGCCCAGCATCTTGCGGTTCAGGCCGCGCGTTTCCTGTTGGTGGGGCGTCGTCACGTCAGAGCCACATGCGCTTGACGAACACGGACAGGAAGAAGAAGGCCGCCAGGGCGGCCAAGATCAGCCCGGTACGCAGGTTGTTCGGTTTCTTGCGCTCAGTTTTCACTTCGGTCATGGCAGGCACTTTATTCAAGACGGGCCGCGCAACACGCCGGCCCGCGATACCTTATTTCACGGTCGGCGGCGTTTCAAACGTGTGGAACGGCGCCGGGCTCGGCACGGTCCACTCCAGGCCTTCCGCGCCTTCCCACGGTTTCGCTGGCGCAGCCTTGCCGCCGCGGATGGTCGGCAAGACGACGAAGAACAGGAAGTACACCTGCATCAGGCCGAAACCGAAGCCGCCGATCGAGGCGATCATATTGAAGTCCGTGAACTGCGCCGGATAGTCGGCGTAGCGGCGCGGCATGCCGGCCAGGCCCAGGAAGTGCATCGGGAAGAAGGTCACGTTGAACGTGATCAGCGACAGCCAGAAGTGGATCTTGCCGCGCGTCTCGTTGTACATATGGCCCGTCCATTTCGGCGACCAGTAGTAGAAACCGGCGAACAGGGCGAACAGCGAACCGGCCACCAGCACGTAGTGGAAGTGCGCCACCACATAATAGGTATCCTGCAGCTGGATGTCGATCGGCGTGACGGCCAGGATCAGGCCCGTGAAGCCGCCCATGGTGAAGACGAAGATGAAGCCCACCGAGAACAGCATCGGCGTTTCGAACGTCATCGAGCCCTTCCACATGGTGGCGATCCAGTTGAACACTTTCACGCCCGTGGGCACGGCGATCAGCATGGTCGCGTACATGAAGAACAGCTGGCTCGTCACCGGCATGCCGGTGGTAAACATGTGGTGCGCCCAGACGATGAAGGACAGAATCGCGATGGAAGCGGTAGCGTAGACCATCGAGGCGTAGCCGAACAGCGGCTTGCGGGCAAACGCGGGCAGGATCTGCGAGACGATGCCGAAGGCCGGCAGAATCATGATGTAGACCTCGGGATGGCCGAAGAACCAGAAGATGTGCTGGTACATGACGGGGTCGCCGCCGCCTGCCGCATTAAAGAACGAGGTGCCGAAATGGCGGTCCGTCAGGGTCATGGTGATGGCGCCGGCCAGCACGGGCATGACGGCGATCAACAGATACGCGGTAATGAGCCAGGTCCAGCAGAACATCGGCATTTTCATCAGGGTCATGCCGGGGGCGCGCATGTTCAGGATGGTGACGATGATGTTGATCGAACCCATGATGGACGAGGCGCCCATCAGGTGCATGGCAAAAATCGCCATGTCCATGCCGGGGCCCATCTGCGTCGACAGCGGCGCATACAGGGTCCAGCCGGCAGCCGTGGCGCCGCCCGGTACGAGGAATGACGTGGCCAGCAGCAGCGCGGCCGGCGGCAGCAGCCAGAACGAGAAATTGTTCATGCGGGCAAACGCCATGTCGGACGCGCCCACTTGCAGCGGGATCATCCAGTTGGCGTAGCCGACGAAGGCCGGCATGATGGCGCCAAACACCATCACCAGGCCGTGCATGGTGGTCAGTTGATTAAAAAATTCAGGGTGAAAGAATTGCAAGCCCGGATGAAACAGTTCCGTACGGATCATCAGGGCCAGCACGCCGCCCGACAGCAGCATGATGAACGAAAACCACAGGTACAAGGTGCCGATATCCTTGTGGTTGGTGGCAAACAGCCAGCGGCGGTAGCCAGTCGGGTGGTCGTGGGCATGGTCGTGATCGTGACCGGCGTGGTCCAAGGTGCTCGTGCTCGTACTCATATGCGGCTCCTAATTACTTGCGTGCAGCCACGACTTCGGCTGGTTGAACGATGTTCTCTGCGGCCTTGTTCGACCAGGAATTGCGCGTGTAAGTGATCACTGCGGCAATTTCCGTGTCGGACAGCTGTTTCCATGCCGGCATTTCAGCGGGATACTTACCGCTCTTTTGCCCGTTCAGCAAGACGTGGATCTGATCGGCTTTCGGGCCGTTCACCACGGCCGAGCCGTCCAGCGGCGCAAATGCCCCTGGTACGCCCTTGCCGGTCGCCTGGTGGCAGACCACGCAGTTGGCCGTATACACTTTCTCGCCCTTGACCTTCAATTCGTCGATGGTCCACACCTTGCTTGGATCATCAGCCAATGCCGCCATTTCCTTTTGTTTTACATCAACCCAAGCCTTGTAGTCGTCGGCTGAGACGACCTTGACGACGATGGGCATGAACGCGTGTTCCTTGCCGCACAGCTCGGCACAATTGCCGCGGAAGGTGCCGATATGGTCGGCCTTGAACCAGGTGTCGCGCACGAAGCCTGGAATCGCATCCTGCTTGACGCCAAAGGCGGGCACGGACCAGGCGTGGATGACGTCGTTGGCCGTCAGTACCACGCGGATCTTCTTGTTGACCGGCACGACGACTTCGTTGTCGACTTCGATCAGGTAATTTTCGCCGCGTTTTTCCGTCGGCGGCGCACCTGGCGCACCCACTTGCGAGCGCGGCGTGGCCAGGTTGGAGAGGAAGGAAATGCCTTCGCCCTCGCCTTTCAGGTAGTCATAGCCCCATTTCCACTGCATGCCGGTGGCCTTGATGGTGATGTCGGCGTTCGAGGTGTCCTTCATGCCGACCACGGTGCGCGTGGCAGGCAGGGCCATGCCGATGACGATCAGGAAAGGCACGACGGTCCAGGCGATCTCGACGGTGGTGCTTTCGTGGAAAGTGGCCGGCTTGTGGCCCAGGGACTTGCGGTGCTTGAAGATGGAATAGAACATGACGCCGAACACGGCCACGAAGATCACCAGGCAGATGATCATCATCAGGGTGTGCAAATCGTAGATTTCATGGGCGATCTGTGTCGCCGGCGGTTGCAGATTCATTTCGAACGGCACGGGACCGCCGGTGCCGGGATAGGTGCTGGCAGCCGGTGCCGCCGTGGCCCATCGCCCGATGCCAAACGCTGTCAAAGACAGCCCGAGCAGCAACGATTGAAGTCGCTTTGCATGTGTCATGTTTTCCCCAACCACCCAAAAATAATGATATTTTAAACGGCTGCGGATTTCTCCGTACTGGACCGCTGCCGCTCCTCCATGAAAGCAACACGGCCGGAATGCGGCCATGTGCGTCAAGCACCAGCGAATTCCATGCTGGCTGCCGCAGCAAAAAACGGCGGCGCGCAACCATGCTGGAACCCTGTTTTTCTTCCCCACATCGAAATGGCCTCGTGTGGAAGATGGTTACTATACTAATGCAGTAACTTCGAATAAGTCTCGCTTTGTTTTTTTTATTTTGTATGCAGCCCTTGTTTTTTTCAATTAGCAAGCTGACAAACAATCAACGATTATAATCAAGTAAACTTGAATCCATCAAGCAATAATCGGCTTTGTGCGCGCCCTTCTCCCGGCCGCCGCGTGCTTTGCAACGCCAAGTTGCCACATCGCGCGCGAATGCGACCAAGTGTCGGTTTCTTTGCCCTTTTATTTGGGCTTGCGCGGCAGATCGAAGCGGATGATCGCTTCGCCATTGCGCGTCACGCGCGGCGCGGGACGGAAGGCGTGACCATAGATCACCTCGAAACTCAAGCCCAGCTTGCCGTCGGGACGGCGCGTCTTTTCCAGCGCGGCCAGCATGCGCTGCCAGGCCGCCTTGCCCATCAGGCCGCGCCGGCGCGTAGTGAGCGGGTTGCCGCCAAAGGCGCGCACGTCCGCCAGCAGTTTTTCCGCCGTATCGTAGGTGACGGTGATGATCTCCATGTCCAGCACGGGCGTGGAAAAGCCCGTCTCGACCAGCATGTCGCCAAAATCGTGCATGTCGACGAAGGGCAAGGCGTGCGGATATAAATCCGCCTCGGCAAACGCGTCGCGCACTTCGCGGAAGGTATCGGGGCCGAAGCAGGAAAACATCAGCAAGCCATCGAGGCGCAGCGCGCGCCGCCATTCGGCAAACACGCGGTCGGGCTGGGCATGCCAGTGCAGCGCCAGATTCGACCACACGAGGTCGATGCTGCCCTGCGCCAGCGGCAGGTCGCCCAGGTCGCCGCACAACAAATCCACGCCTGTCTTGGCCGGCAGCAATTTGCTGAGGAACTGATTCAGGCTGGCCAGTTTCGACGCGGGCGCGCGCGCCGCCTGCATCATCGCTTGCGCTGCATCGAGACCGATAATCTGCGCGGCGGGATAATCCTTGTGCAATTGCGCCAGGTCCGCGCCTGGGCCGCAGCCGGCGTCAAGCACGCGATGCGGCGTGATTTTCACCAGCTCCAGGCGCTCGTGCATGCGTGCCGACACTTCGCGGCGCAGGAAGTCCGACGGCGCGACGCGCGCCGGACGGGAAAAGAAATCGCGTACTTGCACCGCATCGATGGGCGCACTCATTTTGGGCGGACTGGTGGGAACTGGCATGTTGAATCGGGTGAGGTGAGATAATGTCGGCAGTGTACATGGAACGACGCCATCGCGATGCGGACCGCCACCCGGCAACGCCTTGATGCCGCCTGGCAGGCGCTGCGACTGTGGCTGGGCGACACCGTGCTGCCGGCGCAATGCGCGCTGTGCGGCATCGGTTGCCCGCAAGTGCTGTGCCCGCCTTGCCGCGCGCAGTACCTGGGGCAAGGACGCGGGCAACTGCGCCACCGCTGCCGCCAGTGCGCCAATCCGCTCGCTGACATTGAGGTGGCTCAACTGTGCGGGCGCTGTTTGCGCCAGCGGCCCGCGTATGACGCCACCGTCACGGCGTTTGACTATGCGGCGCCCGTCGACCAGTTGCTGCTGCAGCTGAAATTCGGCGCGCGACTGGCGTTGGCGCCCCTGTTCGCAGAACTGCTGCATGTTGCCATTCAGCAACAGCAGGAATGGCAAGCGCCACAATTGCTGTGCCCGGTGCCCTTGGGCTCGGCCCGGCTGGCCGAGCGGGGTTTTAACCAGGCGCTGGAAATCGCGCGCCCGCTGGCGCGCCTGCTGGACGTGCCTTTGCAGCCCCGGCTGGCGCTGCGCGTGCGCGAAACGCGGGCGCAAAGCGGCGTTGCGCCGCAGGAACGGCAAGCCAACCTGGCGCACGCGTTCGCCATCGCGCCGGACTACGCGCCGTTATTGCCAGGATGCCATGTCGGCATCGTCGACGACGTGATGAGCAGCGGCCATACCGTCAACGCCCTGGCGGCCGCCTGCAAGCGCGCGGGGGCGGCCAGGGTCAGCATCCTGGTGGTGGCGCGCACGCCGCCGCATTAAATTCGCTGTATATATGAGAGATAGACCAAGGAGAGCATTTTGTTTCACGTTGTTTTGGTAGAACCTGAAATCCCGCCCAATACGGGCAACGTCATCCGCCTGTGCGCGAACACGGGCGCGCAGCTGCACCTGGTCGAACCGCTGGGCTTTCCCCTCGACGATGCAAAGATGAAGCGCGCCGGCCTCGATTACCACGATTACGCGAAGATGAAGGTGCACAAGAATTGGGCAGCCTTCCTGGCCGATACCCAGCCCGACCCCGCCCGCATGTTCGCCATGACGACGCGCGGCTCGCGCCCGTTCGGCGACGTGGCCTTCCTGCCCGGCGACGTGTTCGTGTTCGGCTCGGAAACGAAAGGCCTCGATCCGGCCCTGCGCGACGGTTTTCCGTCCGAGCAACGCATCCGCCTGCCCATGCGCCCGGACAACCGCAGTTTGAATCTGTCGAATACGGTGGCCGTCGTTGTCTACGAGGCCTGGCGCCAACACGGCTACCAGGGCGGCGCGTAGGTCGGATTAGGCCCAAGGGGCCGTAATCCGACAACATTGTTGGCGTTAGTGGTGTTGTCGGATTACGCGGGGCTTTACCCCGCTAATCCGACCTACGCATTTGCATACGGCGATCAGCGCAGCGCCAGCCGCGCCACGCCGCTATTGTCGTCCAGCATCACCAGCTGCGTGCGCAAATCGCGCGTGGCGGCCAGCTTGCCATTCACGTACAGATTCGTCTTGACGCCATACACGCCTTGCGACACGCCGGCCGGCAAGGTCAGCTCGAACGAGTTTTCAAAGCGACCGCCCGATTTGTTGTTGCTGGCCAGGGCTTTCGAGCCTGACTTGAAGGGCTGGCCTTGCGGGTCGAGCACCACCAGTTCTTCGCGCACGTCGTTGACGCTTTGCGCGCTGCCGTTGACCAGCTCCACCACGGAGTTGACCTTGAACGGCTGGCCGCGCTTGACGGTCGACGCGCTCAGCTGCGGCGTGTACGACACCACTTGCGGCTCGCGCGGCAAGGCGCCGCGCGTACGGATGTAGTCGCGGTCCGCCTGCGCCGCCGTCTTGGTCTGGCGCGAATTGACATTGATGGCCAGGCAACCGGCCGCCGCCAGGCCGCCGCCGATGGCCGCGCCCTTCAGCGCGCCATTCTTGCCGCCCGCCAGCGCCCCCAGCAGCGCGCCCACGGCCGCACCGGCCGCCGCCGACGTGCCCACGCTGCACGGATCCTCATCCGTGGCCGCCTGGGCGCCGCCTTGCGGATAGGAACTGTCCTGGCGCACGCCGTTCGGGCTCATAGTCGCCGTGGCGCAGCCGGTCAGCATGGCCGCGATGGTCAGCGCAGCGACGGCGCGCAAGGTGGTGTGATTCAGCATGGTAACTCCCGGATGACTAATTGATCGTTGTTTCCGTCTGCAGCACTTGCCGTTCGCGCTCGCGGATGCGGCGCGACAGATTGTCGATGCGCGCATTGCCCGGATCGATGCGGCGCGCGCTTTCCAGATACGTCTTGGCCGCATCGAACTTACCTTCCAGCAATGAACGTTCGGCATCGCGCAGGAATGATTGCGCCATTTCGTTGCGCATGACCGCGCCGCTATCGACGGGCGACGTTTCCAGCGGACGGCGTTCGGTCACCGCTGGACGTTCGACCACGCGCGCGGGCGCCGGTTCCTGCTGTGCCGGCATTGCTGCCTGCGCCGGGGCCGGTGACGGGGCAGAAACGGGCGCCGCCATCGACAGCGCCTGCACGTCGGCCTTCAGCTGCGGCAATTCCACCGCTTCGCGGTCGATCGCTTCCAGCCTGGCGATGCCATTGCGGGCCGCCGTCGCATCCTTGCCATCGAGCGCCTGGCGCACGCCGACCAGCACGGACGCGGCTGCCGCCTGCTGGCGCGCCAGCTGCTTGCGCAAGGAATCCACGCTGGCAGCGCCCGCGCAATCGATGTCGAGCCCGGCAATGCCCCTGGCGGCGCTTTGCAATTGATGGCCGTCAATATTGCGCTCGATGGCGCGCACGCCGCGCTGGCAACTACCCGATGCGACGCCCGCCTTGCCGATCGCCGCCTGCAGATCGTCGGCCTTGGCGCTGGACTTGCCCGTACACACATTTTTCGCCGTCGCCAGCTTCTGGCGGGCGCCGTCCAGGCTGCCATTCGCCACCAGCTTCAAGCCACTGTCGATGGCGTCATTGCAGGCCGATTCACTCTTGCCACCCGGCTTGCCATTCATGTAGACGATGACGGCCGCCAGCACGACGGCGCCGCCCAGCCAGCGCAGCCACTTGCGCGGCGGCGGCGGGACTGTCGGTGCAGGCGCCGGTGGAGGCACAGGCACGGGCTTCGGCGCGGCCTGCGGCGGCACCGGGACCGGAGCCGGAGCCGGAGCCGGCTTGGGCGGCGCTTTCGGCGCAGGCGCCGGTGTCACCGGCTGGGGCGGCGGCTTGGGCGCAGGCGCCGGTGATACTGGCACAGGCGCCGGCGCCGGCGCCGCCACCGGCACAGGCAGCGGCGGCGGCATGGCCGCGGCTGGCTGGACTATGCCAGCCTGCGCCTGCCCGCAGTACGGGCAATGGCTGACAACGGTCCACAGGCCCGTCTTGCATTTGTTGCAGATATCCAAAACTAATCCTTCATTCCAACGTCATTCCAGCGTTCACAGAGGCGGCGGCATCAACGGTGGCGGCGCGCTAAGGAACAAGGGCGCCAGCTCGGGGAACTGGGCCAGCTCGGCCCAGGCCGGCAAACCGGCGCGCCACACCTTGGTGGTGCCGGGTACGACCTGCCCTGCCTGCACGTACTGCACGATCTGCTGGGCCGTGAACGGTCCCTGCTGCTGGCCGTTTATGCCCAGGAAATACTGGTATTCCACCAGGGGCGGCGGCATGCCGCCCAGCGGTGGCGGCGCCATGCCGAAGGCCGGCGCCACGGCAGCGGCCGGCGCGCTGGCCGGGCGCAGCAGTTGCTCCAGGCGTCCCGCTTCCAGCATTTCCCCCTTGATCGCATATTTCAACCGGGGCTGGCCGTCCGCTTCCGGCTCGCGCACTTCCCAGTCGTAGGCGTCGCCGTCGGATTCGCCGATCACGTTCGCCCATTCCTTCAGACGGCCCAGCAGAGCTTGCACCGTGCGGTCGAGCTCATCGCTGCCCATGCCCTTGCGGCGCGCCGACTCGCGCAAACGCGCGCCCACTTCGGCGGAAATGGCGCTGCCAAAGCCGACGTACGGCAGCTGCGAGCCATCGGCCTGCGCCACCAGCTTGGGCGCATACACGGTGCGTTCATAGTATTTTGCCAGCGCGGCCATGGCCGCCGTCTGCACGGCGTCAAGCGCCGTCAATTTTTCCTCGATGCGCAAGGCGATGTTTTTCTCGTACGAGGCCGGCATGCCGTTCTGGCGGATGGCCCGTTCGTTGCCGATGCGGCGCAGGTCGCCCGGTTCGACGGCAAACTGGTACTGGCCTGGCGGCACGACTCTGCCCGTGTGACGCGTCAGCACGCCCAGCATGATCGCCTGCAGGAACTCGCCGAAATCCTCGGCCAGGCGCTTCATCTCATCCGTGTTCGGCGCGATCGGGTGCGTAAATTGCGTTGGATCGATATGCGTGTGGGTCGGCGCCTTGTCGTTGTCGCCTTCCTTGCGGTAACTGGTGCGCCAGCCTTCCAGGCCCCGCAGCACCGTCATCGGCACGCCGGCCAGCTCGCAATAGCAGACGGCGCGCCCGCGGATGCCCGTCTCGACGATTTCCAGCTGGCTCACCGTAATGCCCACCTGGGTCGGCACGCACGATTCGAGCTCGGCGCCGAACTTCGCCTTGAAGGCGGCCGCGTTGGCTACGCCGATCACGCACTTGAACTGGTCCGACACGACCGTGAAGTCGCCCGCCATGTTGGCGTCGATCCAGGGCATGGAGCAGGCCAGCAGCTTGCGGAAGCGGTCCAGGCGTTCGGATACGTCCATCTGCTCGAGCGCCTCGAACAGGGGGTCGGGCGTGCTCGTCGCCCCTTCCGCCAGGCCCGCCGTGGCGATCATGTTCTCGGCCATGCGCGTCACCTTGGCCAGGATCAAACCCCGTTGCGCCGGTTCGCCCAGCATGGGGAACAGCGCTTTCGAGCCGCCCATGTCCTTGAACGCTTCATCGGCCCACTGGCGCAAGGTGGCCGCCGACGGCAGCGCAATGTCTTTTTCCGTGACGGGAATGACGATCAGGGTCGCATGTTCCTTGTCCAGGTCCTTTTGCAGGATGGTATTGGCCGTCTTGAGTTCCGCCAGCATGGCCAGCACGCCTTCGCGGCCCGTTTGCAGCTCGCCCACCAGGCCATTCCACTGTGCGCGGCCCTGCGCATCGACGCCGACCCGGTTGCCCAGCCAGCGCGACAGCTCGCCCAGCAAGATGACGGACTCGTCCGCCGCCTTGGCACGCAGATGGAATTTCAGCGCATTCGCCATTTCCGTGCGCAAATGGTCCATCACCACACCCGCCTGCTTTTCGCCATTGCTGAGGAAGCCGAAGGTGCTGCGCGTCTGTTCCAGGTTGTTCAGCAGGCGCTCGTATTCGCGCGAACGCACGGCTTCCTTGATTTCGCGGTAACGTTCGGCATTGTTGCCGATCTGCGCCGTCAAACCGCTGCCCGGCGCCTCGATGCGGTCCTTGATCTGTTCCACCAGCGACAGCACGTATTCCAGGCCGCCGAATTCCTTATTATCAAGATAACCATACAACTGGTCACGCACGACTTTCTTGACGTCGTCGAGCACTTCGCGGCGGCGCTTGCTGATGCGGTCTTCCGTCGTGTCGGCCGTGGAATCCTGGTCGCGCACGGCGTCGCGTTCCAGATGTTTCATGGCGTCGCGCACCTGGGCCGGCCATTCGCTGCGGTCGAAGCCCGTGCGGATATCGTTAATGCGCGTATTGACCCGGTTTTCCACGCCGGCCAGCAAGTGGCCGTGGCGGTCTTCCAGCAATTCGTCGACGACGCGGAAATCGATGAAGTCGCCGCTGGAGCGCTTCAGTTCGATGCTCTTGTCGGAAAACTCGGGGAAATCGCTGAAGGGCGTGCCCTTCAGGAACATATTTGCAGCAAGAAAATTATCGCGCTGCGTATCCGTGGCGCGGTTGGCGCCCGCGTCCGTGCCGCCCACGCCAAAGAACGCTTGCAGCATGGCGCCGGCCCAGCGGTGGGCCCGCTCGTCGCGCGCCGCTTCCTGGCGCGTATCGAGCACGGCCATGCCGAACGAGGAAAAGCGCTTCGAGAAATACAAACGCATGTCGCCGAAGCGGTCTTGCGGCACGGGCGCGTTGTACAGCGAATTCTTGTGCTGCGCCTGGTTGACGGCGATCGAGCGCTTGGCGCGGGCAAAGTCGGCCGAGGCAAAATCCTCGAACAGCGAGTCGGCCACCATGTGGTAGACGTCGCTGACATCCTTGGTGTGCTGCTGGGCAAGATTGCCCGAATCGATCAGGTACACCTCGCTGTACGGCTCGCGCGTCAGCTCCGGACGGTCATACGCATCCCAGCGGCCCACATAACCCTTGTTGCCCATCATGGCCGATTCCAGCTCCATCAGCGCCGCATAACCGTTGGCCTCGACCCTGTCCTTGTTGGCCTTGGTGTAGCCGGTCGGCAAGAACAGCATCAGCTCCACGTCGGCCGCGCCCACTTCGCTGCGCGCCAGCCAGCGCGCCAGCAAGCCCATGTCGAGGAAGGACCCGGAACCCGTGCCGCCCGCCACGGAACCGACGATGACGATGCGGAAACGGTTCGTTTCCATGCGCAAACCCAGTTCGGCCAGCTGGCGCTCGTGCGACAGGCCCGCCTTCAGCGCTTTCAGTTTCAAGCGGATCTTGTCGCGGATCTTCGCGTACTTGTCGAAGAAATACAGGCGCGACACGGCGCGGATCTGCCCGGCGCCGCTGCTCATGTCAAAGCGCAGCTCGCGGATGCGCTGCGGCGTCAGCGGCAGCCATTCCTTGATGTGCGGATATTTCTCCAAGGAATCTTCATCGCGGCTGTACTTGTCCATGTCGAACGATTCGACCACCTTGTCGTCGTCCGTGAACTTCACCTGGTCGAACTGCAAGTCCTTCGCCTGCGACTCGCCGCTCTCGATCACGGCGCCATTGTCGAGGTCGAAATGGATGAATTGCGCGATGGGGAAGTCGGCCAGCCCCTCGATGCGCGTGCGGTTGCCCGCGCCGCCCCACAGGGTGTTGAGGATGCGCCGGCGCACACGCATCAACACCTGCATGCCCGTGCCGCCGATGCCGATGAACAGGGTCGGGCGCAGTTCGATGATCTTGTCCTGCTTGCGCTCGCTGGCGCCGCCGGGGATGGTTTGGTTCAGGTTCTCTGCCATGGTGATTCCTTCGATGATGCGTGCAACGGCGTGTGCTTAGCGGCGGCTGGAAGTAAAGGTCAACAGTAACGCGACCAGGCCCACCAGCACCAGCGGTCCCATGAACAGCGGCGCGAGGAATTTATGGGCATTCACGGCCGCCAGCACGACACCGGTCGCCAGGCTGGCCAGGAAGATGAACAGCCACCAGCCCGAGGCATTGGCCTTGTTCGGCGGCACGCGCTTGGCCACCAGGCCATTCGCATAGGCATTCTTGGCAAAGAAAAAGGCAACGAACAGCAGCAACAGCACGACGCCGCCGATCAGAGTGTCGCGCGACGAGGTGTCGGTCGTGGCGGCGGCGTCCAACGCGGGCGCAGCTTCGGTGGTGGCCGTGGTGGATGCTGGTGCGCCCGGCGCATCGGCGGCCGGTGGCGCGGATGCGGGGGCCGGCAGGGTAAAACCGCTGTTGTCTTTGGGAGTGTCTTGCGCCATGGTATGCCTCAGTTGAATAGAAGGTTTATTTAAAGAACGGTTGCTCAGGCCAGGCTCAGGGTATGGCCTTCGGCCACGCGCACGACGGCCGGCTTGCCCAGGCCACGCTTGAGTTCGCCGATGTCGCGGCCGTCATCGTCGCGGATCTGCACGCTTTTGAAGGGTTTGAGCAGCACTTGCCGCTGCACACCGTCGGCCATCACCTTGTAGCGCGTGGCGCGCGTGCCAAGCAAACCCAGCGCCAGCAAGCCCAGCACGAGCGCCAGCACGCCGCCGAGGATCACCAGCACGGGCAAGAGCGGATACTGTATGCGCACCAGCAGCGGGATCGTCGCCTGCGACGCGCGCACGCTGTCGGGCGGCGTGAACATGCCGGAGATCGGATCGCCGGGAAACAGTTCCTGCAAATCCTTGCCGAAGCTGGACGCCAGCGCCAGCCGCTGTTCCGACAGGCCCACCTGCGCCTGCATGGGCAGCAACACCTGCTTGCCCATGGCGGCGATCGCCTGCGCCGACCACGGCGACGGAATCTGCGCCATCGGCAACGCAAACTGCACCTGCACGGACTGGCTGGCACCCGGCTGCAGCTGGCGGATTTGATCTGGCGCAACGTGCAGCGGCGCGTTCTGGCCCGCCAAGCTGGCGTGCACCCTGGCGCTGTCGATCACGTACGGGAAAAACATGTTTTGCAAGGACGCCTGCAGCACCACTTGCGGCACCAGGTTCGCCGCATCGACGTCGAGCACGATGGTGCGCCCGTCGCGGCCCAGGCTGGCGTGCACATTGGCGCTGTTCTTGACGGACTGGGGCACGATGCGCACGGCATCCTGGTCCACCGGTTTCAGCCGCGCGGGCGGACGCGTCAGCACTTGCGACAGCCGGCCCTCGGTCAGGATGCGGGTCAACGCCTCGGACGCGGGCTGGCCATACGCGAGCGCATACACCATCAAGCCCTTGGCGCTGTACAGCTTGCCCTGCACGGGCATGCGCAGCGGAAACACCACCGTCTTGGTGATCGACGGTTCCAGGTGCAGCAAGCGGTAAAAATCGCGGTTGCGCTCGGCCGTCTGGCTGTCGTTGTTCGGGCTGTTCTTGTTATTGGTAAAGATCCACACGATGCCGGACGCGGACTGAAACGGGCCCGTGATGGTCTTGGTCACGGCTTCCTGAAAATCCGTGTCGGCCAGCGCGCCGCCGGCGCTCTTGCGCGCCAGGCCCAGATTGGCCAGCTGGCCCGCCACGCCGGCGCCGCCCTGCCCTTGCCCGATCAGCGCTGGCGACACATTGCTGCCGCTGCTCTGGCTGAAGGCCAGCGTATACACCTTGTCGGACGGGTTTGTAGCGGCCTGCGCCACGGCGCCCACCAGGGCTTTCAGCTGTGAATGCTCATCCGTGTAAAACGGCTCCATCCAGCCCGAGTTTTGCACCAGAAACGCTTGCTGGATACCGGCCGCATGCGCGGCGGCGGCGCTGAAAAACGCGGCGCAAGCCACGGTCAGTAAGCGCGCCTTCATGCCTGCAAGGCCCAGCCATCGATGCGCGACAGCAGCGGGTGGTAGGCCCACAGCATGCCTTCATGCACAAACAGGCGCACGCGCCACGGCTCGCTGACGGCGAACGTGTGGAACACGGTCTCGCGCAACTCGTCGTCCTGCACCAGCTGGGCCGCCAGGCGCTCGTTCGAACGCAGCACGCTCGACAGGCCGGCGCTGGTGGCGAACTTGACGCCAAAGACGCTGCTGCCCCCGCCCGATTCCAGCAGCGGCATGACCGCCTGGTTCTTGCCGCCGTCGTCGCCGTGTTCCGGTTCTTCCCACGGCGCCGTTTTCAGCTTGGCGGCGAAGCGGTAATTGAAGCTGCCCGAGCACAGGCGCGGCGCCAGCGCGTCGGCCCGCTCAGATTGCGCGCCCAGTTTCACGTAGACATAGGTGCCGCGGCTGCGCTCGAAGCATAGCTGCCACAGGCCGCCGTCGCGCGACACGTACGGGCTGCCGAATTCGAAATGCGGCACCAGCCCTTCGGGCCAGGGCGTAAACGAAGCAGCCACGTTGCCGTCCGGCTGCAACTGCAGCCGGAGTTGGCCGTTGGCGCAGGGCCACACGGCCATGCGGTTGTAGGCCACGGGGGCGCTGACGGTGCCCAGGTCAACCACGCCGTCGAGCAGCACGTCGCTGCCCGGCTTTTGTTGCGCATCAAGGTTGACGAAGCGGATGCGGCCATCGTCGTCGCGCAGCGGTGCCCACAGGCGGCTCTGGAACCAGACAGGCGCGGCCACGCACGGCGCGCCACCCACGTGCTCGACCACGTAGCTCAGCGAAGGCACGTCGGGACGGATGCAGGCCAGGCCATGGCCGGTCGGCAAGACCAGCACGCTATTGAAGTCAGGCACCAGCTCGGCGCGCCAGGCGCCGTGGGCCAGGTCCGATTCGGCCAGCAAGCCGCCATGGTCGGGGTCCAGCGCCAGCCAGCGTTTCGAGGCGGGCAGCCAGGCGTGTAGGACGGCCTTGCGCGGGTCGAGCGCCAGCAGCGCGGGCGCGCTGGTGCCGAACGGGGCGGAAAAGAATTCGTATTCGCCGGGCGGCGGCATGGGCAGCGAGGCATCGGCTTGCGCATGCTCTTCGCGCGCGCGCTGGTCGGCCAGCTTCAGCGGTACGCTGGCCTGGCGCAAGCCGGCCGGACCGGCCGGCGGCACATCGCTGACAGGATGCGCGCCGAAAGGAGGAACCCAAGGCGCCACCCCGGACGGCGTGGCGGCCGCCTCGGGCGGCACTTGCAAGGCCGCGCCCGAGGCGGGGTCGAACGCAAATTCGGGCGGAAACTGCCGCACGGGCGCGCCGGCCGCCGCCGGCAGGCGCCGCGCCAGCATCAGCTTGCCGATATCGGCCTGGCTCACCAAGGGCGAGACATTCTGGCCGTCCGCGCTGCGCTGCATGCTCCACGCGCCCGCGTCATCGACGTACCAGGCGCCGGAGGGCAGTGGCCAATCCCCAGAAGTTTTATGATCCATGTATTTTCTATGACAAGCAATGCATATCAGACGGTGTAACGTGCTGGGGCTGTCGAAACGAAGTCGCAGCCCTGGCAGTTCTCATAGTAACGTCTTTTTATCTGTATGGAAACATTGACGGCGGTCCTCAGCCCTGCTGCGTCCGCACTTTCGTCAACAGCTTGGTGGTCGAGCGGTCGTGCGCGAAATCGATGGCCACGGCCTGGCCGCCATACGCCAGCACGGCGCGTCCTTCGGGGATGGCCGCCATGTCGTAGTCGCCGCCCTTGGCATAGATTTCCGGTTCGATCTCCTGCACCACTTCCAGGGCGCTGTCTTCCGAGAACGGCACGACCAGGCTCACCGCTTCCAGCGCGGCCAGCACGGCCATGCGGTCTTCGCAGCTGTTCAGGGGACGGTCGTCGCCCTTGCCCAGGCGTTTCACTGATGCATCAGTATTCACGGCAACGATCAGCGAAGCGCCCAGCGCACGCGCCTGCGCCAAATACGTCACGTGGCCGCGGTGCAAAATGTCGAACACGCCGTTCGTCACTACCACCGGTTTCGGCAGGGCCGCGGCGCGGGCGCGCAGTTCGTCACGGCCGCACAGTTTGTTTTCAAATTCAGGCATGGATATCTCTTGTTGGGTTAAATACGGTCACACTCAGGCGTGGCTATCGCCTTGGATGCCGCCGGCATCGCGGCGCCAGGCATCGATCAAGGCCAGAATGGCAGGATCCAGGCCCTCTTCGGCGATGCGATCTTGCCGGTAATAAATCATCAGCGCATACACGCCGGCCAGGCGGCTGACGGGTGGCGACAGCGCATATTCATTGCCGCGCGCCGGTTGCCGGGCACGCCAGTAATTGATCGCCGCTTCCAGCGCCTGCATCCGCAATTCCATCGCCCCCTCCTTCCGCCGCCCGCTCCCGCATTATAGGGGGCGATCCGCTACAATACGCCATCGGCGCCACAGTTTCACGTTTGCGCCACCTTTCATTCATTGCAAGTAAGTACTTCCTGTGTTTCAATCAACCTATGACACTGACTGAACTGAAATATATCGTTGCAGTCGCGCGAGCGAAGCACTTCGGCCATGCCGCCGAAGCCTGTTTCGTTGCCCAGCCCACCCTGTCAGTGGCCATCAAGAAACTCGAAGACGAATTGGGCGTGGTCCTGTTCGAACGGGGCGGCGCGGAAATTTCCGTCACGCCCCTGGGCGCGCAGATCATCGCGCAAGCCGAGCGCGTGCTGGAACAGACGGCCGCCATCAAGGAACTCGCCAAGCAGAACAAGGACCCGCTGGCCGGCCCCCTGCGCCTGGGCGTGATCTATACGATCGGCCCCTACCTGCTGCCGCCGCTGGTCAAGGCCATGATAGACCAGGTACCGCAGATGCCTTTGATTTTGCAGGAAAACTTCACGGTTCGCCTGCTCGAATTGCTGCGCCAGGGCGAACTGGACGTGGCCATCATGGCGCTGCCCCTGCCCGATCACGGCATGGCCATCCAGGAACTGTATGACGAACCGTTCGTCGTGGCCATGCCGCGCCAGCATCCGTGGACGGCGCGTGAAAAAATCGCCGCACAGGATTTGAAATCGGAAACCATGCTGTTGCTGGGCAATGGCCACTGTTTCCGCGACCAGGTGCTGGAAGTGTGCCCCGAAATGGCGCGCTTTTCCTCGCCCGGCAACGGCATGCAGCGCACGTTCGAAGGTTCCTCTCTGGAAACCATCCGCCACATGGTGGCCAGCGGCATCGGCCTGACGGTCTTGCCGCGCGCCTCGGTCGCCAATATGCACGCCACCGACGGCATGCTCGAGTACCGGCCGTTCGCCACCCCCGTGCCATCGCGCCGGGTGGTGATGCTGTGGCGCAAGAGTTTTACGCGCAAGGCGGCCATCGACGCCCTGTGCGCGGCCATCGCGAGCTGCAACTTGCCTGGCATCACCCCCTTGTGCGAAGACGACGAATAGTACATTGACATACTATTTGCGATAATCGACCTTTCTCTTCAACAAGATCGAGTCTTTCATGAACAAGCTGGCGCTGTATTTCCGCCTGATACGGCTGGACAAGCCTATCGGTACCGTATTGCTGCTGTGGCCTACCCTGTGCGCGCTGTGGCTGGCGCAGCAAGGCGTGCCGGACTGGCGGCTGCTGCTCATCTTCACTCTTGGCACTTTCCTGATGCGCTCGGCAGGCTGCGCCATCAACGACTACGCCGACCAGGATATCGACAAATTCGTCAAGCGCACGGCGGACCGTCCCATCACCAGCGGACGCATCAGCGGCAAGGAAGCGCTGGCCGTGGCCGGCGTGCTGACCGTGCTGGCCTTTTGCCTGATCCTGCCCCTGAATGCGCTGACCAAGCAACTGTCCGTGGCGGCCGTCATCATCGCCGGCACCTATCCCTACTTCAAGCGCTTCTTTGCGATTCCGCAAGCGTATCTGGGCATCGCCTTCGGCTTCGGCATTCCCATGGGCTTTGCCGCCATCACGGATTCCGTGCCCGTCGTCGCCTGGCTGCTGCTGCTGGGGAATGTCTTCTGGGCCGTGGCCTACGATACGGAATATGCGATGGTCGACCGCGACGACGACTTGAAAATCGGCATCAAGACCTCGGCCATCACCTTCGGCCGCTACGACGTGGCCATCGTCATGTTCTGCTATGCCGTTTTCCTGCTGCTGTGGCTGGCATGCGGCTGGTATCTGGGCTTGCGTTACTGGTTCGTCGCGGGCTTGCTGGTGGCGGCCGGCTGCGCCGTTTATCACTACACCCTGATCCGCGCACGCGAGCGTATGCCGTGTTTTGCGGCATTCCGGCATAATAACTGGCTAGGAGCAGCGGTGTTTGCGGGCGTGGTACTGGACTTTGCTTTCCGTTAATCAATGATCCTTGTGCCGCGGCAGCCCTTGAGGCGGCGCAACACAAGCCTGGCCGCAGCTGCCTACACTGGTATTTCACTGTGCAGTTTCACTTCCATGAGGTAATACATGAACTCGATACATACCGGCAAATCCAGCAGCGACAGCATCCTCGCCGACGCCGACAAGGCCCGCGACAAACTGGTCGGCGACCTGAAAACCGTCATCAACGAAGCGGAAGGCTGGCTCGATGGCGCCAAGGATCAGACGGGCGAGAATGTCAAAGCCGTCAAGGACAAGTTCATCGCCACCCTGGAAACGGCCAAGAAAGATTTGATCAAGCTGGAAGAAGACTTGCTCGAACGTACCAAGAAGGCGGCCAAGGCCACCGACGAATACGTGCAGGACAATCCATGGAAAGCTGTCGGTGCGGGCGCCGTCGTGGGCGTGCTGTTCGGCCTGCTGCTTTCCTCGTCACGCCGTTAGACAGTATTGACGGCATTCGCCGTCTCCTGACGCGAAAGGCAGCATATGGCTATCATGCACCATGTCGCCCAAGTCGCAGCGACCCTCGCCGCCATCGTCCAGACCCGTCTGGCCCTGGCGGCCGTGGAAATGGAAGAAGAGTCGCTGCGCTTCCTGTCCTATCTGGCGCTGGCCATGCTGGCGCTGCTGTGCCTGTTCGTCGGCCTCGTCTTGATCGTATTCCTCGTCATCGTGCTGTTCTGGGATACGCACCGCATCGCCGCCATCGCCATCATGGCCGCCGTCTTCATCGTCGCCGCCGTCGCCACCCTGCTGGGCGTGCGCGCCAGTTTCCGCAGCAAGCCGAAACTGCTGTCCTTCACGCTTTCCGAACTGAACAAAGACCTGGACGAGCTGCAACTGCTGGCCCGCCGGGGATCGGAGCGGCCATGACCACGCATCCCACCAAACTGTCGCATGTGCACACGGCCGCCAGCCTGGCGCAGCGACGTGACGCGCTGCTGGCCGAATGCGCGCTGCAGCGCCTGGCCCTGGGCGTGCAGACACGCCAATTGCTGGAACCTTTAACGGGCGGCAATCTGCGCCACACCCTGGCCACGCGTTTTAAAATTCCCCTGATGGTGGGCGGCGCCGTGCTGGGCCTGGTACTGGTGCGCCCGCGCCGCTTCCTGCCGCTGCTGCGGGCCAGCGGCGCGCTGCTCAAGCACGCCACCACCGCCATGCCCGTCATGCTGGCGCTGGCGCAGCGTTTCAGCAAAAAAGAAACGCCGCCATAAAATATTTTTGCCTGGCTGCATCCAAATGGCTAGCCGCTGCGTAGTAATGGTATCAACCAGCCGGTTGAGCCAACTACCAGGAGCTTGCCATGCATGCCACCATCGCCCCACGCCATACCGCCCCCTCGCTCACCGTCCTGTGCGCCGCCCTGCTCGTGGCTGCCTGCGCACCGATGAGCGCACGCTACTCGCAGGAACAATTGCCGAACGCCGTCAAGGTGCCCGATGGCCATCAGGTCGCCATGCAGACGGTGGGCGTGGGCAAGATCGCCTACGAATGCCGGGCGAAGAAAGACATGACGGGGCATGAATGGGTCTTCGTGGGACCGGACGCGGCCCTGAACGACCGCAGCGGCATGCAAGTGGGCACGTATGTGGGACCGCCCGCCACCTGGGCCAACCTGGACGGCTCGAAAGTGACGGCGACGCAAGTGGCCGTGGCACCGGCCGGCGCGGGCAATATCCCGTATCAACTGGTGAAAGCCAATCCGGCCACGGGCAGCGGCGCCATGCAGGGCGTCAGCTACATCCAGCGCGTGGCCACCAGCGGCGGCGTGGCGCCAAGCAGCCCCTGCGGTATGGAGTCCGTCGGTGCCAAACAATGGGTGCCCTACCAGGCCGACTACATCTTCTGGAAATCGGCATAAATCCTTTCAAGCGACGGTTGGCAAGCGGGTTTCTGACCTATACTCGGCCTTGAAAACTTGCTAACCGTTCACTCAACGATTGCGCCGACCTTGCCAGCCCACGCCGCCCCTTACGATTACGATGCCGCCCTGCGCGCCTGCGCCAGGGGCGAGCAGCAGGCATTGCATGGCCTGTACCAGCAGGAAAGCCGCTATCTGCTGGGCGTGGCCCTGCGCATCGTGCGCCAGCGGGCCTTGGCCGAAGATGTGCTGCACGATGCCTTCCTGAACATCTGGCGCCGCGCCGGCAGCTTCGACGCCACGCGCGGCAGCGGCAAGGGCTGGATCTATGTGGTGGTGCGGCACCAGGCGCTGAACGTGGCGCGCGCCCGCGCCCATGAAGTATCGGCCGACGAGGATACCGTGGAAACCCTGCTGCACCAACACCACGGCGATGACGCCGGCGATACCTACGCCCTGCAGGCGAACATGGGCAAGCTGCACGACTGCCTGGGCCACCTGGACGAACCCAAGCGCAACAGCATCCTGTACGCCTACGTCGATGGCTGTTCCCATAGCGAAATCGCGCAGCGCCTGCAAGCGCCGCTGGGAACCGTCAAGGCCTGGGTCAAGCGGGGCCTGGCCGCCTTGCGGGAGTGCATGGGATGATCAACAGCGACGAGGAATGGCAAAGGCTGGCCGGCGAATACGTGCTGGGCACTTTGGACCTGGCCGAACGGGCGGCAGTGGAGCAGCGTTTGCCGCTTGACGCCGCCTTGCGCGACGCCGTGGCCGACTGGGAACGGCGTCTGCTGCCCTTGACGACTCTGGCGCCGCCCGAAACGCCCTCGGCGCAACTGTGGCCGCGCATCAGCGCCAGCCTGTTCATGCCGAACACCGTGCGGCAGGCGGGCGGCTGGCAAGCGTGGTGGAACAGCCTGGCCTTCTGGAGAGTGCTGGCCGGCGGCGGCTTGCTGGCCACGGCCGCGCTGGCCGTGCTGGTCACTACGCAATTGCAAGCTCCCAGCGGGCCCGGCTACCTGGTGGTGCTGGTGGCGCCGCAGGATAAATCGCCGGGCTGGATCGTGCAGGCGGGCGGACGCGGCGGCAAGAACCGCGACCTGAGCCTGATCCCGCTGGGGCCGACCACGGTGCCGCAGCAGAAAGCCCTGCAATTCTGGACCAAGGGCAAGGACTGGGGCGCGCCCGTCTCGCTGGGCCTCGTCAAGCCGGGGCAAAGCGTCAAATTGACATTAGACAAGCTGCCGCCGCTGCAGCCCGAGCAATTGTTTGAAATCACCTTGGAGCCGGCGACGGGTTCGCCCACGGGCAGACCGACGGGGCCGGTGCTCTACATCGGCCGCGCCGTCAAGGTCATCTAGTTATTTACCCAGCTCGTCACCCATCTCGCGCCCGCGCTGCGCGGCCGCCTTGATGCCCTTGACGATGGCCGCCTTCACGCCGCTCTCTTCCATGCTGGTCAAGGCCGCATAGGTCGTGCCGCCTTTCGACGTGACCCGCTCGCGCAACAGCGACACGGGTTCGCTGGAATTCGCCGCCAGCTGCGCCGCGCCCGTAAACGTGGCAATGGCCAGCTGCGTGCCCTGCTCGGGCGTCAAGCCCAGTTCGGCCGCTGCCTGCTGCATCGCTTCGATAAAGTAAAACACATAGGCGGGACCGCTGCCGGACACGGCCGTCACGGGATCGATCTTCGCTTCATCGTCGAGCCAGACGGTCTGGCCGACGGCGCGCAGGATGGCGTCGGCCATCTTTTTCTGTTCGTCGCTCACGCCGCTGCTGGCCACCATGCCCGTGATGCCCATGCCGATCAGGGCCGGCGTGTTCGGCATGCAGCGCACGATGGCGGAATAACCGCCGAGCCAGCGCGACAGGTCGGCCGCGCGGATGCCGGCCGCGATCGACAGGACCAATGGCGCGCTTTCCCCGTCGAGGAAGGGCAGCAGCTGCGCCGCCACGTCGCGCATGCTTTGCGGCTTGACGGCCAGCACGATCACGTCCACGCCGCGCAACGCGTCACCGGCGGACGTCGCCGTCGTGACGCCGAATTGCGCCTGCAATTTTTCCAGCGCCGGCGCGTGCGGGTCGATCACGTGGATGTTGGCGCCCAGGGTCAGCTTGCCCGCCAGGCCGGCGATCAGGGCCGCGGCCATGTTGCCGCCGCCTACAAATGCGATATTCAATTCTGTCGTCATGCTTGTTCTCTCTTCATCAGGAATAGTTGCGGGAACCGAAGATGGCGCTGCCCACGCGCACGATAGTGGCGCCCTCGAGCACGGCGGCGCGCAAGTCGGCCGACATGCCCATCGACAAGGTGTCGAGCGCCAGCCCGTCCGCCTGCAATTGTTCGTACAGCGCGCGCAATTGCGCGAACGCACGGCGCTGGAGCGTGACATCCGTTTCCGGCTCGGGAATCGCCATCAGGCCGCGCAAACGCAGGCGGGGCAGCAGCGCCACGGCATGCGCCAGCGCCGGCAAGTCAGCCGGCGTTACGCCGCTTTTGCTCGCTTCGCCGCTGATATTAACTTGCAGACAGATATTCAGGTCAGGCAAGCCGGCCGGCCGTTGCTCGGACAGGCGCGCGGCGATCTTTTCCCGTTCCACCGTATGCACCCAGTCGAAGTGCTCGGCGATGGGGCGCGTCTTGTTGCTCTGGATGGGGCCGATGAAATGCCATGCCGGGACGTGCTGCGGCGCGGCCTCCTTCACAAAGGCGATCTTGTCGAGCGCTTCCTGCAGATAGTTTTCGCCAAACGCCATCTGGCCCGCGCGCATGGCCGCCAGCACGGCGTCCGCGCCGAAGGTTTTTGACACGGCCAGCAGGGTCACGTCGGCAGGCACGCGCTGCGCCTCCACGGCCGCCTGCGCAATACTGTCGCGCACGGCTTGCAAGTTCTGTTCGATTGTGGACATAATCATTTTCTAGTGTATAGGGGCGGCGGCACAGTGCGCCAGCCCATCAATGCAGGCACAGGGATTATAAATGGACATCTCCGAACTTCTCGCTTTCTCCGTCAGCAACAAGGCTTCCGACCTGCACCTGTCTTCCGGCCTGCCGCCGATGATACGGGTCAATGGCGACGTGCGCCGCCTCAACGTGGCGCCGCTCGAGCACAAGGAAGTGCACAGCATGATCTACGACATCATGAACGACAGCCAGCGCAAGGCGTATGAAGAGGCGCTCGAGTGCGATTTCTCGTTCGAAATTCCCGGCCTGGCCCGCTTCCGCGTCAACGCCTACAACCAGGAACGGGGGGCTTCGGCCGTGCTGCGCACGATTCCGTCGAAAGTGCTGACCCTGGAAGACCTGAACGCGCCGCGCATCTTCGGCGAACTGGCCATGCGCCCGCGGGGCCTCGTGCTGGTGACGGGCCCGACGGGTTCGGGCAAGTCCACCACCCTGGCAGCGATGGTGAACCACGTCAACGAACGGCTGAATCACCATATTCTGACCATCGAAGACCCGATCGAATTCGTGCATGAGCCGAAAAAATGCCTGATCAACCAGCGCGAGGTGGGCTCGCACACGCATTCGTTCAGCAATGCGCTGCGCTCGGCCCTGCGCGAAGACCCGGACGTCATTCTGGTGGGCGAATTGCGCGACCTGGAAACCATCCGCCTGGCGCTGACGGCGGCCGAAACGGGCCACCTGGTGTTCGGCACCCTGCACACCTCGTCGGCGGCGAAATCGATCGACCGCATCATCGACGTCTTCCCCGCCGAGGAAAAGGAAATGGTGCGCGCCATGCTGTCCGAGTCCTTGCAAGCCGTCATTTCGCAGAACTTGCTCAAAACCAAAGACGGCGCTGGGCGCGTGGCCGCGCATGAAATCATGCTGGCCACGCCGGCCGTGCGCAACCTGATCCGCGAAGCGAAAGTGGCGCAAATGTATTCGGCCATCCAGACGGGCAGCAACGTGGGCATGCAGACGCTGGACCAGTGCCTGTCCGACCTCGTGCGGCGCGGCACGATCTCGGCGGAAACTGCCCGCTCGGCCGCCAAGTCGCCCGAAAACTTCCCCGGATAAGCCATGCAGACGACGCACGAACACTATGGCGCCATGCACGCGCTGCTGGCGCAGATGCGCGCACGGGGCGGCTCCGACCTGTTCATCACGGCCGGCTTTCCGCCCGCCATCAAGCTCGACGGCAAGCTGACGCCGCTGGCGGGCGCCGCGCTGGCCGCGCAGCAGGCGGCCGGCTACGTGCGCGCCGTCATGAACGAACGCCAGGCGGCCGAGTTCGCATCGAGCCGCGAAGCCAATTTCGCCATCAGCCCGGACGGCCTGGGGCGTTTCCGCGTGTCCGCCTTCGTGCAGATGGGCCAGGCAGGCATGGTCTTGCGACTGATCAATACCGCCATCCCCACGCTCGATGGGCTCGGTTTACCCGCCATCCTGCAAGACATCGTGATGAGCAAGCGGGGCCTCGTCATCATGGTGGGCGCCACGGGCTGCGGCAAGTCGACCACCCTGGCGGCGATGGTGGGCCACCGCAACGCGCACAGCCATGGCCACATCATCACCATCGAAGACCCCGTGGAATTCATCCATCCGCACGGCAACTGCATCGTCACCCAGCGCGAAGTGGGCGTCGACACGGACGACTGGGCCACGGCCCTGAAAAACACCTTGCGCCAGGCGCCCGACGTGATCCAGATCGGCGAAATACGCGACCGCGACACGATGGACCACGCCATCGCGTTTGCCGAGACGGGCCACCTGTGCCTGGCCACCCTGCACGCGAACAACGCCAACCAGGCGCTGGACCGCATCATCAATTTCTTCCCCGAAGAGCGGCGCCAGCAACTGCTGATGGATCTGTCGCTGAATTTGAAAGGCATGATTTCGCAGCGTTTGATCCCCAACAAGGAAGGCGGCGGGCGCAAGGCGGCGCTGGAAATCCTGCTCAATTCGCCGCTGATGAGCGACCTGATCTTCAAGGGTCAGGTGCACGAGATCAAGGAATTGATGAAAAAATCGCGCGAGCATGGCATGCAGACGTTCGACCAGGCCCTGTTCGACCTGCACGAAGCGGGCGCCATCAGCTACGAAGACGCGCTGCGCAATGCGGACTCCGTCAACGACCTGCGCCTGGCGATCAAACTCAAGGGCGCCACGGCGCCGGAACCCGCCCCGCAAACGGGCGCCACCAAACTGGGACTCCTCTGACATGACCAGCATCCACGATTTCCAGGCCGAGGCGCTGGACGGCACGCCGATCGACCTGGCCCGCTACAAGGGCAAGGTACTGCTGATCGTCAACACGGCCAGCGCCTGCGGTTTCACGCCGCAATACCAAGGGCTCGAAGCGCTGTACCGCGCATTCCACGAGCAGGGCCTGGTCGTGCTGGGTTTTCCCTGCAATCAATTCCGCCAGCAGGAACCGGGCTCGAATGGGGAAATCAAAGCCTTTTGCGAAAAGAACTTCGGCGTCACCTTTCCCCTGTTTGCCAAGATCGATGTGAATGGCCCGCATACGCACCCTGTCTTTGCGCAATTAAAACAGGCGGCGCCCGGCATATTGGGCACGCAGTCGATCAAATGGAATTTCACCAAGTTTTTGGTGCGCAAGGATGGCAGCGTATTTCGCCGCTACGCGACGGCCAGCAAACCGGCCAGCCTGGCGGACGACATTCGGCAATTGCTACAGGAATAGCCATTCGACGGTTTGATTAAAAACAATAATTGCTCAAATCAATGAATCCGTGTTTATTTCATGCTTGATATCAATATTGTGTTTCCAATAGCAAATTTCAGTGATAATGTTTGCATAATTATTCGCAGATATCGATCAAAAAACGATGCCAGTCTTTGGGAAAATATTATCTTCATGGATGCGGATGGGCATTTATTCCCGCTTCTTCATTCCTATTTTCTTCCTGATACTCGCCGTTTCCGCCGTTCGCTATCACGCCCTGCTCGGCACGGAAACGGCGCTGGCCAATGCGCGCTACCAGAGCGATGCGCGGCAACTCGACCTGTTCCTCGCCAATAGCGTGCTGCCGCTTGCCGTGCACGCGGACAGTCACGCGATGCACGACAGCGTGCGCCAGGTACTGCGCAGCGCCCTGCCGCTGAACCGCAGCCTCGTTTCCGCCCGCTGGGACACGGCTGGCGGGCATGTCGAGGTGCTGGCCGACAGCAAGCTTGGCGACACACTGGCCACGGTGCCGGCGTGGTTCGCGCGCCTGGCGGGCATCAATGCCATCCGCAGCCGCCTGACGGTGGCGCTGCCGGACGGCGGCGACGGCACCCTGAACCTGCACTACACGCCCGGCCTGCCCCTGGCGCAAGTGTGGCACCGGGTACGCGACCAGGCCATCCTCAGCAGCATCAATATCGTGCTCGTCTTCCTGCTGCTGGGCTTGATCCTGGCCACGCACCGCAAGCTGCTGGCGCGCTTCGTGCAGGCGACCGACCGCTTCCGCGAAGGCAACTTCGCGGTGCGCCTGGCAGCCGGCGCCACGCCCGAGGCGCAAGCCGTGTCGCAGTCGTTCAACGGCATGGCCGGCGATATCGAAGAACTGTTGACCTCACTCAAGACCAGCCAGCGCCAGCTGGGCGAACAGCTGAATGAAACCGTGCACATGCAACAGGCGCTGCAAAAGCTGTCCTGGCAAAACTATAATGATGTGCTGACGGGCCTGCCCAACCGTGCCGCGCTGGCCGCCCGCTTCGAACAGGAACTGTTCCTCGCGCGCGAACGCCAGCGCCTGCTGGCCGTCTGCCTGTTCGACCTCGATCACTTTCAGGCCATCAACGACCGCTACGGCGCCGAGGCGGGCGATGAAATCCTCAAGCAGGTAGCGGGCCGCCTGCACGGCTTTACGGGCCAGGTCCACTATGCGGCGCGCCTGGGCGGCGATGAATTCGTCATGCTGCTGTGCGGCCAGGCCAGCATCGCCAGCATCGAACAGAACGTCACGCAACTGATGACTGAGCTGAGCCGTCCCTACCAGTGCGACCAGCAGGCGCTGCACATGACGGCCAGCGCCGGCATCGCCGTCTACGCGGGCAAGGACCTGAATACGGAAAGCCTGCTGCGCCACGCCGACCACGCCGTCTACCAGGCGAAATTGACGGGGCGCAACCAGTACCACTTCTTCGACACCAACCTCGACGAGGAAGTACGCACCCACCACAACCAGCGCACGGAAGTGCGCCACGCCCTGATCAACGGCGAACTGCGGCTGTACTACCAGCCCAAGGTGAATATGCGCGCCGGCACGGTGGTGGGCATGGAAGCGCTGCTGCGCTGGCAACATCCACGCCGCGGCGTGCTGGCGCCGGCGCAATTCCTGCCGCTGGTGGAACAGACGGATTTGATCATCGATATCGGCGAATGGGTGCTGCGCCAGGCCCTGTGGCAGATGCAGCGCTGGAGCGCGACCGGCAAGCACTGGGTGGTCAGCGTGAACATCGCGGCGCGCCACTTCCAGCAACCGGACTTCGTCTCGCGCCTGGAAACCATCCTCGGCGAATTTCCCGGCGTGCGCGCCAGCATGCTGGAACTGGAAATCCTCGAATCGTCGGCCCTGCACGACATCGAGGACGTGCGCCGCATCATCCGCGCCTGCCAGGCGCTGGGCATCACGTTCGCGCTCGACGATTTCGGCACCGGCTATTCGTCGATGTCCTACCTGAAACGCCTGCCGGCCAATATCGTCAAGATCGATCAGAGCTTCGTGCGCAATATGCTCAACGACCGCGACGACCTGCACCTGGTGCGCGCCGTCATCGGCCTGGCCCGTTCCTTCAGCTTGACGGTGATCGCCGAAGGCGTGGAAAGCGTCGAGCATGGCGCGCGCCTGATCCAGCTCGGCTGCGACCTGGCGCAAGGCTACGGCATCGCCCGCCCCATGCCGGCCGACGCCGTGCTGGAGTGGGCGAACACGTTCATCCCCGCCCCGCAATGGCGCATCGCGCAGTACAGCGAAATACCTATTTAGGCGTCAAGGCCGAATCAATCAGCTCGATCCAGTGCCGCACGGGCGTCTGCGTGCCGGACTGCAAATGGCTCAGGCAGCCTATATTGGCCGACACGATCATCTCCGGCTCGCACGCTTCCAGGTTCGCCACCTTGTTGTCGCGCAGCTGCTGCGACAGTTCCGGCTGCAGGATCGAATACGTGCCGGCCGAACCGCAGCATAAATGGCTGTCCGCGCACAGGCGCACGTCGACGCCGACGGCGCGCAGCACCTGCTCCACCTTGCCGCGGATTTGCTGGCCGTGCTGCAGGGTGCACGGCGGGTGGTACGCCACCTTTTTCACTATGCGCCCCTTCAGCAGCACCGCCAGTTCGTTCTCAAAGGCCGGCATGATCTCGGACAGATCGCGCGTCAGTTCAGCGATGCGCCGCGCCTTCTGCGCATACTGCGCATCGTGCGCCAGCAGATGGCCGTATTCCTTCACCGTGGCGCCGCAGCCGGACGCCGTCATGACGATGGCTTCGGCGCTGTCCATGCCGCTGACATAGGGCCACCAGGCGTCGATATTGCGGCGCATGTCGTCCAGCGCCGCGTCCTGGTCGTTCAGGTGATGGCGCAGCGCGCCGCAGCAGCCCGCCTTCGGCGCAACGATCAGCTGTACCCCGAGCGCATCGAGCACGCGCGCCGCGGCCGCATTGATGTTCGGCGACATGGCCGGCTGCACGCAGCCGTCGAGCAGCAACATGGTGCGCGCGTGCCGGCGCACCGGCCATGCACCGGCTGCGGCGCCTGGCCGCAATTTGTCCTGCAAGCTTTTCGAGAGCAGCGGGCGCAGCGCCTGCCCCGCCTTGTACACGGGCGTAAACAGCCAGCGGCGCGGCAAGGCTTCCTTCAGGGCGAAGCGCAGCGCGCGTTCGCGCAAGGGCCGCTGCACGCGCTGCTCGACGACGTTGCGGCCGATGTCGACCAGGCGCCCGTACTGCACGCCCGACGGACAGGTCGACTCGCAGTTGCGGCAGGTCAGGCAGCGGTCCAGGTGCGTCTGCGTCTTGGCCGTGACGGGCGCGCCTTCCAAGACCTGCTTGATCAGGTAGATGCGCCCGCGCGGGCCATCGAGTTCGTCGCCCAGCAGCTGGTAGGTGGGACAGGTGGCCGTGCAAAAGCCGCAATGCACGCAGGCGCGCAGGATGGCTTCGGCTTCGTCGCCTGCCGGCGTGTTCTTGATGAAATCGGCGAGATTGGTTTGCATGCGCGCTCAATACATTCTGTGCGGGTTGAAGATGCCAGCCGGGTCGAAAGCCTGCCGCAGGCGCTGGTGGATTTTTTCAACGGCCGGCGCCAGCGGATGGAATACGCCCACGGCCTTGTCGCCGCCGCGGAACAGGGTGGCGTGGCCACCAAGCGCGGCCACTGCCCGGCGGATGTCTAGCGCCCCGGCCGCATCGGCGTCGGCGTCGAGCTTGAGCCAGCGCTGCGCCCCGCCCCACTCGATCAGCTGGCGCCCCTTGACGATCACGGCGCTGGCGTGCGGCGGCAGCGACAGCCGCCACAAGCTGCCCGCGCCCGCAAAGAAGGCGTGCGTCTGCTCGCGCACGGACATCCAGAAGGCGGCCGCGTCATCGGGCGCCAGCACCTCGCCGCCCAGCGCGTGCAACGCCGCCGAGACGGCCGCCTCGGCGCCGGACAGGCGTACGCTCAAGACGCCATCGTGCCAGCAGCTGGCCGATATCGGCAGCGGTTGACCGGCCCATTCATTGAGCAGGCGCAAGGCGGCGATTTCCGCACACGCCACGCGCAAGGTCGCTTCGCGCAGCGGCAGGGGCAGCACCTTCAGCGACACTTCCAGGATCAGGCCCAGCGTGCCCATGGACCCCGCCAGCAGGCGCGAGACATCGTAGCCGGCCACGTTTTTCATCACCTGCCCGCCAAAGGCCAGGCGTTCGCCATGGCCATCCATCAGCACGGCGCCCAGCACGAAGTCACGCAAGGCGCCCGCGCTGACCCGCCGCGGCCCGGACAAGGCGCTGGCGACGACGCCGCCCAGCGTGGCGCCAGCGCCGAAATGGGGCGGCTCGAAAGCCAGCATCTGGTTGCGCGCGGCCAGCGCCGCCTCGATCTCGGCCAGCGGCGTGCCGCAGCGGGCCGTGATCACCAGTTCCGTCGGTTCATAATCGATGATGCCCGCATACGCGCGCGCGTCGAGCACCTCGCCATCGAGCTGCTGGCCATACCAGTCTTTCGTGCCGCCGCCGCGCAGGCGCAAGGGCTTGCCCGCCGCGCTGGCCGCCAGGATCTGCTGCCTGAATTGTTCCGCTATCGCTTGCAATGGGGTCTCCGGAAAATTAAAAACGGGGCAGGTTGGCGAACGGCAGGCGCCCCGCCGTCACATGCATCTTGCCGAATTCGGCGCAGCGGTTCAAGGTGGGAATCGCCTTGTCCGGGTTCAGCAAGGCATGGGGATCGAAGGCGCGCTTGACGGCAAAGAAGGCATCGAGTTCGGCGCGCGTAAATTGCACGCACATGGAATTGATCTTTTCCATGCCCACGCCATGTTCGCCCGTGATGGTGCCGCCCACGGCCACGCACAGGGCCAGGATGTCCGCGCCAAACGCCTCGGCGCGCTCGAATTCGCCGGGCTGGTTGGCGTCGAACAGGATCAGCGGGTGCAGATTGCCGTCGCCCGCGTGGAACACGTTGGCGCAGCGCAAGCCATGCGTCGTTTCCATGGCGGCGATGCCCGTCAGCACTTCCGCCAGGCGCTTGCGCGGGATGGTGCCGTCCATGCAGTAGTAGTCGGGCGAGATGCGTCCCGCGGCGGGAAACGCGTTCTTGCGGCCGGACCAGAATTTCATGCGCTCCGCTTCCGACTGCGAGACGGCAATGGCGCTGGCGCCCGCCCCTTCCAGCACGGCCGTCATGCGGGCGATTTCCTCTTCCACTTCCTCGTGCGTGCCGTCCGCCTCGCACAGCAAAATGGCCGCCGCGTCGGTGTCGTAGCCGGCCTTGACGAACGGTTCGACCATGCGCGACGAAGTCTGGTCCATCATTTCCAGGCCGGCCGGGATGATGCCGGCGGCGATCACATTGGCCACGGCATTGCCGCCCGTGACGACGTCGCCGAACGAGGCCATGATGACTCTAGCCGTCGCCGGTTTCGGGATCAGTTTGACCGTCACTTCCGTGACGATGCCCAGCATGCCTTCGGAGCCGATGAAGACGGCCAGCAGGTCCAGACCGGGCGAATCGATGCATTCGCCGCCCAGTTCCAGCACGTCGCCGTCGATGGTGACGACGCGCACGCGCAGCACATTGTGCACGGTCAGGCCGTATTTGAGGCAATGCACGCCGCCCGAGTTCTCCGCCACGTTGCCGCCGATGCTGCAGGCGATCTGCGACGACGGGTCGGGCGCGTAGTACAGCGCGTGGGGCGCCGCCGCTTCGGAAATGGCCAGGTTGCGCACGCCCGGCTGCACCACGGCCGTGCGCGCGTAGGCGTCGAGGCGCACGATGCGGTTCAGGCGCGCCGTCGACAGCACCACGCCGTCGGCAATCGGCAAGGCGCCGCCCGACAAGCCCGTGCCGGCGCCGCGCGGCACGATCGGCACGCCAAGTTCGCGGCAGACGCCGAGGATGGCGATGACCTGTTCTTCCGTGTCGGGCAGGGTCACCACCATCGGCAGCTGGCGGTAGGCGGCCAGGCCGTCGCATTCATACGGGCGCGTGTCTTCCGCGTCGGACAGCACGCAGCGGGCCGGCAGCACGGCCAGCAGGGCCGCGACGACGGCTTGCTGGCGCGCGGCGGTCAATCCGGATTCAGGGGCGGCATTGAGCATAAGTTGGATGGCAAGAGGCATGGGCGTGCAACGATTGTAAGCACAAAAGTGGCGCGCACCGCATTTTTTGTCCGATTTGCCTGCAAATCCGGCGCCGGGCGGCGCACAGTGTCGTATGCTGCCCCCATTCTTCTTTACAGGATCAGCATCATGGGCAACCGACTTTCGAAAATCGCCACGCGCACGGGCGACAATGGCAGCACCGGCCTGGGCGACGGCAGCCGCACCAGCAAGGACAGCGCCCGCATCCACGCCATGGGCGACGTGGACGAACTCAATTCCAACATCGGCTTGCTGCTGTGCGAAGCCATGCCCGACGCCTTGCGCGAGGAGCTGGTGGCCATCCAGCACGACCTGTTCGACCTGGGCGGAGAAATCTGCATCCCCGGCTACCAGCTGATCAAGGAAGAGCACGTGCTGCGCCTCGACGACCTGCTGGCGAAATACAATGCGGACTTGCCGGCCCTCTCCGAATTCATCCTGCCGGCCGGCTCGCGCGCCGCCTCGCTCGCGCACGTGTGCCGCACCGTCTGCCGCCGCGCCGAGCGCAGCATCGTCGCCCTGGCCAATGCGGAAGCCCTGCACGAACATCCGCGCCAGTACGTGAACCGATTGTCGGACCTGCTGTTCGTGCTGTCGCGCGTGCTCAACCGCTTTGCCGGCGGCAGCGACGTGCTGTGGCGGCATGACCGCACGCGGGGCTAAATAAAAAACGGCGATGCAGTTTGACAGGCATCGCCGTGTTGCATCAAGCTGACAGGCGCTTGCTAGCCGCAGGCCTGCAGACACGCCTTATTGACACGCACGCATGAAGGCACACTGAACTCCATGACACAGGCGTCGAGCGCCATATAGCACTCGGATTGGCATTCCGAAATGTCGGCGGTACTGCTGGCCATCGCATACGAGGCGCTGACGCCCATGGCAAACAAAAAGAAACCCAGTTTTTTGAACATAAGCACTCCTGTTGAATTGTGAGACGATGAGCAACATCCATGGCGCGCCGTCCCTTACGCGTCATCCATAAGTGCCTCCGCGCGTCAGTTATGCGGCGGGCGCAGGCATTCCTTCTGGCAAGCCTGATAATTTTCCATGCAGGCCGGCTGGCCGAATTCCACGCAATCGAGCAAGTTGCGCTCGCAGACAAAGGTGCAGTCAGGGCCGCCAGCCTGGACACTGAAAGACAGGGCGGCGCCGGCGGCAAACAGGAAAGCGGCAATCTTTTTGAACATGGTCAGCCTTTCAAGTTAACAAGTGGGAACGTCAGATTTTCTTCAGCGCCGCTTCCAGCGCGCCCGCATTAAAACCCTGAATCTTGCGGTTGCCGATCAGCACAACAGGCACGCCGCCGCCGCCGAGTGCTTCGTGGGCTTTTTTCGCGTCCGGGGATTTCTCGATATCGAGATCGACGAATTCGATCTTGTTTTCCTTGAAGTACGCGCGCGTCTTGGCGCAGTAGCCGCACCAGTCCGTGCCGTACAAGACCACTTTCGCCTGGGCGTTCGGGAAATACGCCGCGTAATTGCCCTCGGTGTAATTCGACTTGAACAAGCCCGGCAACAGGGACAGGCCATAACCGCTGCCCAGGCCGGCAGCGAGGATCAGGCCATACATGGCGATGGTTTTCATTTTTTTCTGCATCATAGGTATCAGAGACGTAGATGATCGAGGGCGGCCGGCGCAGCATGCGCTTGCCCGCCGCCTGGCAATGCACGGAGATCAGGAGCCGATGTCGCAGACCCTCAGGCAGGCTTTGTAACTGCCGATGCAAAATGGGGATCTGTCGCCATTTTGCATCGTGCATTCCCGCAGTTCTTCCTCGCAGGTAGAGCAACCGATATCGGAAGCCATGGCATAGGAAGCGCTCAATCCCAGGGTGAAAATAAATGCTGCAATCTTTTTCATTTGCTACTCTCCATGTGAGCGATTGCCTCAGGCAATCGCGGCAGACCAGTCGTAAGAAATGTCATCTTTGCTTGCTACGAAAACGAATATAGACCGCACTTATTTTAGAGTCAACGTTTCATTTCGATAAATTTCCAGTTTGGAAAATATACCGGCAAAGCGCATGGAATGTGGAATTTGGAGAGATTGGGAGGCGTCAAACGTCTATACAATATCGGCGCCGCAAGCAGGAGAGGCCGGTTGCGGGCGCAGCCGGCCGGCGGCTATATTCAGGCCGGCACAGGCAGGCTCATGGGCTGCGCCTGCACATGTTCGCGCAATAATCCCCGCAGCAGCTGCACTTGGGCCACCGCGTCGGCTTGCAGGGCCGTCAAGCCCTCGGCAACGCAAGGGCCAGGCGCGCCGGCATCGGCGTCACCGCGCAGCAGCGCATCGATTTCCCCGCTGACCTCGGCGATCCAGCGTTGCAATTCGGGCGGCGCCGGCTCGGCCTGCGGACTCAGACTGATGCGCGCCGTGCTGCCCGCCACGCGGCGCAGCAGCGGCAGGGTGCGCAGCGCCGCCAGGCCCACGCCGCTGCTGCGGTCCAGGCGGCGCTCAATGCGCAAGCGCTGCAAGACCTGTTCCGCGTTATTGCTGGCCAACCCCGCCTCGCGGCGCAGGCGCGCGATGGCGCTATCCCATTTGCCACCGGCCGCCAGCACGGCCAGCAGGTATTTCAGGTTGGCCGACACGGCTTTCGCCAGGCGCTGGTCCAGGTCGTCCGCCTCGCGGTCCGGCCACAGGAAGAACGTGGCCAGCAGGGCCAGCACGCAGCCGAGCACGTTGTTGCCCAGGCGGCTCATCGCATACACCATCTCGCTGGCCGGCGCCGCATAGTCGGCCACCAGCACGAAGGCGGGCGTCATGAACAGCACGTGCAGGCTGTAGCTGACGCGGCGCAAAGCCATGGTGGCGACAATCAGGGGAAACACCACCAGCGAGATGCCCAGCGGCGTGTAGATGACGAGGCCGATCAGCACGGCCAGCACGGCGCCCAGCACGCTGCCCGCCACGCGTTCGATGCCGCGCGGCCAGGTGGTCGATACCGACGGCTGCAATATCAATAAGGTGGCCATGGTGGCCCAGTAGCCGAACGGAATATGCAGCGCCTCGACCAGCAGGAAGCCGGCCGTCGTCGCCAGCGACACGCGCGCCGCGTGGCGCCAGCTCAGCGACTGCGGCGTGGCGTTGACTTTCGCCGTTTGCCACGCCTGCCCCAGCGCCAGGAAGGCCGCCTCGCGCCACGGCAGCTGCGTCGCGCGCGGCAAGCCCAGCTCCATGAATTCCACGTTCAGGCGCAAGGGCAGCAAGGCACCCAGCGCCGCTTCCAGGCGCCGTCCGCAGCCCGCCAGGCGGCGCTGCAATTCCAGGGGCGGCGTTTCCGGCTGGCGCTGCACGGCTTGCCCCAGGCGGCGCAGCAGCACGGCCATCACTTCCAGGCTGCGCCGCGCGCGCGGGTCCTGGCGCAGCCGCTGCTGCTCGCGCTCGCACGTATGCGTGACGGCGATCAGATAGGCGAAAATGCGCTCGGCGTCGCTGAGTGCCAGCAGCAGATTGTCGTACAGGGCGCTGCGGCCCACGCGCGCGGGCGGCACGGCGGCCAGCGCCACCCGTGCCGCTTCCAGCGCGGCGCGCGCCTGCGAACGGTAGCTGGCGCCATGCGCGGCCGCGTCCGGCAATGCGGGGCCCAGTTCCAGGAAGCGCGCATTGTCGCGCGCGATGCCGGCTAGGCGCGAATACGCGGCGCGGATGGCGCGCCGGCTCGGGCCGAACGGGTGGATGCGCCAGACCGTAAAACTGAGCACGGTGGCGAACAGGCAGCCGAACATGTACAGCCCCAGGAAAGGCGCCGTCTGCGTCATCGATTGCAATGGATGCGTGACCATCACCACGCAGGCCGTGGCCGCCAGGATGGCCACCTGCGCCGTGGCCGCGCCCCAGATGCGCGCCAGCGCGCCGGCCCAGGAAAACAGCAGCACGGCGATGGCCGCCGTCACCACGCCATGGCCGGCCGCCAGCGCCGTCAGGCCGCCGGCCACGGTCGACAGCAGGCCGAAACCCACCATCGACACGAAACGCATGCGCCGCGTGCCGGCCGCGTCGGCCAGGCAGGTCCAGAAGGCGCCGATGGCGGCCCAGGAAAAATCGGGATGGTCGAACAGCAGGCCCAGCAGCAGCATGGCGCTCGAGGCGCAGGCGGCCCGCAAGCCTTCGGACAAGTTCGTTTCGTCGATGGCCAGGCTGACCATCCACAGGGGACGGCGCTGCGCCAGCTTGTCGGTATAGGCGTGCATGCCCGTCAGCCAGCGGCTTGCCAGCATGCGGGAACGGCGGTGGAGTTTCCTGAAATGCAAGATCGGCTTTGAAAGGGGTATCAAAGCGTCATCGTAGCATTCCCGGACGAAAAATGTTGCAGTGCAGCGTAAAATCCCTGCCGTCGAAAAAAAAGCGGCACCGCAGTGCCGCTTTCATGCGTACAAGCAATCTTAGCTGACGACAGCCAGGCGCGGCTGGGACCCGCCAAAACGCTGCTCGATCGACGCGGCGATGCCGGTGGCGTCCAGACCCACGCTTTTCAGCAGTTGCACGGGGTCGCCATGGTCGATGAAGGTGTCGGGCAAGCCCAGCATCAAAATCGGCTTGACGATGCCTTCCGCCGCCAGCGCTTCGGCCACGGCCGAACCGGCGCCGCCCATGATGCAGCCCTCTTCCACCGTCACCAGGTAATCATGCTCGGCAGCAAGCTGCTTCACCAGTGCCACGTCGAGCGGCTTGACGAAGCGCATGTTGGCCACCGTCGCGTCGAGCTTGTCGCCCGCCGCCACGCTCGGCGCCACCATCGAACCGAAGGCCAGGATGGCGATGCGCTTGCCGTGACGCTTGATCTCGCCCTTGCCGATCTCGATGCTGGTCAGTTCCGGCACGATGGCCACGCCGGCACCGGCGCCGCGCGGATAGCGGATGGCGGCGGGGCCTGGATAGTGGTAGCCCGTTGTCAGCATCTGGCGGCATTCGTTTTCATCGGACGCAGCCATGACGACCATGTTCGGGATGCAGCGCAGGAACGCCATGTCGTAATTGCCCGCGTGCGTGGCGCCGTCGGCGCCCACCAGGCCGGCGCGGTCCAGCGCGAACGTCACGTCCAGGTTTTGCAGGGCCACGTCGTGGATCAGCTGGTCGTAGGCGCGCTGCAAAAAGGTCGAATAGATGGCCACGACGGGTTTCAAGCCTTCGCAGGCCAGGCCGGCGCCAAACGTCACGGAATGCTGCTCGGCGATACCGACGTCGAAATAGCGGTTCGGGAATTGCTGTTCGAACTTGACCATGCCCGAGCCTTCGCGCATGGCTGGCGTGATGCCCACCAGGCGCTTGTCGTGCGCTGCCATGTCGCACAGCCAGTTGCCGAACACTTCCGTGTACGTCATCTTGCCGGGCGCCGTGGCCGGCTTGATGCCTTCCAAGGGATTGAACTTCGGCGTGCCGTGGTACAGGATCGGTTCCGCCTCGGCCAGCTTGTAGCCCTGCCCCTTCTTGGTCACCACGTGCAGGAATTGCGGACCCTTCAATTGCTTGATGTTTTGCAAGGTCGGGATCAGCGAATCGAGGTCGTGGCCGTCGATGGGGCCGATGTAATTGAAACCGAATTCCTCGAACATGGTGGCGGGCACGACCATGCCTTTGGCGTGCTCTTCGAAGCGCTTCGCCAGTTCCAGCACGGGGCCGGGCAGGACGGACTTGCCGACATTTTTCGCCGCCGCATAGAACTGGCCCGACATCAATCGCGCCAGGTGGCGGTTCAGCGCGCCAACGGGCGGCGAGATCGACATGTCGTTGTCGTTCAGGATCACCAGCAGGTTGACGTCTTCCTGCACGCCCGCATTGTTCATCGCCTCGAAGGCCATGCCGGCCGTCATCGAGCCGTCGCCGATCACGGCGATCGCATGCAGCGGGTCGCCCTTGATCTTGGCGGCCTGGGCCATGCCCAGCGCGGCCGAGATCGACGTCGACGAATGGGCCGTGCCGAAGGTGTCGTATTCGCTCTCGTCGCGCTTCGGGAAGCCGGAAATGCCGTCTTTCTGGCGCAAGGTGTGCATGCGCTCGCGGCGGCCCGTCAGGATCTTGTGCGAATAGGTCTGGTGGCCCACGTCCCAGACGATGCGGTCGTGCGGTGTGTTGAAGACGTAGTGCAGCGCGACGGTCAGCTCGACCGTGCCCAGGTTGGACGACAAGTGGCCGCCCGTCTTGGAAACGGAATCGAGCAGGAAGCTGCGCAATTCCTGCGCCAGCGGCACCAGTTGCGAGCGGGCCAGCTTGCGCACTTGCGCTGGTTCATTGATGGTTTCTAACAGTTTCATTTATGCCTTCCGCTGCACGACCAGGTCCGCCAGCTCGCGCAAACGGCGTGCCTTGTCCCCGAATGGCGCCAGCGCCGCATGGGCGTCGCACCGCAATTGTTCTGCCAGGGCCCGCGATGGTTCCAGCCCCAGTATCGATACGTAGGTAGGCTTGTTGGCGGCAGCATCCTTGCCCGCCGTCTTGCCCAGGGTGGCCGAATCGGCCGTCGCGTCGAGCACGTCGTCGACCACCTGGAACGCCAGCCCGACGGCGCGCGCATAGGCGTTCAGCGCCGTCATCTCGTCCGCCGTCAAATCCTTGCCCGCCAGCGCGCCGAGGATCACGGCTGCGCGCAGCAAGGCACCCGTTTTCAGTTGATGCATCTGTTCCAGCTGCGGCAAGGTCAAGGCCAGGCCGACGCTATCGAGGTCGATCGCCTGGCCGCCGCACATGCCTGCGGAACCGGACGCGTGCGCCAGCAGCTTGACCATGGCCATCTGCCGCGCCGGTGGAATCGCCGCGCCGTCGGCCAGCAGCATGAAGGCCTGCGATTGCAGCGCGTCGCCGACCAGCAGGGCCGTCGCTTCATCGTAGGCGATGTGCACGGTGGGCTTGCCACGGCGCAAGGCATCGTCATCCATGCACGGCATGTCGTCATGCACGAGCGAATACACGTGAATCATTTCCAGCGCGCAAGCTGCGCGCGCGAGCGTGTCTTGATCGGCGTCAAACAGTTCGCCGGCCGCCATCACCAGCAGCGGACGCACGCGCTTGCCGCCGCCCAGCAGCGCATAGCGCATGGCAGCGTGCAGCTTGTGCGGCACGACGTCTGCCGCCGGCAGGAATTGGTCGAGCCGGCCTTCCACGCCGGACTGGGTCGCTTGCATCCAGTCGCCGAAGGTCACGCCGTCTTGTTGCACATTTGCCATCATTGGGCGGCCTCGCCGGCATCCACGAACGGTTTCAACATGTCGCCTTCGAGTACTTTCACCTGCGCTTCGACACTGTCGAGCTGGGTAGCGCAATACTTGACCAGTTCCGAGCCGCGCTGGTAGGCCGCGACCGATGCTTCCAGCGGCAACTGGCCCGCTTCCATTTGCGTTACCAGCTGCGCCAGTTCCGCCATCGCCTCTTCAAACGAGGCCGGCGCTGCGGCAGCGGCAGTTAATTTCTTCGACATAGACTCAGATCTCTTCGTGGCACGAGGGGCTTGTAGGGAGACGCCGGGGACTCCCGGCCAGCATAGAAGCGTTATTTTAGAACAAACCACACTATTAAGTGAAAACTTAAGCGCAATCGGCGCGCTCAAAGTCAATAGCGTTGCCAGCTTGTCAGTGGATTTTAGCCGAATCGCCCCTTGCTACCGGAAATTGCACGCCAAATGACAATGTTTCTCATTAAAGTAGTGCATTTACCGGGCGGGTTTGATAATGCCGAGGCCGATACGCGCTATAATCGCCGGTTCTGTCCGAAATACCGTTTCAACAAATTTGAATTCAGGTCTTTGCGGATTCTTTCTCTCTGTAGCGGTTGCCCAGGGAATGGCCTGGGGCACTGCTGACCGTTGTACATTTATGGGGGGTTGGGATGTCCGATCTGGCTACTCACGCCAAGCTGGCGCGTTCAAACGCGCAACTTCCGGTCCACGTCTATTTTGACGAAACGCTGTTGCAGCGTGAAATGCAGCAATTGTTCCAAGCCGGCCCGCGCTATGTCGGGCACGAGCTGATGGTGCCGGAAACCGGCGATTTTGCGACCCTGGCGTCTGAGAACGAAGGGCGCATGCTCGTGCGCAACGCCAATGGCATCGAAGTGCTGTCCAACGTGTGCCGCCACCGGCAGGCGCTGATGTTCAATGGCCGCGGCAACGCAAATAACATCGTCTGCCCGCTGCACCGCTGGACCTACGACCTCAAGGGTGAATTGATCGGCGCACCGCATTTCCCCGAGACGCCGTGCCTGAACCTGTCGAAAACGCCGCTGCAAAGCTGGAATGGCTTGCTGTTCGAGCAAAATGGCTACAACGTGATGGAAAAATTGAAAGATTTGTCCGTCTCGAAAGACCTCGATTTTTCCGGCTACATGTTCGACCACGTGGAAATCCACGAGTGCGACTACAACTGGAAGACCTTCATCGAAGTCTACCTCGAGGATTATCACGTCGAACCGTTCCACCCGGGCCTGGGCAGCTTCGTCAGCTGCGACGACCTGCGCTGGGAATTCGGCAAGGATTACAGCGTGCAGACGGTGGGCGTGCACCGCGGCCTGCAGCAGGCCGGTTCGCCTGCCTACAAGAAATGGCAGGAGCAGGTGCTGCAATTCCGCGGCGGCGAAGCGCCGCCGTATGGTGCCATCTGGCTGACCTTGTATCCGAACATCATGGTCGAATGGTATCCGCACGTGCTGGTCGTCTCGACCCTGTGGCCCGACGGCCCGCAAAAAACGCGCAACGTGGTAGAGTTCTATTACCCCGAAGAAATCGTACTGTTCGAGCGCGACTTCGTCGAAGCGGAACGGGCTGCCTACATGGAAACCTGTGTCGAGGACGATGAAATCGCCCAGCGCATGGATGCGGGCCGCAAGGTTCTGATTGCGCGCGGCGTGAACGAAGTGGGTCCTTACCAATCGCCCATGGAAGACGGCATGCAGCACTTCCACGAGTGGTACCGCAGCAATATCGAACTGTAGTTCCTCAAGGGGCCGCATTGCGCGGCCTTTTTCATTTTCATCGTCAGGATTACTCATGCAGTCACTTTGGATGCTGTTTGCCAGCTTTATGTTCGCCATCATGGGCGTGTGCGTGAAACTGGCGTCGGATCTGTATTCGACGTCCGAAATCGTCATGTACCGCGGCATCATCGGCATGATCGTCATGAGCTGCACGATTCTGTACCAGGGCGGCAGTTTTAAAACCACGATGCCGGGCCAGCATCTGTGGCGCGGCGTGGTGGGCGTGATCGCCCTGTGGCTGTGGTTTTATGCCATCGCCATCCTGCCGCTGGCCACGGCCATGACCCTCAATTACATGGCGCCCATCTGGATCGCCGTCATCCTGCTGGCTGGCGGCTGGTGGAAAGGCATGCAACAGGTCGAGTGGCCGCTGGTGGCGGCCATTGCCATGAGCTTTGTCGGCGTGACGTTGCTGCTGCAACCCGTGTTCGAGACGGACCAGCTGGCCGGCGCCATCACGGCCTTGATTTCCGGCATGCTGTCGGCCCTCGCCTACTTGCAGGTGCGCAAACTGGGCTTGCTGGGCGAACCCGAATACCGGGTCGTGTTCTATTTCTCGGTCGTCAATTTCCTGGCCGGCGTGATCGGCCACGTGGCCAGCGCCGGCGGTGGCCCCGTCGTCTGGCACATGCACACGAGCGCCTACGGCATCGGCTTGCTGGCCGCCATCGGCTTGTGCGCCACCATGGCGCAAATGGCCATGACGCGCTCCTATCGCTTGGGCAAGACCCTCGTGGTTGCCAATTTACAGTACACAGGCATCGTCTTTTCCAGCTTCTGGGGCGTGGTGATCTTCGGCGACCTGTTCGACTGGCATGGCTGGGCCGGCATCGCCATCATTCTCGCCTCGGGCATCGCGGCCACCTATTACAATACCCGCAACACGGCCCGTGGCGCCGCCATCGCGCGCACGGATCCCATCGCCAGCGAAGTGTAAAGGAGCGTTGCTGATGTACACCACCTTGTTACAGGCCAGCGAACTGGCCGACCACCTGAATGACAGCCACTGGGTCATCCTTGATTGCCGCCACGACTTGCTCAACCCGGCAGCGGGCAGCGACGCGTTTGCCGCCGGGCATATCCAGAACGCGCAGTTCGCCGACATCGACACGGCCTTGTCCGGCCCCAAGACGGCCCGTGGCCCCCAATTTACGGGACGGCATCCCTTGCCCGACCGCAACGCCCTGCTGGCCACCCTGCGCGGCTGGGGTATCAATGACGACACGCAAGTGGTGGCGTACGATGGCCAGGGCGGCATGTTCGCCGCCCGTTTGTGGTGGCTGCTGCGCTGGCTCGGCCACCCGAATGTGGCCGTGCTCGACGGCGGCCTGGCCGCCTGGCAGGCACAAGGCTTGCCGCTGGTCACGCCCGTGGCACCGCGCCCTGTCGGCAAGCTGACGGAAAAGGCCAGCCTGACGCGCACGGTCAACGTGCAGGACGTCATTGCCAACCTGGAAACGCAAGCCTTGACGGTGATCGACGCGCGCGCCCCGGACCGCTACCGCGGCGAAAATGAAACCATCGACCCCGTGGGCGGCCACATCCCGGGCGCGAAAAACCGTTTCTTCAAGGATAACCTGCAGGCGGACGGCCGCTTTAAAAGCGCGGAAGCACTGCGGCGCGATTTCAGCGCCCTGTTTGACGCACCGCAAGCGGCCGTCATGCAGTGCGGCTCCGGCGTGACGGCATGCCACAACCTGCTGGCCCTGGAAGTGGCCGGCTTGCCCGGCGCGTCCCTGTATCCGGGCTCGTGGAGCGAATGGTGCGCCGATCCGGCGCGGCCTGTGGCGACGGGTAATTAAAAAATGGCGGACCAGATGGTCCGCCATTTTTTTACCCGTGGATAACTATGAACTTATCCCCAGCGATTGATTCAACTGCGCCAGTTCCGCCTGCCACGCCTGCTGGCTGGCCGGCTTCTGGTGGCGCGGTTTTCTCGCCAGGTCTTCCGCCAGCAATTGCTCGAGTTCGCACAAGCGTTCCAGCTGTTGATCCACATCAGTTTGCCCTGGCACAAGCAGTGCGCTTTCCACGCGCGGCACCGGCAACGGCGCCTGTCCATCCTCGGCACTCAACCGTGCATACGCGCTGCCGGCGTCCAGCCACTCTTCCAGCCGGCCATCGGCCACCACCCAAAAGCGGTTGCAGGCCGTTTCGATCAGGTCGCGGTCGTGCGACACCAGCAGGCAGCCGCCTGCAAAGCCGCGCAAGGCTTGCCCCAGTTCCGCCTTGCCCTGCATGTCCAGGTGGTTGCTGGGCTCGTCCAGCAGCAGCAAGTGATAACTGGCCAGGGACAGGCCCAGGAACAGCAGCCGCGCCCGCTCGCCGCCGCTCAGCGTCGCCACCGTCTGGCCATGGCGCGCATACGGGAAACCGGCCGAGATCAACGCTTGCTTGCGCGCCACCTGGCTGCGCGCCGCTTCGTTCTGCACGGCAAACGGGTACAGGGCGTCGGATAAATCGGCCGTATCGGCCAGTTGCCTGAGCGACTGGTCGTAATAGCCGATGTTGGCGGCGTGGTGCCAGCGCAAGTCCGCCCGCTCCTCCTGTTCCTGGATCGCTTGCCAGCACAGGCGCAGCAAGGACGACTTGCCGCTGCCGTTGGCACCCAGCAAGGCGACCCGGTCGCCCGGTTTCAGCCACAGCTGGCCGGTCTGGAACAGCAGCGGGGAAGCGGGCACGGCGCGCACGTCCAGGCCATCGAGCGCCAGCAACTGGTCGGCCGCCAGCGGCTTGCCGCGCAAACTCAAACGCCACGGTGCGCCATCGCTGACGAACGATTGCGCATCCTTCAATTTGTCGATGCGCCGCTGCATGGTCTTGGCCTTGCGCGCCAGGTCTTCATTGTCGTAGGTGCGGCCCCACAGGGCCAGGCGGGCGCTGCTGGCGGACAGGCGGTCGATTTCCTTCTGTTCGGCCGCATGCCGGGCGGCAGCGGCAAGATCGGCTTCGGCCAGCGCCGCCAGCGCGGGACCGCACGGCAAGTCGAAGTCGTACAGGCGGCTATCGCGCAAGATCCAGCTGCGCGTGGCCACGTTGTCGAGCAGGCGCTGGTCGTGCGAGACGAGGATGAAGGCGCCGCGCCAGCGCAGCAGGAATTGCTCCAGCCACAGCAGCGACGGCAAGTCCAGATGATTGCTCGGCTCGTCGAGCAGCAGCACGTTCGGCTCCTGCAGCAGGGCGCGTCCCAGCAGCAGGCGCGTGTGCTGGCCGCCGGACAGGGAATGCACGGGCACTTGCGCCGTCTCGTGCTCGAAGCCTAACTCGGCCAGCAGGCTGTCGACACGCCAATGCAGCTCGGGCTGCTCCAGCACGGGCGCCAGCAAGGCGTCGTACAGGCTCAGGCTGGCAAGTTCCGGCGGCAAGTGCTGCTCCACGTGCTGCAGGCGGCAGGCACGGGCATAGTGGATGGTGCCGGCAGTGGCTTCCCGCGTGCCGCTGAGCAGGCCCAGCAAGGTGGATTTGCCGCAGCCATTGTGGCCGATCAAGCCGATGCGGTCGCCCTGGCGCAAGGTAAAGGCGAGTTCGTTGAAGAGGAAACCGTCGTGGGTATCCAGTTGTAAAGCTTGGGTAGAAATCAGGGTAGTCATGGCTCTTGTCTTTGTTCGGGATGCAAGCATCCGCGTTAACAGGAGCGCTAACGACAACGGAGTACCAGGAAAGGACTCGTAGAGGAGGGTAACTTTGCTCTGGCCAGGTTATCGCAGCGCGATAGAACGTGGGCAAGAGCTGGCAAATGCGCTAAAAGAGCGTGCGCGCCACAAGGCGAGCAACAAGTTTTCTTCCATGATATTTTCCTCCTTTCTGTGCAAGTTAGTCAGAAAGGCAATATAGCATAAGTGGTACTGCGGCACCGAATCAGTGCATCAACCGCCGTGGCGCTTGTGCGTCAGGAACAGCACGATACACACGCCCAGCGCGATCAGCAGCACTTGCGGGATGGTTTCGCGCAAGGTGGCGCGGCGCTGCATCTGCGGCATCAGGTCGGACAAGGCGATATAGATGAAGCCGGACGAGGCGAACACGAGCACGTACGGGATCAGATTGCTGGCGCGGTCCAGGGTGAAATAGCCGAGCAAGCCGCCGGCCACCGCCATCAGGCTGCACAGCAGATTGAAGACATAGGCGCGCAGGCGCGAGAAGCCGGCGTTGAGCAGTACAATAAAATCGCCGATTTCCTGCGGGATTTCATGCGCGATGATGGCCAGGCCCGTGACCAGGCCCAGCTTCGGGTCTGCCAGGAAGGCGGCCGCGATCAGGATGCCGTCCGTAAAGTTGTGCATGCCGTCGCCGACGAGGATCATCCAGCCGGCCTTGCCCGCCTCGTGCTTGTCGTGGCCGTGCGCATGGTGGTGGCCGTCGCCTTCGTGGTGGTGCGAATGGCGCAGGATGGCGAATTTTTCCAGCATAAAAAAGGCCAGCAAGCCGGCCAGCAGGGTGGCGAACAGGCTGCGCGGGTCCGCCTGCGACTCGAACGCTTCGGGCAAGGCGTGCAGCAAGGACGTCGACAGCATGATGCCGACGGACAAGCTGACCATGCGCTCGACCACTTTGGACAGGAATGCAAACGAAAAGATCGCCGCCGCAGTAATGCTGAAGACGCCCGCGATCGTGGTCGCGAGCAAAATGGATATAAGGACGGGATCGATGATTTTCTTACCTCAAAATGGCGCCGGCCTACGGGCGCCCGCAATGCTGGCGTCTGGCTTGATCTGTATAGTGTTGCTTATTATTCAATCTTGTGCGCGCTTGGCGGCAGCGTGGCGCAGTGAAGATGCAATTGTACTGCATTGACGCGAACCGGGCATTTTACAGCCCGGTGCGCCGTTCGCGGCAACTTCTGGAAAAAAATGTGGCAATCAGGCACTTTTAGCGCCGTTCAGCTTGCAACCTCAGGCAACGCCATGCTTTTTGAACCAGGCCAGGCAGCGCGCATAGCCGTCTTTCGCATCGGCCGCCACATAGCTGGGGCGGTAATCGGCATTGAAGGCGTGGCCCGCATCGGGATACACGACGAATTCCGACTGGTTGCCGCCCTTGGCCAGCGCCTCTTTCATCTTCGCGATCGATTCCTGCGTGATGCCCGTATCCTTGCCGCCATACAAGCCCAGCACGGGCACTTTCAAGGTGGCGGCGATGTCGATGGGGTTGCTCGGCTGCAAGGCAGTCGCTTCGCCCACCAGGCGGCCATACCAGGCCACGCCCGCCTTGACTGCCGGATTGTGCGCCGCGTACAGCCACGTGATGCGGCCGCCCCAGCAAAAGCCCGTGATGCCCAGACGGCTCGTGTCGCCGCCATTCTGTTTCGCCCACGCAACAACCGCATCGAGGTCCGCCATCACTTGCGCATCCGGCGTCTTGGCGATGATGCCTTTCATCAATTCCGGGATGCTGGCCACCTTGGTGGGATCGCCCTGGCGCACGAACAGGTCGGGCGCCAGCGCCAGGTAACCCTGCTTGGCGAAGCGGCGCGCCATGTCGGCGATATGTTCATGCACGCCAAAGATTTCCGAAATAACCAATACCACGGGCAAACCCGTCTTGCCTTCCGGCTGGGCCGCATACACGGGCACGGCCTGGCCATCGACCATCACCGACATGGTGCCCGTGACGAGCCCGGCGGAATCCGTCTTGATGACGTTTTGCGCCGCCACGGGCAGCACGGCCACGGCAAAGCCGGCGCCCAGCGCCACCTTCAGGAAACCGCGCCGGCCGTCCGGCCCGGACACGCTGCTCTGGCCCAGCAAACTTTCACAATCGGTGATCATGTCGCTCATGCGTTACTCCTGAAGGGTGTGTTGACAAACAATGTCGGCTTACGCTGCGCTAAGCCGACCTACGGTCATTGCTCAAGTAATCAAGTAAACATGTGTTCGGCTTACGGTCATTGCTGAATTAAACATGTAGGTCGGCTTAGCGGGGCATGCCCCGCGTAAGCCGACGCAGCATCAATGCGCTTCGTCCCAGTTCCTGCCTACGCCTACCTCGGCCGTCAGCGGCACTTTCAGCGCGGCCACGCCGGCCATGAGTTCCGGCAGCTTGCGCTTGACCAGTTCCAGTTCCGCATCCGGCACTTCCAGCACCAGTTCATCGTGCACCTGCATGATCATTTTCGTCTGCAAGCCGTCCGTTTCCAGCCAGCCTTGCACGGCGATCATGGCCAGCTTGATGAGGTCGGCGGCGGTGCCCTGCATCGGCGCGTTGATCGCCGCCCGTTCCGCCCCCTGGCGGCGCGGGCCGTTCGGCGAATTAATTTCCGGCAACCACAAACGGCGGCCGAACACGGTTTCCACGTAGCCGCGCGCCTTGGCTTGCTGGCGCGTGTCTTCCATGTACTGTTTCACTCCGGAAAAACGGGCAAAGTAACGGTCGATATAGCTTTGCGCGGCCGTGCGGTCCACGCCCAGATTACCGGCCAGGCCGAATGCGCTCATGCCGTAGATCAAACCGAAGTTGATGACCTTGGCGTAGCGGCGCTGCTCGCTCTGCACTTCCGCGGCCGGCACGCCGAAGATTTCAGCGGCCGTGGCACGGTGAATGTCGATGCCGTCGGCAAACGCGCGCAACATCGCTTCATCGCCCGAGATATGCGCCATGATGCGCAATTCGATCTGCGAATAGTCGGCCGACACGATATGGCTGCCCGGCGGCGCAATAAACGCTTCGCGGATGCGGCGGCCTTCCGCACTGCGGATGGGAATATTCTGCAAGTTCGGGTCGTTCGACGCCAGCCGCCCCGTCACGGCCACGGCTTGCGCATAGTTCGTATGCACCCTGCCCGTCGTAACGTTGATCATCTTCGGCAATTTATCGGTATACGTCGACTTCAGCTTGGCCATGCCGCGGTACTCGAGCAGCACTTTCGGCAGCGGATAATCCTCGGCCAGCTTTTGCAGCACTTCTTCATCCGTCGAGGGCGCGCCCGTCGGGGTCTTCTTGACCACCGGCAGCTTCAATTTCTCGAAGAAGATTTCGCCGATCTGCTTGGGCGAACCCAGGTTGAACGGCTGCTCGGCCAGTTCATACGCCTTCTTTTCCAGCTCGAGGATCTTTACGGCCAGCTCGGCCGACTGGATGTTGAGCAATTCGTCGTCGATCAGCACGCCGTTGCGCTCGATCTTTTGCAAGACCACGGCCGTCGGCATCTCGATCTTTTCATAGATGAAGGTCAGCTTTTCATCGTTCGCCACGTTGCCCCACATGGCATTGTGCAGGCGCAAGGTGACGTCGGCATCCTCGGCCGCATACTTGGCCGCCTGCTCCACCTCGACTTGATTGAACGTGATCTGCTTGGCGCCCTTGCCGCACACGTCCTCGAACGGGATAGTCGTGTAGTTCAGGTGGCGCAGGGCCAGGCTGTCCATGTCGTGCTTCTTGTGCGACTCGAATACATACGATTCGAGCAAGGTGTCGTGGGCGATGCCGCGCAACGTCACGCCATGGTTGGCGAAGATATGGCTGTCATATTTCAGGTTCTGGCCCAGCTTGGGCTTGGTTTGATCTTCGAGCCACGGGCGCAGTTTCGCCAGCACGTATTCGCGCGTCAACTGTTCCGGCGCGCCCGCGTAGTCGTGGGCCAGCGGGATGTAACAGGCGGCGTGCTCGGCCACGGAGAGGGAAATGCCGACCATTTGCGCCGTCATCGGTTCCAGCGAGGTGGTTTCCGTGTCGACGGCCGTCAGGGCAGCCGCATCGATCAGCGCGATCCATTTGTCGAGCTGGACATCCGTCAGCACGGTTTCATACTCGGCTTCGACCGCTGGCGCGGCATCGGCAAACATGTCGCCCGTCGTGTTGACGACGGAAACGCCGGCGGCAGGCGGCGCTCCGACGGGCGACATCGGCGGCGGCGTGGCGCCCAGTTCGCGCAGCAGGGCCTTGAAGCCGTAGCGGTTGAAGAAGGCCAGCAGCGCTTCCTTGTCTTCGTGTTTCGCCACCAGCGAATCGGCGATCGTCGTCATGTGGCCGGACAGATCGCAATCGGTCTTGACGGTGATCAAGGCGCGCGCCTGCGGCAGCCATGGCAGGGCCGTGCGCAGGTTTTCCCCCACGGCGCCGCCCACCTTGGCCGCGTTTTCCATCACGCCTTCCAGGCTGTCGTACAGGGTCAGCCACTTGACGGCCGTTTTCGGCCCGCATTTCGACACGCCCGGCACGTTGTCGACCGTATCGCCGATCAGCGACAGATAATCGATGATGCGGTTGGGCGGCACGCCGAACTTGGCCAGCACGGCCGCTTCGTCGAGCTTTTCATTGCTCATGGTATTAATCAGCATCACCTGGCTGTTGACCAGCTGCGCCAGGTCCTTGTCGCCCGTGGACACCACCACGTTCATGCCGGCGGCCGCCGCCTGCACGGCCAACGTCCCGATCACGTCATCCGCTTCGACGCCGTCGACCATCAGGATCGGCCAGCCCATGGCGCGCACGGCTTCGTGGATCGGTTCGATCTGCAAACGCAGGTCGTCCGGCATCGAGGCGCGCGTGGCCTTGTACTCGGGATACATGTCATCGCGGAAAGTTTTACCCTTGGCATCGAACACGCAGGCGATGTAGGCGGCCGGGTAATCGGCGCGCAGGCGGCGCAGCATGTTGACCATGCCGTGCATGGCGCCCGTGGGGTAACCGTCCGGGCTGCGCAGGTCGGGCAGCGCATGGAAGGCACGATAGAGGTAACTGGAACCGTCGACTAACAGCAGGGTGTTTTGCATAATGCCAATAAAATAAGGTGAGCGCGCCCGCCCAGAAAGTACAGCGGCGGGCGGGTGGAATATCGTCCAATTATCGCAGAGTTTAGGGCCGCGCCACCGGCCGCAATGCGTGCCGTTCCTGGCGTTTTTGCCACCCTGGCGGCCCCGAACTGGCATGCGTGCCGCCGCTGCCAGCCATTTCCGTTCATTTAAACAGCATTGCCTATCAGTTTGTTACAATGCCTTATAGATAAATTGACGGCATTACACCACTGCACGCGCTGCAGCCCCACACATGGAAGCGAACCCATCATGATGCGTACATCGACACTCTGGACATTCCTCGCCCTGCCCCTGCTGGCATGTTCAGCCATTGCCAGCGCCCAGACGCCGGCCAAACCGAGCGATGCGCCGCCACAACTGGAACGTATCGAGGAAATGGGCGAAGCCCCCATCACCGTGGCGCCGGCCGCCGCCAAGCAGCAGATTACCGAAAAACGCGAAGCGGGCGTCACCAGCGAAGTGAAAGTCACCAGCGGCGGCAGCACCTATTACATGAAGCCGGCCGCCGGCGCCGACCAGGCCAACGGCAACGCCCTGCGCGGCCCGCAATGGAAAGTGCTGGAATTTGATCTGGGCAAGAAAAAACAGAAACAACGCGATGAAGAGGCAGCGGACGCGCCAGCACCGCCCGCACCAGCGAAGTAAGCAGCCACTCTCTTCTGCCCTGCCCCGGCCATGCGCGGGGGCAGCCGGCTTTTTTTGACCTTTTAGACCATTCCTCTCTTTCCCATGGCAGTTTTTACCGCGCTACACCTGGACGATATCGGCCAGTGGATCACGCAGTTTCCACTCGGCAAACCTCTGGCGCTCAAGGGCATCGCCTCCGGCATCGAAAACAGCAATTTCTTCCTGAGCACGGAGCGCGGCGAGTATGTGCTGACGATCTTTGAAAACCTCAGCTTCGAGCAATTGCCGTTCTACCTGCAACTGATGCGCCATTTGGCGGACCGGGGCGTGCTGGTGCCCGCGCCGATCGCCAATGCCAATGGCGAACTGGTGACGGCCCTGCAAGGCAAGCCGGCCGCCATCGTCAGCAAACTCGACGGCAGCTCGCAGATGGCGCCGCAAGCCGTGCATTGCGCCGCCGTCGGCGCCATGCTGGCGAAGATGCACCTGGCGGCGCAGGACTTCCCCCTGCAGCAGCCGAATCTGCGGGGCCTGGACTGGTGGAACGCCACCACGCCGCTGGTCTTGCACCATCTCGACGATGCCAGGGCGCACCTGCTGCGCGCGGAAATCCACTTCCAGGACGCCTTTGCTGCCTGCGATACGTATAAAGCCATCCCGCGCGGTCCCGTGCATGCCGACTTGTTCCGCAACAACGTCATGTTTGACGGCGAGCGCCTGACGGGCTTTTTCGACTTTTACTTTGCCGGCTGCGACACCTGGCTGTTCGACGTGGCCGTCACCGTCAACGACTGGTGCGTGGACCTGGCCACGGGCGTGCTCGACAAGGTGCGCGTGCGCGCCCTGCTCGACGCCTACCAGGCCGTGCGCCCGTTTACGCACGAAGAACAAACGGCATGGCAACCGATGCTGCGCGCCGCCGCGCTGCGTTTCTGGCTGTCGCGCCTGTACGATTATTACCAGCCGCGCGAAGCGGAAATGCTGACACCGCACGATCCCACGCATTTCGAACGCATTCTGCGCGAACGTATCGCCACACCTGCTCCGGAACTGTTTTAAACATGGAAAAATTACCTGCAAGTACAGGTTGGCAATGGGTGAAACAGGGATTCGCCCTGTTTCGCAAGCAACCTGGCGGCATGTCGATGCTGTTTCTCGGCTATATGTTCTGCATGCTGGCCGTCAGCATCGTGCCCGTGCTGGGCCAATTGCTGCCCGTCATCCTGGTGCCCGTGTTTTCCGTGGCCTTCGTGCAAGGCTGCCTGAATATCGACCAGGGCAAGCGCGTCCTGCCCAGCCTCTTGATTTCGGGCTTCCGCAAACCCGCGTTTCCTTCCCTGTTCGGCCTGGGCGTGCTGTACATCCTGATGGCCATCGTCGCCATCGGCGCCTCGACCCTGGTGGACGACGGCTTGCTGTGGAAATTGGTCACGGGGCAACTGACGGAAGAAGCGGCACGCGCCGCCATCCCCGACTCGCGCCTGGGTCTGGGCATCCTGCTGGCCATCGTGCTGTACGTGCCCGCCGCCATGGCCTTCTGCTTTGCCGCGCCGCTGATCTACTGGCGCCAAACCGGCCTGGCCAAGGCGCTGTTCTTCAGCTTTTTCGCCGTCTGGCGTTCGCTGTCGGCCTTCATCGTCTTCGCCGCCACTTGGTTCGCCATCAGCGTCGTCACCAGCCAGTTACTGGCCGTCATCTTTGGCCGCACGCCGCTGATGATGCAGCTGATGATGCCCCTGTCGATGATACTCACCATCATCATGCATTGCTCGTTCTACGCCGCCTACCGGCAAATCTTCGGCCTGCCCGTCGATGAGAGCAAGACGGTGTCGCTGGACAAGACCGGAGAGTGATCACCGGCCAGATGTAAAAAGGGGCACCCTGCTCAGGCTGCCCCTTTTTTATATATCGAATGCCTTGCAAAGCCAACAATGATGTCGGATTACGCTGCGCTAATCCGACCTACGCGCTCTCGAATGCCTTGCAATGCCACAGCGTAGGTCGGATTAGCGGCGGCACGCCGCGTAATCCGACGCTGCGAGGCCAACAATGTTGTCGGATTACGCTGCGCTAATCCGACCTACGCGCCAGACCAGATCACCGTTCCTGGCGTAGGTCGGATTAGCCGAAGGCGTAATCCGACGCCATCGTCAGCCATCCCGCGTTCCACATCACCGTCCCAGACGTTCCAGCTTGGCAATCCCCAGGTCCAGCACCTTCATGCCGTGCTGTCCGAAGTTGATCTGCGCGCGCGCATTGCCGCCGCCGCCTTCGATATTGACGATCACGCCTTCGCCGAACTTGGCGTGCGCCACCGATTCGCCGATGCGCCAGCCGCCGCCTGTGGCTTTTTGCGCGATCTTTTGTGCAATCGCATTGTCCGAACCAAGGCTGGCCACCTTGGGCGCCTCGTCCCAGGCCGACTTGCGGTTGCCGAACCAGTTGGCCTGCACCTTCGGCGACAGCCATTTCAAGGACTCTTCCGGCAACTCGTCGAAGAAGCGCGACTTCATGTTGTAGCGCGTCTGGCCGTGCAGCATGCGCGTCTGCGAAAAACTCATGTACAACCGCTTGCGCGCGCGCGTGATGGCCACGTACATCAGCCGGCGTTCCTCTTCCACGCCGTTGTCTTCCTTCGAACTGCTTTCGTGCGGGAACAGGCCCTCTTCCAGGCCCGTAATGAACACATTGTCGAATTCCAGGCCCTTGGCCGAATGTACCGTCATCATCTGCAGCGCATCCTGGCCCGCCTGCGCCTGGTTGTCGCCCGCTTCCAGCGACGCGTGCGAGAGGAAGGCGGAGAGCGGCGACATCACGGCCGGCAGCGGCGCGTCCGCGTCGAGTATCTCGATGCCATCCTGGTTGACGACGGGCGCGCCCGACTGCGCCTGGGCTGCTGGGCCCAGGTGGGCCGGTGCGCCCTGTCCAAAACCTTCCTCGGAAATGAATTGGCTGGCCGCACTGACCATCTGCTCCAGATTCTCGATGCGGTCAGCGCCTTCCTTTTCATTCTGATAGTGTTGCAGCAAGGTACTCGCTTCCAGCACGACTCTGACCATTTCCGGCAGAGACAGTTGCTGCGTTTCGAAGCGCACGCCTTCGATCAGCTTGACGAAACCGGCCAGCACGCTGCCCGCCTTGCCCGCCACATACGGCACGGATGCGTACAGCGAAATGCCGTACTGTTCCGACGCGGCCTGCAATTGCTCGATCGAGCGCATGCCGATGCCGCGCGTGGGGAAATTGACCACGCGCAAGAAAGCGGAGTCATTGTGCGGATTGTCCATCAACTGCAAATAGGCAATTGCGTGCTTGACCTCGGCGCGCTGGAAGTAGCGCTGGCCGCCATACACGTGGTACGGAATCGCGGCCGAGAACAGCGCATGTTCGATCACGCGCGACTGCGCGTTCGAGCGGTACAGAATGGCGATTTCGCTGCGCGAGGCGCCGTCGGCGATCAGGCTTTTCGCCTCTTCGATGATCCACTGCGCTTCCTGCAAGTCGGAACTGGCTTCATACACGCGCACCTGCTCGCCATGGCCCGCGTCCGTGCGCAAATTCTTGCCCAGGCGCTTGCTATTGTTCGCGATCAATACGTTGGCGCTGTCGAGGATGTGGCCGTGCGAGCGGTAGTTCTGCTCCAGCTTGATCAAGTTCTTCACCTGGAACTCGTGCTCGAAGGCGCTCATGTTGCCGACATTCGCGCCGCGGAACGCGTAGATGCTCTGGTCATCGTCGCCGACGGCAAACAGGGCGCCGCCATCGCGGCTGCCGTGGCCGGCCAGCAATTTCAACCAGTTGTATTGCAGGTTGTTCGTATCCTGGAACTCGTCGACGAGAATGTGGCGGAAGCGCGCCTGGTAATGCTCGCGCAACGGTTGATTGCGGCTAAGCAATTCATACGTGCGCAGCAACAGTTCCGCAAAATCGACGACGCCTTCGCGCTGGCATTGGTCGTCGTACAACTGGTACAACTCGACCATCTTGCGCTCATGCGCGTCATACGCTTCCACGTCCGTGGCGCGCAAGCCCTGGTCCTTGGCGTTGTTGATGAAATACATCACCGTCTTCGGCGGGAATTTCTCATCATCAATGTTGTTCGCCTTCAACAAGCGCTTGATCACGGATAGCTGATCCTGGGAATCGAGGATCTGGAACGTCTGCGGCAAGGCCGCGTCGCGGTAATGCGTGCGCAACAAGCGGTTGCACAGGCCGTGGAAGGTGCCGATCCACATGCCGCGCGTGTTGATCGGCAGCATGGCCGACAGGCGCGTGAGCATTTCCTTGGCGGCTTTATTCGTAAAGGTCACGGCCAGGATGCCGGGCGGCGATACCTGCTGGGTCTGGATCAGCCACGCAATACGGGTGGTCAGCACGCGGGTCTTGCCCGAACCGGCGCCGGCCAGGATCAGCGCATGCTGGGCCGGCAGGGTGACGGCAGCCAATTGTTCGGGATTGAGGTTGTGAAGAAGATTTTGCATCCCGTGATTATACCGGCATGGCTAAAAATACTGTGCATTTGTCCAGCGGTCGCGCCATTTTACCCACGCGCGCTACAATCGGCATCCCGACACAACGGCCTGTATCCCCATGACACCACCCACCCACCTCGACGGCGCCCGCGTACTGGCCTGGGCCTGGTCCGACCTGCCCTTCGGCCACCTCACCGATGAGCATGGCACCGCCCCCGCCGCCATCCACGGCCTGGCCGTGTGCCAGTATGCGGGCGAGGCGCGCGTCTACCGTTTCAGCTGCGACGCGCGCTGGGAAACGCTGCAGGACGAGGTGTATGCGAGCGAAGACGAGGCCAGGGCGCAGCTGCCGTCGCAATACCGCGCCGTGGCCGCCAGCTGGAACCAAGTCTAGCGCACCGGTTTTGCCTTGCCCTCGCTGAGGGCCTGGGCGATCACCTGGCGCGTAGCCTTGTCGGCGGCCTTGGTGGCCTTTTCCTGCTGGCGTCCCAGCGCTTCCATCTGCTTGCCCAGGGTTTCCATCGGCTTGCCGCGCTGATCCATCTGGCGCGACAGCGCATCCACCTTGTCCGCCTCGCGTTCTTGCGCGGTGGCAATGCGGTCGTTGACCTCTTCCATGGCGTCCTGCGCATCTTCCATCTGCTGCTGCAGGCGTTCCACCTCGCGTCCGGCCGCGCGGCGCGCCGTCTCCGTGGTGGCCTGCGCCTCGCGGCGTGCCGCCTCGCCCATCTTGCGGCCCAGTTCCTGCTGCTGGCGGCCCAGCGCCTGCAGTTGCGCCACATCGCGCGCGCCGACGTTCGCCTGCGCCGCGCCATGGGCGCCCATCTTGCTGCCCAGTTCGCCCATCGCCTTGCCATGTTCGCTCATCTGCTTGCCCAGGCCGCTCATCTGAAAGCCCAGATCTTGCGACGGCTTCCAGGCGTCGCGCACGCGGGCCAGCAGCGCGGCATCCTGCGTCACATAGCCCTTGCCCTGGTCGCGGAACCACAAGAACTGCCCCTTGAGCGAACGCTGCAGCTGCTTGATCTGCTGGCCGTCGACATCGGTGCCGGCCATGGTGACGCTATCCTCGCTGCTGTCGACGAGCGCATAGCCATCGCCGCTGCCCATGGAAATATTGATTTTCTTGCTCGGCGCGGCCGGTGCGGCCGGCGGCGCGGGCGGCTGCGACGGCTGCACGGCCAGCGCGCTGCCGCCAAGCACAATACCGGCCAGGCTGAGGATCAAACGGTGGGAAGTGGACATGGCTGCCTCGTCGCAAAAGTAGTGGAGCATTGACTGTAGCGATGGATGGCGCACGGCTCCAGCGCGGTGCGACAGGCTGCAAAAAGACTTGCCTGGATGGCAGACATGGACGATGGATGGCACGCGGGGCAAAAAAAAACGGAGGCCGCAGCCTCCGCAAAAACGCCGTGGTACGGCGTATTTCAATTAATACAGCACGACGGAGCGGATCGATTCGCCGCTTTTCATCAGGTCGAAACCTTGGTTGATGTCGTCGAGCTTCAGACGGTGCGTGATCAAGTCGTCGATATTGAGCTTGCCTTCCATGTACCAGTCGACGATCTTCGGCACGTCCGTGCGGCCGCGCGCGCCGCCGAAGGCGGAACCTTTCCACACGCGCCCCGTCACCAGCTGGAATGGACGGGTGGAAATTTCCTGGCCGGCCGCCGCCACGCCGATGATGATGGACTGGCCCCAGCCCTTGTGGCAGCACTCGAGCGACTGGCGCATGGTGGTGGTGTTGCCGATGCATTCAAAACTGTAGTCGGCTCCGCCGTCCGTCAGCTGCACGATGGTGTCGACGACGTTTTCCACTTCGTTGGCGTTGACAAAATGCGTCATGCCGAACTTGCGCGCGATGTCCTGGCGCGCCGGGTTGATGTCCACGCCGATGATTTTATCGGCGCCGACCATCTTCGCCGCCTGGATCACGTTCAGGCCGATGCCGCCCAGGCCGAACACGACGACATTCGCGCCCGCCTCGACCTTGGCCGTAAACAGCACGGCGCCCACGCCGGTGGTGACGCCGCAGCCGATGTAGCAGACCTTGTCGAACGGTGCGTCTTCGCGGATTTTTGCGAGCGCGATTTCCGGCACGACGATGTAGTTCGAAAAGGTGGAGGTGCCCATGTAGTGGAAGATGGGCTTGCCGTCGATGGAGAAGCGCGAGGTGGCGTCCGGCATCAGGCCGCGGCCCTGGGTCGAGCGGATCGACTGGCACAGGTTGGTCTTTTGCGACAGGCAGAATTTGCACTGGCGGCATTCCGGCGTGTACAGCGGGATGACGTGGTCATCCTTCTTCAGGCTTTTCACGCCCGGGCCCACGTCGACGACGATGCCGGCGCCTTCATGGCCCAGGATGGACGGGAAGATGCCTTCCGGGTCGGCGCCCGACAGGGTGTAGTAATCGGTGTGGCAAATGCCCGTGGCCTTGATCTCGACCAGTACTTCGCCCTCGCGCGGGCCGGCCAGGTCGACTTCTTCGATGGTCAAAGGCGCGCCCGCCTTCCATGCAATCGCTGCTTTGGTTTTCATGTATGTCCTGTCTATGGTTGAACCAGGCGCGCCAGCGCGCCGTATCGCCACATCATAGCAAGGCAGGCATGCGGGCGCGAGAGGATACGCTTACTTGGTCTTTGCCCGGTTCAAAAATGCGCCGTGCAAGCCGTTCAGGGTTTCCTCGGCCAGCAACAGCTGGCTGGCGATTTCATTGATCTTGCGGCGGCTGGAACGGGCATGGTCGCGCAGCACTTCGAACGCCGTGTTGCGGTCCGTCTGGAACTTGCCCATCAGCAAACCGACGGCCAAGCTCGTTTCGCGGCCGGCGGCCAGGGCCGCGTTCAGGTTCAGCTCGGTGCGACGCAACTGGCGGATCTCGTCGGCACGGGCCAGGCCCGCTTCGAACGCCGGCATCAAGCGGCCTTCGTCGACGGGTTTGACCACGTAGCCGACGGCGCCATAGGCAGCCGCCTGCTTGCCCGATTCGCTGTCGCCGCTGCCGGACAGGAACATGAACGGCACGCCCGTCTCGCCATGCAGGCGCTTGGCCAGTTCCAGGCCGGACATGCCCGGCATGTGGATGTCGAGCAAAGCCAGGTCCGGCTCGCGCTGGGCGACCAGCTGCAGCGCCACTTCGGCCGAATGGGCCAGGGCCGTCTCGTAGCCGGCATGGCGCAGGACTTCGCCGAGGAATTCCAACAGGAGCTGGTCATCGTCAACGATCAGGATAAGGCGTTTCGCGGCGGCTGGCTGACTCATGGGTGGGGAACCTCGGTAATGAATGATGTTCTTATTATATGCCGATTATTGCCCCAAATCAGCCCCGTATGTCCATGCTCATGCCGCGAATAATTGATTGAATTGCTGCACCGCAATATTCACATCGTCCGCCTCGTATGCATTGTTAAAGACGCTGCTGATGGCCGCCACCATGTCGGCGCCGCGCGCCACCAGCGGCGCTGCGTTCTCCGGCGTCATGCCGCCGATCACCACGCAGGGCAAGGCGATCTCGCGTTTCGCCTGCAGCACGATGTCCAGGGGCGTGGTCACCGGATACTTTTTCACCAGCGAAGGATAAAAGCCGCCGAAGGCCACATAGCTGGCGCCGCCGGCCTCGGCCGTCCTGGCCAGGGCCATGTCGCCATAGCAGGAAGCGCCGACGATCTTGTCCTTGCCCAGGCGGGCGCGCACCTGCGCCACGGACGCGTCCAGGCCGCCCACGTGCACGCCATCGGCGTCGAGCTCTTCGCACAGCTCGATAAAGTCATTGATGATGAAGGGCACGCCATACTTGCGGGCCAGGGCCAGCAAGGCGCCCGCCTGCTCGCGCCGCTGCTGCGCCTCGGCGCTCTTGTGACGGTATTGCAGCAGGGCCACGCCTGCCTGCAAGGCTTGCTCGCTCACGTCGAGCAGGCGGTCGCTGTCGTCCCAATTCGGGGTAACCAGATACAGTCCACGCATGATGTTTCCTTATTGAATGAATCGTTGCGGCATGAGCTGACCTGGCGCAATCGCATACGCGCCGGCCAGGGCCGCATGGCAATAGCTTTGCGCCAGATCCAGCGCTTCAGGCAATGCCTGTCCCAGTGCAAGGCGCGCCGCGATGGCCGAGGCCAGGGTGCAGCCGCTGCCGTGAAATTCTCCGGGCAGGCGCGGCCAGCGCCATTCGCGCTCCCCGCCAGCGGCGTCAAACCAGCGGTTGATGATCGTCTGGCCCTCGCCATGGCCGCCCGTCACCAGCACGTGGCCACAGCCTTGCGCGCGCAACGCTGCTTCGCCGCCGAGAGCCAGCGCTTCGGGCCCGTTCGGTACGATCACGGTCGTCACCGGCAGCAAGGGCGCCAGCGCCAGCACGGCATCGTCCCGGCTGAGCACGTCGCCATGGCCGCTGGCCAGCACGGGATCGAGCACCACGGGCAAGTCCGGCCGGCTTTGGCGCAATTGCGCGATCAGCTGCGCGATGACGGCCGCATTCGCGGCGCTGCCCGGGATGCCGATTTTCACGGCGCTGATTACCATCTTGTCGATCAGCGCCAGCGCCTGCCGGCGCAGCCATTCCGGCGCCACCGGCTGCACGCCGAAGACCCTGTCGTTGTCCTGCACCGTCAGCGCCGTGATCACGGGCAAGGCATGCGCGCCCTGCGCCGCAATCGCGACAATATCGGCGGCGATGCCGGCTCCGCCCGACGGGTCGGCGCCGGCAAACACCAGCACCGTCGGCAACGTTGGCACCATCACGTCAGGCGGCCCGCCATCGGCGACGATGGGGAAGCGGCAAATTTGCGCGGCATGCGTCCCGCCAGGAACGCTTCGCGCCCGGCCCGCACGGCCAGCTTCATCGCACGCGCCATGCGCACGGGATCGCGCGCGCCGGCAATGGCCGTATTCATCAGCACGCCATCGCAGCCGAGTTCCATGGCAATGGCCGCATCTGACGCCGTGCCCACGCCCGCATCGACGAGCACGGGCACTTTCGCCTGGTCGATGATCAAGGACAAGTTCCACGGATTCAGGATGCCCATGCCCGAGCCGATCAGGGACGCCAGCGGCATGACGGCCACGCAGCCGATCTCTTCCAGAATCTTCGCCTGGATGGGGTCGTCGCTGCAGTAGACCATCACGTCAAAACCATCCTTGACCAGCGCTTCGGCGGCAATTAACGTTTCCGGCATGTGCGGGAACAGGGTCTTTTCATCGCCCAGCACTTCGAGCTTGACCAGGTTGCGCCCGCCCAGCAGTTCGCGCGCCAGTTGCAGGGTGTAGACGGCGTCTTTGGCGTTGTAGCAGCCGGCCGTATTCGGCAGTATCGTGTACTGGTCCGGCGGCACGAAGTCGAGCAGGCTGGGCGCGTTCGGGTCTTGCCCGATATTCACGCGGCGGATCGCCACCGTGATGATCTGCGCCTCGGCCGCGTCCGTCGCCTCGCGCGTCTGCGGCAAATCCTTGTACTTGCCGCTGCCCACCAGCAAACGCGATTGGTATTGCTTGCCTGCGATGGTCAGCATGTCGTCATGTATTACGGTATTCATGTGCTTTTCCTTAAGTTTTTAAACGTCCGAAGAAAACCGTAGCGAGCGGCGATGATTTGTGGCCGAGACGCGCAACCGTGCTAGAGCACGGTGAGCATCGCAGGCCGCAAAGCGCGACGCGCAGTAGGTTTGCTTGGACGTTTTCAGCCGCCGCCGATGGCGCGGACTATTTCAACCTGGTCTTGCACCTGCAAGACCTGTCCCGGCCACGCCTTGCGCGGCACGACGTTGCGGTTGACGGCCAGCGCCAGCGCCTGGTTTTCCAGCGACAGCGCGGCAATCAATTGATCGAGTGTCTGCCCGGGCGGCACCTGGTGCGGTGCGCCGTTGAGCGTGATGGATATCAATGCAGGCATCACGCTCTCCTTCAGACCTTGCGGTACAGCTCGGCGCCGTTCTTGATGAACTCGATGGCCTTGATTTCCATGCCCTGCTGGAGCGCCTTGTCTTCCGCGATGCCCATACCGGCCGCGTATTCGCGCACTTCCTGCGTGATCTTCATCGAGCAGAAATGGGGGCCGCACATGGAGCAGAAATGCGCCACCTTGGCTGAATCCTTGGGCAAGGTTTCATCGTGGAATTCGCGCGCCTTGTCCGGGTCCAGGCCGATGTTGAACTGGTCGTCCCAGCGGAATTCGAAGCGGGCTTTCGACAGGGCATTGTCGCGGATCTGTGCGCCCGGATGGCCTTTCGCCAGGTCGGCCGCATGCGCCGCAATCTTGTAGGTGATGATGCCATCCTTGACGTCAGCCTTGTTGGGCAAGCCCAGGTGTTCCTTCGGCGTCACGTAGCACAGCATGGCCGTGCCGTACCAGCCGATCATGGCCGCGCCGATGCCGGACGTGATGTGGTCGTAACCGGGCGCGATGTCCGTCGTCAACGGTCCCAGGGTGTAGAACGGCGCTTCGCCGCACTGCTCCAGCTGCAAGTCCATGTTTTCTTTAATGAGTTGCATGGGCACATGACCCGGGCCCTCGATCATCACTTGCACGTCGTGCTTCCAGGCAACCTGCGTCAGCTCGCCCAGAGTTTTCAGTTCGCCCAGCTGCGCCTCGTCGTTGGCGTCGTAGATGGAACCGGGGCGCAAGCCGTCGCCCAGCGAGAACGACACGTCGTAGGCCTTCATGATTTCGCAGATTTCCTCGAAATGCGTGTACAGGAACGATTCCTGGTGGTGCGCCAGACACCATTTGGCCATGATGGAGCCGCCGCGCGAGACGATGCCCGTCAGCCGCTTGGCCGTCATCGGCACGTAGCGCAGCAGCACGCCGGCGTGGATGGTGAAATAGTCGACGCCCTGCTCGGCCTGCTCGATCAAAGTGTCGCGGAAGATTTCCCACGTCAGATCCTCGGCCTTGCCATTGACCTTTTCCAGCGCCTGGTAAATGGGCACGGTGCCGATGGGCACGGGGCTGTTGCGCACGATCCATTCGCGCGTTTCGTGGATATGCTTGCCGGTAGACAAGTCCATCACGTTATCGCCGCCCCAGCGGATGGCCCAGGTCATCTTTTCCACTTCCTCGCCGATCGACGAGGTGACGGCGGAATTGCCGATATTCGCGTTGATTTTCACGAGGAAATTGCGGCCGATGATCATCGGCTCGACTTCCGGGTGGTTGATGTTGGCGGGAATGATGGCGCGGCCGCGGGCGATCTCCTCGCGCACGAATTCCGGCGTGATCTCGGCCGGGATGCTGGCGCCGAACGACTGGCCCGGGTGCTGGCGGCCCATCAGGTCCGCCAGGCGCTCGCCCATGGGGCCGGAAGCTTTCAGTTCACGCAGATATTCCTGGCGGCGCATGTTTTCGCGGATGGCGACGAATTCCATTTCCGGCGTGATGATGCCCTGGCGCGCGTAATGCATCTGTGTAACATTCTTGCCGGCAATGGCGCGGCGCGGCTTGCGGTGCAGGTTGAAACGCAGCTCGGCCAGCTTCGGGTCCGCCAGGCGGGCGATGCCGTAGTCGGAGGTGGGGCCGGGCAACTCTTCCGTATCGGCCCGCTCCATGATCCATGGCAGGCGCGGCGTATCGAGGCCCGAGCGGATGTCGATCTGCACGTCCGGGTCCGTGTACGGGCCGGAGGTATCGTAGACGTAGATCGGCGGATTCTTTTCGCCGCCGAACGATGCTTCCGTGTCGGACTGGCTGATCTCGCGCATGGGTACGCGGATGTCGGGGCGGCTGCCCTGCACGTAGATTTTGCGCGAATTGGGCAGCGGCGCGATGGCGGCTTCGTCGACCGTGGCGGTGGCGGAGAGGAATTTCGGGTTGGCGTTCATTTTGGCTCCTTGGCTAGACTATTTTTAAGCCTGGAGCCAGCTAAGGAGGTTCGGAATTGTGCACGCGGAAAGGCGGGGTGCGTTCATCCTAAAGCTTCCCTTCGCTGGCATTATCCAGATCAGGTTCGGAGGGTATTTCTCACCCGCGCTTGCACTGTGTTTCCACAGCGAAAGGCAGGACCCCTAGCGTTTGCCGCCTTGCGGCAGCGAGCCAATTATACGCGGTTCGCGCCGCGTGGCCAGATGATTTCTTGCCGGTGTCGTCTTTGCGCATCTGCTGCAATGCAGCAGATGCCGGCACGATTATTTCTTCTTGCCCCAGCGCCAGGCGGTCGGTTCGCCCTTCAGCTGGCAGATGAAAATGAGCACGGCGACGATGGCCACTTCATACACGATGTAGCCGACGAGCATGGTTTGCGGCGGGAACAGGAAGGCGCCGCAGGCGAACAGCGCCAGCGCGGCCAGGAACACCAGCCAGCCCTGCCAGGTGATGGGCAAGCCCCAGCCCCAGCCATAGGTCTTGGCGGGGAACCAGTATTGCGGTGGTGATTTGTCAGTCATGATTTTTCCTGGTCAATATCAATAACACCAAGTATAAATCACGCTCCCCGCAAGCGCTCCGTGACATCGAGGCCGATGCCGCGGTAGCCGATGAAGCGGCTGCCATTGTCGAACATCGGTTCGCCGCTGACCTGCAGATACTGCGTGCTGCCGTCGAGGTTGGCGCGGCTGTAGATGAAATCGAGGAACGGTTCGCGCGCGGCAATTTTTGCGTCGAGCAAGGCGCGCTCGGCGGCATTCCAGCGCTGCGGCTCTTCCTCGCTGCCGATGCCCAGCATCTCGGCCACGGGGCCGGAAAAGCGCGTCAAATTGCCCTGCGCATCCTGTTCCCAGTACCAGTCGGACGACAGTTCCGTGAAACGCTGGAAGCGCGCTTCGCTTTCGCGCAGCTCCGCCGTGCGATCTTCCACCATCTGTTCCAGCGACTTGTTGTATTCGGCCAGCTTCTGGTACAGCAAGCGCACTTCCAGCATGTTGTGGATGCGCGTCTTGACTTCCACCAGGTCGAAGGGCTTGCTGACGAAATCCTTGGCGCCCGCTTGCAGCGCGCGCAGCTTGTGGCCGGGCTGGGCCGTGATCACCAGCACGGGCAGATAGCTGCCCGCCTCGAGATCGCGCAAGCCTTCCATGACTTCGAAGCCATCCATTTCCGGCATCTGCAAGTCGAGCAGGATCAGGTCGTAGCGGTGCTGCTGATGCAGCGCGCGCACGGCTTGCGGGTCCATGGTGGACGTGATGCGCGTGTAGCCGGCATTGCGCAGCACCTGTTCGAGCAGCATGACGTTGGCCTCCTGGTCATCGACGATGAGGATGCTGGCGTTCAGGATCTCGGTGGCTTGAAGCATGGCGGTATTCCTAAAATTGAGTGCTGAATTAGCGTATTGCGTGAGTGTCGTCGGCCAGGCCGTGCGCGGCTGCATGGTGCAGGGCCACGTCGAGCGCATCCATGAATTCGACCACCTTGATCGGCTTGGTGAGATAGCGGAAGAAGCCCGCTTGCAAGCCTTTTTCGATGTCGCGCGGCACGGCATTGGCCGACAGGGCCATGACGGGGATGTGGCTGGTGAGGGGATCATCATGCAGGATGTGCAGCGCGCCGTAGCCGCTGATGCCGGGCAGGTTGATATCCATCAAGATCACGTCGGGCTGGTAGGTGCGCGCCAGGTCGATGCCCAGATGCGCATCGATGGCCGTCAGCAGTTTCAAGTCGCTGCGGCGGGCGATCAATTGCTCGACCAGCGCCAGGTTGGCGGGATTGTCTTCCACGTACAGCAAGGTGCGCAGGCTTTCCTGCGGTTCCTGCACCTGCGGCAACGCATCGCCGTCGCCCAGCACCAGTGCCGGCGCGCTGCTGGCGGCCAGCTCGAACCAGAACGTGGTGCCCACGCCGACGGCGCTGTCGACGCCGATAGTGCCGCCCATCAATTCGACCAGTTGCTTGGTGACGACCAGGCCGATGCCCGTGCCCTCTTCCGTGCTGTTTTCCTGTCCCAGGCGGTTGAAAGGCTGGAACAGCTGCGCCACCTGGGCCGCGTCGAGGCCGGCGCCGCTGTCGCGCACGCTCACGCGCACGCGCTCGCCATGCCCGCTGCATTCGACGGTGACGGCGCCGCCGCCCTGGTTGTACTTGATGGCGTTCGACAGCAGGTTGATCATCACCTGCTTCACGCGCGTGCGGTCCGCATGCACATAAAAGGCCTTGCCGCAGCGGGGGAAATGCATGCGGATGCCGCGCTTTTCCGCCTGCGGCGCGATCATAGCCTGGCAATCCTGCAGCACGTCGAGCAGCGACATCGCTTCCTGCGACAGGGTGACCTTGCCCGATTCGATCATGGCCAGGTCGAGAATTTCATTGATCAAGCGCAAGAGATACCAGCCGCCCTTGAGGATTTGCTCGATCGAGCGCTGCTGCGGCGGGCTCGGCGGCGGCACGTCGGACGCCATGAGCTGGGCGAAACCCAGCACGGCATTCAGGGGCGTGCGCAATTCATGGCTCATGCTCGACAGGAATTCGGATTTGGCGCGGTTGGCCTTTTCCGCCACCAGACGCGCCTTCTTCAGCTCGGCATTATTGGTCTCGACCAGCGAGCGCGTGTACGCCTGCTGTTCGCGCAGGCGCTGGTCCAGCAGCGCCTGTTCCGCCTCGACCTGCTTGCGCACCGTGTTGTCGGTGCCGATCAGCAGATAGCCGATGACCTTGCTCTGCGCGTCGCGCAAGGCCGTCACGGAGACGATGGCGGGGAAGCGGCTGCCATCCTTGCGGATGTGGGTCAGCTCATAGATGTCTTCGATGCCGCGCGTGGCCTTGAACACGAGCGCTTCCACGCCCGGCGTGATGACGGTGTCGAGCTCGGCGCTGAGGGCGGCGGCGCGGGTGACGATTTCTTGCGCGTCGGAAATACCGGCCGGCGTCAGCTTGTCGACCACGTCGCTGGCTGCGTAGCCGAGCATGCGTTCGGCGCCCACGTTGAAGATCTGGATCACGCCCTGCGCATCGGTGGCGATGCACGAGAAGTTGGCGCTGTTGAAAATCGCATCCTGCAAGGCGCCCGCCTTGAGCAGCTGGCGCGGCAGGCTGGCCGACACCGTGCGCCGGTACAGCGCCACCAGCATCAGCAACAACAGGCATACCAGGGCCTCGATCAGGATCGCCGCATCAAAAGGCGGCGCGCGCCAGGCCAGCACGCCGATGACCACCAATACGATGGCGCTGAACGCGAACGCCAATGCCATGGGCCAGCGCGACGGGGCGCGGTTAGGGTTATTTTCAACTGAGTGCATGGGTAGCCTGGGCTATGACAACAATAAAGAGAGGGAAATGCGGCGCCTAGCGGCCTTGGCGCTGGCGCACGTCCGACAGCAGGCGCGTAAATTCCTTCTTCACGACGCCATAGCATTCGCACACCTGGCCTTCGAGGCCGGCGCGGTCCTGCACCGTGATATGGCCACGCCGGTAGCTGATGAGGCCGCGCGCTTGCAGGCGCCCCGCCGCTTCCGTCACGCCTTCGCGGCGCACGCCCAGCATGTTGGCGATCAGTTCCTGCGTCATGGTCAGCTCGCGGTTCGGCAGGCGGTCCATGGTCAGCAGCAGCCAGCGGCACAACTGCTGCTCCACCGTATGGTGGCGGTTGCACACGGCCGTCTGCGACATTTGCGTGATCAGGGCTTGCGTATAACGCAGCAGCAAACGCATGACGGGGCCGGCGCGGTCGAACTCTTCCATCAGCAGGTGGGCCTTGAGCCGGTAGCCGACGCCGCCTGTCTGCACGACGGCGCGGCTCGGTGTCGAGTTGCCGCCCATGAACAGCGACACGCCCACGATGCCCTCGTTGCCGACGCCGGCGATCTCGGACGAGCCGCCGTTTTCCAGCAGGTAATGGATGGAAACGATGGCCGTGGTGGGGAAATACACATACTGCAGCTTGTCGCCCGAGTCGTAGATCACGTCGCCCAGCAGCATGGAGACTTGCTCCAGATGGGGAGCCAGGCGCGCGAAATCGGCGTCGAGCATGGCGGCGAGCAAATGGTTCTGATTCGGGTTGTGCAGCTGGGCATGCGGACTCGACATGGGCAGTTTTCCTGGTTTCCAGTCGTCAGCTAGGGAGAGAAGTGAAAGACGTCCGAACGAGGGGCGCCATATGCAGCAGCGTAACACAGCGCCTGCACAGTGGCCCGACTATATTTCTTGCAGGCATGCTTGTCCGTTCGGTAGCGAACGGACCCCGCGGCGCCTGACGCCCTACAGTCAATCACTGCCAGGGCTGCCGGATCATGGATCGGCGCCGGCGCTGTTACCGGACGCCATCATGCAATCATTCTTCAAACGCATCTCCATTTCCGTCTCCATCTCGGCCCTGATCACCCTGGCGGTCGGGCTGTGCCTGACGGCCCTGTGCTACGCATCGGCACGCCAGATCGAGTCGGAAAGCACCAGGCTGCTACTGCAGTACCACGCCAGCGGTCACACGCTGCGCGCCGCCATGCTGCCGGCCAACGGCATGACCTTGGATGCAAACCACCGCGGCTCGCTGTATGTGCTGCTGGGCGGAATGTTGTCGAGCCTGCTGGCCACGGCCTATGTGTACCAGCTGGTGTCGCGCAATTCCGTGATTGCCCGCATCACGGGCGAACGCACGGCGGCGCTGCAGTTTGCCAATTTGCGCCTGTCCGAGGATATCGCTGCGCGCATGCGCAATGAAAAGTCGCTGCGCTTGCGCGAACGCATCATCGAAGTCTCGGCCAACGCCATCATCCTGTGCAGCGCCGACGCGCCCGGCTACCTGATCGAATACGTCAATCCCGCCTTCGAGCGCATCACCGGCTATGCGGCCGGCGAAGTCATCGGCCAGCGCCTGGAAGACTTGCAGGGGCCGGAGCATGCGCGCCAGGACATGCATGCCATCAGCGCGGCCTTGAGCGAACAGCGCGAAGGCAAGGCCATCGTGCGCAATTTCCGCAAGGACGGCAGCACCTATTGGAGCGAGCTGTTCGTCGCACCCGTGCGCGACGATGGCGATGGTCCCGTCAGTCACTTTGTCGTGGCGCAATACGACATCAGCACCGTCATGCGCTTCGAGCAGGAACTGGAATTCCAGTCGCGCCACGATATCCTCACGGGCCTGGCCAACCGTTTATTGCTGCGCGAGCGGCTGGAACAGGCGATGGCCGTGGCGCGCCGCAGCACCCTGCCCCTGTGGGTGGTCTTCATCGACCTCGACCGTTTCAAGTTCGTCAACGACACCCTGGGCCACGATGCGGGCGACATCCTGCTGAAACTGATCGCCGACCGCCTGCGCGCCGCCACGCGCGAAGTCGACACGGTGGCGCGCCTCGGCGGCGACGAATTCGTCTTGCTGCTGCCGCAACACGCCAACAGCGACCCGGGCCAGCTCATCCTGCAGCGCGTGCTGGACGCCGTGGCCCAGCCGCTGCTGGTGGGCGGCCATGAATTCTTTCTCACGTGCAGCATGGGCGTGGCCACCTATCCGCTGGACGGCGACAGCGCGGAAACCCTGATCAAGCATGCCGACATCGCCATGTACCGGGCCAAGGAGCAAGGCCGCAATCACTGGCAAAGCTACGCGCCGGCCATGAATGCCGACATGCTGGCCCGGCTGGGTCTGGAAAGCGAGTTGCGCCATGCGCTCGAGCGTGGCCAGTTCCACCTCGTGTACCAGCCGCAGGTGGAGCTCGACAGCGGCAAGGTGGTGGGCATGGAAGCGCTGCTGCGCTGGCGCCACCCCACCCTGGGCGCCATCGCGCCCGGCGAATTCATCCACCTGGCCGAGGAAATGGGCTTGATCGTGCCCATCGGCGCCTGGGTACTGCAGACGGCGTGCGCGCAAGCGCGGGCGTGGCAACGGGAGGGACTGGGCGGTTTGCGCCTGGCCGTCAATTTGTCTGCGCGGCAATTCCGGCAAAGCGGCTTGCTGCAATCGGTGCGGGAAATACTCGCCGTGACGGGCCTGGAAGCGCGTTTCCTCGAGCTGGAATTGACGGAAAGCATGATGATGCAGGATGTGGAACAGGCGATCGCCACCATGGGCAAGCTCAAGGCGCTGGGCTTGCAGCTGTCGATCGACGACTTCGGCACCGGTTATTCGAGCCTGGCGCACCTGCGCCGCTTCCCCATCGACGTATTAAAAATCGACAAATCCTTCGTCAGCGACCTCACGCACAGCGACGACGACGCGGCCATCGTGCAAGCCATCATCGCGCTGGCGCACAGCCTGCGCCTGGACGTCATCGCCGAAGGCGTGGAAACGGCGCAGCAGCTGGCCTTCCTGCGCCAGCACGGCTGCGACCAGATGCAGGGCTATCTGTTCAGCCGCCCGCTGGCCGCGCCCGCCTTTGAAGAATTATTACGCCAAGGCAGCATGTTGCCTGCCCTGGCGATGGTTTGAGCAGGCGTTAAAACGCGTGGCGCAAGCCGACGTTGAACGCGCGGTTGCCCGTGCCCACTTCCGTGGCATTGCCCACCATGTAGGCGGCGTCGTTGCGGTTGCGGATATGCGCGTAGGCAACATATACCTTGCTGCGCTTGGACAAGGCGTACGTGGCGCCGATGGCCAGCTGCTGCGCATCGCGGTTGGCGCTGTCGCGGTCATCCTTGCGCACATACGAGGCCAGCAAAGTCGTCGCGCCCAGCGGCACGGAGACGCCAACGATGGCGTCGCGGCTGTCGTTCGACGCGGTGGGCGCCTGCGCCGCGCCATATGGGTTTTCCGCGAAGAACATGGTGCTGCCCTCGCCCGTGTTGCGGCCATAGCCGGCAAACGCCGTGGCCACGCCGAAGTTGTAGTTACCGGCCAGAATCGTGTTGTTCGCGTCGGCCTTACCCGGCTCGCCCGCACGGCTCTGGCGCGCCAGGCGCAAGGTCAACGGACCGTTGACATAGCCGAGGGCCAGACCCAGCGAGCGCTGGTCCGCCGCCACACCCGTGTGTTCGCCGGCGCCATACATGACGGTGCCCGTCACGCCGCGCCATTCCGGCGAGGTGTAGCGCACGGTATTGTCGATGCGCGTGGCCGAATAGCCGGCCAGGTTGGTCGCCGCGCCGGCATAACCGCCTTCGAACGGGTCGGCCACGTCGGTCAAGGCCTGGCTTTGCAGGTTGTACTGGCGGCCCACGGTCAGCATGCCCAGCGGGCTGTTGAGGCCGACAAACGCCTGGCGGCCGAACAATTGCCCCGCCTGGTCCGAGCGGCCCGTATCGCCCTGCACGCCCGCTTCCAGGGTGAACACGGCTTGCCAGCCATTGCCCAGCGACTCCGTGCCGCGCAGGCCCAGGCGCGAGCCGGCCGATATGCCACTGGTGAGCTTGCTGATGCCGCCTTCCTGTACCAGGCCCGCGTCCATCAGACCATAGACATCAACGGACGACTGGGCTTGGGCGGCAGGCAAGGCGCCCAGAGTGGTGGCAAGACCGGCAACGATGGCGATTTTTTTCATGATGATTTCCTTGTAAAAGCGAAACCAGGAAAGCGGCGGCCACGGCAAGGCCACAGGCGGCAAGGCGCCAAGCGGGGTGTGCCGTATCAAAAGACGACGCGCCGGACAACAGATCCTGGCTAAGCTGTGGCGGCAGCGGCGTGCAATGACGTGCCGCTTTGATTCCGCCGTGAATGGTGCACCGCTGGCGGTGCGCGTGGCTCAGGCGCCCGGCCCGAAGGGGACGCGCTGAAGGTGGCTGGCATCGCAGATGCGCTGGCCGTGAGACGCGGACGGGTGCTGGATATGAAACGTTGATACCACCGCGTCTGCTGGCGCCGTCCGCAAGGATGGGGCAGGAGGCGCCGAGGCCGGCATTATAGCATCGGCCGCCCTTTCTCCCCCGTTTTATTGCGCCCTCTGTTGTTAAGTAACCCCCAATAAATTATTGTGATTTCTGACTTCCATAACCGGCGCTCTGCGGCGTTGCCCGCTGCTAGCAGTGCTCGCACTGCGTCACGGCTGGCGCCTTGCATAGCATCCGGTTCTGTTCGTCATAATTTCACAATAATTTCCTGAGGATTACTTAGTTCGCGGCCCGCCAGGCCGCCAAAACACTGAAAAAGGCCGCTTGCCACGCTGCAGGCGTTGCCGCGTCATCTATAATGGTTCCTTTTGCCAATCACACGCCAAATCATGGAATTAGCCAAGTCTTTCGAGCCCGCCGACATTGAACAATTCTGGCGCACCGAGTGGGAACAGCGCGGTTACTTTACCGCCACCCTCGATGCCGGAAAACCTTCCTTCAGCATCCAGTTGCCGCCGCCGAACGTCACCGGCACCTTGCACATGGGCCATGCGTTCAACCAGACCATCATGGATGGCCTGACCCGCTACCACCGCATGCTGGGCCACAACACGGCCTGGATTCCCGGCACCGACCACGCGGGCATCGCCACGCAAATCGTCGTGCAACGCCAGCTGGACGCGCAAAAGATTTCGCGCCATGACCTGGGCCGCGAGAAATTCGTGGAAAAAGTGTGGGAATGGAAAGAAAAATCGGGTTCCATCATCACCGGGCAGATGCGCCGCCTGGGCGCTTCGGCCGACTGGAAGCGCGAATACTTCACGATGGATGAACCGCGCTCGAAAGTCGTCACCGACGTCTTCGTGCGCCTGTTCGAGCAGGGCCTGATCTACCGCGGCAAGCGCCTCGTCAACTGGGACCCCGTGCTGGGCACGGCCGTGTCCGACCTGGAAGTGGTGTCGGAAGAAGAAGACGGCTCCATGTGGTACATCAAATACCCGCTGGCCGACGGCAGCGGTTTCCTGACGGTGGCCACCACGCGTCCTGAAACCATGCTGGGCGACGTGGCCGTGGCCGTCGATCCGACGGACGAGCGCTACACGGCGCTGGTGGGCAAGATGCTCAAACTGCCGCTGACGGACCGCGAAATCCCCATCATTGCCGACGAATACGTCGACAAGGAATTCGGCACCGGCTGCGTGAAGATCACCCCTGCGCACGACATGAACGATTACGCCGTGGGCCAGCGCCACAAACTGGCGCAGATCGTCATCCTGACCCTGGACGCGAAGATCACCGACGACGCGCCGGCCGCCTACCGCGGCATGGACCGTTTCGCCGCGCGCAAGCAGATCGTCGCCGACCTCGACGCGCAAGGCTTGCTGGAACAGGTCAAGCCGCATAAATTGATGGTGCCGCGCGGCGACCGCACGGGCGTCGTCATCGAGCCGATGCTGACGGATCAGTGGTTCGTCGCCATGAGCAAACCGGCCCCGGAAGGCACTTTCTTCCCGGGCAAGTCGATCGCCGAGACGGCGCTGGACAAGGTCGCCAATGGCGAAATCAAGTTCGTGCCGGAAAATTGGAGCACCACCTACAACCAGTGGCTCAACAACATCCAAGATTGGTGCATCTCGCGCCAGCTGTGGTGGGGCCATCAAATTCCGGCCTGGTACGACGACAAGGGCAATATCTTCGTTGCCAAGACAGAAGCGGAAGCCATCGCCAAGGCGCAGGCCGCCGGCAGCACGGGCCCCTTGAAACGCGACGACGACGTGCTCGACACGTGGTTCTCGTCGGCCTTGGTGCCGTTCTCGACGATGGGTTGGCCTGAAGAAACGCCGGACATGAAGGCCTTCCTGCCGTCGTCCGTGCTGGTGACGGGTTTCGACATCATCTTCTTCTGGGTCGCGCGCATGGTCATGATGACGGCGCACTTCACGGGCAAGGTACCGTTTGAAACCGTCTACGTGCACGGCCTGGTGCGCGATTCGACGGGGCAGAAGATGTCCAAGTCGAAGGGCAACACGCTGGACCCGATCGACCTGATCGACGGCATCGACCTGGAAGGCTTGATCGTCAAGCGCACCACGGGCCTGATGAACCCGCGCGACGCGGAAAAGATCACCAAGGCGACACGCAAGGAATTCCCGGAAGGCATTTCCGCCTACGGCACGGACGCCGTGCGCTTCACCATGGCCAGCTATGCCTCGCTGGGCCGCAACATCAACTTCGACCTGGGCCGCTGCGAAGGCTACCGCAACTTCTGCAACAAGATGTGGAACGCCACCCGTTTCGTCATGATGAATACGGAAGGCAAGGATTGCACGCCGAACGACGCCGACCTGTCGCAAGCGGACAAGTGGATCATCTCGCTGCTGCAAAAGGCGGAACTGGACGTGGCCAAGGGCTTTGAAGACTTCCGTTTCGACAATATCGCCGCCACCATCTACAAATTCGTCTGGGACGAGTATTGCGACTGGTACCTGGAAGTAGCCAAGGTGCAAGTGCAGCAGGGCACGGAAGGCCAGCAGCGCGCCACCCGCCACACCCTGCTGCGCGTGCTGGAAGTGGTGCTGCGCCTGGCCCATCCGATCATCCCGTTTGTCACGGAAGCCCTGTGGCAGACGGTGGCGCCGCTGGCCGGCAAGACCCTGAAAGCTGAGGGTGATTCGATCATGATGCAGCCGTATCCGATCGCCAACACCGACAAGATCGATGAGTCGGCCGAAGCGTGGATGCAGCAGCTGAAGGCCTTGACGGACGCGACGCGCAACCTGCGCGGCGAAATGCAAATCTCGCCATCCGTGCGCGTGCCGCTGATCGTCGAAGCGGGCAATGCGGCGGAAAAGGCCGCGCTGGCGTCGTACGCACCGTACATCCAGTCGCTGGGCAAGCTGGCTGAAGTGCAGATCGTCGATGCGCTGCCGGACTCGCCAGCGGCCGTTGCCATCGTCGGCACCACCAAGCTGATGCTGAAAGTGGAAATCGACGTGGCAGCCGAACGCGAGCGCCTGGGCAAGGAAATCGCCCGCATCGAAGCAGAAATTGCCAAAGTAAACAGCAAATTAGGCAATGAAAGCTTCGTCGCGCGCGCCCCGGCCGCCATCGTTGCGCAAGAAAACGAGCGTTTGCTCAGTTTTTCGGCGACAATTGAAAAACTGCGCGAACAGTTTGCTAAACTAGCCAGCGCATAAGGCAGGTTTGGAAGGATTGCGCGGCGTTATCCGTGACGCCGCGCAGCACCGCTGGTCTTGCCTTGGTATATAAACTGTTCGTGACCCGATCAAAAAAAACCATTGGAGACTAACGATGCGTACTTTATTCAAAACAACCGTCACAGCAAGCGTCATGATGGCCGCCCTGGCCATCGCCGGCAGCGCCGCCGCGCGCGATGACAACCACACCCCCGTGGGCACGTGGAAAACCATCGACGACGCCAGCGGCAAGCCGAAATCCCTCGTCGTCATCACGGAAAGCAACGGCGTCTTGCAAGGCAAGATCGACAAGCTGTTCCGCGCCCCGAATGAAGAGCAAAATCCGAAGTGCGACAAGTGCACGGGCGCCAACAAGGACCAGCCCATCGTCGGCCTGGTGATCCTGTCCGGCCTGAAATATGACGGCAAGGAATGGACGGGCGGCGAAATCATGGACCCGGCCAATGGCAAGACCTACAAGAGCAAGGCCGAACTGATTGAAGGCGGCACCAAGCTGCAAGTGCGCGGCTATGTCGGCGTGCCGATGTTTGGCCGCTCGCAGACGTGGGTACGCGAAGACTAAGCAGCACACGTATGCCCTGTCGAAGCCGGTCGCTGCGCCGGCTTTTTTGTGTCTGTATTCCGCACACGGCCGTTGTTTTCCAGGCCGAATCGCTCGCGTTTGCGCCATTTTCCTACCAAAGGCAGGCTATGCGCGCCACCGAACATACTTGAAGTTTCCTAAATGAAATAGTGCATGCCTGTGACGCCATCGCCTGTAGCGAAAAGCGGCATGGCTCTGCCGGATGACCTCATCCGCGGATGCCCGGCAATGATTGCCATGCACAAAGGAACTATATGAACCTCTTCAAGCGATATCTGAATCCGCTGCTCGTCTCGGCAGGTTTGCTGGCCATGGCCGCCCTTGCCGGTTGCGGCGGCGGCGACCAGGGACGCGATCCCATCCTCGGCTTGCCGGGCGCCACCTTGTCCAGCCTGGCCGTCACGCCAGCCACGGCCACGGTCACCATCGGTGCGGGCCAGCAATTCACGGCCATCGCCACGTATAGCGACGGCTCGTCGCAAGACGTCAGCGCCAAGGCGGCCTGGGCGTCGGCCACACCGGCCAGCGCGACAGTCAATGCCGCCACAGGCTTGAGCACCGGCATCGCTGCCGGCAACAGCAACATCAGTGCCGCGTTTGGCGGCAAGAGCGCAGCGGCCCAGTTGACCGTCACGCCAGCGACCTTGCTGGCTATCGCCGTCACGCCGCAAAGCCCCATCGTGCCCGTCGCCGCGACGCGCCAGCTGGCCGTCATTGCCACCTACTCGGACAACAGCACGGCTGACGTCACGGCCAGCAGCAGCTTCCTTGCCGTCACGCCCGCTTTCGCCACCGTCGCCAGCGGCGGCCTCGTCACCGGCGTTGCCTTTGGCACCAGCGTCATGAACGCCAGCTTCAACGGCAAGACGGCCAGCACCACCATCACCGTGCCGGCCACCAGCATCGTCAGCATCGCCGTCACGCCGGCCACCGCCAGCATCGCTGTGGGCGCCACGCAGCAATTCATTGCCACCGCCACTTATTCCGACAGCTCGAACGCCATTGTCACCAACAGCGCCGCCTGGACCTCGGGCACCGTTGCCAATGCCACGGTACTGAACACGGGCATCGCCACCGGTGTTGCCACCGGCACCAGCAGCATCACCGCCACGGCCGGCGGCCAGTCGGGCAGCGCGCTGCTGACCGTCACCGCTGTCGCCATCCCGCCCGTCCTGAACCCGATCTTCCTGGGCCGCGCGGCACCTTTCGGCGTGCTGGCAGGTACCTCGATCACGAACAATTCGGGCGGCACCACGCTGATCACGGGCGACGTCGGCTCACCTTCGCAAACGGTCGATCCGACCCAGGCGGCAGGCTTTACCAATTACAAGTCGGGCGCCATCCTGGCCGGCGCCATGACGGATTTGCAAGCGGCAATCACGGATGGCAACAGCCGTACGTGCGACGTCAGCTTTGCCGGCGGCATCGACCTCGGCGGCCAAACCTTCGGTCCCGGCGTGTATTGCTATGCGGGCGCCATCAGCATCACGGGCACCCTGACCCTGAACGGTCCTGGCGTGTACATCTTCCGCACGGCGCTGACCCTGAACTCAACCGTCAACTCGGTGGTTGCCCTGAACAATGGCGCCACGGCCGACAACGTCAGCTGGCTGCCCGTCGGCCCGACCACCCTGGCCGCCAACAGCGTCTTCAAGGGCAATATCCTGGGCCAGTCGGCCGCCATCACGGTGGGCGACAATACGACCCTGCTCAATGGCCGCGTGCTGACGGCTGCCGCCGTTACCCTGCGCAACAATCAGATCACCAAATAATCGGGACATGACCATGACTATCGCACACACACTGGGCGCCCTGAGCGTAACGGCCGGCGCCTTGCTGGCGGCCCAATCGGCGCAGGCGCAGGACAATACCTTCATCAACCCGGACTGGGCCAACAGCGCCTGGTACATCGGCGCGGGCGCGGGCCAGTCGCGCGCCACCATCGACGAGCCGCGCCTGCGCGCCAGCCTGGCCGCCAACGGCGAAACCGTCACCGGTTTCAGCAAGGACCAGCGCGACACCGGCTATAAACTGTTTGTCGGCCGCCAACTGAACCAGTATGTCGCCGTGGAAGCCGGTTACTTTGACCTGGGCAAGTTCGATTTCAAGTCGACCACCAGCGGCAACGGCGTACTGAACGGACAAGCGGCCTTTCGCGGCGTGAACCTGGACTTGCTGGGCCAGCTGCCGCTGTCGCAGCGCCTGTCGTTGCTGGGCCGTGTCGGCATGCACTACACCAAGACCAACACGGAGTTCAGCGGCAACCGCCTGCTGGGTTCGGCCAATACCCATGCCAGCGAACGCAAGCTCAACGCCAAGCTGGGCCTGGGCCTCGAATACAAGTTCAGCGAAGCGCTGGCCCTGCGCGGCGAAGTCGAGCGTTATCGCCTGAACGACGCCGTCGGCAACCGCGGCGATGCGGACCTGTATTCCGTCAGCCTCGTGTATAAACTGGGCCGTCCGGCCACCGCCACGCCCGCCTACCAGCCGGCGCCCGAGGTCGCGCCCGTCGTCGCCATGCCGGCACCGGTGATCGAGGCCAAGCCGGCGCCAGCCCCCGTGTCGGAAAAAGTGTCGTTTGCTTCCGAAGCGCTGTTTGATTTCGATCAATCGACGCTCAAGCCGCAAGGCAAGGCGGCACTGGACCAGCTGCTCGGTCAACTGACGGGCATGGACCTGGAAGTCATCGTCACGGTCGGCCATACGGATGCCGTCGGCTCCGATGCCTACAACCAGAAGCTGTCTTTGCGCCGCGCCGAAGCCGTCAAGGCTTATCTGGTGGCGCAGGGTGTCGAGACGAGCCGCGTCTACACGGAAGGCAAGGGAGAAACCCAGCCCGTGGCCGACAACACGAGTGCCGCCGGCCGCGCCAAGAACCGCCGCGTGACGGTGGAAGTCGTGGGCACGCGCAAAGTCATGCGTTAAGTTTTACGCGCACAAAAAACCGGCTTGCGCCGGTTTTTTTTCGTCCACAGTTTTTTCGCCCACAGCTTATTGCGCTGCTGCCGGCTTGCGGTGATGCTTGCTCAGATGCCGGTCCAGGCTGTTGGCGAACTGTTGCCGGTCCGACTGGCTGAAGGCGGCCGGGCCGCCCGTGTCGACGCCGCCGCTGCGCAATTCTTCCATGAAGGCGCGCATCGTCAATTGCTGGGCGATATTGTCTTTCGTATAAAACTCGCCGCGCGGGTTCAGCGCGAAACCGCCCTTGGCCAGGACGTCGGCCGCCAGCGGGATGTCGCCCGTGATGACGAGGTCGCCGGGATTGAGCAGCCGCACGATTTCCTGGTCGGCCACGTCGGCGCCGGACGGCACTTGCACGGTGCGGATGAAACGCGAGGGCGGCACCCGCAAACCCTGGTTGGCGACCAGGGTGAGCGGCAACTCCAGGCGGTCGGCGACTCTGTACAAAATTTCCTTGATGACGACGGGACAGGCATCGGCGTCGATCCAGATCTGCATGCCCACGCTCGCTTGCTCACCCGCTTCCGCCATCACAGTTCCCACGCTTCGCCGCCCGGGCCCATGCGCGGCGCGCTGACGCCAAAGTGCAGGTAGGCGGCCGGCGTGGCGACACGGCCACGGGGCGTGCGCTGCAGGAAACCTTGCTGTATCAGGTAAGGTTCCAGCACGTCTTCGATGGTATCGGCCGCTTCGCCGATGGCGGCGGCCAGATTGCCGATGCCGACGGGGCCGCCGCCGAACTTGAACAGCACGGCTTCGAGCAATTTACGGTCCATCACGTCGAAACCGGCGGAATCGACGTCCAGCATGGCCAGCGCGCGGTCAGCCACCACCTTGGTGATCTCGCCATTGCTTTTGACTTCCGCGAAATCGCGCACGCGGCGCAACAGGCGGTTGGCGATACGGGGCGTGCCGCGCGCGCGCTGGGCAATCTCATGCGCGCCTTCCGGGTCGATCGGCGCTTTCAGCAGGGCCGCGCTGCGCGTGACGATCTTCGTCAATTCGCCCGTGTTGTAGAACTCCAGCCGGGCGACGATGCCGAAGCGGTCGCGCAGCGGATTGGTCAGCATGCCGGCGCGCGTGGTGGCGCCGACTAATGTAAACGGTTGCAGATCGAGCTTGACGGAGCGGGCGGCCGGGCCTTCGCCGATCATGATGTCGATCTGATAATCTTCAAGCGCCGGATACAAAATCTCTTCGACGACGGGGGACAGGCGGTGGATTTCATCGATGAACAGGACGTCGTTCGCTTCCAGGTTCGTCAGGATTGCCGCCAGGTCGCCCGGGCGCTCGAGCACGGGGCCGGAGGTCTGGCGCAGATTGACGCCCATTTCGCGCGCGATGATGTGCGCCAGGGTCGTCTTGCCCAAGCCAGGCGGGCCGAACAGCAAGGTATGGTCGAGCGCTTCCTTGCGCTGGCGCGCGGCCGTGATGAAGATTTCCAGCTGGTCGCGGATCTTTTCCTGTCCCACGTACTCGTCGAGCTGCTTCGGGCGCAAGGCCCGTTCGATCGCCTCTTCGTTGTGCGAGATGGGCGCCGCGTCGATGATGCGCTGTTCCGTGAAGCTGTCGGTCTGGATGCTCATGCCCTATCAGCCTTTCGACAGCGCTTTCAGCGCCAGTTTGATGCCGTCCGACACGCCGCTGCCGGCCGGCACGTTTTTCACGGCGGCCAGCGCTTCCTTGTCGGAATAGCCGAGCGCGACCAGCGCATTGAGGATGTCCGATTGGGCATCGGGCGCCGCGTGCGCGCCGCCGGCGCCGATATCGGCCCCCAGCTTGCCCTTCAATTCCAGCAGCAGCCGTTCGGCCGTCTTCTTGCCGATGCCAGGCACTTTCACGAGGCGGCCGGAATCCTGCAAGGTAATGGCTTGGGCCAGGTCGGCAATCGTCATGCCCGAGAGAATCGACAAGGCCATGCGCGCGCCCACGCCCGTGATCTTGATCAACTGGCGGAACACGGCCCGCTCGGCCGCATTGCCGAAGCCAAACAGCAAATGCGCATCTTCGCGAATGGCCTGGTGCGTGAACAGCACGACTTTTTCGCCCACGTGGGGCAGGTTGTAAAAGGTGCTCATCGGCACGTCGACTTCATAGCCGACGCCCTGGCAATCGACCAGCAATTGTGGCGGATTTTTTTCAAGCAAAATACCGGAGAGACGGCCTATCATCGCGTGTTCCTAATGTTAAATTTCAGAGTGCTGCTTTATCCAACGAGGCGGCCGCGCTTCATGCGCAAGCCCTGCAATTGCGGCGCCAGCGCGCCGAGCATGGCCAGCGCATCGATGCTGTTGGCGTGGCAAATGGCCACGCCCAGCGCATCGGCCGCATCCGTACCGGGCAAGCCGGGCAGCGACAGCAGCCGGGAAACCATCTCCTGCACCTGCTCCTTGGCCGCCTTGCCGTGGCCCGTGACGGCCTGTTTCACTTGCAGGGCCGTGTATTCGGCCACCGACAGGTCGGCGTGGACCAGCGCGCAAATGGCCGCGCCCCGTGCCTGGCCCAGCAGCAAGGTCGATTGGGGGTTGACGTTGACAAACACTTTTTCGATGGCCGCGCAATCGGGCTGGTAGGTGCCGACGATTTCGCTCACGCCCCGCAGGATGACCTTCAGGCGCGGCGGCAATTCCCCTTCGGAACCCGTCTTGACGGTGCCCGACGCGATATAGCGCAGCTTGTTGCCGTGTTTTTCAATGACCCCAAAGCCGGTCGTGCGCAGGCCAGGATCGATGCCAAGAATAATCATCGCCAGATTCTATAATGAATACGGCAGGCACCGGTGAATAACCAGTGCCTGCCGCTGAGTACCTTATCGAGAGCTGTAGGTCGGATTAGCGGTACGCGTAATCCGACATGCGTCGCCAACTGCGCTTGTCGGATTACGCGCGGCCTTCGGCCCCGCTAATCCGACCTACTCTCTTCACTATCAATGACGGAAGTGACGCGTTCCGGTATACAACATGACGACGCCGCGCTCGTCCGCCGCATCGATCACTTCCTGGTCGCGCATGGAGCCGCCCGGGTGGATCACGCAAGTCGCGCCCGCGTCGACGACAACGTCGAGGCCGTCGCGGAAGGGGAAGAAGGCGTCCGACGCCACCACGGAACCGGTCAGCGACAAGCCCGCGTTTTGCGCCTTGATGGAAGCGATGCGGGCCGAGTCGATACGGCTCATCTGGCCTGCGCCCACGCCCAGGGTCATGTTATTGCCGCAGAAAACGATGGCGTTCGACTTGACGAATTTCGCCACTTTCCAGGCGAACATCAGGTCGGCCAGTTGCTGCGGCGTAGGCTGCAGCTTGCTGACCACGCGCAAGTCGCCGATGCCGACGTTTTTCGCGTCCGGCGATTGCACCAGCAAGCCGCCACCGACGCGCTTGAAGTCCATGGCGTGCACGCCGCTGCCCAGCGGGATTTCCAGCATGCGCACGTTCTGCTTGCTCGACAGAATTTGTTTCGCTTCGGCGGAGAACGACGGGGCGATCAGCACTTCCACGAACAGCTTGGCGATTTCGCCGGCAGTGGCGCCGTCCAGTTCGGTATTAAACGCGATGATGCCGCCGAATGCCGAGGTCGGGTCCGTCTGCAGGGCGCGCGCGTACGCTTCCGCTGCGTTCTTGCCCAGGGCCACGCCGCACGGGTTCGCATGCTTGACGATGACGCAGGCGGCGCTTTGCTCAAAGCCGCCCAGGCTCTTCACGCATTCCCAGGCAGCATCGGCATCGGCGATGTTGTTGTACGACAATTCCTTGCCCTGCAGCTGGCGGTAGTTGGCCAGCGCGCCGTCGGTGGCGACGAGGTCACGGTAGAAGGCGGCGCTCTGGTGCGGGTTCTCGCCGTAGCGCATGTCTTGCACTTTTTCAAAAGCAACGTTGAGGATTTGCGGATAGGCGCCGCGCTCGGCGTGCACCTTCGTCGGGCCCAGGCTGGTCAGGTAGTTGGTGATGGCGCCGTCGTATTGCGCCGTGTGCGCAAAGACTTTTTTCGCCAGCATGAATTTGGTGTCATAGCTGACGTCGCAGGCCTGGCCATCGGCCGAGCGCATTTCCGCCAGCACCGCGTCGTAGTCGGTCGGGTCGCAGATGACGACCACATCCTTGTGGTTCTTGGCCGCCGAACGCAGCATGGTCGGGCCGCCGATATCGATGTTTTCGATCGCGTCTTCCAGCGTGCAATCGGCCTTGGCGACCGTGCCCTGGAACGGGTAGAGGTTGACCACCACCATGTCGATGGTCGGCATGTCGTGCTCGACCAGTTTCGACATGTGCTCAGGGAAATCGCGGCGCGCCAGGATACCGCCGTGCACTTTCGGGTGCAGGGTCTTCACACGGCCATCGAGCATCTCCGGGAAACCCGTGTAATCGGCAACTTCCGTGACAGGAACACCGTTGTCTGCCAGCAATTTGGCGGTGCCGCCGGTGGACAGGAGGTTGACGCCGAGGGCAGACAGGGCGCGGGCGAAGTCGAGAACGCCGGTCTTGTCGGAAACGGAGAGGAGAGCTTGTTTGATCATGGCTGTGGCTAGGTGGTTAAGTGTTCTTGGCGAATGGCGCAGCAATCAGCTATCAGGCCGGGCCCGCTGCGGCGGATTCAAATCTTGGCGTCACTTGCATGCCGGCATTACAGCAAACCGTGCTCCTGCAATTTCTTGCGCAGGGTATTGCGGTTGATGCCCAGCATCTGCGCGGCGTGCGACTGGTTGCCATCGGCGCGTGTCATCACGACTTCCAGGATGGGCTTTTCCACGGTCAGCACGACCATGTCGTAGATATTCGATGCTTGCTGTTCGCCCAGGTCATTGAAGTAATCTTCTAGACTTTTCTGTACGACTTCCTGAATGCTTTCTTTGCTCATTTTTATGCTTCAACCGGCTGAACACCTGGCCATCCGGCGCCGCGCCGCTCATGCGGTCCGCGTGCTGCCCTCCTGCCTCGGTGTTGTAATTAATATTGCATGACGCTCTGTATAGGCGTTCGCCCTTGTACTGCTGGTAACTGATTTACCCTGCTTGTTGCTATCTGCTCATGCTGCCGTGGCCGCAGGTTTGATCGCATCGATCAGGCCACTTTCACTGGATTCGGCGAGGCGGTATTGTAACCGTTCGCCAAATTTCCATTGCGACTCAAAAAATTGATCGACGGCCAGCAACTGCGCCTCCGTCGACTCCAGCAAGTTCATTTCCTGGCGGAACGCTTCGCCGCCTTCCAGATCCTTGACATACCAGCCGATGTGCTTGCGCGCCGTGCGCACGCCGAGAAACTCGCCATAAAACGCATAATGGGCGCGCAAATGCTCATCCATCAAGCTGCGTACCTCATCCACATACGGTGCCGGCAATAACGTGCCGGTGCGCAGGAAATGGTCGATCTCGCGGCAAATCCACGGCCGGCCCTGTGCCGCGCGGCCGATCATGACGGCATCGGCGCCCGTTTGATCCAGCACAAAACGGGCCTTTTCCGGACTGGTAATGTCGCCGTTGGCCACCACGGGAATGCCCACCGATGCTTTCACGGCGGCAATCGTTTCATATTCGGCATCGCCCTTGTAGCCATCGGCACGCGTACGGCCGTGCAGGGTCAGCATCTGGATGCCCGCTTGCTCGGCAATGCGGGCGATGGTCAGGGCATTCTTGTTGGAACGGTTCCAGCCCGTGCGAAATTTCAGGGTGACGGGCACGTCGACGGCATTGACGACGGCGTGCAGGATCTTTTCGACCAGGCTTTCATCTTGCAGCAGGGCCGAACCGCACCAGCTGTTGCACACCTTTTTGACGGGGCAGCCCATGTTGATGTCGATGATCTGCGCGCCCCGGTCCACATTGAACTTGGCGCAGTCGGCCAGGTCCTGCGGATCGGCGCCGGCGATCTGCACGGCTTTCGGCTCCATTTCGCCGTCGTGATCCGTGCGGCGCGCGCTTTTTTCCGTTGCCCACAAGCGCGGATTCGACGCCGCCATCTCCGACACGGCATAGCCGGCACCCAGCTGCTTGCACAACTGGCGGAAAGGCCGATCCGTCACGCCCGCCATGGGAGCGACGAAAACATTGTTGCGCAGAATGTGAGGGCCGATTTGCACTGAAGAACCTGGAATGGACGGAGGAACCTGCTATTTTAACCGATTCCCTGCCTATTTAATAAGCACTATTTTTTTGGATCAGTGCGTCAGAGTGAGGATGGCGCCGCTTAGGGCACTCTTACCCCAGCTCGTCCATCGCGGGCGCGCTCAGGTGCTCGACATTTCCCCAGTGCACTAAATGCAGCTTGCCGTCCGCATACGAGAAGCGGTTGACGCTGGCATTTTTGACCTGGAAGTCGCGCGGACTGTCGAGCGTCATGCCGACCGCCTCGCGGTAAGCGCACTCGAGCACGCCGCCGTGCGCCACGATGGCGATCGTCTGGCCGTCATAGCGTTCGCCCCAGCGGGCGATGGCGCCATTCGCGCGTGCGTAAAACTGGCGGAAGCTCTCCGCGTCGCGCTCGCCCGACGGCATCACGGCGTCGATCTGGCGCGATTGCCATTGCGCATACTCGTGCGGATAGCGCGCGGCGATGTCCGCATACAGCAAGCCTTCGAAAGCGCCATAGCAGCGCTCGCGCAGCAAGGGGTCGGTCTGCACGGGCAAATCTTTCAACTGAGCAACGGCTTGCGCCGTCTGCTGCGCGCGCTGCAGATCGCTGGCGATGATGGCGGCCAGTGCTTCGTCGGCCAGCGCCTGCCCCAGCGCGGCCGCTTGCGCCAGGCCCGCCTCGTTCAGGGCGATGTCGATATGGCCCTGCAGGCGGCGGCCCGCATTCCAGGCCGTTTCGCCATGGCGTATCAATAAAATCGTGGTGCTCATGCGTTATTTCTTCAGGGTAAGTGCCAACTCGGGGTTGAGCGAGTAGGCGACGACGAGCTGGACTTCGTCGAGGATGTGGCCGTAGAGCGCGGCATGGGCTTGCTGCCCCGTAAAACGCTCGGGCAGCTCCAGGCGCGGCACGTCGAGCGCATACAGGCGGAAAATATAGTGGTGGATGCGCTCGTCATTCCACGGCGGGCACGGGCCATCATAGCCGTAATAATCGCCGGCCATGGCGGCATCGCCGGCAAACCAGCCCGTGTAGTCGTTGATGCCCTGGCGCAGTCCAGTACCTGCAGCCTTGCCGCGCGGCGTGATGCCGCTGGAAAATTCGCCGGCGACAATAGAACGCATGGCGGGCGGCACGTCAAGCAAACTCCAGTGATAAAAGTCGCCGCGCAGCGCCGTCAGCGGCAGGGACTGGTCGTCGCGGTTGGCCAGGCGGGCGTCTTGCGGCGCATCGGGATCGATGCAGAACAGGGCCAGCGACTCGGTGCCGTTGGGCACCTCGTCCCAGGCCAGATGGGGATTGCGGTTGCCGGCGAGGCGCACGCGGCTGGCCGGATCGATCTCGGCAAAGGCATAGTCGGCCGGCATCAGGCCGCCATCACGAAACGTCTCGCTCCACAATTTCATCGCTTGCTCCTCTTTATAGTTATTGTTTGACGCTTATTTAGCGTTCACCTGCAGCCAGAATGTGACAGGTCCGTCATTGGTGAGCGACACCTGCATGTCGGCACCGAACTGCCCCGTTTGCACGGTCGCATGGCGGCTGCGCGCCTGATCCACGAAATGCGTGAACAGGCGCAAGCCGTCCTGCGGCGCGGCCGCCGGCGTAAACGACGGGCGCGTGCCGGACTTGGTATCGGCCGCCAGGGTGAACTGCGGCACCAGCAGCAAGCCGCCGGCCACGTCCGTCACGCTGCGGTTCATCTTGCCCGCTTCGTCGGCAAACACGCGATAGCCGAGCAGTTTGGTCAGCAGGGCGTCCGCTTCCTTTTCCGTATCGCCCCGCTCCGCGCACACGAGCACCATCAGGCCGGCGTCGATGGCGCCGACGGTGGCGCCGCCGACGTCGACTTTCGCCTGCGTGACTCTCTGCAGCAGCGCGATCATGCCGTCAAGGTGACGCGCGCGAAACTGCGCTTGCCAACTTGCAACACGAATTCGCCGGCCGCCACTTGCAGGCCCTTGTCGCTGATGACGGTGCCGTCGATACGCACGCCGCCCTGGTCGATCTTGCGCATGGCTTCCGATGTCGACGGGCACAGGCCCGCCTGTTTCAGCAATTGCGGAATGCCCAGCGGGGCGCCGGCCAGGGTTACTGCCGGGATATCGTCGGGAATGCCGCCCTTCGAGCGGTTGACGAAGTCGGCCAGCGCATCTTCGGCCGCCTGCTGCGAGTGGAAACGGGCGACGATTTCTTGCGCCAGCGCAACCTTGGCGTCGCGCGGATTGCGCCCTTCCTCGACTTCGCGCTTCAGCTGGGCCAGTTCGGCGATCGAGCGCCACGACAGCAGCTCGTAGTAGCGCCACATCATGACGTCGGAAATACTCATCAGCTTGGCGAACATGGTGTTGCCCGGTTCCGTGATGCCGATGTAGTTATTCTTCGACTTGGACATTTTTTCCACGCCATCCAAACCTTCCAGCAGCGGCATGGTCAAAATACACTGCTGCTCCTGTCCGTACTGCTTTTGCAGTTCGCGGCCCACCAGCAGGTTGAACTTCTGGTCCGTGCCGCCGAGTTCCAGGTCCGATTTCAGGGCCACCGAGTCGTAGCCTTGCATCAGCGGGTACAGGAATTCATGCACGGAAATCGGAATGCCGCCCTGGAAGCGCTTGGTGAAGTCGTCGCGCTCGATCATGCGCGCCACCGTGTAGTGGGAAGCGAGCTGGATGATGCCGCGCGCGCCCAGCGGATCGCACCACTCGGAGTTATAGCGGATTTCCGTCTTGCTGGCATCCAACACTAAAGATGCTTGCGCGAAATACGTCATCGCGTTAATCTCGATCTGTTCCTTGGTCAGCGGCGGGCGCGTGACGTTGCGGCCCGAAGGGTCGCCGATCATGGAAGTAAAATCGCCGATGAGGAAAATGACTTGATGGCCCAGGTTTTGCAGCTGGCGCATCTTGTTCAGCACGACAGTGTGGCCCAGATGCAAGTCGGGTGCAGTCGGGTCCAGGCCCAGTTTGATGCGCAGTGGAACACCAGTTTTCTCGGAGCGCGCTAATTTTTGCGCAAATTCGCTTTCGATCAAGAGTTCGTCGACGCCACGCTTGGTAATCGCGAGGGCTTCTTGTACTCTGTCCGACAGTGGAAGCGCGGTCTGAGCGGCGTTAGCCTTTGTAGGCGATGCGGTGGTGTTGATTTCCATAAAATTTGACTATAAATCTCAAAATGGTGGTAGGTTTGCGGAGTTTGCTATAATGCTCGATCCCATCAATCTTGCCGTATGAAAACGAACCAAAATAACAATAACAAAGAGCACTAGTTCAGGTCACGTTCAAGGGCAAATTTTAACTGATTGCATGAACCCTATACATAAAATCACAGGCTCACGCTTGTACACACAGCTGACGACGACACGCAAGGCGCGCATTATTGGCGCATCCGCGGTGCTGCTCGCCGTGGCCGCCTTCGGCGCGGTCGCTGTGTCGCCCATGGCGCCCGACGCATCGGACTTGCCGGTCACGTCCATCGCCCAGAACCTGGAAATGCCTGATCTCGCCTCGCAAATTTCCGCGATGGAACAGGTAGACCAGAATTTCACCCACGAAGAAAAAGTCCGCGCTGGCGATACCCTCGCCACCCTGCTGACCCGTCTCGGCGTGGATGATCCGGCGGCCGCCAATTTCATCAAAACCGACAAGATCGCGCGCGGCGTGATGTTGCTGAAATCGGGCAAGCGCGTGCAAGCGCAAACGACCGAAAACGGCGACCTCAACTGGATGCGCGCCACCCTCGTCGACGGCACCGACAAATCGGTCAAGAACATCCTGATTACCCGCAAGGGCGACAAGTTCGTGGCCACGGAAGTGGCAGCCCAGCTGGAACGCCGCGTTGAAATGCACGCGCGCAAGATTACTTCCACCCTGTTCGCCGCCACCGACTCCAGCCTGGACGGTACCCGCCTGCCAGACTCGATTTCCGCGCAAATCGTGGAAATGTTCTCCACCAATATCGACTTCCGTTCCGACCTGAAACGCGGCGACTCGTTTAATGTTGTCTACGAAACATTCTGGCAAGATGGCGAATTTGTCCGAGCGGGCCGCATCCTGGCCGGTGAATTCACCAACCGCGGCACGACTTACCAGTCCGTTTGGTTCGAAGACCCAGCCAGCAAGCAAGGCGGCGGTTACTACAGTTTCGACGGCAAGTCCCTCAAAAAAGCCTTCCTGAAATCCCCCCTCGAATTTTCCCGCATCTCGTCCGGCTTCTCCATGCGCGTGCACCCGATTTCCGGCAACTGGAAAGCGCATAAGGGCATCGATTTCGCCGCAGCAACGGGTACGCCCATCCGCGCTTCCGGTGACGGCGTGGTCGATTCCGTCGGCAGCCAGAACGGCTACGGTAATGTTGTTGTTCTGAAACACTGGGCCAACTACAGCACCGCCTACGCCCACATGAGCCGCTTCGCTTCGGGCCTGAAAAAAGGTCAAAAAGTCAGCCAGGGCGATGTGATCGGCTACGTCGGTACCACCGGCTGGTCCACGGGCGCCCATTTGCACTATGAATTCCGCGTCGGCGGCGTGGCACAAGATCCAAGCAAGCTGAACGTGCAAGCACAGGCGCCGTTGACGGCTGCCGAACTGAGCCGTTTCCGCATGGTCTCCGCCGACATGATGCACCGTTTCACCCTGCTGCGTCCGAACGACACGGCACTGGCTTCGCGCTAAGCAACACGGCCTTCGGGCAACATACAAAGGCACCGCCCATGAAAATGGCCGGTGCCTTTGTTTTTTCCCGCGTGCTGTTACGCACGGCACAAATGCGGCACAATGCACCCCATCACTTATGCATTCAAGGACAACCCCATGCTGTATATCGGTCTGATGTCTGGCACCAGCCTCGATGGCGTCGATGGCGCGCTGGTCGACTTTTCCGACGATGGCTGCACGCGCAGCCTGGGCGACGCCTACATTCCCTTTCCGGCCAGCCTGCGCGCCGACCTGATGGCCTTGCAAAGTGCCGGCCAGAATGAAATCGAACGCGAAGCACTGGCGGCCAATCAGCTTGTCCGCCACTACGCCGACTGCGTCGCCCTGCTGTTGAGCGACGCGGGCATCGGCCCGGACGCCATCGCCGCCATCGGCGCGCATGGCCAGACCATCCGCCACCGCCCCGAGCTGGGCTTTACGCGCCAGTTGAACAACCCGGCCCTGCTGGCGGAACTGACGGGCATCGACGTCATCGCCGACTTGCGCAGCCGCGACGTGGCGGCCGGCGGCCAGGGCGCGCCGCTGGTGCCCGCTTTTCACCAGGCCATTTTCAACTTGCCCGGCCACACGCGCGTGCTGGCCAATATCGGCGGCATCAGCAATATCAGCGTGCTGCACGCGGACGGCGCGGTAACGGGCTACGACACGGGTCCCGGCAATGCGCTGATGGACGGCTGGGCCTTGCGGCATCTGGGCCAGCCGTATGATGCCAACGGCGCCTGGGCCGCCACGGGCCAAGTCATCCCCGCCCTGCTGGCGGATTTGCTCGACGATCCCTATTTTGACTTGCCGGCGCCGAAAAGCACGGGCCGCGACCTGTTCCACGCCGACTGGCTGCAAGGCAAGCTGGCGAATCACCGTGGCGCCCAAGCCGCCGACGTGCAGGCGACCTTGACGCAGCTGACGGCCGTCAGCCTGGCGCACGCCATCGCACGCGACGGAGCGCAGGCGGAAACCGTGTATGTGTGCGGCGGCGGCGCGCAGAACGCCAGCCTGATGGCGGCGCTGGCCCGGGAATTGCCGGGCATGGCGGTGGAATCGACGGAAGCGCTGGGCGTGGCGCCCAGCCAGGTCGAAGCGCTGGCGTTTGCCTGGCTGGCCTGGCGCTTTACACAGCGCAAGCCGGGCAACTTGCCGGCCGTGACGGGTGCGCAGGGCTTGCGGGTGCTGGGCGCGCTCTACCCGCGCTAAGCGGGCGCAGAAACACAAATAGCGGATCGATGATCCGCTATTTTTATATTGCGCCTGTAAACCGGCGCGCCTGAAAAACGTTCAGGGCAAGGCGCATTGCCAAAGACAGTACGAAGAGTACGGCGAGGCAATGCAACGCCACCATGGACGTTTTCTCAGGTGTGCCAGCTTATACCGAGAACGACGAACCGCAACCGCAGGTGGAGGTAGCCGTCGGATTCTTGATCACGAACTGCGCGCCTTCCAGGTCATCCTTGTAGTCGATTTCCGCGCCGACCAGGTACTGGTAGCTCATGGAGTCGATCAACAGCTGGACGCCGTTCTTGACCATGGTGGTGTCATCTTCGTTGACGATTTCGTCAAAGGTGAAGCCATACTGGAAGCCGGAACAGCCGCCGCCCTGCACGAAGACGCGCAATTTCAGGTCGGGATTGCCTTCTTCTTCGATCAGCTGCGCGACTTTTTCAGCGGCGCTATCGGTAAAGATGATAGGCGAAGGGATCACATCTTGCATTTCAGCGACTGCATTCATTTCAGACTCCTCAGAAAACATAGCCTCATTATAGACTGTTGGCACAACTCGCGCTGCGGCGGCCGCAGAGGCGGTTGGCCGGTGTTATTCCTGCTCACATTTCCGACACGGCCAGGTGCAGCACGGGGTCGGCGCTGTCGTGGCGGCTGAGCTTGCCCTGCACCAATGCGCCGCTGTGCATTTCCAGCACCTTGTAATAGACCTCTCCTACAATGCGGGCTTTGGGCTGGATTTCAAGCATTTCGGACACATACACAGGGCCATTGATCTCGCCGCTGACGACCAGGCTGGAGCAGCGCACTTCGCCATCGATGCGCCCTGCCTCGCCCAGCACTATATGCGTGGGCTCGCCCGCCTCGCCCGTGACGTTGCCGCGCACATGGCCATCGATGCGCAAGCCGCCGCAAAACAGCAAGTCGCCTTCGATCCGCGTGGAAGCGCCAATCAGGGTGTCGATGGGGTTTTTCGCGTTGCGCTCGAACATGAACGTCATCCTGTTGGTATACGTGGCAGTCCAATTTAGCACAGGTCCGGCAAAAAGGCGCCGGACCCGCGCAAGCACGGCTGCCTATTTTTACGGCAGCAAGGCGATATGTTGCAAACCTGCCGTTTCTTTCAAGCCAAACATCAAGTTCATGCACTGCACGGCCTGGCCCGAAGCGCCCTTGACCAGGTTATCCTGCACCACCAGCACGATGACGGTATTGCCGCCCTCAGGGCGGTGCAAGGCCAGGCGCAGCATGTTCGAGCCGCGCGTGGAACGGGTTTCCGGGTGCGAGCCGAATGGCATCACGTCGACGAAAGGCTCGTCCTTGTATTGCGTTTCGAACAAGGCTTGCAATTCTTCATTGCTGACATCCTTGTTCAGCTGCGCGTACAGGGTCGAATGCATGCCGCGGATCATCGGCACCAGATGCGGCGTGAAGGTCAGCGCCACTTTCTCATCCGTGAAACGCTGCAGTTGGGCCGTCGTTTCCGGCAGGTGGCGGTGGCCGGCTACGCCATAGGCCTTGAAGCTGTCGCTGCTTTCCGAGAACAGGATGCCGATTTCCGCCTTGCGGCCGGCGCCGGACACGCCCGACTTGCAGTCGGCGATCAAGCCGCCCGCATTGACCAGACCCGCCTTGAGCAGCGGGTAAAAGCCCAGCTGCATGGTGGTCGGGTAGCAACCGGGGTTGGCGATCAGCTTTGCCTGCTTGATGTCTTCGCGGTTCAGTTCCGGCAAGCCATACACGGCCTCGGCTATCAGCTCGGGGGCCGTGTGGGGAATCTTGTACCACTGCTCGAACTTGGCCTGGTCTTTCAGGCGGAAGTCAGCGGCCAGGTCGATGACTTTCACGCCGGCGGCCAGCAGGGCTGGTGCTTGCGCCATCGCAACACCATGCGGGGTCGCAAAGAAGACCACGTCGCACTGCTCCAGGTTCGCCTTGTCCGGCGAGGAAAACGCCAGCTTGACGTGGCCACGCAGGGAAGGATACATGTCGGCAACGGGCAAGCCATCTTCCTTGCGCGAGGTAATCGCCGTCAACTCGACATCTGGATGGGTAGCGAGCAAGCGCAGCAACTCCACGCCCGTGTATCCAGTGCCGCCGACGATGCCAACTTTGATCATGTTCTTTCCTTGTGTATAGATTGCATAAAGATGAAGGGAAACGCTCCCCCTGCGGGTTTTCCGCGTATTTTACAGCGCAACGCAGAGTCACGCTGAAATGCAAAAAAGCCGCGGGACCGAAGTCCAGCGGCTTTTCGACCAGCACCCCGCAAGGTGCTGTAGCGTAGAAATTAACGCTTCGAGAATTGCTTTGCGCGACGTGCTTTGCGCAGACCAACTTTTTTACGCTCGACTTCACGTGCATCGCGGGTCACGAAGCCGGCTTTCGCCAGTTCCGGTTTCAGCGCTGCATCGTAGTCGATCAGAGCGCGGGTGATGCCGTGACGAACTGCACCAGCCTGGCCCGACTCACCGCCGCCATGAACGTTGACTTTGATGTCGAAACGCTCGACATTGCCGGTCAGTTCCAGAGGTTGACGGATGACCATCAGACCCGTTTCGCGCGAAAAGTATTCGTTTGCTGGTTTGCCGTTAACAACGATCAAGCCTGTGCCAACTTTGATAAAAACCCGAGCCACTGCACTTTTGCGACGGCCGGTTCCATAATTGTAATTACCGATCATGTCAGTTCCTTAGAGAACAAGTGCTTTAGGTTGCTGAGCAGCGTGCGGATGGGAACCTTCCGCGTACACTTTCAGCTTCTTGATCATTGCGTAGCCGAGTGGGCCTTTAGGCAGCATGCCTTTGACCGCTTTCTCAAGCGCGCGACCTGGAAAACGCTGTTGCATTTTCTGGAAGTTGGTTTCGTAGATGCCGCCTGGATAGCCAGAGTGACGGTAGTAAATTTTCTCAGTAGCTTTGGTACCGGTCACACGCAGTTTGCCTGCGTTGATGACGACGATAAAGTCGCCGGTATCGACGTGAGGAGTAAATTCTGGTTTGTGTTTGCCGCGCAGTCGGAGTGCCACTTCGCTGGCAACACGTCCGAGGACTTTGTCCGTCGCGTCAACCACGAACCAATCGCGCTGGACTTCATGTCCTTTAGCGGAAAATGTTTTCATGTTGACTTCCTAATAGATTACACGCTCAAATGGTGGTTCCGCCGATGTTGCTGTGCGGACTCTGCCTTATTTACTTTTCCTGAGCGAACGGAAAGCCGACAAGTATAAGCGGCTTTGCCCTGCCGCGTCAAGCCACGATGCAGACCGGCTGCGGGCTGGCGGCCGGCACATGGATGGGCATTCCTCTATTACAATACAAAACGCTTACAATTTTCGGAGAGTACGATGGAATGCAAAGTCAGCTGGAATGGCCCGTCGGGCATGAGTTTTCGGGCAGAAACCGGTTCCGGCCACCTGGTGACCATGGATGGCGCGCCCGATGGCGGCGGCCACAACCTGGCGCCGCGCCCCATGGAAATGGTCTTGCTGGGCACGGGCGGCTGCACCGCCTATGACGTGGTGCTGATCCTGAAACGGGGCCGCGAAGCCGTCAACGGCTGCGAAGTGACCCTGAAGGCCGAGCGCGCCGACACCGATCCGAAAGTCTTTACCAAGATCCACTTCCACTTCACCGTGCGGGGCAAGGCCCTGAAACCGACGGCCGTGGAACGGGCCGTTTCATTGTCGCATGACAAATATTGCTCCGCGTCCATCATGCTGGCGAAAACTGCGGAAATTACGCATTCCTTTGAAATCATCGAGGAGTAGGTCGGATTAGCGCGTGAGCGCGTAATCCGACGACACCGCCGGCGCCAACAATGTTGTCGGATTACGGCCTGCGGCCTAATCCGACCTACGCCGACTGCGGAGATGACCCATTCCTTCGAAATCATCGAGGAATAGGTCGGATTAGCGCGTGAGCGCGTAATCCGACGACACCCGTAACGCCAACAATGTGTCGGATTACGCGCGGCATTGCCGCGCTAATCCGACCTACAAGTAATACGCCGTCTTGGTCATGACCTTCCCCATCAGGCCCATCAACGCCTTCACGGGCGCTGGCGTATCGATGGCGCCCAATCGCTGGGCGGCGGCGCCGTGTTCCACCTCGTCGATGGCCATCTGCTTGACGATGGCGCGCGACTTGGCATCCTGCGGCGGCAATTCCTGCAGGTGGCTGGCCAGGTGCGCTTCCACCTGGCGTTCCGTTTCCACCACAAAACCCAGGCTGCGGCCGTCGCCCATGCGCGCGGCGATGGTGCCCAGCGCAAACGAACCCGCATACCACAGGGGATTGAGCAGGCTCAGACGCGAGCCCAGCTCCGTCAAGCGCTGCGCCGTCCAAGCCAGGTGGTCTTCCTCTTCGCGCCCCGCCTCGTCGAACTGGGCGCGGATGGCCGGGCTGTGCGCATAGCGCGCCTGCGAGTTGTACAAGGCTTGCGCGCACACTTCGCCCACATGGTTGACGCGCATCAAGCCGGCGCTGTGGCGCTGCTCGGCCGGGCTCAGCTCCGCATCGGGCGCATGCGCGGCCGGCGTGGGGCGCGAGGCCGAAGCCACGCCCGCGATGACGCGCAAGGCCTTGTCGGCGCCAACAATCAAACGATCCAGGGGGGCAAAGTGGCGGTTCGCGGTCATCGTGGGCTATTCATGTAAGGGAAAACATGAATTATAGGACGATCAGGGCCAGCCGTCCCCACGCCGCGCGCGGGCCGAACAGGGCTTTATTGACCTGTGCGCGCTTTTTCCTGCTCGATCCAGTCCACCACGGGGCCGACGGCATCGAGCCCGGACAGGCTTTTCGCCACGCCCAGGTTCAGTGAAACCAAGAAAGAAATACTGTCGACGGGAATGTCCGGGCAGTGCTGGGCAAACGCGGCGCGAAAACGCTCCGATTGCAGCACGCGCAAGACTTTCTCGCCGCTCATGAATTGCAGCACGCTGGCGATGCTGTGCCCGCCGCCTAGCGAGTGGTAAATAAAACGGTTGTACTTCGCGTCGATCTGCTTGAAATCGAGGGTTTGCTCCGTCATCAGGCCAGCCAGATAGTACAGCCCCAGGCTGACACGGAAGAAACCGATGGCTTCGGCACTGGTCATGCCAGCGCGCGCCACGGCCAATACCTTGTCCTGCATCGCCTGATCGATCGTTTGCATTACGCTCTCCCGCGCCGTCCGCCGGCGCCACCGGGCCAGCTTGCATGAAGATGCTGTTTTTTTCAATAGACCAAACGATATTTCCACCTTGCAAGTTACATTTTTTGCATGCTACTCTCGTTGTTCACCGTTGAATGGATGAAACACATGATAGAGGTCAAGCACCTGGCAAAACGTTTCCGCATGCCGCCCCACAAGGGCAAGGGCGTGCACGTGAGCGATCCGCGCGAACATGAGGGCTGGTTCCACGCCGTGCGCGACGTCAGTTTCAGCTGCGCCCCCGGCGAAGTGCTGGGCTTGCTGGGCCCGAATGGCGCCGGCAAGACGACCACCCTGCGCCTGCTGTCGACGGCCTTGCAGGCGGACGCGGGCAGCGCCCTCGTCAATGGCGTCGACGTGCTGCGCCAGCCGCTGGTGGCGCGCCAGAGCATCGGTTTCCTATCCGGTTCGACGGGTTTGTACGGCCGGCTGACGGCGCGCGAGAACGTGGAATACTTTGGCCGCCTGCATGGCATGCCGGCCGACAAGCTGAAACGCCGCTGCGATGAACTGTTTTCCCTGCTGCACATGGAGGAATACGGCGGCAAGCGGGCAGATCAGTTGTCGACGGGCATGAAACAGAAGTGCGCGATCGCCCGCACCGTCGTGCACGAGCCGCAAGTGGTCATCCTCGACGAGCCGACCACGGGCCTGGACGTGATGTCGGCCAAGATCCTGCTCGACTTCATCGCCAGCTACAAGGCGCTGCGCGTGCCGCTGATCTTTTCCACGCACCACCTGCACGAGGTGGAAAAGCTGTGCGACCGCGTCTGCATCATCAACCGCGGCACCACCGCCTTCCATGGCACGGTCGACGAACTGCGCCACATGGGCGGCAGTACCGATCTGTACGACGCCTTTGTCAGCGTCATCAACCAGGGAGCCTGAGCCATGTGGACCATTTATCTGAAAGAGTTGCTGGAACTCACGCGCGACCGCAAGACGCTGATTTTCACCATCCTCATCCCCATCTTTGCCATGCCGCTGATCTTTGGCGGCTTCGCTTATGTTTCCAGCAATATGTTCAAGAACGCCAAGACGGCGGAACTGCGCTACGCGCTGTTCGGCAAGGACCATTCGCCGGGCCTGAGCGCGCGGTTTGCGCAGCAGCACAACCTGCGCGAAGTACCGCTGGCCAGCGAGGCGGACATCCGCCGCGCCATCGGCGACGATACCATCAAGTTTGCCGTCGTCATCCCGCCGCATTTTGAACAAGCGCTGAAGCAGCAGGCGCAAGCCAAGGTGACCCTGCACTACAACAGCGCCAGCTCGGTGGACGTGACGCACCAGCGCGTGCGCGAAATCGTCGACGCCTACAACGCCAGCCTGCGCGAAGGGGCCTTGTCCGCCCTGAACCTGAGCCCTGCCCAGCTGGCCTATGCGCTCAATCCCATCGTGCTCGACAAGCAATCGACGGCCAACGAGCGCGAACAGATGGGCGCCATCATCGGCGGCATGGTGCCGTATCTGCTGCTGATGGTGTGTCTGACGGCAGCCATGTATCCGGCCATCGACCTGGGCGCCGGCGAAAAGGAACGGGGCACGCTGGAAACCCTGCTGCTGGCGCCCGTGCCGCGCAGCGCCATCGTGCTGGCCAAGTTCCTCGTGCTGTTTACGGTGGGCATGACCTCCGCCGTGCTGATGGTGGGCAGCATGGGCGTCCTGCTGGCCATCTTCGGCAGCTCGCTGGAAGGCCACATGGCCATCCTCGTGCACAGCATCGGCTTGCCCGACCTGGCCATGGTGACCCTGATGCTGGTGCCGACGGCCGCCATCTTCGCCTCGCTGCTGCTGTCGATCTCGATCTACGCGAAGAGCTACAAGGAGGCGGCCGGCATGATCACGCCGCTGATGCTGTTTGTCATCCTGCCCACGGTGACGGCCATGCTGCCCGGCGTCGAGCTGAACTGGATGTGGGCCATGGTGCCGCTGACGAACGTGTCGCTGGCCATGAAGGAACTGGTGAAAGGCACCATGGATTACCGCATGTTCGGCGTGATCCTGGCCTCGACGACGGTGATCGCCGGCGCGCTGCTGATGCTGTGCCGCTGGTGGTTTAACCGGGAATCGGTTTTGTTCCGTAACTGACACTCTCGTGGCGCGGCCGACAAGACCAGGACCGGCCCGCCATCCGCCCTCGCCAACTGCACTCTGGGCACGCGAAAATGCCGTGTATCGCATGCAACTGCCCAGTGCGTCCTAAATTCAATACAATGCCAGCATAGAGTAGCCCTGTCGCATCGGGCAGCAACGCATGAGTTAGGAGTTGTATGGAATTGCAGATCCGCAAATTGTCGAAGACCTACGCGAATGGCGTGGTGGCGCTGGACAACGTTTCGCTGACGATACCGCCCGGGATGTTCGGCTTGCTGGGCCCGAATGGCGCCGGCAAGTCGACCCTGATGCGCACCCTGGCCACCTTGCAGGAATGCGATTCCGGCTCCATCTTCTTCGGCGACTACGACGTGCTCGACGACAAGGACGAGATCCGCCGCATGCTGGGCTACCTGCCGCAGGACTTCGGCCTGTACCCGAAAGTGACGGCCTACGAGCTGCTCGACCACTTCGCCATGTTAAAAGGCTTGTCGCAGCGGGCGCGCCGGCGTGAAGTCGTCGACGGGCTGTTGCAGCAAACCAATCTGTTCGACGTGCGCCACCAGCGCCTGGGCGGCTTTTCCGGCGGTATGCGCCAGCGCTTCGGCATCGCGCAAGCCCTGCTGGGCGACCCGAAACTGATCATCGTCGACGAGCCGACGGCCGGCCTCGACCCGCAGGAGAGAGTCCGCTTCCACAATCTGCTGTCCGACATCGGCGAAGACAAGACGGTGATCCTGTCGACCCACATCGTGTCCGACGTGGCCGACCTGTGCGCCAACATGGCCATCATCAACAAGGGGCATTTGCTGCTGTGCGGCAAGACCCAGGAACTGATCGATGAAGTCAGCTGCAAGATCTGGGCGCGCTTCGTCGACAAGAAAGAACTGGCCAGCTTCCAGCAGCGCCACGCCGTCATTTCCACGCGCTTGCTGTCGGGCCGCACCCTGATCCACGTCTACAGCGACGACGACCCGGGCGACGGCTTCGAGGAAGCCATCGGCGACCTGGAAGACCTGTATTTCGCCACCATCGCCGGGCGCCACCGCGTCGCCCCGCAATGCGACTGAGGGGGCGGCCATGTTTGCCATCGCCCGCTTTGAAGCGCGACAGCGGCTCAAGCTGCTGTCGACCTGGGTGTATTTCGCCATGTTCCTGGCGCTGGCCATGCTGTGGATGGCCGCCGCCGGCGGCGTCTTCAAGGAAGCGAGCATCAGTTTCGGCGGCAAGTTCCTGATCAACGCCCCCCGTTCGCTGGCGTTCACGTGCAGCCTGCTGGGCTGCTTCGGCGCCGTGGTGGTGGCCGCCATGATGGGCCGCTCGGTGCAGCAGGATTTCGAGTACGGCATGCAGCATTTCTTTTTCAGCGCGCCGATCAAAAAATACCAGTACGTCTTCGGCCGCTTCCTCGGCGCCTACCTGGTGCTGGCGGTGGTGTTTTCCAGCATCGTGATCGGTGCCTGGCTGGGCGCCTGGCTGCCCGGCATCGATCCCGAACGGCTGGGGCCGCAACGCGCGCTGGCCTACCTGATGCCCTACGTCTTTACCCTGCTACCCAACCTGTTCATCTTCGGCGCCATCTTCTTCGTCATCGCGGCCCTGACGCGGCGCATGCTGCCCGTGTACATCAGCTCGGTGGTCATGCTGATAGGCTACCTGGTGGCGCCGTCGCTGGCGCGCGACCTCGACTACAAGACCCTGGCGGCCCTGATCGACCCTTTCGGCACCACGGCGCTGATACGCCTGACGGAATACTGGCCGAACGCGGAACGCAACACGCGCCTGGTGACCCTGGAGGGCGTGTACCTGCTGAACCGCGCCATCTGGTCCGGCTTCGCCCTGGTGGCCTTGCTGCTTGGCTACTGGCGCTTCCAGTTCCACGCGACGACGGACGCGGGCGCCACCCGGCGCCGCAGCGAGGGCGAGGCGCCGCAGCGCCTGTCGAACGCTTCGCTGTCCACGCAGGAAACACCGGACTTCGCGCAACGCAACCTGGCCGTCCTGCTCGTCAAGATGAGCTGGCTGAACCTGCGCGAAACCATCAAGAACATCTATTTCGTCGTCATCGTGCTGGCCGGCGTGCTGACCATGTATGCGGGCGCGCTGGACATGGGTTCCATGTACGGCACGAATACCTATCCCGTGACGGAAAAGGTGCTGGACATGGTCAGCGCCTCGTTCGCCCTGTTCATGCTGATCATTACCACCTTCTACGCGGGCGAGCTGGTGTGGCGCGAACGGGAAGCGGGCACGTATCTGATGCTCGACGCCCTGCCCGTGCCGAACTGGCTGCCCCTGCTGTCGAAACTGTGTGCGCTGGTCGGCCTGCAAGCCTTGCTAAGCCTGGTCATCATGCTGTGCGGCATGTCGATTCAGGTCTTCAAGGGCTATTACCGCCTCGACCCCGGCCTGTACGTGGAATCGCTGTTCCTGTCGCACCTGCCCTACTATGCGCTGGTCGCCGTGCTGGCCATCTTCGTGCAGGTGCTGATCAATCAGAAATACCTGGCGTATTTCGCCATGATTCTGTACCACATCGCCAGCATCAGCTTTTCCTCGCTGGGCCTGGGCGACCCGCTGCTGCTGTACGGCAGCACGCCGGAGGTCGTGTATTCGGCCATGAACGGCGCCGGCCACTTTGTATTGCGCGAGCGCTGGTACTTGCTGTACTGGAGCGGCGCGGCCGTCATGCTGACGGTGCTGTCGCTGCTGTTCTGGCCCCGCGGCGCGCAGGACAGCTGGCGCATCCGCCCGCGCCTGGCGCGCCATGGCCTCACGCATGGCGTGCTGGCCAGCTTTGCCGTCGGCGCCCTGATCTTCGTCGGCGCCGGCGGCGTGCTGTTTTACGTGTTCCACGTGGCCAACGATTACCAGTCCGAATTTTCCCGCGATGCGGACCGCGCCAGCATCGAGCGCCAGTACCGCAAGTTTGCCGCCACGCCGCAGCCGAGAATCACCGACGTGAAACTCGACGTGGCCATCTACCCGGCGCAGCGCACCCTGGCCGTCACGGGCCGCTATCTGCTGCAAAACAAGACCAGCCTGCCGATCAGCCACATTTTTGTGCAACAAGACCCGACCGCCACCATGCGCCTGCGTTTCGATACGCGCGTGCATCCCGGCCTCGATGACGGCAAGCTGGGCTTTTACAGCTACCGCCTGGCCGCGCCGCTGGCGCCGGGCGCCACCCTGGGCCTCGATTTCGACATCCGCTACGCGCCGCGCGGCATCTTCGGCCTGGGCCAGGACACGCCCGTGGTGGCCAACGGCACTTTCTTCACGAATGCCGTGCTGCCGCACATCGGTTACCAGCCGCAGCTGGAATTGATGGACCCGCGCGACCGCAAGAAACACGGCTTGCCCGCGCGCGAACGGGCCTTGCCGCGCGACGATGCGAAGGGATTGGCCGACAATTACGTCAGCAACGACGCCGACCGCATCAACTTTGACGCCACCGTCAGCACCGTCGACGGCCAGACGGCCATCGCGCCGGGCATGCTGGACAACGACTGGATCGCCAAGGGCCGCCATTACTTCCATTACACGATGGACCAGCCTATCCTGAACTTCTACGCGTTCCAGTCGGCCCGCTACGCCGTCAAGCACGAGCGCTGGCAAGACGTGGCCATCGACGTGTATTACCATCCTGGCCATGAATACAACCTCGAGCGTTTCGTGCGCGGCAGCAAGGAAGCGCTCGAGTACTACACGAAGAACTTCGGCCCCTACCAGCACAAGATCCTGCGCATCGTCGAATTCCCCCGCTACGCCACGTTTGCGCAATCGTTCCCGAACACGATACCGTACTCGGAAGGCCTGGGTTTTATTGCCAAGGTGGACGACAAGAACCCGAAGGACATCGACTATCCGTTCTACATCACGGCGCATGAAGTGGCGCACCAGTGGTGGGCGCATCAACTGGTGGGCGGCAATACGCGGGGCGCCACCGTGCTCAGCGAAACCCTGGCCGAATATTCGGCCCTGATGGTGATGAAGAAGACCGTGGGACCGGCCAAGATGCGCCGTTTCCTGCGCTATGACTTGAATCAATACCTGATGGGGCGCAGCGAGGAACGCAAGAAGGAATTGCCGCTGGCCGAGAATGAAAACCAGGCCTACATCCACTATCACAAGGGCAGCCTGGCCATGTACTTGCTGCAAGACATCATCGGCGAAGACAAGGTCAACGGCGTGCTGCGCGAGCTGCTCAAGACCTACGGCCAGAAAGGCCCGCCGTATGCGAGCGTGACGGCGCTGGTCCAGGGCTTGCGCCAGGTCACGCCGCCCGAGCAGGCTTACCTGATCGACGACCTGTTCGAGAAAATCGTGCTGTTCGACAACCGCGCCCTGTCGGCCACGGCCAAGAAACGCAGCGATGGCAAGTACGCCGTCACCATCAAGGTGCAGGCAAGCAAATTGACGGCCGGCGAACAGGGCGAGGAACACGACGCACCGCTGCATGACTGGATCGAGATCGGCGTCGACGACGCGAATGGCCATCCGCTGCTGCGCGAACGCCTGCGCATGACGGCCCGTGAAGCGAGCTACACCGTCATCGTCGGCAGCCGCCCCGGCAAGGCGGGCATCGATCCTGACAACAAGCTGATCGACCGCAAGCCCGATGACAATATGGTCACCGTCGAGCTCGACGAGCCATGACGAAAAATGGCCGCCCGTTGGTGGGCGGCCATTTTTTTGCGTGTCACACGGGAATCAGGCTGCGGCGCAGCGCGTCACCAGGCTCAGGCTGATGCCCATTTCCGTCAGGTGCTGCATGTCGGCCAGGCTCAAGTCGAGCGGCGCGTCGACCGTGTCGTCGCCATTCAGCTCCAGTTGCAGCTCGGCCACGATGCGCGGCATGGTGAACGTCACGCCGCGCGAACGGCATTCGGCCAGGTAGCTGCGTATGCGCGAGGGCAACACTTGCGATTTGGGCGCTTGCGCGATCAGCACGTCGAAGCCGGAATCGAGATGCACGCGATTCGCGCCCTTCGCCTCGCCCTTGCGCCATTGCCGCTCCGGATCGGTAGGCAAGACTTCGAGGATGGATTTGAGCGTGGGGTCGTCCCCATGCACGCACAGCTTCGCCATATTCATATTGCAAGACTTTCTAGTCAGGACGCCGCCAGGAAGGCGGCGCGATCATCAGACCGACAAGTCTACGCATGGAAGGCAAATATGTCCATACGGCAATATTTGGCATCAAGCTCTAATAAGCTCTCATTTGTGCTGCATCAAACAGGCGGAACCAGCTTATTCCGCCTGCCACACACAATTACAGTGCCGCGGCGCGGGCCTGCAAGGCGGCCCGCACGCCGGCGCCATAGGCGGGATCGGCCTGGTCGAAGTGAGCGAGCTGACGCTGCAAGGTTTCCGGCCGCACCTGACTCAGGGGGCCGGCCAGGTTGTCGAACAGGTTTTGCCTGGCCTGGGCCGACATCAAGCGGAACAGATTGCCGGCCTGCGTGTAATCATCTTCCACGCCGCGTCCATCGTAGCGGGCCGCGCCGCCAGCCAGCGCCAGCGCCCCCTCGCCATGGCCAAGCCCTTGCGGCTGCGTGCCTGCCGCCGCCACGTTCGCGTAATTCTGCGCAGAACTGCCATTGTGGATGGCCATGCCGCCGTCGCGCTGCTGGTTATGGAAGGGGCAGCGGGCCGCATTCACGGGCAAATGCTGGTGGTTCGTGCCGACGCGGTACAGCTGGGCGTCGTGGTAGGCGAACAAGCGGCCTTGCAGCATCTTGTCCGGCGAGTACCCCATGCCGGGCACGGCGTTGGCCGGCGAAAAGGCTGCCTGCTCGACTTCCGCGTGGTAATTGTCCGGATTGCGGTTCAGCTCGAAAATACCGACGGGCAACAGCGGGAAGTCCGCGTGCGGCCACACCTTCGTCAGGTCGAACGGGTTCCAGCCCGTACGCTGCTCCCAGGCATCGAGCTGCTCCTGCGTCGCCACCTGCAGCTTGACTTCCCACTGGGGGAAATCGCCGCGCTCGATGGCGCCGAACAGGTCGCGCTGGGCGTAGTCGGGATCGGCACCGGCCAGGCGGCCCGCCTCCGCCGCAGGCAAATTCTTGATGCCCTGGCGCGTCTTGAAGTGCCATTTCACGTACACGCGCTGGCCGTCCGCATTGATCAGGCTATACGTGTGGCTGCCGAAGCCGTCCATGTGGCGGTAGCCGTCCGGCGTGCCGCGGTCCGAGAACAGCATGGTGACCTGGTGCAGGCTTTCCGGCGCATGGCTCCAGAAGTCGAACATCATCTCGGCCGATTTCAGGTTGCTTTGCGGATCGCGCTTTTGCGTGTGGACGAAATCGGGGAACTTGATCGGGTCCTTGATGAAGAACATCGGCGTGTTGTTGCCGACCAGGTCCCAGTTACCCTCTTCCGTATAAAAACGCACGGCGAAGCCGCGCGGGTCGCGTTCCGTATCCGCACTGCCGCGTTCGCCGCCGACGGTGGAGAAACGGGCGAAGGTGGCCGTCTGCTTGCCCACTTCACTGAACAGCTTGGCCTTGGTATAGCGCGAAATGTCGTGCGTGACGGTAAAGGTGCCGTAAGCGCCCGAGCCTTTGGCGTGCACGACGCGCTCGGGGATACGCTCGCGGTTGAAATGCTGGAGTTTTTCGATCAGGTGAAAGTCTTGCAGCAGCAGCGGGCCGCGGGGGCCGGCGCTGATGGAATTCTGGTTGTCGGCGACGGGGATGCCCGAGGCGGTACTGAATGGCGGCTGTTGGCTCATGACTGCTTTTCCTTCGTTGTTGACTGATGAAACCTAGTGTAACGAGGTCAACAACAAAGGAAAAGCTAATTGATTTTATCGAACCGATAGCTATTTACAATGCACAGCCGTGAGCGTCGCACACGCCGCCGAGTTCCGCCTGCAACTTCGCCGGCTGGCCCAGGAAGCCGCCGATATCGATCACGGACAGCTTGCCGCTGCCATCGTCGAGCACGAACGTGGGAAAGCCCTGCCCGCCCACCTGCGCCAGCAGGGCCCGGCTGGCGTCGATGTGCTGTTGCGTGGCAGCGCCCGCCTGCCGGGCATATTCCGCCCCGAATGCGGCCCCGTCCATGCCCAGCTCTTGCGCCAAGGACACCAGCACGGGCACGTCGGCGATGCGCAAGCCGTCCACGTAATGGGCGCGCTGCACGCGCTGCAGCATGTCCAGGCCCTTGCCGGCCAGCGATTCAGCCGCCAGGATGGCCGTGATCGGCGGCTCGGAATCCATCATGGCCGTCGTGTCGTTCAGCAAGCCGTTGATATAGGCGTCGCCGAAGGGCTGGCCCGACATTTGCTCGATGCGCCGGTCGTGCGGCAGCACATAGCCGCGCCAGGCGGGCGTGATCTGGCGGCGATTACTGCCCGTCATCATGCCGCCGCCGTGGAACGCCACCGTCAGGCCGGGCACGGCGCGCGCCGCCTCGACCAGCGGCGCCGCGCCGTAGCACCAGCCGCACAGGGGGTCGAAAATGTAGTGCAATGTGGGCATGCCGGCCTTGCCGCTTACCATTTCATTTCACCCTTGGCCACCTTGGCGCTCGTTTCTAAAGCGCCATCGAGGCCGAGTTGCGGGTAGTGCTGTTTCATGGCGGCGATCAGGGCGGCCGAGTTGGCGGCCTTGGCCGTTTCCGCTTCAAACGTCACCAGGTAGTCGCGCGTAAAGCCGATGCTGTCGGGCGTCAGGGGCGAACCGACCTTGAAGTGGCCAGGCACGACGGTAACGGGCTGCAGCGCCGCGATGCCGTCGAGGGTCTTGAGCCAGTCCTGGCGCGATTGCAGGCTTTGCGTATCGGCCGTCCACACGTGCAAGTTACCAAACAGCACGACTCCGCCGACGACGGCCTTGATCGATGGAATCCACACATAGGTGCGCGCTGGCGTCGGGCCGGCGATATCGAGCGACTGGCCTTCCAGGCTGATGCGCTTGCCTTTCAAGGCTTCGGGAATGACGATGCCGTGCGGCGCATTGTCCTTCAGGATAGGCCCCCAGTAGGCGACCTTGGCGTCAGCCTTGCGGCGGATCTCGGCCACGGTTTCCGGCGTGGCGACGATCTTTGCCTGCGGGAACGCCGCCTTGATCACGTCGAGGCCAAAGTAAAAATCGGGATCGCTATGGCTGATGTACACCGTCGTCAGTTTCTTGCCGCTGGCGCGGATCTTCTCCACCAGCTTTTGCGCTTCGGCGCGCGAAAACTGCGCATCGATCAGCACGGCGTCATGCTTGCCCGCCACCAGCACGGAAGCGACGGGGAAAATCGCCGCTTCGCCCGGGTTGAAGACTTCCAGGGTCAAGGGGGCGCTGGCGGCGGCCGAGGCGGCGCCGGCGGCAAACAGGGTGGAAACAAGAACGCTGCTGATGGATTTGGAGAACATGATCTGCCTTCACAAAATGATTGGGATGACGGCATCTTACGTTGCTTGATTCGGTAGAAAAACCCGTTAAAGCGCAATAGTTTGTTGCTTATTTCGATGCAATCTACCGATGTCGGGCATGCGACGGTGTATTTTTCCGGCGTAGACGTGCGCGAAAGCCACGCCGCTGCGGCGGTGTGGCGCCGTCACAAAACATGTCACAGCGTCATGAGGGTGTCACATTGGATTGCTATCTTGCTAGCTCTTTCAAACCTAGCCGGATGAACCACATGACACGCAGAAAAATTTCCGTCGCTGGCTGCAGCGTCGCCATCACCCTGATGCTGGCCGCCTGCGGCAGCGATGCAAAAAAAGAAGAGGTAGTGGCTGAAGCGCCGCCGAAAAACGTCATTTTCTTCCTCGGCGATGGCATGGGCCTGACCACCATGACGGCCGCGCGCATCTATTCGGTGGGCGAAGACGGTTCGCTGACCATGGACACCCTGCCGGAAACGGCCTTCGTCAAGACGTTCTCGAACGACGCGCAAGTGACCGACAGCGCGCCATCGATGGCCGCCTACATGACCGGCGTCAAGATGAACAATGAAGTCATCTCGATGTCGGCCAACACGGTCGCCATCGATCCGGGCACGGATGCGAACGGCAACAAGCTGGTCAACAAATGCGGCACCGGCAACGGCACGCCCGCCACCACCTTGCTGGAACTGGCCAAGGCCAAGGGCTTTGCCGCCGGCGTCGTCAGCACGGCGCGCGTGACGCACGCCACGCCGGCCGCGACCTACGCGCACATCTGCCACCGCGACCTGGAAAACGATATCGCCGCGGCCCTGGTGCCAGGCGGCACGGGCTACAACAGCGCACTGGGCACCACCGGCCTGGAAGTGGTCCTCGGTGGCGGAGCGCAATTCTTTACGCCATTCAAGAGCGGCGGCAAGCGTTCCGACGACCGCGACCTGGTGGCCGAACTGAAAGCGAAGAGCTACACGGTCGCCAACAACGCCACCGACTTCAAGGCCGTCGATCCGGCCAAGACGGACCGTCTGTTCGGCGTGTTCACTTCCAGCCACATGAGTTACGACCTGGACCGCGATGCGGCCAAGGAGCCTAGCCTGGCGGAAATGACCACCAAAGCCATGGACGTGCTGGCGAAGAACAAGAAGGGTTACTTCCTGATGGTCGAAGGCGGCCGCATCGACCATGCGCTGCACGAAACGACCGCCAAGAAGGCGCTGCAAGACACGGTCGCGTTCGACAACGCCATCAAGGCCGCCATCGAAAAAGCCAAGCTCACCGATCCGACCCTGGCCAATACCCTGATCGTCGTCACGGCCGACCATGACCATACTCTGGTGCTGAACGGCTACGCCAAGCGCACGGGCAAGACGGCTGCCGGCAACCCTGGCGTGCTGGGCGTGGTGAAGAACTACGTCACCGGCGCGGTCGAGAAAGACCTGGACGGCGCACCGTATTCGATCATCGGCTTCGGCAATGGCGAAAACCGCACGCAATCGAGCCGCGCCGCCATGGCCAGCCTCGATGAAACCGTCACCAGCGCCAATACCTATCACCAGGAAGCGGTGATCCGCACCACGGCAGGCAATGAAACCCACGGCGGCACCGACGTCTTCCTGGGCGCCATCGGCAAGGGTTCGGAAACCTTCCTGGGCACCATCGACAACACCAAAGTATTCGGCCTGGTCAAGACCGCCGGCGGTCTGTAATCCCCAAGAGACAAGAATTGGACAAGCACATGAAACTCGCATTGAAACCCGCCCTGAAACTCTCCTTGCTGACCACGCTCGTGGCCGCCAGCGTCGCCAGCGCCTACGCCGCCGACGCGAAGAACGTCATCTTCTTCCTCGGCGACGGAATGGGCCCGTCCGTCGTGACGGCGTCGCGCATCTACAAATACGGCGAAGACGGCAGCCTGACCATGGATACGCTGGAACGCACGGCGCGCATCAAGACGTTCTCGAACGATGCGCAAACGACGGACAGCGCGCCATCGATGGCCGCCTACATGACCGGCGTCAAGATGAACAATGAAGTCATCTCGATGGCGCAGGACACGATCGCCAAGGAACCGAGCCGCGATGCCAACGGCAACCTGGGCGTGGACAATTGCCCGGCCGGCGGCAAGACCGTGCCGACCATCCTGGAACTGGCGAAAGCCAAGGGCAAGGCCGTGGGCGCCATCACCACCACGGAACTGACGCACGCCACGCCGGCGACGACGTTCTCGCACATCTGCAACCGCAATGCGCAATACGCGATCGCCGCGCAAACGGCGCCAGGCGGCGCCGGCTACAACGCAGCCCTCGGCGATGGCGTCGACGTGCTGATGGGTGGCGGCCGCAACCACTTCACGCCTTGGTCGACGAGCAACAAGTACGGCCGCGCCGATGGCCGCAACCTGCTGACGGAATTTGCCGCCAAGGGCTACACCGTGGCCGCGACGAAAGCGGAAATGGCGGCCGCGCCGAGCGGCAAGAAGTTCATCGGCCTGTACAGCACCCGCAGCCACCTCGAATATGAACTGGACCGCACGGCCACGCCGCCGCTGGGCGAAGGCGCGACCCAGCCTAGCCTGTCGGAAATGACGCTGAAAGCCATCGACTTGCTGTCGAAAAACACGAACGGCTACTTCCTGATGGTCGAAGGCGGCCGCATCGACCACGCCTTGCACGGCATCAATGCCAAGCGCGCGCTGACGGACACCATCGCCTTCGACGACGCCATCAAGGCGGCCATCGCCAAGATCAAGGAAACCGACCCGACCCTGGCCAATACCCTGATCGTCGTCACGGCCGACCATGACCACACGCTGGCCTTCAACGGCTACGGCAAGCGCGGCAACAATATCCTCGACATCAACCGCGGCTACAAGGATAACCAGCCAAGCAAGGATGCCGATGGCAACACCTACACCACTTTGGTATTCGGCAATGGCCCGAACCGCCCTGACCTGCGCAGCAACGTCGACAGCGCCACGGCGCTGAAAGACAACTACCTGCAAGAAACAGGCGTGCGTCTGGCCAGCGAAACCCATGGCGGCGGCGACGTCAAGCTGCTGGCCACGGGCGCCGGCGCGAAGACCTTCAAGGGCACCCTGGACAACACCAAGGTGTTTGACTTGCTGAAGGCGGCCTTCGGCTTCTGATCCACATCAACACGGCAACCCCACCGGGGCGGATGGCGTATGCCCTCCGCCCCTCTGCACGTAAAGGCACCACCATGAAATCGTCCCTGATCGCCGTCCTCCTCGCCGCCGGCTTTGCCGCCAGCGCCCAAGCCGCCCCCACCGCTGCTGCTCCTGCCGACCTGGACCTGGGCATCACCTATTACAGCCGCGTCCTGACGCCGGAAGGCGTGACGCGCGAAAGCCGCTACGAAGAAAAGATGCTGCGCCGCCCCGGCCACGTGTGGGTCGAGCGCGTGCTGGCGCCGTCGACGGACCCGCATGCGGGCCACAAGCATGGCAACAACACCAAAGTGGCACTGAAAGCTACGCAGCATGAACACAAGCACTTCAATCCCGTGCTGATCCCGCGCCACGTGATGCTGGAAAAGAACACCGTGCGCGTGGAATACATCGATGCGCACGACAAGATCGTCGTCTCGATTCCCAAGGCCGAATACGAAAACGTCAATTTCGACGGCTCCTGGGAAAACAGTTTTTATCTGCTGGACCCGAAACTGGTGGCCGCCATGCCCCTGTCGAAACAGGCATCGAACGTGACGGGCGCGCGCTGGCGCGAAGTGGAAAAGAACGGCGTGTTCCAGCGCATCCTGTGGGATGAACAAAAGCAGATTCCCCTGATCATCGAAAGCGGCGACCGCGCGAATACCTTCTATCGCCGGGTCGACGTCAAGCTGCAGCCGACCGTCAGCAAGGCGCAGCCGTGGGCGAATCTGCAGAATTACGCGCAGCGCGAGTACTCCGACTACCTGGACTAAGCCAGCCTCGGGACATAAAAAAAGCCAGGGAAATCCCTGGCTTTTGTCTGGCTGGCGTCCGATTACTCGGCCGTTGCCGCCTTCTTCGCCGGCGCCTTCTTGGCGGCCGGCTTTTTCACGGCCGTGGCCTTCTTGACCGGTGCCTTTTTGACGGCTGCCGCTTTCTTGACGGCCGTTTTCTTCGCTGGCGCCGCGCCTTCTTCGCCTTCGACCTCGGCAGCGGCAGCCTTTGTCTTCGCACCCGGCTTGGCCTTGCGCTCTTCAAACTCGAAGCTCACCTTGCCATCCTTGCCGCGTACGAGGAAAGCCTTGAACGGACGGCGCGTGCGCTGCGATACGAAGCCCGGCAGCAAGTCCGTCTTGCCATCGTTGAGCAGTTTTGCCATTTGTTCCGGCAAGATTTCCTGCTGCAAGATGATGCGGCCGCTGCGGAAATCGCACGTCTTCGGCTTGGCTACGCTATGTTCGCACACATAGGCCAGGCCCATTTCGTACACGCCGGCATTGCACTTGGGGCAAGGTCCCACGGGCGTCTGGCCCGTGAAATCGACGCCTTCGCCATCTTCGCTCTCGTCGTTCTGGCCGAAATCGAATTCCAGCTTGAAATTCTTGATCTCTTCATCGCGCACGATGCGCAGGATGGCGGCGAACGGACGGCCCATCTTCGAGCGGAAGCCTTGCAGCGGGCCGATGGTGCGGTCCTTCAGCAATTGCTCCACTTCGGCGATTTCGAACTGGCGCGAACCCGGCGTCTTGCTCATCGAGAATTCGCACTTGGTGCAGGCGAAACGACGGTAGTTTTCCTTCACCACGCCGCCGCAATTCGGGCATGGCGTTTCCAGGGTCGCGTAGTCGCCGGGAATCGTGTCGTTGTCGTATTCCTTGGCGCGCTTGACGATGATTTGCGTCATCTGCGCGATTTCGCGCATGAATTCTTCGCGCGAAATCTTGCCTTTTTCCATCTGCGACAGCTTGTATTCCCACTCGCCCGTCAGCTCAGGCGCCGTCAATTCATTGACGCCCAGGCCTTTGAGCAAAGTCATCAGCTGCGATGCCTTGGCCGTCGGGATCAGTTCGCGGCCTTCGCGGATCAGGTAGCGTTCCGTAAGCAAGCCCTCGATGGTGGCCGCGCGCGTGGCCGGGGTTCCAAGCCCCTTGCCGGCCATCGCGTCGCGCAGCTCGTCGTCGTCGATCAGCTTGCCGGCGCCTTCCATGGCCGACAGCAAGGTCGCTTCCGTGAAACGCGCTGGCGGTTTCGTCACCAGGCCGTTGGCGCTGACGCTTTCCGTCTGCACTTTCTCGCCCTTGGCGACGGGCACCAGGTTGCCGTTGCCATTGCTTTCCTTGTCGGCGTCCGTCGACGCTTCCTTGCCGTAGATGGCCAGCCAGCCCGGATTGGTCATGACCTTGCCTTCAGTCTTGAACTGATGGCCGGACACTTCCGTGTAGCGCGTGGTGACCTGGAATTCCGCAGGCGGGAAGAACACGGCCATGAAGCGGCGCGTGACCAGGTCGTACAACTTCTGTTCCGGCTCGGACAAATTCTTTGGCGCGATCGTCGTCGGGATGATCGCGAAGTGATCCGAGATCTTCGTGTTGTCGAAGATGCGCTTGTTCGGCTTGACCCAGCCCTTGTCGATGATCTGCTTGGCGAACTGGTGGTAGTTGCTGTTTTCCTTGACCGTTTCCAGCGCCTGCAGCACGGTCGGCATGTAGTCTTCCGGCAGGTGGCGCGAATCGGTACGCGGATACGTCAAGACCTTGTGCTTTTCATACAGCGCCTGTGCCAGGCCCAAGGTGTTCTTGGCGGAGAAGCCGAAACGCGAGTTCGCTTCGCGCTGCAGGCTGGTCAGGTCGAACAGGCCCGGCGCCATCGAGGTGGTCGGTTTCGACTCTTCCGTGACGATGCCTTGGCGGCCGCGGCAGGCGGTGGCGATCGAGTCGGCAGCCGTCTTGCTCCACAGACGCTCTGCGCGCTTCTCGGGGTCGTTCTCGTCCTTCTTGAACTTCGTGTCGAGCCAGCGGCCTTCATAGATGCCGGCCGCGCAGACGAATTCGGCGCGCACTTCCCAGAAGTCGCGCGGCACGAATTTCTTGATCTTGTCTTCGCGTTCGACCACGATGGACAGGGTCGGCGTTTGCACGCGGCCCACGGTGGTCAGGTAAAAACCGCCTTCTTTCGAATTAAACGCCGTCATGGCGCGCGTGCCATTGATGCCGATCAACCAATCGGCTTCCGAACGGCAGCGGGCCGCGTCGGCCAGCGGCAGCATTTCTTCGTCGCTGCGCAGGTGCGCAAAACCGTCGCGGATGGCGCCCGGCGTCATCGACTGCAGCCACAGGCGCTTGACCGGTTGCTTGGCCTTGGCGTTTTGCGCGATCAGGCGGAAAATCAGCTCGCCTTCGCGCCCCGCATCGCATGCGTTGATGAGGGTGGAAACGTCTTTACGTTTGATCAGCTTGTTTAATACTTTGAGGCGCGCTTCCGTCTTCGGGATGGGATTGAGCGCGAAATACGGTGGAATCATCGGCAAGTGCGCGAAACTCCATTTGCCGCGCTTCACGTCGAATTCTTCCGGTACGGCGATCTCCAGCAAGTGGCCGACCGCCGACGACAGGACGTATTCATCCGATTCAAAGTACTCATCGTGCTTGGTGAAGCCGCCAAGCGTCTTCGCGATATCGTTCGCGACAGAAGGCTTCTCGGCGATGATGAGGGTTTTTGTCATATTTTTTGGTCTCGAAAAATGCTCTAGGATAGTTTCAGCATGCGCATCATACAGTGCATTGCCAGGCGCCGACGCTTTTGTCTGCGCAAGGCCTTGTGACTTGTGGTCTTGTCAAGCGGCCAATGATAAGCGCCTATTGAAGAATTCGGCAAGTTATCTGCAAGCAAGAATGCGCAGGCGCAAACACAATGGACTGGCGTGCGCGCCGGTGCAGTGCATCTTAAAGGGGATGGCGCGGCAGCGGCGCCGGGGTGTCAGGCCAACGGCTGGAGGAGCAGCCAGCAAGCGCTGTATTATATTAGTGTAGCAGGCGGGGAGGCAGGTCTTCGTCGTCGACGAATAAATCGTCGAACATCAAGGCATCCGGTTCCTTGCCCTGGCTCCACAACAGCATCAGCACGATGACTTTCAGCTTGCCCAGCGACACGGGCGCCTCGTCAAGCGCCAGCGCCCGTTCGATGACGATTTCGCGCTGCAGCGGCGACAGCACCTTGGCGCTTTCCAGGAACTGGATGAAGCCGATGGCGGCCGTGCCCAGCACGTCGCTTTCCTGCTGCACGTAGAAGCGCGTGCCCGTGGAACTGGCCGTCAGGGTTTGTTCGGCGCCGGCCATGGCGTTCAAGTCCGTCAGCCACACGAGCGCTTCGGAAATCTCCACGTCGTCGAAACCGACGGCCGACAGTTTGCGCGCCAGGACTGCCGGCTCGGGGCAGGCATCGGGGCGATAGTAAGTCTCGTAGAGGTACACCAGGATATCGAACATGGCTCTACTCTAGCAGCTAAGCTCGCTAAGACACAAGGGTGCGCGCGGACAAAGCGCGCCCGTGCGGCAAGGCCGCCACACAAGTGACAAGCTGTCATTTGCAGCGTTGAAACAGTCCTCCCGGCAAGCGTTCCACCCGGCCCGCCAGCTCCAGCGCCAGCAATTGCCCCATCAGCGCGCCCATGGCCAGGCCGCTGCGCGCGGCCAGGGTATCGGCGTCGTGGGGATCGTGGCCCAGCGCGGCCAGTAGCGGCGGCTCGTCTTCCACCGCGGCCGGGACGCTGGGGACGCCGCCCAGCCACTGCAGCTCTTGCAGCACGTCATCGGCCGACTCGACCAGCTTGGCACCCTGCTTGATGAGTGCATGGCAACCCTTGGCCAAAGTCGCATGGATGGAGCCGGGCAAGGCATACACGTCGCGCCCCTGCTCGCCCGCCAGGCGCGCCGTGATCAGGGAACCCGACTGGGCCGCCGCCTCGATCACCAGCACGCCGCGCGCCAGGCCGCTGATCAGGCGGTTGCGGCGCGGAAAATTCCCCGGCATGGCAGGCAGCCCCAGCGCGTATTCGCTGACGATGCAGCCCTGTTCGGCAATTCTTTGCGCCAGATCAAGGTTGCGGCGTGGATACACCAAATCGGCGCCCGTGCCGATCACGGCCACCGTGCCGCCCGCGCCGCGCAAGCCGCCCTCGTGCGCGTGCGTGTCGATGCCGAGCGCCAGCCCTGAAATGATGGTCAAGCCTGCCGCGCTCAGCGCTTGCGCGAAGGCGGCCGCGTTCTGCATGCCTTGCGCGCTGGCATTGCGGCTGCCGATGATGGCCACGCCCGGACGCGACAGCAGTTCCGCCCGTCCCCGCACATATAACAACAGCGGCGGATCGGCGATTTCCAGCAGCAGGGGCGGATACGCGGCATCGGCCAGGGTCAGCACGGTATTGCCGGGCCGCTGCAGCCATTGCAGGGTCAGCGCCAGCTGGCTGTTGGCCACCGGCTTGGGCGGCTGCACGATGGCGCGCGCCACGCTGGCCGGCACCACCTCGCGCAGGATGTCGAACGGCGTGGCAAAGATTTGCGGCGGCAAGCCGAAGCGGGCCAGCAAGGCGCGCGCCGCCACCGGCCCGACGCCGGGCAGATGCTGGAGGCGCAGCCAGCCCGCCAGTTCCGTGGCCGTGTCCGCCGTCGTTGCAAGTGCATGCATGACAACCTCGTTGTGTACTGTGGCATCCCATGCTAGCGCCATGGCGCGCACGCGATACCGACGCGCGCAAGGATGCGTGCAATGACGCCGCAAAACGGCCCGCCGTCCACAGGGCCATGGGCGTCTGTGATAAAATTTCCCTTTGCAGCAAACGAATAGCGCACTGGCAAACGCATCTGCCGCGCCGTTGCGCCACACGCGCCCAACCGTAGCGTACTCAAAAATAAAATAGCCCTGCCATCGTTCGCATGGCCCAGGCATGAATAATCCGGCGCACCGGCGCCCACCTTAACCAGTCGAATCCGTATGTCCATATTAAATATCCTGCGTTACCCCGATCCTCGCCTGCACACGATCGCCAAGCCCGTCACCGAATTTGACGCACGCCTGCAAACCCTGATCGACGACATGGCCGAAACCATGTACGACGCCCCGGGCGTCGGCCTGGCCGCGTCGCAAGTGGACGAGCATATCCAGATGATGGTGATCGACACCACCGAAGAAAAAAACCAGCTGCAAGTATTCATCAACCCGGAAATCACCTGGGCCAGCGAAGAAAAACAGGTCTACGACGAAGGCTGTCTGTCCGTGCCCGGCGTGTATGACGGCGTCGAGCGTCCGGCCCGCATCAAGGTGCGCGCCCTGGACCGCCACGGCAAGCAGTACGAGCTGGAAGCCGATGGCTTGCTGGCCGTTTGCATCCAGCATGAGATGGATCATTTGCTGGGCAAGGTATTCGTCGAATACCTGTCGCCGCTCAAGCGCAACCGCATCAAGACCAAGATGATCAAGGAAATCCGCGGTCTCGAGCGCGAAGCGAGCTTGCGCGCACAGAACCGTCGTTTCTAAGCCGCTGCTGATAGACTAAGCAACAATAGTCGTAACACCACGCCAGCCTGGCGCCTCCGGCCCGGGCCTGCGCACCTCACGTCAAGGAACGCTATGAAAGTGATCTTCGCAGGCACGCCTGAATTCGCCGCCACGGCCCTGAAAGACTTGCACGAAGCGGGATTCGAGATTCCGCTGGTGCTGACCCAGCCCGACCGTCCTGCCGGACGCGGCATGCAGCTGCACGCCTCGGCCGTCAAGCAGTACGCGCAGCAGCACGGCATCGAGGTGCTGCAGCCGCTGTCCTTGCGCATGGACAGCAAGGACCCGCAGCGCGCCGCCGAGGCAAAAGCGGCCCACGAGCGCCTGCTGGCCACCGATTACGATGTGATGGTGGTGGCGGCCTACGGCTTGATCTTGCCGCGCAGCACGCTCGACATCAAACCCTGCATCAATATCCACGGTTCATTGCTGCCGCGCTGGCGCGGCGCCGCGCCGATCCACCGCGCCATCGAGGCCGGCGACGATGAAACGGGCGTGACCATCATGCAGATGGAAGAAGGCCTCGATACGGGCCCCATGCTGGCCATCGAGCGCACGCCCATCGAGGCGGGCGACTCCACCGCCACCCTGCACGACAAATTGGCCACCCTCGGCGGCAAGATGATCGTCGAGACCCTGCGCAAGATGCAGCAGCAGCCGCTGGAAGCGGTGCCGCAGCCGGAAGCGGGCGTCACCTATGCGGCAAAGATCGCCAAGGAAGAAGCGGCGCTCGATTTCAGCTTGCCGGCGCTGGAACTGGGCCTGAAAATCCGCGCCTTCAATCCGTTTCCCGGCGCCTGCGGCCAGGTCGATGGCGTCACCATCAAGATCTGGGCCGCCGAGGTACTCGACGCGGACAGCAAGGAAGCGCCGGGCCAGGTGCTGGCGGCCGACGCCCAGCATGGCATCGTCGTGGCCTGCGGCAATGGCTCGCTGCGCCTGACGGAACTGCAAAAACCGGGCGGCAAGCGCCTGCCCGCAGCCGAGTTCATCAAGGGCTTCCCCCTCGAAGGCAAGCGTTTCGTTTAATTAAGCCATCGATACCGGCGGCAAGCGCCCATGGACCAGCTGACCGCCCTGCGCGCCTTGCGCCGCGTCGTGGAACTGGGCAGTTTCACGGCCGCCGGCGCCGCGCTCGGCATTTCCCACTCCATCGTGTCGCGCCAGATCCGCCAGCTGGAAAGCCAGCTGGGCGCCCAATTGCTCAACCGCACCACGCGCCGCTTCGCCCTGACGGCCGCCGGCCAGGAATACTATCTGGCCAGCCGCGACATCCTCGACGCCCTCGATGCGGCCGATCGCGCCGTCGCCATGCACCAGGCACAGCCGTCCGGCAGCCTGCGCATCAATGCGCCGATGGCCTTCGGCACCCTGGAACTGGCCGCCTGGCTGCCCGACTTTACGCACCACTACCCGCACCTCCACATCGATCTCGTCTGCAATGACCGCATCGTTGACCTGATCGACGATGGCTTCGACGTGGCGCTGCGCCTGGCGCGCGGCTTGCCCGACTCCACCCTGGTGGCGCGCCAGCTGGGCAGCAGCCGCACCTTGGCCGTCGCCTCGCCCGCCTACCTGGCCCGCCATGGCCATCCGGCCACGCCGCAAGATCTGGCGCAGCACAATTGCCTGATGTACAGCTCCGGCGAGAAGCCGGCCGAGTGGTCGTTCACGGATGCGGGCGGCGCCGCGCACAAGGTAGCCGTGCGCGGCAGCCTGCAAGCCAATACCAGCGTGGCCCTGCGCGAGGCTGCCGTGGGCGGCATGGGCATTGCCGGCGCGGCTGGCTTCATCGTGCGCGACGCGCTGCGCAGCGGCCAGCTCGTGGAAGTCTTGCCCGGCTACACCTTGCGCCCACGCACCTTGTACGCGCTGTATCCGCACAGCCGCCAGCTGTCGCCGAAGGTCAGGGTCTTCGTCGATTTTGCCGTGCAACACTATCAAAATCACCGCTGGGATTGATCAGGCCGGCTGCAGCGCCTTGCGCACGGCGCGGAACTGCTGCGTCAAGCCGCCGTAGCCCCAGGCCGCCTGGCGCGCGTCGTGCACGTGGATGTAGCTGACGTCATGCAAGGCGCCGAGATGCTCATGCATGGCAGCGAACACGGCGGCGATATACGCGGCCTTTTCCGCCGCCGTATTCGTTTCATCGCTGATCAGGATATTGAGGAAAAAGCTGGCCTTGCCCTGCACCTGCAGGGATGGCCCGCCCACAAACCAGTGCGCCGCGTCAAGATGGCTGATCGCCACCGACGTCAGTTCGGGCGCCTTGTGCAGCAACTGCGCCGTCAAGGCGCTCAAGGTGGCGGCGATGGCGGCCGACTGGCGCGCATCGGGCGTGGTGGACAAACGCAGGTTCAGAATGGGCATGGGATGCTCCGCAAGTGGATGAAGTCCCATTCTAGGCAGGCGGGAGGTAAAACGGCAGCCCTCGCCAGGTACAGGATCTGTGCATATTCCACACACAAAAAAAGGGCTTGCCGCGGCAAGCCCTCGTTGCATCGAGCCCGCTGGCTTAGCGGCGCTGCACCCTCATCAGGCGTGCGCCCACGGACGACGACAGGCTGACCTCGAAACGGCCGCCGGCCGGCAAGGCGCTGACGTCGACGCTGGCTTTGCCGCCCGTCAAGTCACTGGCGACCACCGTCTTGCGGCCATCGGCGGCCACGTGCAGCACGGCGGCGTAGGGTTCCGCATCGGCATTCCAGACCAGCGCCAGCTTGCCCCCACTTTGTGTCGCATCGAACGTGGCATCGTTGGCGGCGGCCCTGCTGCGGCGCGCAGAGCGCTCCAGCTTGGCTAGAGCCTTGCCATTTTGCAGCACTTGCACGTCGCTGATGTCGCCCGGGTTGGCGAAGCTGACGCGGAAATGGCTCATGGCGTTGCCGCCATGATCAGCCACGGAAACGCCATCAAAAGGCAAGTCGATAGTCTGTCCCGACGCCGTCAGCACGCGCAGGGTATATGCATAGCCGCTGCCGCCGGCAGCGGGGCCGATGCGCGCAGACGAGGCAACGGCGGGACGCAGCCCCACACCGGCCGGCGTGATGCGGCCGGAAATGGTCAGATAGCCGTTCTCGGCCACGGACATGCTGGCGGCCAGCACATTGCTGCCCGTCACCTGCGTGCTGCGCCTTTCCAGGAATTGCTGTACCCGCACATAGCTGTAGTCGGAGAACCAGGCACCGCTGCAATAGCTCATCACGTCCTTCATCGGCGTAGCGCCATACACGGCCTTGCTCAACTGGCCAATGCTGCCCGCATAGTCGCTGTTGTACAGCGGTTGCGGGCCCAGTTCGCCATTCGGATACGGGTAGTCGGTGGCCGCACTGGCTGGACCGCCGCAGGCGACGTGCTGCAGCGAGTGGTTATGGCCCAGCTCATGCACAAGCGTGGTCAGCCATTCAGGCCAGTTATTACCAAAGGGATCGACGGAGGCAATGCTGTTGAACCTGGCATCGAGGCCGATGGCCGCCGTGAAGGCATTGCTGCTGCCCGTCGGGTTGATGTAGGCCAGGCCGGCGGTGCGCGTGGAAGACATTCTCGGCACGAAACCATAATAATAGGCGCCGCTATCTTCCAGTGCACGCTTGTTGTCCAGCTTGTCCAAGGCATCGCTCCACCAGCTGTCGGCCGTGCTGCTGCCTGGCATGCTCAGCGCCGTGCGCGTGGTGATGCTGATATTTTCCGCCGCATACGGATACACGCGCGTCAGTGCAGCACGGATCACCTCGGCGTCAGGCAATTGCGCCACACCATCATCGGTGCTCAGCGGTACCAGCACCAGGTGAATTTTCGCTGCGCTGCCCACCACGGGCGCCGCTTCCTGGCTCACTTGCACGCCGTCATTGCCCACTGCCGTCACGCGCACGCGCACGCCGGGCAAGATCCAGCCAGCAGGCAGGACGGCGCTGAAATTGCCGTTGAAACTGTAATCGCTTTTCACCGTCGGCAAGACCGATGGGCCGCTCATGGTAATGCTGCCCAGGTTGCCGCCATTGGCGGCGGTCGCATTCAAGATCACGGCCGGGCTGGTCTGGCCTGTTTGCGTGGCCAGCACGGAGACGCGCACGGCGGCCGGCTTGCCGCGCGTCAGGCGCAAGGCGGCATCGCTGGAATTCAAGTTCAGTACCTGCGCGAAATCAATGCTGCCCAAGGTAAAGGCCGACACCGTGCCCGCATTCACGGCGATGCGCGAAGCGGCCGACAGCATCACGTTGCCCGTTGCCGACGCTGGCGCAGACAGCAGCAGCTGGCTGCTACTGGCGCTGACGATGACGGCTGGCGTACTGCCCACCGTTGCCGAGCTGACCTGGTCCAGATTGCTGCCCTGCAGCGTCACCGACAAGGTCGCGCCGTTGACGGCCGACGTGATCGACGTCACTGCCACGCTCGCCAGGACCGTGTACGTGTCGCTGCTGATCACATCGTTGTACGGACCGCGCACCGTCAGCGCGCCTGTCGCTGCGCCCGCAGGCACCACTACCGTCACGCTGCCGGCTGTCTGGCTTTGCGGCGTTGCCGCCGCGCCACTGCCGAACTGCACCGCCGTCACGGCGCCCATGCCGCCGCCCGCGATCGTCACGCTGGAACCGACGCCGCCCGTCGCTGGCGCGATGCTGCTCACGCTCAGCGGCAAGTACACATTGACGTTATAACTGGTGGTCGCCGTGCCGCTGGCGCTGACGAGGCTCAAGGCGCCCGTCATAGGGGTGCCCGGCATGGCCAGGGTCACGCTGGTGTCGCTGCTGGCACTGGCGGCAACGTTCACGCCGCCTACCTGGAAAGCCGTCACGCGGCTCAGATTCGTGCCCGTCACCACCAGCCTGCCGCCCACGGCGACATTCGCCGCCGAGACGGCCGTTACGGCAGGAACCACGGCAGGATTGCCCGACGTGGTCGCCACCGCCGTGTCACCACCGCCGCCACCGCCACAAGCGGACAGGCCCAGCACAAGAAACAATGCAACAAGCAGATGGTTTTTCATGGATGGCAACCATGTTGGTGCAGCGCGATGCCGGGGAGGACACGAGAGAAATGTGACATATTGGTGACTTTTGGTGAGAATGTGATTTCGAAGAACCCATATTATCGGTTAATTCGATTCCCAAAGACAACTATTAATGCTTTTGATTCAATTGGTTTTGATAATAATAAAGTATTCGTCTGGAAATATTTATCTAAGAATTATTCGCCCCCACCTACATGGCCTTGAATCAAAATTATTTTCCTTTGCAGCTATTGCCATACAATCCATTAAAACAGGCTGCTATGGCGCCAAGAATGTGGGAATTTTTCCACAGCCTGGAGGACATATCTTCCTGGCAATTTTGGCGGAAGAATTAATACTTTGAGTAAGATTTTCAGGAATGTCATTTCAGAATCAGGCGCGGCGCAAGCCGATCTGTTGCAAGCAAGCCTGCCGCGAGGCGAACGGCCGCTTTTGCTTAAAACCAAAGCAGCCTGATGCCGTATAATTTTAGACCCGGTGATTCAGGCGATTGCCACCTTCTGCCTGCCCTACCCGGCGGGCACACTCCGTCAGCTGATCCTGCTGGCCCGCAACCGCCTCGTACTGTCTTGTCGCCGCGCCGCCGCCCGTTTGCCTATTGAAAGCATGAAATGAACGATACCGTGATCCCCGCCATGTCCCCGACCGAAGCCACCTTGCGCGCCATCCTGGCGCAGCGGATCATGATCCTCGACGGCGCCATGGGCACGATCATCCAGCAGTACAAGCTCGACGAAGAAGCGTACCGTGGCGGTCCCGCAGGCCGCTTCATCGATTTCGCCGCGCCGGCCGACAGCGGCGCGCGCGAACTGTTCGTCAAAGGCAACAATGAGCTGCTGACTCTGACGCAGCCGCACATCATCCAGGAAATCCACGAGCGCTACCTGGCGGCGGGCGCCGACCTGATCGAAACGAATACCTTCGGCGCCACGACGATCGCGCAAGACGATTACCACATGGCCCACCTGGCCTATGAAATGAACGTCCAGGCGGCCAAGCTGGCGCGTGCCGCCTGCGATAAATATTCCACCCCGGACAAGCCGCGCTTCGTCGCGGGCGCCCTGGGACCGACGCCAAAGACGGCATCGATCTCGCCCGACGTCAACGACCCGGCCGCGCGCAACGTCAGTTTCGACCAGCTGGTGGCCGCCTACCTGCAGCAGACGCAGGGCCTGGTCGAGGGCGGCGCAGACGTGCTGCTGGTGGAAACCATTTTCGATACCTTGAACTGCAAGGCGGCCCTGTTCGCCATCGACCTGTTCTATGAACAAAACCCTACCGTCGTGCGCCTGCCCTTGATGATTTCCGGCACCGTCACGGACGCCTCGGGCCGCATCCTGTCGGGCCAGACCGTGCCCGCCTTCTGGAATTCCGTGCGCCACGCGAAACCGCTGACCATCGGCCTGAACTGCGCGCTGGGCGCCGCCCTGATGCGCCCGTACGCGGAAGAACTGGCCAAGATCGCCGACACTTTTGTTTGCATCTACCCGAACGCGGGCTTGCCCAATCCCATGAGCGACACGGGCTTCGACGAGTTGCCAGCCGACACATCCGCCCTGCTGCGCGAGTTTGCCGACGCGGGCTTTTTAAACATGGCGGGCGGCTGCTGCGGCACCACGCCCGAGCACATCGCCGCCATCGGCGAGTTGCTGTCGAAAAACACGCCGCGCACCGTGCCGGCCCCGTCGCACGACTTGCGCCTGGCGGGCCTGGAACCGTTCGTCGTCAACGACGAGTCGCTGTTCGTCAACGTGGGCGAGCGCACCAACGTCACGGGTTCCAAGGCGTTCGCGCGCATGATTCTCAACGAGCAATACGACGAAGCCTTGTCCGTGGCGCGCCAGCAAGTGGAAAACGGCGCGCAAGTGATCGACATCAATATGGATGAGGCGATGCTCGATTCGCTGGCCGCCATGACGCGTTTCTTGAACCTGATCGCCTCGGAACCCGATATTTCGCGCGTGCCCATCATGGTCGACTCGTCGAAATGGTCGGTCATCGAAGCGGGCCTCAAATGCGTGCAGGGCAAGGCCATCGTCAACTCGATTTCCATGAAGGAAGGCGAAGAGGAATTCCTGCGCCAGGCGAAACTGTGCCGCCGCTACGGCGCCGCCGTCATCGTCATGGCTTTCGATGAAAAAGGGCAAGCCGACACCTTCGAGCGCAAGATCGAGATTTGCGCCCGCGCATACCACCTGCTGATCGATGCGCTGGACTTCCCACCGGAAGACATCATTTTCGACCCGAACATCTTTGCCGTCGCCACCGGCATCGAAGAACACAACAACTACGCCGTCGACTTCATCAACGCCACGCGCTGGATCAAGGAAAACCTGCCGTACGCGAAGATCTCGGGCGGCGTGTCGAACGTGTCCTTCAGTTTCCGCGGCAACGATCCCGCCCGCGAAGCCATCCATACCGTCTTCCTGTACCACGCCATCAAGGCCGGCATGACCATGGGCATCGTCAACGCCGGCATGGTGGGCGTGTACGACAACCTGGACCCGGAATTGCGCGAGCGCGTGGAAGACGTGGTGCTGAACCGCCGCGAAGACTCGACCGAGCGCATGATCGAATTTGCCGGTACCCTGAAGGCGGGCGGCAAGGCCGAGGCGCAAACCCTGGCCTGGCGCGAGGGAACGGTACAGGAACGCCTGTCGCACGCGCTCGTGCATGGCATCACGCAATTCATCGTGGAAGACACGGAAGAGGCGCGCCAGGAACTGCTGCACAATGGCGGGCGCCCGATCCACGTGATCGAGGGACCGCTGATGGCCGGCATGGACGTGGTCGGCGACCTGTTTGGCCAAGGCAAGATGTTCCTGCCGCAAGTGGTGAAATCGGCGCGCGTGATGAAGCAGGCCGTGGCCCATCTGATTCCATTCATCGAGGAAGAAAAGCTGCTCGAAGAGCAGCGCACGGGCATCGTCGCCAAGCCGAAGGGCAAGATCATCATGGCGACCGTGAAAGGCGACGTGCATGACATCGGCAAGAATATCGTCACGGTAGTCTTGCAATGCAATAACTTCGAAGTGGTCAACATGGGCGTGATGGTGCCGTGCTCGGAAATCCTGGCCCGCGCCAAGGTGGAAAACGCCGACATCATTGGTCTGTCGGGCCTGATCACGCCGTCGCTGGAAGAAATGGCGTATGTCGCCAAGGAAATGCAGCGCGACGAACACTTCCGCATGCTGAAGATTCCCCTGCTGATCGGCGGCGCCACCACCAGCCGCGCCCACACGGCCGTGAAAATCGCGCACAACTACGAAGGCCCCGTGATTTACGTGCCGGACGCTTCGCGCTCCGTTTCCGTAGCGCAATCGCTGCTGACGCCGGAACAGCGCGACAAATACGTGGAAGACATCGAACTCGACTACGCGCGCATCCGCGAGCAGCACGCCAACAAGAAGGCCCTGCCCATATTACCGCTGGCGCAGGCGCGCGCGAACAAGATGGTCGTGCCGTTCGACGGCGCCTGCACGCCCGTGAAACCGAAATTCATCGGCCGCCGCGTGTTCAAGAACGTGGATCTGGCCACGCTGGCCAACTACATCGACTGGGGCCCATTCTTCCAGACCTGGGACCTGGCCGGCCCCTTCCCCGCCATCTTGACGGATGAAGTGGTGGGCGACGCGGCCACCAAGGTGTACGCAGAAGGCCAGGCCTTGCTGAAAAAACTCATCGACGGACGCTGGCTGACGGCCAACGGCGTCGTGTCCTTGCTGCCGGCAAACAGCGTCAATGACGACGATATCGAGGTGTACACCGATGATACGCGCAGTACGGTGGCGTTCACGTATTACGGCATGCGCCAGCAAGGCGTCAAACCCGTGGTCGACGGCGTGCAGCGTCCGAACCAGTGCCTGGCCGACTTCATTGCGCCGAAGGCGTCTGGCGTGAAGGATTACATCGGCATGTTTGCCGTCACGTCCGGCCTGGGCATCGAAAAGTATGAAAAGCGCTTCGAGGATGCGCACGACGATTACTCGTCCATCATGCTCAAATCCCTGGCGGACCGTCTGGCCGAGGCGTTTGCCGAATACCTGCACGAGCGCGTGCGCAAGGATTTGTGGGGCTACGTGCCGGACGAGCACCTGGGCAACGACGACATGATCGCCGAGAAATACGTGGGCATCCGTCCCGCGCCCGGCTACCCGGCCTGCCCCGAGCACACGGTCAAGAAAGAGATGTTCGAGGTCATGCAGGCCGAGGAAATCGGCATGCAGCTGACGGAATCGTATGCCATGTTCCCAGGCGCGGCCGTCTCCGGCTTTTATTTTGCCCACCCGGAGTCGAAATACTTCGTCGTCGGCAAGATCGGCATGGACCAGGTGGAAGACATGGCCAAGCGCCGTGGCGCCAGCATCGAAGACGTGGAACGCTGGCTGGCGCCCAACTTGTCGTAAGCACCATCGCCTTGCGCCGCGGCGCGCGGAACTTTTCGCGCGCCGCAGCGCACTAACGCAGTATGCCGGCCGGCATGCTGCATGCCCGCTCCGGCCCGTTCCCCAACTGGCAAGGAGGTAATATGGCAACCAACTTCAAACTGAAACGCTGGCAGGACCAAGTGATCCTGTTGCTGGGCCTGTGGCTGCTCGTCTCGCCCTGGGCCTTTTCCTATCCCGAAGGCTCGCCGCAGATGCTCAACGCCTTTGTCTCGGGCCTGGTCATCGCCGTGCTGGCCGCCTTCGATCTGTACAAGACCTATTTCTGGGCCGTCGTCGTCAACCTGCTGGTGGGCGTCTGGGTCGCCGCCTCGCCGTGGGTGCTGCGGCTGGCAGATCAGCGCGTCGTCATGTGGAACGAGCTGATCGTCGGTATCGCCGTCGCCGTGCTGGCCCTGTGGGAGCTGCGCACCGACCCCGAACTGCACAAGCACTGGCCCGGCGCGGCAGCGTAGCGCAGCTACCGGCGTAAAAAAACCCTGCCACGGCATGCCGTGCAGGGTTTTTTAAAAGTGGAAATCCGGGACGTTACAGCGGGTAGGTCGGATTAGCGCTTGCGCGTAATCCGACAACACCGGTCAGTGCCAACAATGTTGTGTCGGATTACGGCCCTTTGGGCCTCGGCGGCCCCACCTAATCCAACCTACAGAGCGTAGCGGACTACGTTATCGCTCCATTCGTAGGCCGCCATTTCCAGTTCCACCAGATCGTCCGGCGACATGGCCAGGTCGCGCAAGGTCGGCACGATCTCGCCTTCCATGTCTTCGATGCGTTCGATGCATTCGGCCAGGCGCAGCAGGTCGCCGTAGAAGCCTTCGCGCGACAGCAGCGCTTCGGCCACTTCGTCGATCACTTCGATCTGGCTGAGGATTTCCGACATCGGCACGCCGAACAGGGTATCCATCAGCGACATGATGCCGACCGTAAAGGCGATATCGGCCGAATGGGCATGGTTCGGGCGCAGTTTATGCGCGAGCAATTCGAGTAAACGGCCGCGCGTGGTCGCCAGCATCAGCAGCGGCGTCATGCTATGGCCACGCTTGCTTGGCTCTGCGTACAGCATGATTTGCAGCCAGCGCTGCAGCTGGCGGCGGCCCAGCACGGTCACGGCCTGGCTCAGCGAATCGATGCGCTGGCGCGCACCCACGGCCGGCGTATTGACCAGGCGCAACAGGTTCAGGGCCAGCGACACGTCACGCTTGATGGCGCGCTCGATGTCCATGTTATCGGCATCGGAGGTCACCAGTGTCATCAGTTCCATGACGGCCAGTTGCGATGGCGACAGCTTCTTGCCCGTCATGATGGCGGGCTTGGCAAAGTAATAACCCTGGAAATAATCGAAGCCCAGGTCCAGGCCCGACTTGAATTCTTCGCGCGTCTCGACCTTCTCCGCCACCAGTTTCTTGTTTTCCTGCTTGAAACGGGGCGCCAGCGCTGCCAGCACTTTCGGGTCGACCGTGCTCATGTCCATCTTGACGTATTGCACCAACGGCAACAGTTCCTGCACTTGCGCCGTATCGGAGACGACGTTTTCCAGCGCGAAAGTAAAGCCGTGGCCCACCAGTTCGCTGATGCGCGCGCGCACTTCCGGCGTGACGGGCATCGATTCGACGATTTCCAGCACGACTTTTTCGCGCGGCAGGAAAACGAAGATGTCGCTCATGATCACGTCGGCGTCGACGTTGACGAAACCGAGCGCGTCACCGATGACTTTTTCCATGCCCAGCTGGGAAGCGTGGGCGATCACGGAGGCCGTGGCGGACAGGTCGCTGGTAATGTTGGCGGGACCGACCGGAGCGTTGCGAAATAGCAACTCATAGCCGAACAGGGCCTGGTTGCGGTCGAGGATAGGTTGTCGCCCCAGATAGAACTCGCGCACGCGCAAGGGTTTCGGGGTGATGTCGTTGCTGGAAATATCGATCATTAACTCTTCATCAATCACGTCGAGTGACACCGGCCGCGCGGCGCCCGCATCAAGGTTCACTATTGACAATACTTTAGCTGAATTTCGCCCGCGCTGTGGGTATTTTGGCAGTAATCAAGGCTATTGTCGTCAAAAATCAGGCCACTGGCGTGTCTTGCACCATCCCATCGACAAATAATTTCAATTCGCCGGGCGCAAACGCCGTCCATTGTTCATTCGTCGTCAGCGGCTGGGTAACGATCACGGCCACTCTGTCCTGGGGCGTCGTCACCTGGGAAAAGTCCACGCTCAGGTCTTCATCGGAGAGTTTAGCAGTTGGAAACGGATGTTGTCGCACCAGATAGTGCAAACTGGTCGAGCAATGGGCAAACAGCGCCTCGCCGCTCGACAGCATCATGTTGAACGTGCCGTGGGCAGCGATGCCGGGCAACAGCTCCGCCAGCGCGGCATGCAGTTGCGGCAAGGCCGGCGGGGCGTCGCCGAAGCGCGCGTGCAATTCCTGCAGCAGGTAGCAGAAAGCCAGTTCGCTGTCCGTGCAGCCGACGGGGCGGTAGCTGCCCGTCAGCACGGGGTTGAACTCCTTCAAATCGCCATTGTGGGCAAAGACCCAGTAGCGGCCCCACAGTTCGCGCACGAAGGGGTGGCAGTTTTCCAGCGCCACCTGGCCTTGCGTGGCCTTGCGGATGTGCGCGATGACATTGCGCGACTTGATGGGGTAGCGCTTGATCAGTTCGGCCACGGGCGAGGCGATGGCCGCCTGGTGGTCGACGAAATGGCGCACGCCGGCGCCCTCGAAAAAGGCGATGCCCCAGCCGTCATGGTGGGTATCGGTATGACCGCCGCGCATGGCGAAGCCGGTAAAACTAAAGACAATATCCGTGGGGACATTGCAATTCATTCCGAGAAGTTGGCACATGGTCTGTTTGCAGCGGGATAACATGCCCACCATACCACGCCGCCTTGCGGATTGGTATGGTGGCGATGGCCATCAGACAGCCAGAATCAGTGCAACAGGACCGGCTGGCTCATGAGGGAATCATAGCTGCCCAAAAATTCATCGATCTCTTCCATGCTCGGTTCGCTGGCGATCAATTCCGTGACGTCGCGGCGGAAGTTTTGCGCGAGGACTCCCGCGATGAAAGTCTCGCGTTTGCCGCCCTTGTCGACGATTTCATAGCCGCCGAAGCGCAGGGCTTCCAGGTCGCCATCGACGCCGAATTCCACGACGCTGTATTGTTCGCTGTTATAGATCAGGTTCATTTTGCATCCTTCGCTCAAGCAAGAGAAACTCTTGCGGTTTCAGGACAGAGGTGGGGTCCCCACGCCGCCATTTCAAGCGGCCGGGCCACCCTGCGGGCTACAGAGTTGTAACGAGATGCAAACTGCGACTGCGGTAATACCGTCAGAAAGCCGCGTTCAGGAAACAAGCAGGTCCGGTTCCAGCGCCAGCAGGACATCGTAGGGACTGGCCGTCAGCCAGGTGCGCAGCTGTTCGATATGCGAGGCGTCGGCCAGGCTGATGAACAGGCGCGCGGGTGGATGGCGCAGCAGACGATTTAATGTTACACGCAATACGAGATTGCCGCTGCAGCACAGGCAGCCGGGCGCAATACGCAACAGTTGCAGTGGAAACGATGGAGAAGGGGAAATTTGTTCGGCCAGGTCGGCCAGGATGGCGTTGCCGTCAGCGAGACCCTCGAGGATCACGGCGGCCGGCTGGTCAGGCTGCAAGGCTTGCGCGATGGCCGCCTCGCGCCCGGCCGCGCAACCACCGCTGACCAGGGTCAGCGGCGTCGGACGCCGTACGGCTGACGTCACAGGCCTTTCTTGGCCAGCTTGCCCGGTTCGACGCCCAGCTGTTTCAGTTTGCGGTACAAATGGGTGCGTTCGAGGCCCGTTTTTTCTGCCACGCGGGTCATGCTGCCGCCTTCGCGGCCCAGGTGGTGTTCGAAATACATGCGCTCGAACGCATCGCGCGCCTCGCGCAGCGGCAAGTCGAACGACAGGTTGTAGCCATGGCCTTCGGCCACCGCCGGTACGGCGATTCCTGGGCGCACCATCAGCTGTTGCGGCGCGCTGCCGCCAAAGCTGGGCACGGAATGGCTGCTTTCCTCGGTCACCACGGGTGCCGCGGGACGCGGCGCCACGCTCGGCGCGCGCACGGTTTCCTGTGCCCGCGTCAAGCCTTGCTGGACCGCTTTCAGCAGTTTTTGCAAGGCAATCGGTTTTTCCAGGAAATTCATGGCGCCGATGCGCGTCGCCTCGACCGCCGTATCGATGGTGGCGTGGCCCGACATCATGATCACCGGCATGGTCAGCAAGCCATCGCGCTGCCACTCCTTGAGCAAGGTGACGCCATCGGTGTCGGGCATCCAGATATCCAGCAATACCAGATCCGGCGCACCGGCGGCACGCGCTTCGCGCGCCTGCTGCGCATTTTCGGCCAGCTGGATAGCATGTCCTTCGTCGCCCAGAATTTCCGAGAGCAACTCACGGATACCCATTTCATCATCCACTACGAGTATGTTTGCCATTCGTGTCTTGCCTTCCTCATTTCGCCGGCCGGCGCGCACAAGATGTACACGGCGGACAACTATGATTTTATTAGTGTTTTAAATACTAAACCAGACCCTCACGCCAGGAATTCCTGGGCAGGAGTGTCGGGAGCTAACTTTAACAGCAAAATGACCACCGAAGCGCCATTGCCGTCGACCCGGTTCTCGATATCGATGCGTCCGCCGTGTTCATCGATAATTTTCTTGACCATCGCCAGGCCCAATCCCGTGCCGCGGGCCTTCGAGGTCACATACGGCTCGAAGGCCCGCGCCAGGATTTTTGGCGCAAAACCAGGACCGTTGTCGGTGATGGCCAGCCGCACGGCGATATTCACGCCGCCGTCCGCACTGCGATAATGAATTGCTTCCGTCCTTACGTCAATCCGCGGATGCGGCGAATCCGGCGGCAGGTCGGCCATGGCGTCCTGCGCGTTCTGCAGCAGGTTATGGATCACCTGGCGCAACTGGGTCGGATCGCCCATCACCATCGGCAGATTCGGCGCCAGCAGCGGGTGGATGATGTCGCCATCGTCGCCGCGCAGATACAGGTTCAGGATCTCTTCGATCAGCTCGTTCAGGCGCAGGGGCACGAGCACGGCCGGCGGCGTGCGCGCATAGTCGCGGAAGTCGTCGACCATGCGCTTCATCGCATCGACCTGCTTGACGATGGTGGTGGTGGCGCGGCTGAGCAGATCGGCATCAGGCTGCTCCAGCTTGCCTTCGAGCTTCATCTGCAGGCGCTCGGCCGACAGCTGGATCGGCGTGAGCGGATTCTTGATTTCATGCGCCAGGCGGCGCGCCACCTCGCCCCAGGCGATCGAGCGCTGCGCGGAAATGACGTCGGAAATATCATCGAACACGACGATGTAGCCGCTGCCGGACTCCAGCGGCAAGCGCGAGCCGCGCGCCAGCAAGGTGATGTCATGCTCGTCGGCACTGCTGCCCAGACGGCGCGGAATCTCGATCTGGCGCTGCCAATGCAGGCGCTGCTGGTTGCGGCCCGACGCCGATTGCGCGCTTTGCGCCGTGAAGGCGCTGATGATGGCGCCGCCAAATTCTTCCATTCCGGCAATCTGCGCCAGCGGCTGGCCCACCATGCTCATCCCGGAATGCTGGAGGATGCGCTCGACCGATTCATTGCAGGTCACCAGTTTAAAGTCGCCATCGAGCACCATCACGCCGGCCGACATGTTCGCCAGTACCGATTCCAGGTGGGCCTTGGCGTTTTGCAACGCGGCGCGGTTGCTTTCCACGGCCGTGCGCGCATCGAGCAGCTGGCGCGTCATGATGTTAAACGATTGCGTCAAGGTACCCAGTTCATCCTTGGTGGCGACGATGGGGCGCGGCGACAGGTCGCCCTCGGCCACGGCGCGCGTGCCCTCGGCCAGCAGCAGCAGGGGCTGGGCCAGGTTGCCCGCGATCAGGAAAGCACTGCCGATGGCGCCAAAGATAGCCAGCAGCAAAGTCAAGGTGAGGATTTCCATGTACATCTTGCGCAGTCCCACGCGCGCGACGAAACGTTCCTTGTATTCGCTGTAGGCGGCGCGCAGCACCTCGCCATTCGTCGCCAGCTTGGGCGGCACCGATTGCAGCAGTTGCAGGTAGCGGGGCGAGACGGACGGTCCCGGCACGGCCACCAGCACGCGCAGGCGCAGGCTGGCCGCCGTTTCCAGCGACGCCGGCAAGCCCGAGCGGAAACCGCCGCCGCCCGACTCCGTGCCGTCGTCGTGCAATTCCAGTCCCCCTTCGGCGGAGGCATAGCCTGCCGGCAAGGCTGCCTGTACCAGCATGGCCGGCGTCGGCAAGTCGGCCGCACTGTGCGGCCCGGCGCTAGCCAGCAGCACGCCGTCGCCGCTGACGAGCATGGCATTTTGCATGCCCTCTTCGCGCAGCAGGCTGGTCAGCACGGCCGGGCCGGCCACCGGGTCGGCGCCCATTTCTTCGACGGCCTTGTGGCCCCGGTGATCGAGCTCGACCAGGGCCGCATCGAGGCCGGCACGGCCCAGCTCAATCCCCGATTCCAGCGCCGCTTCGATCTTGACGTTGAACCAGGATTCGATCGAGTGGGAGACAAATTGCACAGAGACAAGGAAAATCACCAGGCCCGGCAGGATGCCGACGGCGGCGAACAGCATCACCAGGCGCGTCATCAGCTTGGAGCCGAACTTGCCGCTCTTGTAGCGCGCGTACAGACGCCCCAGGGAAATACCCACCAGCGCCAGCAGGGACACGGCCACGGCCGCGTTCAGGCCCAGCAGCCAGGTGTAGTAACGGTCGAAAAAGCCGGAATTATCGGAAGCCGATGCCAGCAGGAACAGCAGGATACTGACTATGCCGCCGCCCACCACCAGCAGATAGCGCAATGCTTGACTCACTACTCCGCCGTATACAAGAAGGTTTTTTTATTCGAAGCCAGGCGCCAGTCGCTGTTATTGAAGGCATTGACCTGTATCGGCTTGGGCAGGTAATCGCGGTCCATGCCCATGCGCAAGGTGACGTTATACGTCTGCCCCACTTTCAGCTCGCCGCGCCGCGCCACCAGCCAGCGGCTGGGACGGCGGATCAGGAACAGCGCATCGTCGAGCGTGGGAAAGCTTTGCTGCAAGCCGCCGCCCGACACATGGTACTGGCGCGTGAGCACGTTGTACGACAGCTTGCTGGTCTGGCGCGCCACGATGGCTTTTTCATCGAACCAATACCAGCGGGGCCGGGTCAGTTCGATTTCCGTCGTGAAATACAGCGGCACGCCATGCTGCACGGCATCGTCGAGGTCATGATTGAGCTCGAAGGAATACGTGGCGGCCAGCTTGTAGCCCTCTTCGCTGGCCTCGATGTAGGCACGGGTGATCTCGACCATATCGGCGGCATGCGCGCGTGGCATGGTACATGCCAGCATCAGCAGCAGGGCCAGGAGTCGGAAGAGTCGTGTTGTCACAAGTGTGCCGGTAGTGTCCGTGAGAAAAGGTTCGACGAATCGCTCAAGCCGCATTTTTTTGGAATAGCGCATAGAACAAACCGTCGTGGTCCTGCTCCGCGCTGCCAGTCGGCAACAGCTGGCCAGGCGCTGTCAATCGGGTCGCATTATTGCGCACCGCAAATGCCGCCGCCTGTGCCTCGGACTCTTGCGGCCACAACGAACATGTCACGAACAGCAATTTACCATCGGGGCGCAGCATCTGCCACAGGTTGTCCAGAATTTTGGATGAAAGTGTTGCAAGTTGGAACGCGTCGCCCTTGCGGCGCAACCAGCGGATATCGGGATGGCGGCGCACGATGCCCGAGGCCGTGCACGGCACATCGGCCAGGATGCGGTCGTACTGCTGGCCGTCCCACCATGCGCTCGATTGCGCGTCCTGCGCCTTCAAGGTCGCGTCCAGGCCCAGGCGCTCGAGGTTTTCCGCGATGCGCGGCAGGCGCTTGGCGTCCGCATCGATGGCCGTCACGTGCACGTCGGCCAGTTCCAGGATATGGCACGTCTTGCCGCCCGGCGCCGCACAGGCATCGAGCACGCGCATGCCGTCCTGCAAATCCAGCAGCGGCGCGGCCAGTTGCGCGCCCGCATCCTGCACGGAGACGACACCCTGCTCGAAGCCGGGAATCAGCGCCACGCCGATCGGCTTGTCGAGGCGCACGGCGAACGGCCCCACCTGGCGCGCGGCGATACCCGCCTCCGCCAGCACGGCCAGGTAGGCTTCGACCGTGCTCTTGCGGCGGTTCACGCGCAAGGTCAATGGCGGCACGGCATTGCCGGCCGTCAAAATGGCTTGCCAGTCGCGCGGGTAAGCCAGGCGCAGCGAATCGATCCACCACTGCGGATAATTCCATTGCGCCAAAGGTTGCTGCAAGGCCGCTTCCAGCAAGGACTTGCGCTCGCGCAAGAAGCGGCGCAAGACGGCGTTGACCATGCCCTTGGCATGCGCCAGGTCAGGGTGCGAGGTGGCCACCGTGACAGCCTGGTCGACCACCGTGAATTCTTCGTACGGCTGCTCGCCCGGCTCGGCCGACATCAAGGACAGCGCGCAGCACAGCAGGGCTGCGAGCATCGGCGGCTCGGGCGCCTTCGACGTCATCAGGCCGACCAGCGTTTCGCTGCGGCCCAGCTGACGCATGGTGCGGTAGGAAATATCCTGGATGGCGCCGCGCGCCTGCGGGCTGGCGTTCGATTGCGCAAACACCTTGGCCAGCGCCTGCGGCAGGGCCGTGCCCGTGCGCACCTGCGCCACGGCATTGGCCGCGCCCAGCAGGCAAAACGCCAGCGAGTCGGCGCGCAAATCGGGTTGGAAGCCTGGCTGCAAAACCGGTTTCAGGTCGGGATGGTAGCTGGGACGCAATTTCGGTGCGGCAGGCGCCTGGCCTGGCGCCGGCTTGGTTTTCAATTTCAGCGTGGGGCGCTTGTTCATAGTTATCCGGTGTGGCTGCGCGCGGCGGGCTGCATGGAGGCAAAGTCGCGGCCGCGCGTCATCAATAAAGGGTCGATTGTAGCGTTTGTGGCGTCCTCTGACCCAAGCGATTGCAGCGATACATGTAAATTGCGGCAAAAAACTGCATATATACAAGCAGAATGCGCCATGCTGATGTTTTCGCGCACCAACATGGGCATGCTGTCCTGATAATATCGTGAAACGCGCCAGCACGGGAACACTGCCGGCTGGCGTATTGTTCCCGGCAGCAAACCAGTATAATTAACGCAGTCTGGGCGGCGATGTCATGGCCGTCCGTTTTGCTTTTCGATTCATTCTATTCATTCTTAACGCGGTTCCACCGCCATCCTGCTCATGCTCGCCCAACAGAAACAAGAAATCATCGCCCTGTTCCAGGCCGCCCTCGCTCCCGTCCTGGCCGGCACTTCGCTTGAGCCTACCGTGGTGCTCGAGCGACCACGCGATGCATCGCATGGCGACGTCGCCTGCAATATCGCCATGCAACTGGCCAAGCAGCTGAAACAGAATCCCCGCGAACTGGCGCAAACCATCGTGACGGCCGTGCTGGCCAACCCGGCCGGCAAGGGCCTGGTCGAGGCAGTGGAAATCGCCGGTCCCGGCTTCATCAACGTGCGCGTCTCCGCCGCCGCCAAGCAGGCCGTCATCAAGACCATCCTGGGCGAAAGCGATCGCTATGGCCGCAGCACGGCAGGCGTCGGCAAGCAAGTCATCCTCGAATTCGTCTCGGCCAACCCGACCGGCCCGCTGCACGTGGGCCATGGCCGCCAGGCGGCCCTGGGCGACGCCCTGTCCTCGCTGTTCGACGCGCAAGGCTACCAGGTGACGCGCGAGTTCTATTACAACGACGCGGGCGTGCAGATCCAGACCCTGGCCAACTCCGTGCAGGCGCGCGCGCGCGGCTTCAAGCCCGGCGACGCCGAATGGCCCGAGTCCGCCTACAACGGCGACTACATCGCCGACATCGCCAGCGACTTCAAGGCCGGCAAGACGGTTGCGGCCAGCGACGGCTTGCCAGCGACGGCCAACGGCAATGTGGAAGACATCGATTCGATCCGCCCGTTCGCCGTCACCTACCTGCGCAACGAGCAGGACATCGACTTGCAGGCGTTTGGCGTGAAGTTCGACAATTACTACCTGGAATCGTCGCTGTACGCGGACGGCAAGGTCAACAGCGCCGTGGAAACCTTGATCAAGGCGGGCCACACCTACGAGCAGGATGGCGCGCTGTGGCTGCGCACCACCGACTTCGGCGATGACAAGGACAGGGTCATGCGCAAGACGGACGGCACCTACACGTATTTCGTGCCGGACGTCGCGTATCACCTGGTGAAATGGCAGCGCGGTTTCGTGCAGGCCATCAATATCCAGGGCAGCGACCACCACGGCACCATCGCGCGCGTGCGCGCCGGCCTGCAGGCCGTCGACATGGGCATCCCGCAAGGCTACCCCGACTACGTGCTGCACAAGATGGTCACCGTCATGAAGGACGGCGAAGAAGTCAAGATTTCCAAGCGCGCCGGCTCCTACGTGACCGTGCGCGACCTGATCGAATGGTCGGGCGGCGGCGACATCGCCAAGGGCCGCGACGCCGTGCGCTTCTTCCTGATCTCGCGCAAGGCCGACACGGAATTCGTCTTCGACGTCGACGTGGCGCTGAAAACCACCGATGAAAACCCCGTCTATTACGTGCAGTACGCGCATGCGCGCATCTGCCGCATCCTGGAAAACTGGGGCGGCGATGAAAGCACGCTTGCCGGCGTGGACTTGTCCCCGCTGACGGCGCCGACCGAAGCGACCCTGCTGGCGACCCTGGCCGCCTACCCGGAAATGCTGGCGCGCGCGCAAGCGGAACTGGGACCGCACCAGGTCGCCTTCTACCTGCGCGAGCTGGCCGCCAACCTGCACAGCTTCTACTTCGCCGAAAAAGTGCTGGTCGAGGATGAAGCCGTCAAGATGGCCCGCCTGGCCCTCGTCGTCGCCGCGCGCCAGGTGCTGCGCAACGGCCTGGCACTGATCGGCGTGTCCGCGCCAAACAAAATGTAATCGCGAAGGTCAAACCGTCAATGAATCATGCTTCCCGCTTCTCTTCGACCCGGCGCCAGCAGGGCAATACCCTGGTCGGCATCATCATCGGCCTGGTCATCGGCCTGGGCATCGCCGTCGTGGTCGCCCTGGTGATCACCAAGGGCGCCTCGCCCTTCACCGACAAGTCGGGCAAGGCCGGCAAGTCGGCCGAACCGACGGCCGGCCAGATCGCCGACCCGAACAAGCCGATGTACGGCAACAAGGAAGCGGCCAAGGAAGCGGCGCGCGACTTCTCCAAGGAGCCGCGCGAGATCGTCACGCCGACGCAGCCTGCCGCGCCGGCGCCGGCGCCCACCACCGCGCAGCAGCCGAAGGCGCCGCCGCCGGACGCGCTGCAGGAATTGATCGGTACCTTGAAGGACAAGCCGGCGCCGAAAACGCCGGCGGCCGCACCAGCGGCGCCAGCACCGCAAGCCAAGGCAGACGTGAAGGAAGCCAAGGCCGATGCAGCCAGCGACAAATGGATTTATTATCTGCAGGCCGGCGCCTTCCATGACATGTCGGACGCCGAAAGCACGCGCGGCAAACTGGCGCTGCTCGGTTTCGAAGCGGCCATCAGCGACCGCAGCACCGACGCCGGCGTGCTGCACCGGGTGCGCATCGGGCCGTTCAACCAGCTCGAAGCGATGAACCGCGCGCGCACCAAACTGTCTGAAAACGGCATCGATGTCGCCGTCGTCCGCAACCAAAAATAAGGAACCAGCATGCGTTTTCTGAAGAAAATCCTGTTCGCCGCCGCCCTGTGCAGCATCGCCCTGGGCGCCTCCGCCTCGCCGGCCGAGCCGAAGAACGGCGTCGAATACGAAACCCTGCCCGCGCCGCAGGCGACGGAATCGGGCAAGAAAATCGAAGTGACGGAATTCTTCGCCTATTACTGCCCGCACTGCAACGTGCTCGAGCCGCAGCTGGCGGCGTGGGTCAAAAAACAGGGCGACAACATCGTCTTCAAGCGCGTGCACGTGTCGCGCGACGAGAGCGTGGCGCCGCAGCAGCGCCTGTTCTTCACCCTGCAAGCCATGGGCCTGGTCGACAAGCTGCACACCGGCGTCTTCCACGCCATGCACGTGGAACGCAACCGCCTGAACACCGACGACGCCGTCTTCGACTTCGTCGCCAAGCAGGGCGTGGACCGCCAGAAATTCATCGACACCTACCGTTCGATGGGCGTCTCGGCCCGCGTGCGCCGCGCGGACGCCATGATGCAGGGCTATAACGTGACGTTCTGGCCCATGATCGCCATCGACGGCCGCTACATCACCTCGCCTTCGCAAGCCGATCAGGGCAGCAAGTCGGCCAAGAACGAAGAGCAGCTGAACGCCCAGGCGCTCACCGTGATGGACGTGCTGGTCGCGAAAGCCAAAGCGGAAAAGAAATAAGCATGGCCACTTCCCTGGCGCGCCCGGGCATCGCCTGATGCATCGCGTTTTCATCACGGGCGCGTCGAGCGGACTGGGTGCCGCCCTGGCGCTGCAGTACGCGCGCCAGGGTGCCCAACTGGGCTTGCTGGCCCGCCGCGGCGACACGCTGCAGCAACTGATCGCTTCCCTGCCCCACCCTGAACGCCACCGCGCCTACGCCGTCGACGTGTGCGACCACGCCGCCCTGAAAGGCGCAGCACAGGACTTCATCGCCCACGCCGGCGGCATCGACGTCGTCATCGCCAGCGCCGGCGTGTCCTATGGCACCCTGAGCGAACACGCGGAAGACCTCGACGCCTTCGCGCGCCTCATCGCCATCAACGTCACGGCCACCGTCGCCACCTTCGCGCCCTTCATCGCCGCCATGAAGAACCAGGGCCGCGGACGCCTGGTGGGCATCGGCAGCGTGGCCGGCATCCGCGGCCTGCCCGGCGCCGAAGCCTACAGTGCCTCGAAGGCGGCCGTCATCAGCTACTGCGAATCACTGCGCCTGGAATTGAAACCGGCGGGCATCAAGGTCGTCACCATCACGCCCGGCTACATCGACACGCCGATGACGCGCCACAACGCCTACCGCATGCCCTTCCTGATGCAGGCCGAAAAATTCGCCGTGCGCGCCGCGCGCGCCATCGCCGACGGCGACAGCTACCGCGTGATCCCGTGGCAGATGGGCGTCGTCGCCAAGCTGCTGCGCGCGCTGCCCAATGCCGTCTACGACCGGGCCTTCGCGAATGCGCCGCACAAGGCGCGCAACTGAACTGACCAACATGACGAAGCACTCAGACTTGAACAGCGCGGCCATCGCCGCCCATTGCGCCACCGGCGCCTCGCACGTTGCCATCGAAGTGGTCGATGAAACGGGATCGACCAACGCCGACCTGCTGGCGCGCTGCGCCAGCCTGGCCGGCCCCACCCTGCGCATCGCCGGCCAGCAGACGGCCGGACGGGGGCGCGCCGGACGGCCGTGGGTGTCGCAGGCGGACGCCAGCCTGATGTTCTCGCTGGCCTGGCGCTTCAAGGGGCCGCTGCACCAGCTGGTCGGCCTGCCGCTGGCCGTCGGCGTGGCGCTGGCCGAAAGCATGACGGCGCTGGGCGTGCCGGTGCAACTGAAATGGCCGAACGACCTGCTCAAGGATGGCCACAAACTGGCCGGCATCCTCGTCGAAACGCAACAGGCACAGGGCGACGATAGCGGCGGCGTGTGGGCCGTCATCGGCTGCGGCATCAATCTCTTGATGCCCGATGCGCTGGAACGGCAGATCGGGCGCAGCGTCTCGGCCGTGCCCTGGCTGGCGCAGATGGAGCGCAACACCCTGGTGGCGGCGCTGCTGAGCCGCCTGGCCGGCGTGCTGGCCGAATTCGACGACACCGGCTTTGCGCCGTTTGCCGAGCGCTGGAACCTGCTGCACGCGTGGCAGGGCCAGCACGTGAAAATCCTCGACAACGGCCAGCTGCTGCAGCAAGGCGTGGCGGCCGGCGTCGATCAGCTGGGCCGTTTGCTGCTGCGCACCGACGGCGGCCTGCAGGAAGTCATGTCGGGCGACGTGTCCTTGCGCCTGGCCGGGGAGTGAGCGCATGCTGCTGCTGATCGACGCCGGCAATACGCGCATCAAATGGGCGCTCGTGGCCGCCGACAGCGCGGCCGGCGGCTGGCTGGCCAGCGGCGCCGTCGCGCATGCACAGATCGACACCCTGGCGGCGCACTGGGCGCCACTGGCCATCAGCGAAGCGCTGCTGTCGAACGTGGCGGGCGCCGTCATCGGCACGCGCCTGCGCGCCATGCTGCCGGTCGCGCCGCGTGACTTTGTCTCGCTGCCGCAGCTGGCCGGACTGACGAACGGCTACCGCGCGCCGTCGCAGCTGGGCTGCGACCGCTTTGCCGCCGCCATCGGCGCGCACGCGCTGGCGCCTGGCCAGGCCGTCATCGTCGCCAATTGCGGCACCGCCACCACCATCGACGCCATCACGGCCGACGGCGTTTTCCTCGGCGGGATGATCTTGCCTGGACTGGGACTGATGGCCAGCTCGCTGGCGCGCAATACGGCGCAGCTGCCGCACATCGCCAGCGACGCCGTGCTGCCGGCCGGCTTTGCCGACAACACGGACGACGCCATCCTCTCCGGCTGCCTGGCGGCGCAGGCGGGCGCCATCGAACGGGCCGTGCGCATGCACGGCGCCAGCGCCTGCCTGTTGTCGGGCGGCGCCGCACTGCGCATCGCACCGGCCCTGGCGCTGGCGGTGCCGCTGCACCTGGTCGACAATATCGTCATGATCGGCCTGCAGGCGGCCGCGCGCGCCGGGGCCGCAGGAACACAAGGAAACCACGTATGCTGAAATTCGTCTTCTGGCTGCTGGCCGGCGTCAACCTGCTGGTGCTGGCCATCGGCCAGGGTTATCTGGGCAGTTTTCGCAGCGAGACGCGCGAACCGGCGCGCCTGAAAAACCAGCTGGAGGCGGGCAAGCTCACCTTGCTGACGCAGGAGCAGGCCACGGCGCCCGCCGCCCCGCCGGCGGCCGAAGCAGCTGCGGCGCCAGCGCCCGCCGCACCGGCGCCGCCGCCATCGTATGCGTGCACGGAAGTGGGCAATTTCCTGCTGGCCGATGGCCGCCGCTTCGAAGCGCAAGTGGCCGCGCTGAGCCTGGGCGACCGCCAGTCGCGCCGGAACGTCGCCGGCCAGGACATTTCCAGCTACATGGTGTATATCCCGCCGCAGGGCAGCAAGGAAGGCGCCGACCGCAAGGCCGGCGAATTGAAGCAGCTGGGCGTGACGAATTACTTCATCATGAACGAAAACGGCCCGCTGCGCTGGGGCATTTCACTGGGCGTATTCAAGTCGGAAACGAGCGCGCAAAGCCAACTGGCATCGCTCAACAAACAGGGCGTGCACAGCGCCCGCGTCGCGCCGCGCTACAGCGCCAGCAAGCAATTCGCCTACCAGTTCCGCGACCTCGACGCCGCCACGCGCGCGCGGCTGGCCGAGATCACGAAGCAGTTCGACGAGCAGGAACTGCGCTCCTGTAAATAAGCGCCGGACCAAACCTACTGCGCGTCCGACATAGGCAACCTGCGATGCTCACTGTGATTCAGCCAGGTAGGTCGGATTAGCGCTTGCGCGTAATCCGACAACGCCAGCGACGCCAACCATGGTGTCGGATTACGCGCTTGCACGCTAATCCGACCTACGCTCATCTCTCAATGACGATCGGTTTGACACCCGCCGACGCCGGCAGGCTGGCCGCCGCGCGCGCCGCATCGGTGCGGCTCGTGAACGGTCCGCCGTACAGGCGGAACAACGGGCCGGCCGGCACCACATCAAGATTGCCCAGCGTTTGCGCATACGGCGCCAGTTGCGCGCGGCCCGCTTCCGCATTGTCCGCACGCGAATAGGCGCCCAGCTGCAGGTAGAAGCCGGTGGCCAGCGCCGCTGGCGCGGGCGCGGCCACGGTGGCATCGACCGCTGACAGCGCGGTGATTTCAGGCTGCACCACGGCGCGCATTTCCGGTTCGCTGTCGGCCGGCGTATCGATGGAAATGGCCACCACCGATGGCACCGGCTTGGGCGCCGCGCGGGCAGCGAGGATGGCGTCGATATCGGCCGGCAGCAGGCGTTCGACGACCACCTGGTGGCTGCCCTTGCCGAGAAAGCCCAGTTTCAGCGCCGCCGTGTAGGACACGTCGATCACGCGCGTGGCGTGGAACGGGCCGCGGTCGTTGATGCGCACGATCACCTGCTCGCCGCTGTCGATGCTCGTCACGCGCGCATACGATGGAATCGGCAAGGTCGGATGGGCCGCCGTCATCTTGTACATATCGTAGATTTCGCCCGACGAGGTGCGCTGGCCATGGAATTTCTTGCCATACCAGGTGCCCGTGCCCTTTTGCTTGAATGGCTCGTTGTCGGTGATCGGCGTGTACGTCTTGCCGAAGACGACATACGGGCGGTTCGAGCGCGTCGAATACGGCTCGTTGCGCACTTCCGCATCGGGCACGTCGCGCAGGTTGGCGGGCGGATTGTCGCCCGGGCCGTCATCCTTGTAGTAGCCGCCGCGCCCGGAGCCGGCCGCCGGCAAGACCGGCAAGGTGGGATCCTGGCGCACGGGCACCTTGACCTTGCCGCCCGACGGCAGCGGCACGTTGTTCGATGCGGGCTTGTGCGGCGCGGTGCCGCAGGCGGCCAGGGTCAGCAAGGCGACAAGGCTCAGCCCGCGCATGGCGAAGGTATCGATAGGCGCCCGCATCAGGTCTGCACCAGCTTGCGGTGGCGCTGAATGCTCATCAGGATGCCGGTGGCCACGCCCAGGGTCAGCAGCGCGGTGCCGCCATAGCTGAGGAATGGAAGGGGAACGCCGACCACCGGCACGATGCCGCTGACCATGCCCATGTTGACAAACGCATACGTAAAGAAAATCATTGTTATCGCTCCTGCCAGCAGGCGAGTGAAAAAACTGGGGGCGTTGGCGGCGATCATCATGCCCCGTCCCACCAGCAGTAAATACATCAGCATCAGAATCAGATTACCGACCAGGCCGAACTCCTCCGAATACACGGCGAAGATGAAGTCGGTGGTGCGCTCCGGAACGAATTCCAGGTGAGCCTGCGTGCCGTGCGTCCAGCCCTTGCCCGTCATGCCGCCGGAACCGATGGCGATGATGGACTGGATGATATGGAAGCCCTTGCCCAGCGGGTCCTTGGTCGGGTCGATCAGCATCATCACGCGGTCGCGCTGGTAATCATGCAGGTGCGACCAGGCGATCGGCAGGCAGGAAACAAAGGTGATCAGCAAGCCGGCCAGCACCTTCCACGACAGGCCGGCCAGGAAGATGACGGTAAAGCCGGCCGCCACCACCAGCAGCGCCGTGCCCAGGTCGGGCTGGCGCGCGATCAGGTAGACGGGCACCAGCAGCAGCACGGCCGCCATCAGGAACGATTTCCAGCGCAGGGCGCCCGCATTATGCTGGAAGAACCAGGCCAGCATCAGCGGCGTGGCGATCTTCAGGAATTCGGACGGCTGGATGTCGATCACGCCGATATGCAGCCAGCGCCGCGCACCGAGCTTGATGGTGCCGAACAGCGCCACGGCCACCAGCAAGATCACCGATACCGTGTACGCCGGCACGGCGATGCGCATCATCATCTGCGGCGTGACGTTGGCCGCCACCCACATGACGAAAAAGCACAGCATGATGTTGCGCAGATGGTCCTCGATCTTGCCGGGGATGCCGATGCTGGCCGAATACAGGGTCAGCAGGCTGGTGCACAGCAGCATCAGGATGATGATCATCAGCGGCGGATCGAACACCGCCAGGTAGGGTTTGGCGCGCCGCCACAGCGAGCGCCTCTCGTTAATGGGCATGTGCTTCCTTATTGCCTGGCAGGCGGCGCCGGGGCGGCCTGCTCGTCGGTGATTTCTTCCAGGGTACGCACTTCGTCGACATCTTCCTTGGGCACCTTGGTGGTGTCCTTTTCCTTGTCGCTCGGACGCTTGCCCAGCAGGTAGTAGTCGAGCGCCTTGCGCGCGATCGGCGCGGCCACGCCGGCGCCGAAGCCCGCGTTTTCCACCACGATGGCGATCGCGATGCGCGGCTTGTCGGCTGGCGCGAAGGCCGTAAACAGGGCGTTGTCGCGCAGGCGCTCGGCCAGCAGCTTGGCATTGTACTTCTCGTTTTTCTTGATGCCGACCACCTGCGCCGTGCCCGTCTTGCCGCCCACAGTGTACTGCACGCCGGTGAAGATGCGCGCGGCCGTGCCGCCCTGCTCGCTGGTCACGCCCACCATGGCGCGCTTGATGATGTCGATGTTTTCCTGCTTGAGCGCGATGCGGTAGCTTTCCTTCGGTACCGTCAGGGTGCGCGCACGCGTGCTCGCGTCTTCGATGATCTTCACCAGATGCGGCTTCATCACCACGCCGTTATTGGCCAGGTTGGCCGTCGCGTGGGCGATCTGCAGCGGCGTGTAGGAGTTGTAGCCGGAGCCGTTACTCACCGAAATCGTGTCGCCGCCCACCCATTTTTTCTGCTGCGGCGTCTTGAAGCGGTTGCGCTTCCACTCCGTCGACGGCAGCACGCCCGTCTTTTCATTATTCAGGTCGATGCCGGTCAGCTGGCCGAAACCGAACGGCTTCATGAAGTCGTGGATGGCGTCGATGCCCATGTCACGGCCCAGCTGATAGTAATAGGTGTTGCACGAGACGACGATGGACTTGTGCATGTCCACCGTGCCATGGCCGCCCACCTTGTCGTCGCGGAAGGTGTGGCCGCCGAGGATGAAGAAGCCGGGATCGGAAATCGACTGGCTCGGCGTGCGCTTGCCCAGTTCCAGCGCGGCCAGCGCCATGAAGGGCTTGAAGGTCGAACCGGGCGCGTAGGTGCCCGACAGGGGACGGTTGACCATCGGCCGGTCCAGCGAGGTATTGAGTTCGTTCCAGCTTTGCTGGTCGATGCCGTCGACGAACAGGTTCGGGTCGTAGCCTGGCTTGGAGACGTAGGCCAGGATGTCGCCCGTGGCCGGGTCGATGGCCACAGCAGCGCCGCGCCATTCGCCGAACGCTTCCTCGACCACCTTCTGCAGTTCGATGTCGATCGACAGAATCAGGTTGTTGCCGGGGGTGGCCGCCGTGCGCGACAGGGTGCGCATGGCGCGCCCGCCGGCCGACACTTCCACTTCTTCGTAGCCGGTGGTGCCATGCAGCTGCTTTTCGTAGCTTTTTTCCAGGCCTTCCTTGCCGATATGGTCGGTGCCGTTGTAGTTGGCCGCGTCCTCGCCCTCTTCCAGCGCCTTGGCTTCATTGCGGTTGATGCGGCCGATGAAGCCCACCACGTGCGAAGCCACCTCGCCCATCGGGTACTGGCGGAACAGACGCGCCTGCACTTCCACGCCGGGGAAGCGGAAACGCTGCGCCGTGAAGCGCGCCACTTCCTCGTCCGTCAGGCGCGTGCGCAGCGGCACGCTGACGAAGTTCTTCGATTCTTCCAGCAGCTTCTTGAAGCGACGGCGGTCCTTGATATCGATCTGCACCAGGGTCGACAGCTCGTCGATCACCGAATCGAGGCTGGCGCTCAATTTCGACGGCGTGATTTCCAGCGTGTAGGCCGAGTAATTGCGCGCCAAGACCACGCCGTTGCGGTCGAGGATCAGGCCGCGCGTGGGCACGATGGGAACCACGGCGATGCGGTTGTCTTCAGCCTTGGTCGCGTAGTCTTCGTGCTTGATCACCTGCAGCCAGATGAAGCGCGCCAGCAGCAGCGAAAAGCAGACGAAGACGAGCGCGCCCAGGATGGTCAGGCGCATGCGGAAAAAATGCAGTTCGCGCTCGGTATTTTTCAGTTCGGTCATGGCAGGCGCCCGTCAGATCGGCCGGTTATGGTCGCGGTCCACGGCGCGGCGCTGCGGCGCCAGCAGTATCCACGTCACGAAAGGCCAGAGGGCGACGGCGACGAAGCTCTCGATGAAATTGAGCCAGCCGGGGAAACGGCCCGAGACGATCAGCCGCGTCAGCAATTGCAGCGCCTGCGTCAGCAGCAGCAGCGGCAGCACGTGCAGCGCCTGCGTCAGGATGGGGAACCACAGCACGCGCCGGTGCATCATGATGGCGAAATACGACAGCAAGGTATACGCCAAGGCATTCTCGCCCAGCAGGGTCGAATCGTGCACGTCCATCATCAGGCCCATGAAGAACGCGACGCCGATGCCGACCTTGCGCGGCTGGTGGATGCCCCAGAAGACCAGCACCAGCGCGACGAAATCGGGCACGCCGACAAACTGGCCCCATGGCAGCAGATTCAGCAAAAAAGCGCACAGCAGGGAAAAACCGATGAACAGGGGGCTGACCGGCAGCAGGATGTAATGCGGGCGGTTCATCGTGTCGCTTCCTTCGGTGGCACGGCGGCAGGTGCTGGCGTTGTTACAGGCGTTGCGGCAGGTCCTGCCGGCGCCGCCGGTTTCGGCGCGGCGCTGGCGGGCGGCTTCGCGGCGGGGGCTGTCGCGGCGGCGGCAGGCTCCTTGGCCGGGTCCTTGATCGGCGCCATCTTGCCGGCGATCTTGCGGCCCGTCTTGACATCTTCGGCGGGCGGGCGCGGCGGAATATCGGGCGACGTCATCAGGATGAGCAGCTGGGTGTTGCGTTCGATGCCGGCCAGCGGCTGGCACACGACGCGGCCGAACGGGCCATGCGCATTGCGCTCGACCAGGGTCACGCGCGCCACGGCCAGGCCGGCCGGGTACAGGCCGTCGAGGCCCGAGGTGATGACGATGTCGCCGATCTGGATGTCGGCGCTGGGGGCCGTGAAGCGCAGCTCCATGGTGCCCGACTTGCCGCGGCCGATGGCCACGCTGCGCACGCCGTTGCGCAGCAGCTGCACGGGAATGGCCTGCTCTTCATCGGTCAAGAGCGTTACTTCGGAGGTGAACGGGAACACGCGCGTGACCTGCCCCACCACGCCCAGGTTGTCGATCACGGGGCGGCCCAGTTCCACGCCGTTCTGGATGCCGCGATCGAGCACGATCTTGCGCGAGGCCGAATCGCGCGTGTCGTACAGCACTTCGGCCATCATGGTCTTGACGGGCACGCGCTCGCGCGCTTCCATCAGCTTGCGCAGGTGGTTGTTTTCAACGATGTTGAGCTGCGCCTGCTGCAGGATCTGCGCCGAGGCGATCTGTTCGTGCTTCAGGTCGCGCACCTGTTTTTCCAGGGCCGACAACGAAGAAAAGTAATTGCCGACGCCCAGCGCCACGTCGCGCGGCACCAGGGCCGCCATCTGCACCGGATACAGCACGGTGCCGACCGCCTGACGCACGGCCGTCAGCGCGTGCATGCGCGAATCGACCAGCAGCAGGGCGATAGAAATGCCGGCGAACACCATCATCTTGACGCGGGCGGAGGCGCCTTGTTTGAAAAGTGGCGGAGGACTGTATTCCATGACTTCCAATAATCAGGCCAGGCGCAGTGCGCCAACGTGCAGGCCCCGGTCAGACGCCGGCGCCAAAACCAAAAAAAGGCCGGAATGGTTTCCGGCCCTTCTGTCAGATTATTCGTAGGAGAAGATCGAGCCGAGCTTGTCCATACGTTCCAGTGCCATCCCGGAACCGCGCACCACGCAGGTGAGCGGGTCCTCGGCCACCAGCACCGGCAGGCCGGTTTCCTCCATCAGCAGGCGGTCCAGGTCGCGCAGCAGCGCGCCGCCGCCCGTCAGCATCATCCCTTTTTCGGCAATGTCGGCGCCCAGTTCCGGCGGCGTCTGTTCCAGCGCGTTTTTCACGGCCGAGACGATGTTGTTCAGCGGGTCGGTCAGCGCTTCGAGGATCTCGTTGCTGGAAATGGTGAACGAACGCGGAATGCCTTCGGACAGGTTGCGGCCCTTGACTTCCATTTCCTTCACTTCCGAACCAGGGAAGGCCGAACCGATGGCCTTCTTGATGGCTTCGGCCGTCTGTTCGCCGATCAGCATGCCGTAGTTGCGGCGGATGTAGTTGACGATGGCTTCATCGAACTTGTCGCCGCCCACGCGCACGGAACCCTTGTAGACCATGCCGCCCAGCGAGATGATGCCCACTTCCGTCGTGCCGCCGCCGATGTCGACCACCATCGAGCCGGTCGCTTCCGACACGGGCAAGCCCGCGCCGATGGCCGCTGCCATCGGTTCCTCGATCAGGTACACCTGCGAGGCGCCGGCGCCCAGGGCCGATTCGCGGATCGCGCGGCGTTCGACCTGGGTCGAACCGCACGGCACGCAAATGATGATGCGCGGCGATGGACGGAAGAATTTCGAGTCATGCACCATGCGGATGAATTGCTTGAGCATTTGTTCGGTCACGGTGAAGTCGGCGATCACGCCATCTTTCATCGGACGAATCGCTTCGATATTGCCCGGCACTTTGCCCAGCATCTGCTTGGCTTCCTTGCCGACTGCCTGAATGGTCTTCTTGCCATTCGGACCGCCTTCCTGGCGGATGGCGACGACGGATGGCTCGTCCAGGACGATACCGAGGCCGCGTACATAAATAAGGGTGTTGGCCGTGCCCAAGTCAATGGCCAGATCGGTGGAGATATACCTGCGTAAAAAACCAAACATGAGTGTCCTGTAGCGCATCGAGCTGCGCAAAAGCTGTTTATGGGGAGTTTCAAAGCGGGCGCTTTCAGGCACCCTGAAAATCCGTGGAGGCGATTTTTTCGGGTTTCGCTTGGCGCTTGCGCAATCTTTTCTATGCTGCGGCAGCGGTCCATCAGCGCCGGCAACGCATTAACCCGCCATTCTACCTTATAATTTGAATGCGATTTGCTCAAAAACCATGGAAAAGTGCGACTCTTGCAGCCGCGAGTTACGCGGTATTCCTCGATTTTTGTGAGCAAAATAGCAGTAAATACCCGCGTTTTATCAAAACGCCAACTTAATACTAATGCGCGGCACTCCGCGCCATTCGCCATGTCCCTGACACTCTCCGACGTAAAACGCATCGCCCACCTGGCCCAACTTGAAATGGCCGACGACCAGGCCGTCACGTCTTTGGCCCAATTGAACAAGATTTTCGCACTGGCGGAACAAATGCAAGCCGTCAATACCGATGGCGTGGCGCCCCTGAGCCACCCGCTGGCCGCCCACATGGACAATATCGCCCTGCGCCTGCGCGAAGACGTCGCCACGGAACAGAATCGCCGCGACGCCTACCAGGCCGTGGCGCCGAAGGTACAGGATGGCCTGTACCTGGTGCCCAAGGTTATCGAATAAACACGCCGTTGCGCCGTTCCCGCCTTCTTGCCGAATATCACAATAGAAACGCCATGCATACAAAATCCATCAAACAGCTGTCCACGCTTTTGCAGAACAAGGAAATTTCCGCCGTTGCACTGGCGACGCATTTCCTCGACCGCATCGAAGCGGACAACTCGAACGCCTTCCTGCACGTCGACCGTGCGCTGACCCTGGCGCAAGCAGCCGACGCCGATGCGCGCATCGCCGCCGGCACGGCCACGCCATTGACGGGCGTGCCGATCGCGCACAAGGACTTGTTCGTCACGAAAGGCTGGCGCACGACGGCCGGCTCGAAAATGCTGGCCAACTACGCCAGCCCGTTTGACGCCACCGTGGTGGAAAAATTCCAGGCGGCCGGCATGGTCACTTTGGGCAAGGTCAACTGCGATGAATTCGCCATGGGTTCCGGCAACGAGAACTCGGCCTTCGGCGCCGTGCAGAACCCGTGGGATAAAACAGCCGTGCCGGGCGGCTCGTCCGGCGGCTCGGCCGCCGCCGTCGCCGCCGGCCTCACGCCAGCGGCCACCGGCACCGATACGGGCGGCTCGATCCGCCAGCCGGCCGCCTTCTGCGGCATCACCGGCATCAAGCCGACCTATGGCCGCGTCTCGCGCTTCGGCATGATCGCCTTTGCCTCGTCGCTGGACCAGGGCGGCCCGATGGCCCGCTCGGCCGAAGACTGCGCCCTGCTGCTGACCGCCATGGCCGGCTTCGACGAACGCGACTCGACCAGCCTGTCGCCGGAACAGGGCGGCGTGGCGGAAGATTTTTCACGTGAACTGGGCCAGCCGTTGACGGGCTTACGCATCGGCGTGCCGCGCGAGTACTTCGGCGAGGGCCTGGCCAAGGACGTGGAAGCGGCCGTGCGCGGCGCGCTGGCGCAGTATGAAAAGCTGGGCGCCACCCTGGTCGACATCTCGCTGCCGAATACGGCCCTGTCGATTCCCGCCTATTACATGATCGCCCCGGCCGAAGCATCGTCGAACCTGTCGCGCTACGACGGCGTGCGCTACGGCCACCGCGCCGCCGAGTACAAGGACTTGCAGGACATGTACAAGAAGTCGCGCGCCCAGGGCTTCGGTCCGGAAGTGCAGCGCCGCATCATGGTCGGCACCTACGTGCTGTGCCATGGCTACTACGACGCCTACTATCTGAAGGCGCAAAAGATCCGCCGCCTGATCGCGCAGGATTTCGACGCCGTCCTGAATGGCCCGGACGCCGTCTGCGACGTCATCATGGGCCCCGTCGCGCCGACCGTCGCCTGGGACCTGGGCGACAAGACGGACGACCCGGTGGCGAACTACCTGGCCGACATCTACACCCTGTCGACCAGCCTGGCCGGCCTGCCCGGCATGTCAATCCCTTGCGGTTTCGGCGCGGGAGACAAGAATGGCAAGCGCCCCGTCGGCCTGCAAATCATCGGCAATTATTTTGGCGAAGCCAAACTGCTGAACGTGGCCCACCAATTCCAGCTGGTGACGGACTGGCATACGCGTGCTCCAGGCAACGCAACGGCCGGCATCTAAGAAAAAATTTGCGCCGCCCAGGCGGCGCCACCAAATTAAGCGAGAACACTATGCAATGGGAAGTCGTCATCGGTCTTGAGAACCACGTGCAGCTCACGACCGAATCCAAAATTTTCAGCGGTTCGCCGATCAAGTACGGCGCCGAAGCCAACACGCAGGCCAGCCCCGTCGACCTGGCGCTGCCGGGCGTGCTGCCGGTGATGAACAAGCAGGCCGTCGACCGCGCGATCCGCTTCGGCCTGGCCGTGGGCGCGACCGTCGCGCCGCACTCGGTCTTTGCCCGCAAAAACTATTTTTATCCCGATTCGCCCAAGGGCTACCAGATCAGCCAGTTCGAAGACCCCGTCGTCATCGGCGGCGCCCTGACCTTCGGCTACGAAAAGGATGGCGAATTCGTCACCAAGACGGTGAACCTGACGCGCGCCCACCTGGAAGAAGACGCCGGCAAATCTCTGCACGAAGACTATGCGGGCATGAGCGGCATCGACTTGAACCGCGCCGGCACGCCGCTGCTGGAAATCGTCTCGGAGCCGGAAATCCGCAGCGCCGCCGAAGCCGTGGCCTACGCCAAGGCGCTGCACTCGCTGGTCATGTGGCTGGGCGTTTGCGACGGCAACATGCAGGAAGGCTCGTTCCGCTGCGACGTCAACGTTTCCGTGCGTCCCGTCGGCCAGAAGGAATTCGGCACGCGCTGCGAGATCAAGAACCTGAACTCCTTCCGCTTCATCGAGGAAGCCGTGCACGTCGAAGTGCGCCGCCAGATCGAACTGATCGAAGACGGCGGCAAGGTCGTGCAAGCGACGCGTTTGTACGATCCGGACCGCAAGGAAACGCGCGAAATGCGCAGCAAGGAAGACGCCCAGGATTACCGCTACTTCCCGGACCCTGACCTGCCGCCGCTGGTCATCTCGCAAGCGTGGATCGACACGGTCAAGGCCTCGATGCCGGAACTGCCGGCCGCCATGCGCGCCCGCTTCATCAGCGAATACGCACTGCCGGACTACGATGCGCTGGTGCTGACGCAATCGAAAGCCATGGCCACCTACTTCGTCGCCGTGGTCGAGAAGGCCGGCAAGGAAAACGCCAAGGCCGCCGCCAACTGGCTGATGGGCGACGTCTCGTCGACCCTGAACCGCGAAGGCGTGGACCTGGACGACGCGCCCGTCTCCGCCGCCCAGCTGGCGGCCATGCTCAAGCGCATCGCCGACGGCACGATCTCGAACAAGGCGGCAAAGGAAGTCTTCGCCGGCATGTGGGAAGCGAAGTCAAACGACGAGCACCTGGTCGACGCCATCATCGACGCCAAGGGCTTGAAGCAGATCTCGGACTCGGGAGCCCTGGAAGCCATCGTCGATGAAGTACTGGCGGCCAATGCCAAATCGGTGGAGCAGTACCGCGCCGGCAAGGAAGCGGCCATCAATGCGCTGATCGGCCAGGCCATGAAGGCATCCAAGGGCAAGGCCAACCCGGCCCAGCTGACGGAATTGCTGAAGGCCAAGCTGGCGGGATAATTTTCATTCGCCCCAAAAAAAGACGCTGCGGCGTCTTTTTTTTTGCCTGTCGGGTCTCCTTATAAACAAGCTTGTCTACGTTTTATGTCACGTCTGACAGGCGTTTATACGCCACTGAAAATTAAAGTATACATTTTTGTCTACAAGGTTTAATCTAGCCATATTGAATTTCAGGCAAGAGGAAAACCGCATGGCCAAGACGCACGACATCCCGAAACCGACGGCAGCCGAGCTCGATCTGCTGCAGGCGCTGTGGCCGCTGGGTGCGGCCACGGCCAAGCAGGTGCACGAGGCGATGGCGCTGGCCAAGCCGGCCATCACCTATGGCACCGTGCTGCGCCTGATGCAGATCATGCATGGCAAGGGCTTGCTGATCCGCGACGAAAGCCAGCGCTCGCACGTGTATGCGCCAGCGCAGGCGCAGGACAGCCTGCAGACGAATCTGCTGAAGGAATTGATGCAGAAGGCCTTTGCCGGATCGGCCAAGGCGCTGGTGCTGGCGGCGCTGCGCACGGGCGTGTCGCGCGCAGAACGCGAGGAAATCGAAAAAATGCTCAAGGACGATCAGTCATGAGCGGCTTCGTGCCGGCGCTGGGCTGGACCCTGCTGCACTTCCTGTGGCAAGGGCTGCTGATCGGCTGCGCCACGGCGTTGGCGTGGGCGGCCCTGCGCAATGCGCGTCCCGAGGCGCGCTACGCCGTCGGTTGCGGCGCCCTGCTGGCCTGCCTGGCGTGGCCGGCGGCGGGCTTGTATCTGCGCCTGGCCGGGGCCGATGCCACGGGCGCGCTGTACTCCAGCGCCTTGCTGCCCGCCGCACTGCTGGCGCCCGACAGCCTGCCCGACCTGGACCTGCTGCTGCGCGCCGTCGTCGGCGTCTGGGCCTTGTGCGCCGCCGTGCTGGCCGTGCGCATGGCGCTGGGCATGCTGTGGATAGAGCGCAGCGCCAGGAACACGGGCGCCACGCATGGACAGCTGCAGACAAGGCTGTCGCGCATGGCGCACGATGCCGGCGTGGCGCGGCCGGTGCGGCTGCGCGTGCTCGACAACATCGCCAGTCCGCTCACGGCCGGCATCTGGCGCCCCATGGTGCTGGTGCCCGCGGCGCTGCTCACCGGCATGCCGCCGCACCTGCTCGATGCGCTGCTGGCGCATGAACTGGCGCACATCCGGCGCCACGATTATCTGATCAACCTGCTGCAAAACGCCATCGAGGCGCTGCTGTTCTTCCACCCCGCCGTCTGGTGGATTTCACGCGGCGTGCGCCTCGAACGCGAACATATTGCAGATGATTTCGCAGCAAGACAACTGGGCGAACCGCGGCGTCTGGCTCTTGCACTCTCGGAACTGGAACGTCTCCAGTTCTCAACCCACCACCTGGCCCAGGCGGCCAACGGAGGAGATCTTATGTCACGTATCAAACGATTGCTGCGCCCCGCACCACAAGCCCTGAACTGGAAGGCGGCGGTGCCGCTGCTGGCGTTGGCCGGCGCCTGCCTCGGCATCTACGGCCAGGCCGTCGCCGCCGACAGCGCACCCGTGCTGGAGCGCCGCCCCGTCATCGACTTTGGCGTGTGCGGCAAACCGGTCTACCCGCCCGCATCGCTGCAGGCGAAGGAAACGGGCACGGTCAACCTGTCCTTTGATGTCGACGCCACCGGCAAGGTCCAAGGGTCAAGCGTGGTCAAGAGCAGCGGCCATCCTGCCCTCGACGAGGCGGCGCGCACTGGCATTGCCAAGTGCACGTTCAAGCCGGCCCTCGCTGGCGGCAAGCCGGTCAGCGCCAGCGTCAAGGTGCAATACGTCTGGAGCCTGAACTAAGATCCTATCCCAGTAGATGAATACATCTCTTGCAAGCGCCCCTCAGAAGCGGGGACTGCGTTGTTCGTCGTCGCGTGGCTCGCCACGCGTCCTCCTCGCGCCTTGTCCGCGCTCCTGATGTGCTGCTTGCAAAAGACGCTCCCTACTGGGATAGGCTCTAAAGCATGCGCGGCGGCATCGTGGCAGCATTGCTGCAGCGGTGCCGCCGCCCGCTTGCGGGTATGATCATGGATTCTTCCACGCACCTGTGAATCCGCCATGAACAAGATCAAAACCGGCCTGGTCGGCTACGGCTTTGCCGGCTCCACCTTCCACGCTCCCGTCCTGTCCACCATCGATGCCCTGGAATTAACGGCCGTCGCCTCCAGCAAGCCCGAGCTCGTGCACAAGGATTGGCCGCACGCGACCGTGTATGCGGAGCCCGCGCAACTGTTTGCCGATCCGTCCATCGAACTGGTCGTCATCGCCGCGCCCAACGAGGCGCATTTCAGCCTGGCGCAAGCGGCCCTGCAAGCGGGCAAACACGTGGTGGTCGACAAGCCCTTCACCATTTCCAGCACCGAGGCGCAGAGCCTGATCGCGCTGGCGAAAGAGCGCCAGCTGGTGCTCAGCGTGTATCACAACCGGCGCTGGGATGGCGACTTCCTGACCCTGCAAGCGCTGCTGGCGCAGGGCACGCTGGGGCGCATCGCCAGCGTCGAATCGCACTTCGACCGTTTCCGCCCCGAGATCCGCCAGCGCTGGCGCGAGTCCGGCGCGCCGGGCGGCGGCTTGCTGTACGACCTGGGCCCGCACATGCTGGACCAGGCCATGCAGCTGTTCGGCAAGCCGGAAAAGCTGTATGCCGATATCGTCCTGCAGCGCGATGGCGCGCAAGCCGTCGACTACATGCACATCGTTTTGTACTACGACCGGCTGCGCGTGGTGCTGCAAGCGGGCTGCCTGGTGAAGGCGCCGACGGCGCGCTTCGCCGTGCATGGCGACAAGGGCAGTTTCGTGAAATTCGGCCTCGACCCGCAGGAAGATGCCCTGAAGGCGGGCGGCAGGCCGTGCCAGCCCGGCTGGGGCGTCGACCCCGTGCGCGGCGCGCTGCACCTGGGCACGCAGCCGGACGGCCATTGCGAACACCTCGAAATGCAGGCGGGCCGCTACCAGGACTTTTACCAGGGCATGGCCGACGCCATCCGCCACGGCGCACCGGCGCCGGTGGCGGCCGAGGATGCGGCAGCGACGATACGCCTGATCGAACTGGCCTTGCAAAGCGCCGCCGAAGGGCGCGTGCTCGCGGTCAGTTGATGACGAAGGCAAGCACCACGGCGCCCAGCGCCAGCAGGGCCAGGCCGCAGATGAACAGCAGCTCGCCCCACGATTCGTAGCGCAAGCGCGACTGGCCGGGGCGCAGCGACATGAACGAGAGCACTGCGCTGACGAGAAAGACGATGGCATCGACGGCGAGCAGCTTGTCGATGGCCACGCGCACTTCGCCGCGCGGCGCCAAATGCCCGATCGACAGCACCGTCATGCACACGCCGACCATCGTCGCCGACGTGGGCAGGATATGCGCCGACAAGCCCCGCGCCGACAAGTCCCGTTCGGACGCCTTGCCGTCGCCAGGCATCAAGGCCGGCCCTGGTTCGTTCCCGCTGGCCAGACCAGCTCCACGCGCGCGGAACTGCCCGCCTTGATCTGCACCTTGCGCTCCAGCGACTTGCCGGCCAGGGTGGCGCGCAGGCTGTAGCTGCCTGGCGGCAGTTTCGCCAGCAGGAACGGTCCGCTGGCCGTCGTATCGAGCACCGGAGCGCCCTTGGCATCGCGTATTTCCAGCTTCACGTCGGAGGCAAATTCCGCCTTGCCCGCCGCCTGCACGGAAAACACGAGACTCAAGGGCCAATGCCGGCTGGCGCTCTTGATGGCCGTCGACTCATCGAGGCCGATGCCGCCGCTCAGATACTCCACCGCCCCGCTTTTCTGCACGGGCGGCAGTGCACCGTCGGTTTGCGCCTGCGCCGCACTTCCCAGCAACAGCCCGGCGGCCAGCATCGCCGCCGCCAGGCCCAGGGTACCGCGTCTGTTTGATGCCATCTCACTCTCCTCATGTCGGTTGAATCAAGATAGGAAGCGCAGCTTAAACAGGCCTTAGCCCTACATCAACGCCGGCGCATGGCGTCGGCGATCTTCTGGTCCGTCTTGTACTGGCTCAGCGCATATACGGCCCAGATCGTGGCCGGCAGCCAGCCGATCAAGGTGATTTGCAGGATCAGGCAAATGATGCCGGCGATCGGACGGCCGATCGTGAAAAAGGTCAGCCATGGGAGTAACAGGGCAATCAGCAAGCGCATCGTTCGTTCCTTGAGTATTCCCCTGTGCCGCGGGGACCGGGCCGGCATGCGCCGGCGGTAAATGCAGTCAAACCGATTATAACGATACCCGGCCGTCAAGCCTGCACGGGTGCCAGCAGTTTTTCCATCCAGGCCAGGATGGCGGCAAAGATCGCTTCGCGGTTCACTTCATTGAAATTCTCGTGATAATTGGCCGGATAAAAATGATAGTCGAGCAAGCCATCGGGCACGCTGCGCAGCAGGCTTTCCGTGGCGCGGCTGTCGGCCAGCTTGTCGTCGCCCGCCACTGCGGCGAACAGGGGGAAGCGCCAGTCCGACAAGCCACCCGCCAGTTCCTTTTGCGCCGACGTCAGCGCATGGGCGAAACGCACCGACGCCGCACTGGCGCGTATGCCGTCGCGCTCGTCCTGGAAATGGCGCGCGGTGATGGTTTGGTCATGCGTGAGCAGCATGGTCAGGTTACCCAGCGGCACCTTCATCGTGGGGAAGCGCCGCGCCAGCCAGCCCGACAGCATCTGCAGCACCTTCGGCACGGGAATCGCATTCACGTAATACGGCGATGAAATAATGAAGCCCTTGATGGCCGGATCGCCCGCAAAGCGGCGCAGCCCCAGGTGGGTGGCGATCAGGCCGCCCATGGAGTGGCCCATGACGAAGATCGGCACGCCCGGATACGCCTGCTTGACCCAGGCGAGGAACAGCTCTTCGTCGTCGAGGAAGGCGTCGAACGAGGGGATGTCCACCTTGCGCTTGCCGTCGTGGCCCACCATGTCGAAACTGACGGTGGCGATGCCGTGCTGGCGGAAGTATAGCGCCGGCGTGACGTAGTCGCCCGCATGCGCCATGCCGCCGTGGATGGCCAGGATCACGGCGCGGGGATGCTCCGGCTGCCAGATGTGGATGGGCCGCTCGACCCGGTCGCTGCACAGCAGGCTGGCCATCTTGTCTTCTGAAAAACGCATCGCTGCTCCTGTCATGCCCTGTCACGCCTTCAGATGATCGATCAACTGGCGCGCATACAGGGGTAATTCACTGAACTGGCGCACGCAGATCGTCAGATTGCGTACCGACCAGGGATCGGATAATTCCAGGCAGCGCAGCGCCATCGTTTGCTGGCAGCGGCTGGCCGCCGCCAGCGGCACCACGCTGATGCCCACGCCGCTGGCCACCATGCGGCACACGGCATCGAAGCTGCGCAGGCGCACGCGCACCTTCAAGGGGCGGCCCAGGCGCGCCGCATGCATGCCCAGGTACTGCTGCATCGCGCTGTCGTCGGCCAGGCCGATGAAATCGTGATCCAGCAGCGTGGAGAACGCGACGACGCCATCCTGGCCCAGGACGCGGTGATGCACGCCGTCGGCCGCGGCGATCACCACCAGCCGGTCGGGGCGGAACAAAAACGTCTGCAAGCCGCGCATGTCGACCGAGTCGGACACGATGCCCATGTCGGCCAGCCCTTCCGAGACGGCCTTGACGATATCGTAACTGAGGCGCTCTTCCAGGTCGATGGTCAGGTTCGGATGGCGGTCGAGAAAAGTGCCTAGCGCCTCGGGCAAAAATTCGCTGAGCGCGGCCGTATTGCACAGCAGCCGCAACTGCCCTTTCAAGCCGCGCGCAAATTCGCCGAGCTCGCCACGCATTTTCTCCATTTGCAGCAAGACGAGGCGCGCGTGATGCAGCAGGGTCTGGCCCACGGGCGTCGGCTCCACGCCGCGCCGGCCGCGCAGCAGCAAGGGCATGCCCAGCATCTCTTCCATGCCGCGCACGCGCGCGCTGCTGGAGGCCAATGCGAGATGGCTGCGCGCGGCGCCGGCCGTCAGGCTGCCCGCTTCCACCACGTTGACGAACAGCTGCAAATCGACCAGATCAAAGCGCATGACGACTCCCCTTTTCACCATCTTACCAGCCTTCGTATTTTACTGAGGCTGACTCAAAATAATCCACCTTGGCGAAACCGCCCAGCGCGCGCAGAATCCACGCAATTCACTGTGGAACAGAAAAAATGCAGACGTCATTTCTGCTGGCCGTCGGCGCCAGCTTCCTCGTCGCTGGCTTCGTCAAGGGCGTAGTCGGATTGGGCTTGCCGACGGTGGCCATGGGCACGCTCAGCCTCGTCATGCCGCCCGTGCAGGCGGCGGCCCTGTTGATCGTGCCGTCGATGGTGACGAATGTGTGGCAACTGGCGGCCGGCCCCGGCCTGCGCGCCCTGCTGCACCGCCTGTGGCCCATGCTGGCGGCCGTCATGGCCGCTACCGTGGCGGGCGGCGCCCTGCTGCCGGCCGACAGCGGCGCCTGGGCCGTCGTCGCGCTGGGCGTGGCGCTGATGCTGTATGCGCTGGCGGGCCTGTTCTCGCTGCAGCTGCGCGTGCCGGCGCGGCATGAAGCGTGGCTGGGCCCATTGGCGGGCGCGGCGACGGGACTGGTGACGGCCGCCACGGGCGTATTCGTGATTCCCGCCGTGCCGTATCTGCAGGGACTGGGCCTGGCGCGCGATGCGCTGGTGCAGGCGCTGGGCCTGGCGTTTACGGCGTCGACCGTGGCGCTGGCGGCCAGCCTGGCCCTGCACGGCGACTTCAGCCTGGGTGCGGCCGGCGCTTCCGCGTATGCGCTGCTGCCGGCGCTGGCCGGCATGCTGGCCGGCCAATGGCTGCGCGGGCGCATCGCGCAGCAGGTATTCAAGCGCTGCTTTTTTATCGGCCTGTTCGCCTTAGGCCTGCATGCGGCGGTCAAACCATGGCTGGCGTGATGCGGATAGACTGGCAAGGGGACAGCGCGCTGTGCGCGTGGATCGACGGCCAGCAGGTGGCCATGCTCGATATCAGCAGAGACGCCGATGAAGTGACGGTGAACATGCTGTTCGTGAAACCGCCGTTCCGCCGGCGCGGCATCGGCGGCGCGCTGCTGCAGCGGCTGCTGCAATGCCATCCGCAAGCTGGCGCCGCCTGCAGCGACCCGCGGCTGCGGGCGCTGCTGGAAAAGACGACTTAAATACCGTAGCGCGTGCGGTACGCGGAAACGGCATCCTTGTATTGGAGCAGTTCCGGATCGGCGCCCGCGCCGTTCAGGTAGCCGAACAAGTCGTCCAGGTTGCCGATCGAGATGACGGGGATGCCATACTGTTTCGACACTTCCTGCACCGCCGAACTTGGCGACAGCTGGCCGTCCGGGCCGGAACGCTCCATGCGGTCCAGGGCGATCAGCACGGCGCATGGTTCGGCGCCGGCGGCGCGTATCATGTCCACCGATTCGCGCACCGAGGTGCCGGCCGAGATCACATCGTCAATGATGACAACCTTGCCATGCAGCTTGGCGCCGACGATGGTGCCGCCTTCGCCGTGGTCCTTGGCTTCCTTGCGGTTGAAGGCGAACGAGGTGTTGCGGCCCTTGCCGGCCAGCGCCACGGCGGTGGCCGACGCCAGGGTGATGCCCTTGTAGGCGGGGCCGAACAGCATGTCGAATTCCACGCCCGAGTCGAGCAGGGTCTGTGCGTAGAACTGCGCCAGCTCGGCCAGGGTGGCGCCGTCATGGAACAGGCCCGCATTGAAGAAGTACGGCGATGATCGCCCGGCCTTGGTGGTGAACTCGCCAAACCGCAAGACTCCCTTGGATACTGAAAACGCGATAAACTGCTGGCGTAAATTATTCACATTAGCCTCATTTTTTAAAAGTGCCTGTATTTTAATCCGCGCGCAGCGGCGAGACAATCGCCATGCCGCGCCCGCCGGCCCCGTCCAGCGCCCTTTTCACTTTCGACCTATGCCAAAAATTATCTCCGCCAACCTGAACGGCATCCGTTCCGCCGCCAAAAAAGGCTTTTTCAACTGGATGGGCACGCAGACGGCCGATTTCATCTGCGTGCAGGAATTGAAGGCGCAGCTGCCCGACATGACGCCGGAATTCCTCAACCCGCATGGCTACCATGGCCATTTCCACTATGCCGAGAAAAAGGGGTACTCCGGCACGGGCGTATACAGCAAGGTGGAACCGGACGCCGTGCATATCGGCTTCGGCAGCCCCGAATTCGATGCCGAAGGCCGCTACGTGCGCTGCGATTTCGGCAACCTGTCCGTCATTTCCGTGTACTGCCCCTCCGGTTCGTCCGGCCCGGAGCGCCAAGAAGCCAAGTTCCGCTTCATGGAACTGTTCCTGCCGCACCTGCTGGAATTGAAGGCGCTGGGCCGCGAAGTGGTCATCTGCGGCGACTGGAACATCGCCCACCATGAAATCGACCTGAAGAACTGGAAGGGCAACAAGAAGAATTCCGGCTTCCTGCCGGAAGAGCGTGCGTGGCTGACGCGCGTCTTCGACGAAGTGGGCTTCGTCGACGTGCACCGCGGCCTGGACAAGCGCGAAGACCAGTACACGTGGTGGAGCAACCGCGGACAAGCCTACGCGAAGAACGTGGGCTGGCGCATCGATTACCACGTCGCCACGCCCGGCATCGCAGCCCAGGCGCATACGGTCAGCGTCTACAAGGACGAGCGGTTTTCCGACCATGCACCGTTGATCATCGATTACACGGTCAAGGGCTGATCTGATACGTCCGTGGTGGTGTCGGCTTACGCGCTGCGCGCTAACCCGACCTACGCTGAATCTGCCGTAGGTCGGGTTAGGTCCGCAGGACCGTAATCCGACAGCATTGTTGGCACGTCAGTGATGGTGGCGGATTAAGCATGCCACGCCAGCACGCGCCGGCTTTCGAAATGGCGCGGCTCGCCGCTCAAAGGGTCCGTGAAATCGATGGCCCGCGCCAGCAGCTGCAAGGGCTGCGACATGTCATCTTCCTTGCAAGGCAGGGCCACCGGGTAAAACGCATCGTTGACGATGGGGATGCCCAGCGAGGCCAGGTGCACGCGCAGCTGGTGCTTGCGCCCCGTATGCGGCTGCAGCCGGTACAGATTCACGCCGCCGCGCTCTTCGATCACATCGATGACGGTTTCCGAATTCGGCTCACCCGCTTCCTCGCGCATGAGGAAAAACTGCGCGCCCTCGACCATGCGGCTGTGGTAGGTGAATGGGAAATCGCGTCCCGCCAGCACGGGCGCCAGCGCCTCGTACGTCTTGCGCACTTCGCGGCGCTGGAACAGCGACTGATAGGCGCCCCGGCTGGCGATCTGGCGTGAAAAAATCACCACACCGGCCGTCTCGCGGTCGAGGCGGTGGATCGGCGTGAGGTCGGCGCTATCGAGCCGTTTCTTCAGGCGCGTCAGCAAGGTCTCCTGCACGAAGCGCCCGCCCGGCGTCATGGGCAGGAAATGCGGCTTGTCGACCACGATCAGATGCTCGTCCTGGAACAGGATCTCTTCCTGGAAGGGAATCGGCGTTTCCCGCTCCAGCTCGCGGTAGTAAAAAATGCGCATGCCGCGCCTGTATGCGCTGCCGGGCGCCAGCACGGCGCCGTCGCCATCGACCACTTCGCCGCGCGCCATGCGGTCCCGCCATTGCGCGGCGCTGATCTGTGGATAGCGCTCAACCAGAAAGGACAGCATGTCCGCCCACTGTCCTTCCGGCAGCCACAGGTAGCTGGCCGCCACGCCGTCGCGCATGGGCAAGGGTGCGGCGGCGTGACGCTTGGTCATCCTAGCGCTGCGCGATGGCGGTGCTGCGGTATGGCGGCAAGGCGTCCACGCTGACGCCCTTGCTGCGCGCGTACAGGGGCAGCACTTGCGCCATGTGGCTGTTCATCTGCGAGATGCGGTCCTTGCCCGACGGGTGCGTCGAGAGGAACTCCGGCGGCGCGCCCTTGCTCACTGCCGCCATTTTCTGCCACAGGATGACACCGGCGCGCGGGTCGAAACCGGCGCGCGCGGCCAGGTCCATGCCGATCAGGTCCGCTTCGCGCTCATCGTCGCGCGAAAACTTCAGCATCACGCCCTGCGCCGCCATATTCGTGGCGGTGCTGGTGATGCTCGGATCGACGCCGAGCCAGGCAGACAGTCCGGCGCCGGCCAGCTTGGCGCCGACGGCGGCCAGGTTGCCCTTGCCCGCCTGCGCCTGCGAGTGTTCGCGCAGCGCATGCGAGATTTCATGCCCCATGACGATGGCTACTTCGTCGTCGGTCAGATTGAGCTTGGTGATGATGCCGCTGTAAAAAGCAATCTGCCCGCCCGGCATGCAAAACGCATTGACCTGGTCGGAATTGAGCAGGTTGACCTGCCAGTTCCAGTCGGCCGCCGCCTCGTTCCAGCGCGTGGCGAACGGGATGATGCGCTGGGCGATGGCGCGCAGGCGTTTCACTTGCGGGTCGCTGTCGGGCACCAGCGCATTTTTTTCCTTCGCCTCGTTGACCAGCTGCGCATATTGCTGCTTCGATTGTGCATTGAAATCGGCGCCGCCGGCAAAGATGCGCGACGTCGACAGGGGACGCACCTTGATGCCGTCCTGGACCGTCGCCTCCTGGGCGTGGGCGGACAGGGGCGCCAGCGCGGTGGCCGTGCACAGGCTGGCCAGGATGGCGTAACGTTTAAGGGATATTGGTGCCATTGGCAGACCTCCATGGAGCAATTTTAGGCAGCATCAGCATGGCCGGAAAGGCCAGGAAGAAGCACACGATGAAAAACGAGAACCAGCCCAGCTCGGCGACCAGAAAGCCCACCGAGGCATTGATCAGGGTGCGCGGCACGGCGCTCAGGCTGGAAAACAAGGCATATTGCGTGGCCGTATAGCGCGGGTCCGTGGTGCGCGACAGGAATGCGACAAAGGCAGCCGCGCCCAGGCCCAGGCTGGCGAAAGCTTCAAAACCGATCACGGCGCTGAGCAGCATGGTATTCGGCCCCACCTGCGCCAGCCAGGCGAAACCCAGAATCGCGATCGCCTGCAGCGCGCCAAACACCCACAGGCCCCGGTTGATGCCCAGCTTGAGCATCCACACGCCACCGACCACGCCACCGGCCAGGCTGGCCCAGAAACCCGTGGTGTTGGCGGCCAGGCCGATCTGCGTCATGGAAAAACCCAGGTCCAGATAGAACTTCGTCGCCAGCGCCGTGGCCATGCTGTCGCCGATTTTGTAGAGTAATACGAAGGCGAGTATCCACATTGCGTTACGCCAACCATCGCGTGCGATGAATTCCTGGAACGGCAGGATGATCGCTTCGCGCATGGTCTTTGGCGGCGAGCCGTACACGGTCGGCTCCCTGATCAGCAGGGTGCACACGAGACCCGGCAGCATGAAGGCGGCCGTGATCCAGAAGACGGGTTGCCACGGCATGCGGTCGGCCAGGATCAGCGACAGCGCACCCGGCACCATGCCCGCCACCTTGTACGCATTGACGATGACGGCCGCGCCTAGGCCCTGCTCGTTGTCGGCAAGGATTTCACGCCGGTAGGCGTCGATGACGATGTCCTGGCTGGCCGACAGAAAGGCTACGCCGCCGGCGGCCGCCGCGATCAGGCCGATCTGCGTGAGCGGGTCCAGCATGCCCATGGCGCCGATGGAAAAGAACAGCGCCACTTGTGTGAGCGCCATCCAGCCGCGCCGGCGTCCCAGTCCCAGGATGCGGTAGCGGTCCATCAGGGGCGCCCACAGGAATTTCCAGATGTAGGGGAACTGCACCAGCGCGAACAGCCCCAGCGCCTTGACGTTCAAGCCCGACTTGGCCAGCCATGCCTGCAGCAGGTACAGCAGGATGAACAGGGGCAGGCCGGAACTGAAGCCCAGTACCAGCACGGCCAGCATGCGGCCATTGGCATAGGAACGCCAGCCGGGCGCCGGGCTTGTGGTCATCAATGCACCGCTTTTTTACGCAGGCGGAAGACGGCCAGGTCGCCGCGCAGGTTCGGCAGCACGGAAACCATCTTGCCTTCGGCCAGGGCTACGCATTCGATCACTTCCAGGCCGCATTCCTCGGCCAGTTCGCGGAAGTCGTTGATGGTGGCGCAGCGCACGTTGGGCGTGTCGTACCACTGGTAGGGCAGCGACTTCGACACGGGCATGCGGCCTTTCAGCAAGGCCACGCGGTGCGGCCAGTAGGCGAAGTTGGGGAACGAGACGATAGCCTCGGCGCCCACGCGCACGATGTCGCGCAGCAGCGGCTCGACCTGCTTCATCATCTGCAAGGACGACAGGCACAGCACCGTATCGAAACTGTTGTCGCCAAAGATGGCCAGGCCCTTTTCCATGTCCTGCTGGATCACGTTCACGCCGCGCAGGGTGCTGGCCAGCACCTTGTCGTCGGCGATCTCGATGCCATAGCCGCTGCACTCCTTGTCGCTTTGCAGATACTGCAGCATCACGCCTTCGCCGCAGCCCACGTCCAGCACATGCGCGTTGTTCGGCACCCAATGGGCGATGAAGGCCAGGTCGGGGCGCAGCGCGCTCAATTCGTCAAAAGTCATGCGGTCTCCTTGGCGCCCTGGCGGACGGCGGTGTGCGGTGCAGGAGCGGGCAAGCCCGCCCCGATGTCGTTCCAAACCTGGCCATAATAGGCGCGCACCATGTTCATGTAGCGCGCATCTTCCAGCAGGAAGGCGTCGTGGCCGTGCGGCGCGTCGATTTCGGCATACGTGACCTGGCGGCGGTTGCACACCAGCGCTTCGACGATCTCGCGGCTGCGTTCTGGCGAGAAGCGCCAGTCGGTGGAAAACGAGGCGAGGAAGAACCTGGCCTTGGTACCCGACAGGGCCTTGGCCAGGTCGCCGCCATGCGCGCGCGCCGGATCGAAATAGTCGAGCGCCTTGGTAATCAGCAGATAGGTGTTCGCGTCGAAGTACTCGGAGAACTTGTCGCCCTGGTAGCGCAGATACGATTCGATCTCGAAGTCGATGCCGAAGCCGAATTTGTAATCGCCCGTCTGCGCCGCGTCGCGCAGCTTGCGGCCGAATTTTTCGGCCATGTCATCGTTCGACAAATACGTGATGTGGCCCACCATGCGCGCCACGCGCAAGCCGTTCTTCGGCACCACGCCATGCGCATAGAAGTCGCCGCCATGGTAATCGGGGTCGGACAGGATGGCCTGACGCGCCACATCGTTGAAGGCGATGTTTTGCGCCGACAGCTTGGCCGTCGAGGCGATCACCACGCAGTGGCGCAGCCGCTCGGGGAACATGATGCTCCACGCCAGCGCCTGCATGCCGCCCAGCGATCCGCCCATCACGGCGGCGAACTGGGTGATGCCCAGTTCATCGGCCAGGCGCGCCTGCGCGCTGACCCAGTCTTCCACCGTCACGACGGGGAAGCTGGCGCCATACGGCTTGCCGGTGGCGGGATTGGTGTGCATGGGGCCCGTCGAGCCGAAGCAGGAGCCAAGGTTGTTGACGCCGATGACGAAGAACTTGTCCGTGTCGAGCGGCTTGCCGGGGCCGACCATATTGTCCCACCAGCCCGTGCTTTTCGGCTCGTCCGCATAGACGCCGGCCACGTGGTGCGAGGCGTTCAGGGCGTGGCAGACCAGCACCGCGTTCGATTTGTCGGCGTTCAGGGTGCCGTAGGTTTCATACATCAACATATAGTCCCGCAGCGATGCGCCGCTTTGCAGCTGCAGGGGTTGCGCAAAATACATGGTTTGCGGCGAAACGATTCCAATGGATGACATGTGTGTCGGTTTATAAAAGGGGGGCGGCCCCACGGGCCATGGTCGATGCAGCACCGCGATGATAGGTGCTGCAACTTTAACATCAGGACACCTCTTGCCGCGCGCGAGGTGTCCTGATGCTTAAGGTGACAGTTTACATGAGCTGCAGTTGCTGGACGGCTTCCGCGATCACATTTGGTTCCATCGAACGCATAATTTTGCGCATTTGTGGCGCAATCAGACCCAGGTCGCTGTTGAGGATCTCTTGCTTGACCGCCAACAGCTGCGCCGGATGCATGGAAAACTCGCGCAAGCCCATGCCCAGCAGCAAGCGCGTGAGCTTCACGTCGCCCGCCATCTCGCCGCACACGGCCACGTCGATGCCCGCCTTGTGGCCGGCCGCGATCGTCATCGAGATCAGCTGCAGCACGGCCGGGTGCAGCGGATTGTACAAATGCGCCACTTCGTAATCGACCCGGTCGATGGCCAGGGTGTACTGGATCAGATCGTTCGTGCCGATCGACAGGAAATCCATGCGCTTGACGAACATGGGCAGGGCCAGCGCGGCGGCCGGAATCTCGATCATGGCGCCCACTTCGACCTCGTCGTCGAACTTGACGCCCTCCTCGCGCAGGCTGGCCTTCGCCTGCGCGATCATGGCCAGCGACTGGTCGATCTCGAACGCATGCGCGAGCATCGGGATCAGGATGCGCACCTTGCCGAAGGCCGAGGCGCGCAAAATCGCCCGCAGCTGCGTCAGGAATAGCTGCGGCTCGGCCAGGCAGTAGCGGATGGCGCGCAGGCCCAGGGCGGGATTCAAGGCCGTATGGTCGGACTGGTCGAGCGGCTTGTCGGCGCCGATGTCGAGCGTGCGGATGGTGACGACTTTTCCCTTCATCGACTGCACCGTGTTGCGGTAAGCCTCGAACTGCTCGTCCTCGGTGGGAATCTTGTGGGCGCGGCCCATGAACAGGAATTCGGAGCGGAACAGGCCCACGCCGCTGGCCCCCGACTCCAGCGCAAACGCGCAATCCTCGGGCAACTCGATATTCGCCAGCAGGGTGACGGGCGTGCCGCATTTGGTGACGGCCGGCGTCTTTTTCAGCTTGCCCAGCTTCTTGCGCGCGCGCTGCATGGCCACCTGGCGCTCGCGGTACTGTTCCAGCACCAGCGCGCTGGGGTTGGCGATGACGACGCCGGCGTCGCCGTCGATGATCAGCCAGTCATCCTGGTCGATCAGCATCGACGCCTGCGACATCCCGACGGCGGCCGGGATATCGAGGCTGCGCGCGACGATGGCCGTGTGCGAGTTCTGCCCGCCCACGTCGGTGATGAAACCGATGAAGGAGCGGTCGCGGAACTGCAGCATGTCGGCCGGAGAAATGTCGTGCGCGACGACGATCATCTGCGCCATCAATTCGTCTTCGGCCGCGGCCTTGGGCAGCAGCTGCTCCGTGCCCAGCAAGACTTTCAATACGCGCTCGGCCACCTGCTGGATGTCGGCCTTGCGTTCGCGCAGGTACGGGTCTTCGATTTCATCGAACTGCGCCGACAACTCATCGATCTGCGTCAACAGCGCCCATTCGGCGTTGTAATGGCGCTTGCGGATGATGTCGAGCGGCGCTTCGGAAATCATCGGGTCGGAGAGGATCAGCGCATGCACGTCGATGAACGCGCCCAGCTCCGTGGGCGCATCCTTGGGCAGCTCGTTCCACAGGGTCTGCAGTTCCTTGTGGACGGTGGCGATGGCGCTTTGCAGGCGCTGGACTTCGGCTTCGATCTGTTCCTGGGCGACCAGGTAATGTTTGACGTCAAGGGCGGCCGGCGCCAGCAGATGTGCGCGGCCGATGGCGATGCCGCGGGAAACCGGGATGCCGTGGAGCGTGAAAGATGCCATGGGTTGACCTGTCGGAATGCGGCTGCGGCTGCGTTCGGCGGGCATTACTCGCCTTCGCCAAACCTGTCATTAATCAGGGCGGTGAGCGCATCGACACATGCCTGCTCATCATCGCCCTCGGCTTCCAGGGTCACTTTCGCGCCCTTGCCGGCGGCCAGCATCATCACGCCCATGATGGACTTGGCGTTGATGCGGCGCGCGTTGCGGGTCAGCCAGACGTCGCTCTTGAACTTGGCGGCGAGCTGGGTAAATTTGGCGGAGGCGCGTGCGTGCAGTCCCAGCTTGTTGATGATTTCGAGTTCTTTTTGAATCATTTTTGTATGGTCTCTATCCCTGAATGCACTACGCTGATGACAATCTTGGCCTATAAAACCCGCCGCCTTCAGGGCGGCGGCCATGTACTTCCTTACTCGCCCACGCGAATGCGGTTATCGACGCGCACGGCGCCGCTTTGCGCGCCGGCCAGCGCCATCTCCACCACCACGTCGAGCGTGTCGCGGCGATACGTGATGGCGCGCAGCAGCATCGGCAGGCTGATGCCGGCGATGACTTCCACCCTGCCCGCATCGGCCAGCTTGTTGCAGCAGTTCGACGGCGTGCCGCCCTTCACGTCGGTAATCACCAGCACGCCGGAACCGTCGTCGAGGCGGCAGATGGCGTCCGACGCCAGCTTTTGCACTTCCGCCAGGTCCTGGTCGGCGACGACGTCGATGGCTTCAAACCGCTCCGTTGGACCGCGAAACACATGCGCGCAGGCAGCGATGAAAGCCTGTCCCAGCGGTGCATGTGTCATGAGCAAAATCCCTACCATAGTCAATACCCTCTAGCGCTGCTGCGCTTGCGCAACGCCATGCTCGACGGCGTCGACAAACATGGCCGCCACGTCAAAGCCCGTCTGCTGCATGATTTCCTGGAAGCAGGTCGGGCTGGTGACATTGACTTCCGTCAGATAGTCGCCGATCACGTCCAATCCTACCAGCATCAGGCCACGCGCGGCCAGGATCGGGCCCAGCTTTTCTGCGATTTCCAGGTCGCGCGCCGTCAATGGCTGCGCCACGCCCGTGCCGCCGGCGGCCAGGTTGCCCCGCACTTCGCCCGCCTGCGGGATGCGCGCCAGCGAAAACGGCACCGGCTTGCCGCCGATGACGAGGATGCGCTTGTCGCCCTTGACGATGTCGGCAATAAAGCGCTGTGCCATGATGGTCTGCGCGCCGTTCTCGCTCAAGGTCTCGATAATGGCGCCCAGATTCAGGCCATCGGCCTTGACGCGGAAGATGCCCGTGCCGCCCATGCCGTCGAGCGGCTTGAAGATGACGTCCTGGTGTTTGGCGTGGAAGGCGCGCAGGCGCGCTTCATCCGACGTCACCAGGGTCGGCGACGTGAATTCGGAAAACTGGGCAATCGCCAGCTTTTCATTGTTATCGCGGATGGCGGACGGCTTGTTGAAGACGTGCGCGCCCTGCTTTTCCGCCAGCTCCAGCAAATACGTGCCGTACACGTATTCCATGTCGAACGGCGGGTCCTTGCGCTCGATGATGGCGTCCAGGGCCGACAGGCGCACTTCCTCGGTCGAGACGACCTTGTACCAATCGTGTTCGTCGCCCGTCAGCGCGATGTGGTTTACCCGTGCCGTGACGATGCCCTCTTCCAGCGCCATGTCCTTCTGTTCGAACGCATACACGGCATGACCGCGTTTGGCCGCCTCGCGCATCATGGCGAAGGTGGAATCTTTGTAAGTCTTGAAGCCTGCCAGCGGGTCGGCAAGGAATGCAATTTTCATGGTGCGTCCAATCGGGGAGCCTGGATAAGGAATGCTTGATTCTAGCCGAGATCGCCAGGTGCGGTAGTCACCGCGCCCGGCAAGCTGCGGGGCGCGATCAATACACCTCGGGATTCGGGTCCGTGCGCTCCATTTCCAGCGACGCCGCCAGCAAGGCCAGGCGCGCCACCACGCCATACACATAGAAGCGGTTCGGCGCGGCCGTGCCCGGCTTGGCCTTCAAGTCCGGCACGGCATGCTGCTGGGCAAACGCCAGCGGCACGTACTGCGAGCCTGGGGCGTTCAGGTTCTGGTCAACGCCCTTTTCCGCGTGCACGCGGTAGAAGCCGCCCACCACATAGCGGTCGATCATGTAGACGACGGGTTCGGCCACGGCATCCTTGATGCTTTCAAACGTGGGCACGCCTTCCTGGATGATGACGTCGGTGACGACCTTGCCATCCTTGACGATGGACATCTTGTCGCGCTGCTTGCGCGACAGGTCGCGCACTTCGCTGGCGTCGCGCACCGTCATGATGCCCGTGCCATACGTGCCCGCATCGGGCTTGACGATGACGAAGGGCTTTTCCTTGATGCCGTATTCCTTGTATTTCTTGCGGATCTTGGCCAGCAGCACATCGACGCTGGCGGCCAGCGCGTCTTCGCCCTCGCCTTCCTGGAAATTGACGTCGCTGCACTTGGCGTGGAAGGGATTGAGCATCCACGGGTCGACATCGATCATCTTGCCGAATTTTTTCACCACTTCATCGTAGGCCGTGTAGTGGTTGCTCTTGCGGCGCAAGGCCCAGCCCGCGTGCAAGGGCGGCAGCAAGCTTTGTTCATGAATATTTTGCAAGATATCAGGGATGCCGTCCGACAAGTCGTTATTCAGCAGAATCGTGCACGGGTCGAAATCCTTCAAGCCCAGGCGGCGGCCGTTGTTCAGGCGCACGAGGGGCTCGATGACGAGCATGTTGCCGTCCGGCAGGGCCAGCGGTGTCGGCTGGGTGATGTCGGGCGACCACGAACCGAAGCGCACGTGCAGTCCCGTCTGGCGGAAGATTTGCATCAGGCGCGCCACGTTCTGCAGGTATTGCGGCGTGGTGTTGTGCAATTCCGGTACGATCAGCAGGTTGCGGGCGTCCGGGCAATACTTGTCGATGGCAGCCATGGCGGCCTGCACGGACAGGGGCAGCATTTCCGTGGCCAGGTTATGGAAACCGCCAGGGAACAGATTGGTATCGACGGGCGCCAGTTTGTAGCCCGCGTTACGCAAGTCTACCGAGCAATAGAAGGGCGGCGTGTGTTCTTGCCACTCCATGCGAAACCAGCGCTCAATGGCCGGCGTCGCAGCCAGAATCTTTTTTTCGAGGTCGAGCAGCGGTCCGGTCAGGGCCGTGACGAGATGGGGAACCATAGTTACATCCTTAAATTATGTGCAGTATTCAAAAAAGCACACAGAACTGCCGACTATATTACCGTGTAAGTACCCCAAATCGGGGCAAAACCCTTGTTTTAAAGACCTTTTCCATTCCCACAACGAAAAAAAGGCACCTCAATGAGGCGCCTTTCTGGCCGGACATGCCGCGCCGGGGCGCTGGCATGCCAGATCATTGTTATTTAACCATGATACGCTTGCTCGCCATGGCTGGTGATGTCGAGGCCTTCGCGCTCTTCTTCTTCCGGTACGCGCAAGCCGATGACGATGTCGACCAGTTTATAGGCGACGACGGAGACGACGGCCGACCAGACGATGGTGGTGCCGACCGCTTGCGCCTGCACCCACACCTGATGACCGATCGAATACGGATCGGCCGACATCTTGTTGGTGACATAGTCGAAGATGCCCTGGCCGCCCAATTGTGGTGCAGCAAACACGCCCGTCAGCAAGGCACCGAGGATACCGCCCACGCCATGCACGCCGAACACGTCGAGCGAATCGTCGGCGCCGATCAGGCGTTTCAGGCCATTCACGCCCCACAGGCAGACGATACCGGCCAGCAGGCCGATGACCAGGCCGCCCATCGGGCCGACAAAGCCGGCCGCCGGGGTGATCGCCACCAGGCCGGCCACGGCGCCGGACGCGCCACCGAGCATGGATGGCTTGCCTTTGCTGATCCACTCGCCAAATACCCACGACAGGGTGGCGGCGGCCGTGGCCAGCAAGGTGTTGACGAAAGCCAATGCCGCTACGTCGCCCGCTTCCAGCGAGGAACCGGCATTGAAACCGAACCAGCCCACCCACAGCAGCGAAGCGCCGATCATGGTCATCGTCAGCGAGTGCGGCGCCATCGATTCGCGGCCGTAGCCGACGCGCTTGCCGATCATGATCGCGCCCACCAGGCCGGCGACGGCGGCATTGATGTGCACCACGGTGCCGCCGGCGAAGTCCAGCGCGCCTTTTTGCCAGATCCAGCCCGCTTTCAGGGCTTCGCTGGCCGAGGTGGCGGCATTGGTGATCAGGTCAGGACCGGTCCAGAACCACACCATGTGGGCCGCTGGCAGGTAGGCAAATGTGAACCACAGCACGACGAAGGCCAGCACGGCGGCAAACTTGGCGCGCTCGGCGAAGGCGCCGACGATCAGTGCGCAGGTGATGGCGGCAAACGTGCCCTGGAAGGCGACGAAGACGAACTCGGGAATGACGACACCCTTGCTGAAGGTGGCGGCGGCGGCAAACGTGCCCTTGGCCGGATCCCAGATACCGTTCAGGAACAGGCGGTCGAAGCCACCGAAGAAGGCGGTTTTTTCCGTGAAGGCGACCGAGTAACCGTAAATACACCACAGCACGATGACCAGCGCGAACACCATGAACACTTGCATCAGCACCGACAGCATGTTCTTCGAGCGCACCAGGCCGCCGTAGAACAGGGCCAGGCCGGGGATGGTCATCAAAATCACCAGCAAGGTGGAAATCATCATGAAACTGGTATCGCCCTTGTTGGCGACAGGGGCGGCAGCCGGTGCGGCAGCGGCCGGGGCCGGGGCGGCGGCAGCGGGCGCGGCGTCAGGCACGGGCGTGACGGCGGGGGCGGCAACGGCCGTGGTCGTGGCCGCCTCCGTCTTGGCAGGGGCATCGGCAAAGCTCGGCGCGGCGACGCCAAACGCACACAGACAGGCTATCCCAGCGAGCAATTTTGTTATATTTTTACGCATCAATATTCCCCTTAGAGCGCTTCGTTGCCGGTTTCACCGGTACGGATGCGGATGACTTGTTCCAGGTTGTAGACGAAAATCTTGCCGTCGCCGATTTTACCGGTACGCGCGGCGCCTTCGATCGCTTCGATGGCCTGGTCGACAATGGCGTCATCGACGGCTGCTTCAATCTTGGTTTTTGGCAAAAAATCAACGACATACTCGGCGCCACGGTAGAGTTCCGTGTGGCCTTTCTGGCGGCCGAAACCTTTGACTTCGGTGACGGTAATGCCTTGCACATTGATAGCCGACAAGGCTTCGCGTACTTCGTCCAGTTTGAACGGTTTAATGATTGCAGTAATCATTTTCATGGCAGTCTCGCTTAAAAGGTTTTGGATACGGTCAGCACGAGACCGGATTTCGCCAGATTCTTGCCATTCGGTGCCAGCGACGTGATGTTGGCCTTGACGGCGGCCAGAGCCACGGTCACCACGCCGAAATCCTTGGTCACGCCGATCTTGTAATCGTTATAGCTGAGGGCATCGTTGTGCGCGACCTTCTGGCGTCCGGCATGCAGGTTCAGCATGTAGCCATCGTGCACATCGACGTTGGCACCCACATCGAGGTAGCCGCTGTTCTTGCTGTCAGGCACGCCGAACAGATTACTGGTCGAATGCGAGTACTTGATGTAGGCCGGGCCATAGCCGAGCTGGCCGTACAGTTCGAAGGTGTTCGCGTTGGTGCTCAGCCCATTTGACGGATAGAAGTAGTACAGGCCGCCCACATCGTAGGTGAAATCCTTGCTGATCTCGCCACGTTTGCCGCCGTAGATATCCCATTCCAGGTTGGTATCGCCGCCGCCGTCTTTGATCCATTTGATGCTCGACAGCCAGGTCCCCACGTACAAACCCGTCGGATTGTGGGTATAGTCGGCGCCGCCGCTGATGGCAGGGTCGAGACGGCTTTGCGACACGCCACGGTAGCGGTAGTCGCTGGTCAGCGCCACGTTGTAGCTCACCACGTTATCAGGTACGGCTTCGGCCGCAGCAGGCGCCGCCACTGCATCCTGGGCCATGGCGCTGCCGCACAAGGCGGTCATGGCCAGCGTCAACGCTGCAGCTAAAGTCATGTTCTTGGACAGATTCTTCATGGCGATTCCCTTTTATTGAACTTTTAAAGCGGTTGAGGTTTAAAATCTTGGCTGGAGATCACAAAGCGTTCATACCTTCTTTAGCAGAATACGTGCCAGCTCTCTTGCCACCTTGACAGGTGCCTTTCCGGCCATACATACCGTGCAAGCCGCTGGGCATGCGGAAATACGTTGCTGAAGCGTTGTGGATTTGCCTATTTTCGCACCAGATTAACACCGCTGTGCACCGCAATGGTGCGATGCACATGCCGCACCATAAAAGGACTGAACATGGACATGAATACCTTCTTTAACGACTTGCAAGGCAAGATCCACCAGGCCATCGAGAACTCGCCGGCCAAGGATATCGAGAAAAACGTGAAATCGATGATGACCCAAGGCTTCGCCCGCCTCGATCTCGTCACGCGCGAAGAATTCGATATCCAGGCGCAAGTGCTGGCCAAGACCCGCGCCAAGCTCGACGCACTGGAATTGCGCCTGATCGAACTGGAAACGCGTCTGAACGAACCCAAGGCCAAGGTGTAAGGTTGTGAGGTGACGCCAGCCAGACCACGTTATTGACGGCCTTGCTGGCATAGCTCAAGCCTGACGGCGTTTCACGCGCTAGACTGAGACTGCCCGCGCCCGCGCCACAGGGGAGTTTGATGAGTCTGGCCGTCCTGAAAAGCCGCGCCCTGGCCGGCATGGAAGCGCCCGAGGTAAGTGTCGAAGTCCACCTTGCCAACGGTTTGCCTTCATTTACGATAGTCGGCCTGCCGGATACGGAAGTGAAGGAATCGCGCGACCGCGTCCGTGCCGCGCTGCAAAACTGCGGCTTCGAGATGCCGGCGCGGCGCATCACGGCCAACCTGGCGCCGGCGGACCTGCCCAAGGAATCGGGCCGTTTCGATCTGCCCATTGCCCTGGGCATCCTGGCCGCCTCCGGCCAGTTGCCAGGCGACCAATTACACCACTATGAATTCGCCGGCGAACTGTCACTGTCGGGCCAGTTGCGCCCCATCCGCGGCGCGCTGGCCATGACCTTTGCCATGCAGCGCTGCCCAGCGGGCGCGCCACGCGCCTTCATCCTGCCGCAGGCGAACGCGGACGAGGCGGCGCTGGTCCGCGATGCCTGCATCTATCCCGCCCACAGCCTGCTCGAAGTCTGCGCGCATTTTGCCGCGCACGGCAGCCAGACCGCCCTGCAACGCCACCAGCCCATGCTGGCAGCGCACGCCTTTCCGTATCCTGACTTTGCCGACGTGCAAGGGCAGCAGCAGGCGCGGCGGGCGCTGGAAGTGGCGGCCGCGGGCGGCCATAACGTCCTGATGGTCGGGCCGCCGGGCGCGGGCAAGACCATGCTGGCCAGCCGTTTTCCCGGCGTGCTGCCGCCCATGAGCGACGAAGAGGCGCTGGAATCGGCCGCCGTGCATTCGCTGGGCGGCCACTTCAAGGTGGAACACTGGAAACGCCGCCCCTATCGCGCCCCGCACCAGACGGCGTCCGGCGTGGCCCTGGTGGGCGGCGGCAACGTGCCGCGCCCCGGAGAAATCTCGCTCGCGCACTGCGGCGTGCTGTTTCTCGATGAAATCGCCGAATTCCAGCGCCGGGTGCTCGATGTGCTGCGCCAGCCCATGGAATCGGGCGTGATCAACATTTCACGCGCGGCCCGCCAGGCCGAGTTTCCTGCCCGCTTCCAGCTGATCGCCGCCATGAATCCCTGCCCGTGCGGCTATCTGGGCCACGCTTCGGGACGTTGCCGCTGCACGCCGGACGCCGTGCTCCGTTATCACAGCCGCCTGTCCGGTCCGCTACTCGACCGTATCGACCTGCAGATTGAAGTGGCCGCCATGCCGCCGGCGGCGCTGGGCCGGCACGCCGGCGCCGGAGAAAGCACGCGAGCCATCGCCACGCGGGTAGCGGCAGCCTTTGCCCTGCAGCTGGCACGCCAGGGAAAGGCGAATCAGCGCCTGAGCAGCACCGAAATCGAACAGCATTGTCGCCTGGAAACGCATGGCGAACAGCTGCTGCACGGCGCCATGGCGCGATTGCACTGGTCGGCGCGTACCTATCACCGCGTACTGCGCGTGGCGCGCAGCATCGCGGACCTGGAGGCTAGCCCCGGCATCACGCAGCCGCACGTCGCCGAAGCGATCCAGTACCGGCGCGTGCTGCGTGAAATATAAGGCGGCCCGTAAGTGCCGCACGTGCACGATTGCGCACGACTGGCGGCGCTGCTACCATCTGCTGATGAAAAAACCATCACTTGCCCTCTTTCTGGCTACGCTCGCGGCCGCCGGCATCTTGTCGGCCTGCAGTCCGAAGTTCGACTGGCGCGACTACCGCAGCCCCGACGCCCAGTTCACGGCCTTGTTTCCAGGCAAACCGGCCGTGCTGACGCGCGAGATCGATCTTGATGGCAGGAAAATCAGCCTGACCATGACGGCCAGCGAGGTCGATGGCAATACCTTCGCCATCGGCAGCGCCGTGCTCGACAGCGCAGAACAGGCGCAAGCGGCCCTGCCCGCCATGCAGACTGCCTTGTTAAAAAATATCAACGGCACCGTGCGCAGCGAAAAATCGGCATCGACGGCCAGCAGCACGGCGGCAGGAACACACCAGCGCAGTTCGCTCAGCATCGAGGCCAACGGCACGCAGCAAGGCAAGCCGGTCTTGCTGGTCGGCCGTTTTGTGGCGCAGGATAAACGGATTTTCCAGATCATCATCCTCGGTGAAGAAAGCAAGCTGTCGCGTGACACCATCGACACTTTCATGGACTCGGTGAAACTGGATTGAGACTTAACGATCGCTTAAACGGGTGTTTTCACCGTAAGCAAGCTCTTGTAAATGCGTGCGTTGTCCAACAGATGGCCCTATCCGGCTTGCAAATGTGCAATCCGGGCAATCGGACGGCCTGTGCGACATTTCAAGTCGTGATATTGTTTCGACACTAACAACAAGTTTCAGAAAGCGCTTATGTTGATCTCATTCAAATCCAAATCCTCCCCTGAAGTGCTGATGTACCAAGAACATGCCCAGCGCATCCTCGACATCCTGCACAAGAACCCCACACGCGGCGTCATCACGCCAGCCGAAGCGGGCGATGCCCTGGCCCTGCTGGAAAAAGAAGTCGCGGAAAGCAAACTGCATCCGGAAAATGACGTCGAACACGATGCGCATACGCCGGAAACGCTGGAAGATGGCGAAACGGGCGCCCATGCGCGCGCGCAAAAAGTGCATTTCTCGCAGCGCGCCTATCCGCTGATGGAAATGCTGCGCTCGGCCAAGGCGGAAAATGAAAGCATCACCTGGGGCATCTAGTCCGATGAACGCTGCAGACGAAAAAAAACCCCGCTGATGCGGGGTTTTTTTATATAACAAGCCTGACGATAACCTACTTTCACACTGGTTGCAGCACTATCATCGGCGCAAAGTTGTTTCACGGTCCTG
>NZ_JBXAHC010000009.1:73145-342829 GCF_058794735.1 Janthinobacterium sp. GW823-FHT06H09 | reverse complement strand
TCCACGCCGATCGCCGAATATATCTATGCGACGGGCTGCGCCCAGGGCAAGCGCGTCCAGGCCCTGGGCGGCGCGAAAAACCACATGGTCGTCATGCCCGACGCGGACATTGCCCAGACGGTCGATGCCCTGATGGGCGCCGCGTTTGGTTCGGCCGGGGAGCGCTGCATGGCCATTTCCGTCGTCGTGGCGGTCGGCAATGTGGCGGACCAATTGGTGGAAGCGCTGGTGCCGCGCATCGCGGCGTTAAAGATCACGCAGGGCATGGATCTGTCGGCCGAGATGGGGCCGGTCGTCACGCAGGTGCACAAGGACAAGATCGCCGGCTACATCGCCACGGGGGTCAAGGAAGGCGCCAAGCTTATCTGCGACGGGCGCGGTTTTGTCCTGCCAGGCCATGAGCACGGCTTTTTCCTGGGCGGCAGCCTGTTCGACCACGTCACGCCGGACATGACGATTTACAAGGAGGAAATCTTCGGCCCCGTGCTGTGCATCGTGCGCGTGCCCGATTTTACGGCGGCGCTGGAGCTGGTCAATGCGCATGAATACGGCAACGGCACGGCCATCTATACGCGCGACGGCAACACGGCGCGCGAATACACGCACCGGGTGCAGGTCGGCATGGTCGGGGTGAACGTGCCGATTCCCGTGCCGATGGCCTTCCACAGCTTCGGCGGCTGGAAGCGCAGCCTGTTCGGCGACCACCATGCGCACGGCCCGGAATCCGTGCGTTTCTATACGAAGCAGAAGGCGGTGACGCAGCGCTGGCCGGCCTCGACGGCGGCCGGGGCGGAGTTTGCCATGCCGACCCTGAAGTAAAGCGCGCTGGCGGCGCGCAGTATCAGCGCGTCAGCGCGCCGCCACGTGTCCGTAGCAGGTTTTCAGTTTCGCATAATCGTAAAAGACGCTGCCCGGCGCGATGCGGGCGCCGTCGCAAGCGGCCTGGAAGTCCGTTTCCTTTTCGTTGTACAGCAGGCGCACGATGAGCTGCCCTGCGTCGTTGCGGTACACATCCCACTGCATATTGGCCGCCAGCGGCGAGACGTTCTGGCCGCGCCATGGATTGTTTTCATAACTGTAACTGAGCGATGCCGGCAAGGGGGCCAGCGCCTGCTGCAAGCCCATGGCCGAAGCGAGCGGAATGATCATCTCGGCGTGCGTGAAGCGCAGCTTCGCCGCGTGGCGCACATCGCCCCTGGCCAGCGCATCGACCTCATTGAAAAAATCGTCGCGCAAGGCCAGCGCAAAGCGCCACGTCACACCGCTGCTTTCCTTGGTGGCGGGGCCCTTCTGGTAAAAATCTTCATGGTCGGCGACATAGGCGTAGTAGCGCGCGTCGTCGGCAGGCATGTAGCGGCTGAAATCGGCCGGCACTTCATGCCGCATGCCGGCGGCGATCGCATACAGCTCATACAATTTTGTCGCGGCCGCATTCAGGCTGCGGATCACGGTCTTGCCGCTGCCCGTCATGGTGCGCGTGAACTTGCCGTCGGCGCTGGTGAAGGTGTAGCTGCCCGTGTCCGCATAGCTGGCGCGGCCGCCTTCAAACTGAGCGAGGAAGGCGGGAGAAAACAGCCGTTCGAGCACGTGGCGCGCATGCGCGGTCGCCGCAGGCAACTTAGCCGGGGCGCCCATCAGCGCATCCAGCTGCTTGCTTCGTTCATAGTACTGGTAGGCCTGGCTGGCGGCATAGGTGGCGTAATACGGGTTGGCCGGATCGGTGACGCGGTCCGTCTGCGGCGCCAGCTTGTGCGCGTATAGCAGGAAGCGGTTGACGCCATCGGGCTGCAATATCGGCTGCACCGCGGGCTTGCGTCCCTGCGGATATGGCGCCGGCGCGGGCGGCAGGTACAGCAAGGGTGTCAGTGCGGGCGCTTGTTCGAGCAGCGACTGCGTGAAGAAGCGCGAACTGTCGCGCGCGCGGTCCACGCCGGAATGGATGGTGACGAGCTGTCGCGGCGCCGTCGCCGCGTCTTGCCCCACTTGCGCAAACAGGGTGGGCAGGCGCGCCAGCATGCGCACGGCCAACTGCCGATGCTCGTCGATGCCCGTCTGCGACAGATTGCCGTAGCCGGGCCGCTCGATGCCGGCCACGCCATAACCGAGCAAGGCATTGGCCTTCATCAGGGCCAGGATGTCGGGGCCGAGTTCGCGGCCCAGGGGCGTGAGCGCATCCTGCGCGGCGGCCTGCTGCCACATCGCATACAGGGCCGCGTCGTTCTTCATGCTGGTGAGTCCGCGCGAACCGTGGCGCGCCGCCAGCTGCGTGAAAATGGGCTGGAAGCCGGCCGGCGGCGCGGCATAGGTGGCCGGGTCCTGCTGCGGCGCATACGGCGTCTTGGTCTGGTAATGGCCTTCGACGGCCAGCGTGTGACCGGCGCACATGGCGAGGGCCAGGGCCAGCGGGATGCTGGCCAGGGGAAGCGATGGAGGCATGGGAGTCCGTGACGTGATGAGTTCCTGGGCGCAAGCCTAGCATCAAACGCCAAACTGGCGGGCACGGCTGGGAGCCGGCCCGCCTGCACTCCGTGATTACTGCGCCACGTGGCCGTAGCAGGTCTTCAGCTTTGCATACACATAGAAATGGCTGCCGGCCGCATGGCGCGCGCCATCGCAGGCGGCCTGGAAGTCGGTTTCCTTTTCGTTGTACAGCATTTTTACCAGCACATTGCCGCTGGCGTCGCGGTACACGTCCCACTGCATGTTGGCCGCCATCGGCGCCACGTACAGGCCGCGCCAGCTGCTGTTGTCATAACTGTAGGTCTGCGCCGCCGGCAGCGCGCCGACGACGGTCTTCAGGCCCATGGCCGTGGCCAGCGGGATGATGGCTTCCGCATGCGTGAAGCGCAGCTTGGCGCCGTGCGACAGGTCGCCGCGCGCGATGGCGTCCACTTCCGTGAAGAAGTCGTCGCGCAGCGCGCGCACGTAGTTCCAGGTGACGCCGGCGCTTTCCGTGGTGCCGGGACCCTTGTTGTAGAAATCCTGGTAATCCTGCACGAAGGCCTGGTACTTGGCCGCGTCCGACGGCATGTACTGCACGAAGTCGGCTTTGACCTCGTTCGTCATGCCGGCCATGATGGCGTACAGGTTGTACAGCACGGAAGCGGCATCGGCCAGGCCCTTGATGGTGGTCTCGCCGTCGCCCGTGACAGTGTTGGTGAACTTGCCGTCGTCGCTGGTGAAGCTGTAGGTACCCGTATTGGCGAAGCTGTAGGTGCCGTTGTCGATCTTGTCGACAAACGCCTTGCTAAACAGCCGTTCCAGCACTGCACGGCCCAGGGTGCGCGCCGTGGCGTCCGTGTCGATGGCCGTGTACTTGGCCAGGAAGTCGGGGCTTTTCAGGTAGTTCTGGTAGGCCTGGCTGTCCTGGTAGGTCTGGTAGTAGCCGTCGATGGCATCGGTGACCAGGTCCGTCTTGGGCACCAGCTTGTGCGCATACAGCAGGAAGCGGTTGGTGCCAGCTGGCTGCGCCACGGGCTTGCCGGCCGGGTAGCCGGCCGGCGCGGGCGGCAGGGTGATCAGCGGCGCGACGTTGGGTGCCGTGGCGGCCAGCGACTGCGCAAAATATGCGGCGCTGTCCTTGGCGCGGTCCACGCCGGAACTGACGGTGACGATCTGGCGCGGCGCGCTGGCGGCGTTCGCGCCCAGTTGCGTGAACAGGGCGGGCAGGCGCGCCAGCATGCGCACGGCCAGCTGCTTGTGCTCATTGATGCCCGTCTGCGACAGGTTGCCGTAGCCGGGCGCCGTGATGCCGTCCACGCCGTAGCCGAGCAGCGCGTTGGCCTTCATCAGTTTCAGGATGTCGGCGCCCAGTTTTTGCCCCAGCGGCGTGAGCGCATCGTCGGCGGCGGCCCTTTGCCAGACGTTGTAGAAGGCGGCGTCGTACTTCATGCTCGACAGGCCGCGTGAACCGTGGCGCGCCACCAGTTCGGTGAACACGGGCGCGTAGCCGGCCGGCGCGGCTTCATACGTAGCCGCGTCCTGCTGCGGCGTGTACGGCGTCTTGGTCTGGTAGTAGGTGGCGGGCGGCGGGGCCACAGGAGGCGTCACCGGCGGCGTGACAGGGACGGTCGGCGTATCGTCGCCGCCGCCACAGGCGGCCAGGGAGAGCATCAGGAGGGACAGGGGAAGATGGCGTGCATGCAGCATGGCGTTTCCTTTGGATGTGAGTTGCCCGGGCGCGCCGCGCAGGACGGCGCACCCAGGGCAGACAGGCAGGATGGTGGAATTTAGAGCTTGAGGGCCTTGGCCAGGCTGTTGGCGCGCGCATCGCGCTCGCTCAATGGCGCCAGGCCATGGCGTTCCTCGATGAACTTCAGGATCGACACGGTTTCATACTCGGTATGGTCGATATGCCCGCCTTCGCTGAACGGCGAGATGACGAGGGCGGGGATGCGCGTGGCCGGGCCGAAGCGGTCGCCTTTGGGCGGCGCCACGTGGTCCCAGAAGCCGCCGTTTTCATCGGTGGTGACGATGATGACGGTATCCTTCCATTGCGGGCCTTCCATGATGGCGTTGATGATGGCCACGCCCTCGTCGTCGCCGGCCGCCACGCTCGATTTGTCCATCCCCGGATGCATGTTCTTCTTGCCCATGGGCTTGTAGAACGAGACGGGCGGAAGCTTGCCCGCCTGGACGTCGGCGATCATGTCGGAGCGGTCCTTCAGGTGCGTGGCGCGCTGCTGCGGGCTGTCGATGAAGCGCTTGAAGTAGGTGAACGGCTGGTGGTGATACGAGAAATCGTCGGCCTTCTTGCCCGACTTGGTCGAGGCGACGGCGATGTCGTAACCGTCCGCATAATAGACCCACGAGATACCCTTGTCCGTCAGGCGGTCGCCGATGGTGGGCATGGTTTGCGGCGGCAGGAAGGTCTGCTTCTTGGTCGGGTCGAACAGCAGCGGGCCCTGCATGGTGTTGACGGCGTAGCCGTCCTGCGTCACTTCCGCTTCCTCGCCCTTCTTGTGGCCGGTGCCGCGCTCATCCTGGGCGACGATGGACTTGGGCGCGTTCGGGAACACGGGCGTGCAGGCGCAGGTCAGCCACATGTGGTTGAGGAAGGAACCGCCGTAAGCGGACTGGAAGAAGCGGTCGGCCAGGGTGTAGCGCTGCGCCAGGGCCCACAGTTTGAGCTTGCTGCCGTCGAAATAGCCCATGGGCAGGGCGCCCGTGTTGCCCTCGACGACGAAGCGGTCGTTCTTGCCGTCGTTGATCTGGCGCTTGTGCGTCCAGAATGCGTGCACGGGACTGGCCGTCTTGTCGCCCAGCGACACGCTCGGCTCCATGTGGAAGGGCGCGTTGGCGATGTCGCCCTTGAAGCGCTGGTCCAGGCCGCCCTTGTCGAGCGCCACGGCGGGCAGCATCGCATACGGCTTGCCGTCGGGACCGGTCTGCGTGGTGGTGTCCGGCGAGCGGCCATTGGCGATGCCGTCGGCGCCGGGGAAGGTGCCGAACAGGTGGTCGAAGCTGCGGTTTTCCATGTACACGACGACGATCTGGCCGATCTTCGCCAGCTTCGGATCGGCGGCGGCACTGGCAGCCGTATTGTGCTGCATGCCGGCGGGGGTGGTGCAGGCCGCCAGGCCGATGGCCCCGGCGCCGAACAGGGCGATTCTTAGAACGTGGTTCAACATAACGGTCTCCTTAATACGCCTCCGTGGACGGGGCGCTTTTTTTAGTGGTATGGCCAGAACAGGCTTTTTGAAGAAATTGCACACGTGTGCAGCACGCGTGTGCAAACAGTAACCCGGATTTTTTTCGATGTCAACAAGTACAGGCGGAGGATGAAAAAGTGTGGAAAACGGGGAACGGCGGGCGCTGCGGGGCGGTGAGGGCGGGCAGACGGCGTTGCGCCATCTGCCGTGTCGAAGCGCTTAGCGCGTCGTGCCGCGCCGCACCAGGGTGACGGGGACTTCCTTCAGGCGGCCCGGCATGGCAAATTTTTCCATGCGCTCGACCAGGCTCTTGACGGCGCGGCGCGCCAGTTCGCCCGCATCCTGGCGGATGGTGGTCAGCTGGTAGGCGTCGAGCGCCGCCATGGGAATGTCGTCGAAGCCGATCACCTGCAATTGCGCGGGCACGTCGATGCCGTACTTGCTGCGCGCCGCGTCGATGAAGCCGCAGGCGATCAGGTCGGTGGCGCAAAAGACGCCGTCGGGCAGCTTGCCCGAGGCGAGCAGGGCGTCGGCCGCTTCCTGGCCCGCCTGGTAGCCGATGGCGTCGGCCAGGTATTCGCCGGCCGTGCAGCGCTTCTTCGCCACGGCCGGCGCCAGGTGGTCGAGGAAGGCCTTGCCGCGCGCGATGCCGCTGAAACTGCTGGCGCGCGTGTTGACGAAGGCCAGCCGTTTGGCGCCGCTGTCGAGCAGGGTGCTGGCCGCCAGTTCGCCGCCATGGCGGTTGTCGCTGTTGACCACGTCCACGCCCTTCAGGTCGCGCGCGCGGTTGATCATGGCCACCGGTACTTGCCGCTGCAGGTATTCCGTCGCCACGGCGGACGGCGGCGAGCCGGACGTCATGATGACGCCGGAAATCTTGTAGCTGAGGAGGATGCGCAGCAATTCGCTGAGGCGTTCGGGATCTTCCGCATTCATCAGCAGCGGCACCAGCGCATGTTCGCTCAGGCTGCGCGTGACTTCGCCCAGCAGGGCCACGCGGAACGGGTCCGTGAAGCCCGTGATGACGACGCCCACCAGATTGCTTTGCCCCTGGTTCATGCTGCGCGCCAGGATGTTGACCTGGTAGCCCAGCGACTGCGCCGCTTCCATCACGCGGGCCCGCGTTTCGGGCGCCACGCTGGCGCCGGGCGTGAATGTGCGCGAGACGGCGGAGCGCGAGACGCCGGCCCGTTTGGCGACGTCGACCGAAGTGACCCAGGACTTGTCTTTTTGTTCCATTGACGGTGTAGATGATTGAGAGGCCGATGCACGATGCGGTGCGGCGCAACGCCGCGCCATCATCTTAGCCGAAAATCCCGGCCGCGGCGCGAACTGAATGCCGGTGGCACTGTCAGTCACGCGGCGCGGGCCGGCGTGCCGGCCCTCAGCTTTTCAATCGTCCTACCACTTCGGCGTGTACTTCAGGGTGAACTGCACGTTGCGCGGGTCGCCATAATAGTTGTTCGACCCAGTGGTGTTGTAGGCCGGGATGATGTAGCGCTTGTCGAACAGATTGTTGACGTTGACCGACAGGGCCACTTGCGGCGTGGCTTGCCAGCCCAGGCGTGCATTCCAGATCGAGAAACCGGCAACCTTGAACGTGCGTTCGGTATCGACCGTATGGCTTTGCAGGCTGGTGCCGGCGCCCACGCTGAACTTGTCCCACGCGCCGGGCAGGGTATAGCTGGACCAAAGGCGCAGCATGTGCTTCGGCGTCCACGTCGAAAAGACCTGGCCCTTGTTGTCCGGATCGTCGAGGTAGGTCGTCGTCGTGTAGGCATAGCCGGCCGACAGCTGCAGGCCGCGCGCCACTTCGCCCGACACTTCCGCTTCCAGGCCCTGGCTGCGCACCTTGCCCGAGGCGCGCGAGCAGTACCAGCCGTCGCAGGCGAAACCGGCAGCGTAGTCGGTGACGGCGCGGTCCTTGTGGTCATAGCGGAATACGGCCAGCGAAGTGTTGACCTTGCCATCCACCAGTTCACCCTTGATGCCGCCTTCGTAGCTGCTGCCCGTGATCGGCTTGAGGGTGCGGCCGGCCACGTCGTGGTTCGTCTGCGGCTGGAACACGTCCGCATAGCTGGCGTAGGCCGACCATTGCGGCGTCAATGCATAGATCAGGCCTACCGATGGCGTGAACCTGGCCGTGGCGCGGGTGGCGTCGCGGTAGCCGTCCGGCGTGGCATACAGGAAGTCGTACCAGCTGAAGCGCCCGCCCAGCAGGGCTTTCAGCTTGCCCGTCAGCTGGCCGTTCCAGGTGGCGTACAGTCCTTTTTGGCGCATGTCGTAGGTGCTGTAGCTGCTCACGCCGCGCGCGGCGATGCTGTCGAAGTCCTGCCACGGGCGATGGTGCTTGATGTTGAAGATATCCGCGCCTGTTTCCCACGCGCGCGCATAGCGGTCGTTCGACGTCATGCTGACATAGCTGGCGCCGGCGACGACTTCCTGCGCGATGCCCAGGCCGTCGAATTTGCCGCGCACGAAAGCGTCGATGCCGCGCTTGCGGTTGTCGAAATCGGTGGAAAAGTCGCCATAGCGCGCGCCGCTGCCATCGGGTTTGATGGCGAAGGCCGTGCGCTGGTGCGTGGAGCTGGTGCTTTCATTCATGCCCAGCGCCGAGGCCTTCAGGCTCCATTGCGTATTGAAATGGTGTTCCAGGTCCAGGTAGACGGTGCTTTGTTCCACCAGGCTGCGGTTCCAGTCGGCGCCCGTGAAGGTGGAGCGCGGCAGCGGCAGTGCGCTGCCGTCAACGTAGCGGGGCAGGCCGATGAACGTGGGGCGGCCGTGGGCCTTGACGTGGCTGGCGGCCAGGCCCACGGTGGTGGCGGGCGCCAGGTCGTAGTCGAGCGCTGCATACAGGGTGCGGTTCTTGCTCCACACCTGGTCGATGAAGGAGTGGCTGTCGTCCTCGTCGACGATGGCGCGTCCGCGCAGGCTGCCTTCCGCGTTCAGGGGGCTGCTGATGTCGACCTGGGCGCCATAGTGGTCCCAGGAACCGGCGCGCCCCGTCAGCGTGATCGCGCGTGTGGCCAGCGGGCGCTTGCGCACCAGGTTAACGGAGCCGCCGGGACTGCCCGTGCCAACGAGCATGCTGGAAGCGCCGCGCAGCACTTCCAGGCGGTCGTAGATGACCATGTTTTCCTGGCCCCAGTTACCCAGCGCATAGGTGTTGCGGTCGATCGGCACGCCGTCGTATTGCCATTGGTCGATCTGGAAGCCGCGCGCCGTGATGACCACGCCCGGGCCCACGCCATGCACGCCCACCACGCCGGTGACGTTGTTGACAGCTTCGCGCAAGTCCGTGATGCCCTGGTCGTCCAGGCGCTGGCGCGTCAGCACGCTGACCGATTGCGGGATGTCCTTCATCGCTTGTTCACCCTTGCCGATGGTGAGCTTGCGCGCCGTGTAGGAACCGCTGCCTTCCGTGGTGGCGCCTTGTTCGGCCTGGCCGACGATGGTAATCGAGGGCATGGTTCGCTCGCCCGCCGAAGCGGAGCTTGCCGCCGCCGTGGGGGCGGACGCCGGTGCGGCCACCAGCACATAGCCGGTGGACGTCTTGCCGATGGCATAGCCGCTGCCGCGCAGCAGCATGGCGAAGCCGTCGTCGATGGCGTAGCTGCCTTGCAGGCCGGCCGTCTGCAGCCCCTGCACCTTGGCCGCGTCGATGACGATGGACACGCCAGCCTGTTGGGCATAGCGGTTCAGGGCGCCGGCCAGCGGACCGGCGGGGATGGCGTAGCTGGCGACCGCCGGCACGGCCTGGGCGGCTGCCTGGGCATGCAGGGCGGCGCCAGCGAGCAGCATGGCCGCCAGGGCCAGCGGGCGCAGACGCGTGCGCAGGGTGTTCGGGGAGGAAACGGCAACGAATTGAGCGTACATGGTGACAGCCTTTTTTGAATGATCTCAGCTGCCTTGACGCGCGAGATGCGCCAACACGAACTTGCGTGGCAAATTATTTTTTTGCGGTGCCAGTGCTTGGCGCGTCGACCATCACCAGGTAGCGCGTCAGCATGCGGATGCGCAGTTGCGGGAAATTGTCGATCAACAGCTGCAGCGCCTTGTCCGTGTCGTCCAGCGGCAGCACGGCCGCCACGCGGATGCCGGCGATCTGCGCGCGGTTGTAATGCAGCTGTCCGGGACGGTGGCGCGCCAGCTCGTCGAGCACCTCGGCCAATGGCTGGTCGTCGACCACCAGCTGGTGCGCGTGCCACGCTTGCTGCACGCTGACCGCATCGATGGTTGTTAGCGGTCCGACGCCATCGCCCGTGATGCGCGTGCGCTGGCCCGCCCGCACCACGACGGCAGGATGTTGCGGCACCTGCGCCGATACTGTCGACTCCAGCATGTTCAGGATGGTGGCGCCGTCTTCCCGGCGCACGCTAAAGCGCGTGCCCAGCGCGCGGATCGCCGCCTGCCTGCTGTCGACGATGAAGGGACGCTGCGCATCCTTGGCGACGTCGACGAGGATGTCGCCACGCACCAGTTCCACGTGCCGCTCGCCCGCAGTAAAGCGTACGTTGACGGCGCTGTCGCCGGCCAGGGTGATACGGCTGCCGTCGGCCAGGATGTGCGACTGCCATTGCCCTGTGGGGCTGCGCAGGTCGGCCAGCAGGTAGGCGGGGCGCTCGCTGGCGACCATGGCCGTGCCCAGCACCAGCACGGCAACGGCACTGGCGGCGGCCAGCTGGCGCAGGCGCTGGCGGGGACGATCGGGGGCGATGGCGGCCAGGGCGGCCCGGGCGGGGCGATGGTCGCCGCCGGCCGGCTCGCGCACGGCGTGCAACTGGCGCAGCAGGTTTTCCATGCCGGCCGCTGCGTTCGCGTGCAGCGGGTCGGCCGCCTTCCATGCGGCGAAGCCGGAGCGTGCCTGTTCGCGCTCGGCCGGGTCGTCGGCGCTCAGGCGCACGATCCACTGCGCGGCCTGTTCGGCTGCCGCGTCGGTGCGCGCGCCCTTCATGCCGCCATGGCCGGGCAGGCGTGGCGGCAGGCCAGCAAGGCTTGCACCAGGTATTTTTGCACCATGCGCGTGGAGACGTTCAGCTGCGCGGCGACGGCGGCCTGCGGCTGCTCTTCCAGGTAGTGCAGCAAGAAGGCGTCGCGCGCCCTGGCGGACAAGCCGGCCAGCGCCGTGGCGATCTGCCCGAGCGCCTGCACTGCCATCAGGATCTCGTCCGGCGACGGCGCGCCGGGCAGGCTGTCGGCCAGCAGGGCCAGTTCCGCCAGGTAGCTGCGCTCGAGTACCTGCCGGCGCGCGCGGTCGAGCAGCAAGCGCTTTGCCGTGGTGGACAGATAGGCGCGCGGCTCGCGCATGCCGAACAGGGCGTCGCGCGAAGCGATGATGCGCACGAACGTGTCTTGTGCCACATCGGCCGCGCCATGCGGACAGCTGAGCTTTTTGCGCAGCCAGCCCACCAGCCAGCCATGATGCTCGCTGTAAAGCGACTGCACTTGCTGTTGCAGGCTGGACTGAATGGCGGACATGGGGAATGAATAATATAAATGAGAATTATTCTCATTGTAAGCGCCAGCGGCGTCTCGCCACAATCCCCGATTGCATGCGGAAGGGGCGGGTGTTGCGCGCAGGCCGCATGCGCGGCGGCCGGAAATGAAAAAACCCGCCGCTGCACGGGGCAGGGCGGGTTCATCAATGCTGCAAATTCTTGGTGGTGATAGGTGGACTTGAACCACCGACCCCAGCATTATGAATGCTGTGCTCTAACCAACTGAGCTATATCACCAAACAGACCGGTCAGACCGGATGCTGGTTTTGACCAGGTGAAACCTGATCGATGTTCTTTGGTGGTGATAGGTGGACTTGAACCACCGACCCCAGCATTATGAATGCTGTGCTCTAACCAACTGAGCTATATCACCCAACAGCCGAGCATTATCCAGTCTTCCGATTTCCTTGTCAATGCTGGAGCAAAAAAATGTGCGGGTTTTTCGTGGTGGATTGTTGTATGGCTATTTCAGCAACGCTTGAATCTGCGCCAGCATGGCCGCGGCCGGGTCACGTCCCAGGCAATCGATGACGACGCGTTCCGGCATCGAGCGTAACCTAAGTCGAGCCTAGCGCTTGGCCAGTTGTTGTGTGGCGACGCTTATGTCAGCAAAGGGACGATTTGTGCCAGCATGGCACTGGCCGGATCAGCTCCCAGGCAATCGATGACGACGCGTTCCGGCATCGAGCGTAACCATGTCAGCTGCCGCTTGGCCAGCTGGCGCGTGGCGATGATGCCCGTCTCGCGCAGCGCGGCGCGGTCGATGCGGCCGTCGAGGTATTCCCAGGCCTGGCGGTAGCCCACGCAGCGCATCGAGGGCAGGCCCGGGTGCAGGTCGCCGCGCCGGCGCAGCTGCTCCACTTCGTCGAGCAGGGCGTCGTTTTTCAGCATCAGGTCGAAGCGCGTGGCGATGCGCGCGTGCAGCACGGCGCGGTCGGACGGCTCCAGCGCGAACGATTGCAATTGAAATGGCAGCACGGTCTTTTCGCGGCGGTCCAGCAGGGCGGACATGGGCTGGCCGGACAGGGCGATGATTTCCAGCGCGCGGCCGATGCGCTGCGCGTCCTGCGGCGCCAGGCGTGCGGCCGTGACGGGGTCCTGCTCGGCCAGGCGCGCATGCATGGCGGGCCAGCCGATGGCGGCCGCGTCTTCTTCCAGCCGGGCGCGCAGCACCGGATCGGCGCCGGGCAAGTCGTCGAGGCCGTCGGCCAGGCCCTTGAAGTACAGCATGGTGCCGCCGACGAGCAGCGGCAGCTTGCCGCGCGCGGAGATGTCCGCCACCAGACGCAGGGTATCGTTGCGGAACTGGGCCACGGAATACGCATCGAGCGGGTCGATGATGTCGATCAGATGATGCGGTACCTGGGCCAGTTCATCTTGCGACGGCTTGGCCGTGCCGATATCCATGCCCCGGTAGACGAGGGCGGAATCGACGGAAATGATCTCGGACGGGATCGCTTGCGCGATGGCCAGCGCACTGGCCGTCTTGCCGCTGGCCGTGGGGCCCATGATGGCGACGGCCAGGGGGAGGTGTGGGGTGTTTTGCATGTTGACTCGTGTAAGGTGATGCGTAGGTCGGCTTAGCGCAAGCGTAAGCCGACGTGATGCCGCCGCTGCAGTGTCGGATTACGCTTGCGCTAATCCGACCTACCGTTTATTGGCCGCGCAGGAACAGCTTGTCTAGCGCGTTGATCTCGACCTGCACCCAGGTGGGTCGGCCATGGTTGCACTGGTCGGCGCGTTCCGTGCTCTCCATCTGGCGCAGCAGGGCGTTCATCTCTTGCACCGACAAGATCCGGTTGGCGCGCACGGCTGTGTGGCAGGCCAGGGTGCCCAGCAATTCGTTCTGGCGCTCGATCAGCACGCGCGAGCCGCCGTATTCGCGCACGTCGCGCAGCACGTCGCGCGCCAGGGTTTGCGCGTCGGCGTTCTTGAGCAGGGTCGGCACGGAGCGCACGGCCAGGGTGGTGGGCGACAGGGCGGCGATGTCGAAGCCCAGCGCTTTCAAGGTGTCCTGGTTTTCATTCGCCGTCGACACTTCGATGGCGTCCGCATAGAACGTCACGGGGATCAGCAAGGATTGCACCTGCATGTCCTGGCCGGAGACCTGGGCCTGCAGCGCGTTTTTCAGCTGTTCGTACAGGATGCGCTCGTGCGCCGCGTGCATGTCGACCAGCACCAGGCCCTTGGTGTTTTGCGCCAGGATGTAGATGCCGTGCAGCTGGGCCAGGGCAAAGCCCAGCGGATATTCTTCGCGCGCCATCGCCTCGGGCGAGGCGATGTAGGGCTCCACCTGCGTGACCGGCGAGTTGGCGGCACCTGCGCCGCCGCCGAACAGGGCGCCGTAGGCCGCCGTGTCCTGGGCCACGCCTGGCGCGTCGGCAAAGAAGGGGCGGGCCGCGCCGGGCGAGGCGGGCGCGAAGGTATTCGTAAATTGCGCGCCGAACGAGGTCTGCGTCTGTTCGCGGCGCCAGATGCCGGGGCCGCCATTAGCTGAGCCGGCGTCGCCGCCGCCCAGGGTGGAGGCTGCCGGCAGCGGTGCCGGCACGCTGCCGAACGCCGTGGCCGATGTCTGCGCCAGCGCGCGCTGCACCGCGTGGAAGACGAACTGGTGCACGGAGCGGCTGTCGCGGAAGCGTACTTCGATCTTCGACGGATGCACGTTGACGTCGACCAGGGCCGGGTCGAGGTCGAGCGCCAGCACGTACGACGGGAAGCGGTCGCCATGCAGCACGTCCTGGTAGGCCATGCGCACGGCGTGCACCAGCAGCTTGTCGCGCACGAAGCGCCCGTTGACGTAAAAGAACTGGCCGTCGGCGCGCGCCTTCGACGCCGTCGGCAAGCCGGCAAAGCCGTGAATGCGCAGGCTGCCGGCCGACTCGTCCAGCGCCAGGCGCGCTTCGGCGAAGTCGTTGCCCAGGATGTGGGCGCTGCGCTTGGCCAGTTCGCTGATATTCCACTGGTCGATGGTGCGGCCGTTGTGCGACAGCGAGAACGACACGTCGGGCCGCGCCAGCGCGATGCGGCGCACGACTTCGGCGCAATGGCCGTACTCCGTCTGCTCGGATTTGAGGAATTTGCGCCGCGCGGGCGTGTTGAAATACAGATCCTGCACGTCGACCGTGGTGCCGTGCGCGCCCGACGACGGCGAGACGCTGCCGTTGTGCGAGCCGACGATTTCCCACGCATGGGCCGCATCCATCGTGCGCGAGGTCACGGTGACGGCGGCCACCGAGGCGATCGAGGCCAGTGCCTCGCCCCGGAAGCCCAGGGTGCCGACGTTTTCCAGGTCGTGCAGCGATGCGATCTTCGAGGTGGCGTGGCGCGCCAGGGCCAGCGGCAGCTGGTCTTTGTCGATGCCGCGCCCGTTGTCGGTGATCGCGATGCGTTTCACGCCCCCTTCTTCCAGCCGCACCGTGATCTGCGTGGCGCCCGAGTCGAGCGCGTTTTCCAGCAGCTCCTTGACCACGGCCGACGGCCGCTCGACCACCTCGCCGGCGGCGATTTGCGAAATCAACTGGTCAGGCAGGGCCTGGATCGGGCGGTGGGGCGTGATGGGAGCGTTCATGCCCTGATTATAACGGGTTCGCAAGGGGAGGCACTGCTGTGCTGATGCCTTAAACCCAAAACGAAGACTGGGATCGTACCCTCAGGGTACGACCCCGGAATTTGCCCTTCGGGGCGTTTTATTTTCCCACCTCCCGCACCGGTATCGGCGCATTGCACAGGTCGACGTGGCCGGCCGTGACCTTGCTCCACGGGCCGCCGCGGTGGCGCTGGGCTTCCAGCACGGCCTGGTAGGCGGCGCTGTCGGTGCGCATCACTTCCAGGTGGCTGCGCTGCTCCGGTGGCACGCTGGCGGCCAGGCGGATGGACTTGATCGGCACGTTTTTCTCGGGGCTGTCGTAAAAGCCCATGGGCGCCGTGCCGCGCGGCAGGGTGGACAGCAATGGCATGCCGGAGACGACCCGGCCGACGACCGTGATGTCGCGGTCCAGGTGGCGCGGCGACTGGCCGATGACGGCGTACAGCTCGGTGCCGCCGCCGCTGTCGCTGGCGCTGTCGCGGCCCACGCCCACGGTGGCATAGCAATGCGTGAGCCAGGCCGTGCCGGTTTTCGGATCGCGCGCGGACGGGAAGCCGTTCGAATGGCCGACCTGCGGCGCATAGCCGTCAACGTCCGGCAGGCGCGTGAAGCTCCTGATGTTTTTCAATGGCACGGTGAATTCGCCGGGCAGGGTGCGCTGGGCGTGCTGGATGGGCTTGGGATTTTTCTCGTTCGGATCGCCCCACTGCGCCACCCAGTTGTCCTGCGCGCGCGTGATGGCCAGGCCGTCGTAATACTGTTCGGCCACCAGGGCCTTGATGTTGGCCACGTGCTTCGGTGCGAAGTCGGGCGCCAGTTCGATCACCACGCGGCCGGCGGGAATGTCCAAGTACAGGGTGTTGTCCGGGTCCAGCGCACGCCAGTCGGACGGTTTCGAGGCCTTGATCACGTCGGCCAAGGTTGCCTTGGCGGGCAGTTCGGCGGGCGCCTTGATCTGGACAGGGGCCGCGTGGGCCGTCAGATGTGCAAGGCCCAGTACGGTGGCCATGGTCAGGCCGCTCAATGGGTGTCGATACATGTTTTCTCCTGGTGGGCGCGGGTTGCGCCGTGGAGAAAGTGTATACCGGAATGGCAATATTTCGCTGTAAAAACATTGCAGATGGCAATCCTGACAGTTGCCTGCCGATATGGCGTTTCCTTAACCTTTACTTAAAATGCCACATCGCCAAGGGCGCTGCCGAATTAATCACGAAATATCGGCCCGGGGACTGCCGTTGCGCTGGCCGGGTGGTGTATGATTCCGCCGCTACCTTTAGGGAAAAATATATGGATTTTGTGCAATTCCTCGACATGATCGTGCATGTCGACAAGACGCTGGGCCTCTTGATCGAGCAGTACGGTACTCTCGTGTATGCGGTGCTGTTTGCCATTATTTTTTGCGAGACAGGCCTCGTGGTACTGTTTTTCTTCCCTGGGGATACCTTATTGTTTATCGCCGGCGCGTTTTGCGCGACGGGACAGATGCACCTGGGCTTGCTGATCGCCTTGTTGGTGACGGCCGCCGTCACGGGCAACACGCTCAATTACTGGATAGGCGAGGCCATCGGGCAAAGGGTGTTTACCCACGATTACCGCTGGATCAACAAGGATGCCATGCGCCGCACGCATGAATTCTTTGAAAAGCACGGCGGCAAGACCATCATCCTGGCCCGTTTCGTGCCGGTGGTGCGCACCTTCGCCCCGTTCGTGGCCGGCATTTCCGACATGACGCATGCGCGCTTCCAGATGTACAACGTGACGGGCGCCCTGTTGTGGGTGGTCGGTCTGGTGACGGCGGGCTACTTCTTCGGCAATATTCCGTGGATCCGCGACCACCTGACCTTGATCGTGCTGATCGGTGTCGGCGCCGCGGTCGTGCCGGTGGTACTGGGCGGCTTGTGGAAACTCTACAAGCGCATGGTCGGCAAGTCGGCGTAAGGCCGCATGGATCCGGGGCAAGCGCGCTGCGGCACAGCCCGCAGCCGGCCCCGGATCCCGTTTTTCTCTCCGTTGTTTCTGTATTACGCCTGCGCTGATTCAAGTTTTGTTGCTTTCCAGCCGTAAACCAGAAGGTATTCTCACTTTCTGGATTTCCATGCGACATTTGAGCGCCCTGTTAGCTTGCAGCCTTGCCGCGATGGCGGCCATGGCAAGCGCCAAAGATGCCCCCGCTTCGGCGAGCGCGGCCGCCTCCGCGCCGATGTCGGCGTCGGCGCGCGCGGCCGCCATGAAAACCCTGACCGAATCGGTGAAGGGCAAGGAGGCCAAGGCGCCTGTCGTCGTCGCGCCCACGGCGCGCGAGAAGGAAGAAGCGGCCGAAGTCGACCTGTCCGAACGCATCGCGGCGCGCCTGGCGGAAATGCGCGCCACCCAGGCGGCCCGCGCCGCCGCCCGCGCCAAGCGCGCCGCCGTGGTGAAGGCCGCGCCGCCGCCACCGCCGCCCGTGGCGCGCGGCACGCACTGGTCGTACGAGGGGGAGAGTGGTCCGGCCAACTGGAGCAAGATCAATGTCGACTGGGCCAAGTGCGGCAATGGCAACCGCCAGTCGCCGATCGATATCCGCGATGGCATGAAGGTGGAACTCGAGCAGATCAGCTTTGACTACCATCCGTCGTCGTTCAATGTGGTCGACAACGGCCACACGGTGCAGGTGGGCGTGAGCGGCGGCAATTACATCACGGTGCAGAACCGCATGTTCGAGCTGCAGCAATTCCATTTCCACCGTCCGTCCGAAGAGCGCATCAATGGCAAGGCATTCGAAATGGTGGTGCACCTGGTGCACCGCGATGCGGAAGGCCGGCTGGCGGTGCTGGCGCTGCTGCTGGAGCGGGGCGCGCCGCAAGCGACCATCCAGACCGTGTGGAACAACCTGCCGCTGGAAAAATTCGACACCATGCAGCCGACCATTTTGCTCGACCCGGCCGAGATGCTGCCGGCGCGGCGCGACTACTACACGTATATGGGATCGCTGACTTCGCCGCCGTGCAGCGAGGGCGTGCTGTGGCTGGTGATGAAGCAGCCGGTGCAGGCGTCGCCGGCGCAGATGGCGCTGTTCAGCCGTTTGTATCCGCTCAATGCGCGCCCGGTGCAATCCGGTAATGGACGCATCATCAAGGAATCAAACTAAGAGCGCCTGAAAAAAGCCCATGGCGTTGTTGCCATGCCTCGTCGTACATGCGTACTGCCTTCGGCAAGGCGCCTAGCCCTGGACTTTTTCAGTCACTCTTACATAAATTCGAGGCGCTGGCGGCCGCTCCATTCGGCGCCGGCGGCCAGCAGGTCGGGCTGGATCAGGGCAGGCTCGATGCAGATGAAGCGCTGGTACTCGTCGTCGCCCAGGTCGGGCAGGGCGGCCGCGTCCTGCGCGCCGGGGTTCCACACGACGGCATCCGTGAAGCCCTGCTGCTCCAGGCGCAAGGTGTGGCCGCCGGACTGCAGGGTCAGGGCGCCCGGCAACTGGTAATAGATGCGGTCCAGCTTGTCCGAAAATTGCAGCTCATCTTCCGCCTGCAAGGCATCTTGCGGCGTCTCATCCGAATAGCGCACGCGCTGCAGGCCGCCAACGCGGGCCTCGCTCAATCGATCGATCGCAAAATAGCTGTGCAGGGCGGCCGAGAACGGAAACGCCTGTTCGCCCGTGTTGTGCACGGACAGGTGCAGTTCCAGCGATTGGCCTTGCACCGCCACGCGCAGGCGCAGGGTGAAGGCCCAGGGCCAGCTGGCGGCGATCGCCTCCGGCAGGTCCGTGTGCCGCAGGATGAATTGCGCCCATGCGGTGCCATCGGCGTCGCCCGTCGATTCCAGCTGCCAGGTCGCCACGCGCGCAAAGCCGTGGCGCATGCCCGTGCCGCGCGCGCCGAACTGGGGGAAGATCACGGGCACGCCGCCCCGGATGGCGCGGCTGCCGTCGAGGGCGGAATCGCGGCTGCAGAACAGGCACTCCTGGCCATCGCTGGTTTGCCACGAGACCAGGTGGCCGCCGTACAGGGTGACGGTCGCCTGCGCGCCATCGGCGGCGCGGATGGTCACGGCCGGCAGCTGGCCAAAGGTGCTGTTGCTCATGCTAGGCTTTCATGTCAGGTCAAACGGCTTTTCGCCAGCGGCGGATTCTTCGCAAAATAATTCTTGATGCCCGTGACGATGGCGTCGGCCATCTGGTCCTGGTAGCCGTTGTCGGTCAGCTTGGCTTCTTCCTCCGGATTCGAGATGAAGGCCGTCTCGATCAGGATGGACGGGATGTCCGGCGCTTTGAGCACGGCGAAGCCGGCCTGCTCGACGGAACCCTTGTGCAGGCGGTTGATGCCGCCGATTTCGCGCAGCACGGCCTTGCCCAGCTTCATGCTGTCATTGATCTGCGCCGTCGTCGACAGGTCGAGCAGCACGCTGGCCAGCTGCTTGTCGTGGTTCTTCACGTTCACGCCGCCGATCAGGTCGGCCTGGTTTTCCTTGTTGGCCAGCCAGCGCGCGGCCGTCGAGGTGGCGCCTTTCTCGGACAGCACGAAGACGGACGAGCCGCGCGCCGTCGGCTGGATGAAGGCATCGGCGTGGATCGAGACGAACAGATCGGCCTGCACCTTGCGCGCCTTTTCCACGCGCATGCCCAGCGGGACGAAGAAGTCGGCGTCGCGCGTGAGCATGACGCGCATGTTCGGCTGCAATTCCAGCTTGGTCTTGAGGCGCTTGGCGATGGCCAGCACCACGTCTTTTTCGCGGCTGCCCCGGCTGCCCATGGCGCCCGGGTCTTCGCCGCCGTGGCCCGGATCGAGCGCGATGGTAATCATGCGCACCACTTTCTGGCCCGGCAGGGGGCGCGCTTCGGGGCGCTGTTCCGGACGCAGTTCGGGCATGGGCGGCACGATCGGCGTTACCGGCGTGACGGCGGCCACGGGCGGCTTGCCGCTCTCGGGCAGCGGCAGCGCGGGCGGCGGCGTATGCGTGTCGGACATCAGGGGCTTGGCGGGGTCGCTCGACCAGTCGCCCTTTTCGATCATTTGCGCGATCAGGTCCGGCTCGCGCACGGGATACAGGTCGAAGATCAGGCGGTGGTTGTAGGAGCCGGCCGGCGGTAGGGTAAACAGCTGCGGCGTGACTTCCTCCTTCAGGTCGAATACGAGGCGCACGACATTGGGCCGGTTCTGGCCCACGCGCACCTGCTTGATGTACGGGTCGTTCGACTGGATCTTCGCCACCAGGCCCTTCAAGGTGGGATTGAGTTCCAGCCCTTCGATGTCGACCACCAGCCGTTCCGGGTCCTTGACGATGAAGTGGGTCGCCTTGAGGATGCTGTCGTTTTCCAGGGTGACGCGGGTGTAGTCCTCGGCCGGCCAGACGCGCACGGCGAGAATTTGCGCCGCCATCGCCGACATGGGCGCGAACACGGACAACAGCAGGGTGCCGCCGGCCTTGAGCACCGTGCGCCGGGTGATGGGCGAGGAGATCAAAGGTTCGGGGCGAATTTGAGACGGTGAAGGCATGACAGACCCAATTCAGAAGACGCTTGCAATTCTACATCACGTCCTGTACCCGCAACGTTCAAATAAATATTCAGGTCGGCAGGCGGCAGCACCGGTTCGGCTTTCTCCGGCCATTCGACGATGCAGATATTGCGCCCGTCGAAGTCTTCGCGAAAGCCCGCGTCGAGGAATTCCTCGGCACTGCCCATGCGGTACAGGTCGAAGTGGATGACGTTGACGCTCTGGCCGTCGAGCTGCACCGTGTACGGTTCTGACAAGGTGTAGGTGGGACTTTTGACGTGGCCCGCGTGGCCGGCCGCGTGCAGCAGGGCGCGCGTGAGGGCCGTCTTGCCGGCGCCCAGGTCGCCGTGCAGGTAGATCGCCAGGCCGGGCGCCAGCGCGCGCGCCAGCGCGGCGCCCAGCGCGGCGGTGCCGGCTTCGTCGTGGAGGTGGGCTGTGAAGTGTTCGGTCATGATCTTCCGTATCGCATAAAATGGAGGCTGCTGTCATTGTAACCGCCCGCGCGCCTGCCGTTTTCCGTAAAGTCCCCTATGTCCGCCACCACCACCGATCTCGCCGTCCTGGCGCGCACCATCAAGGAATGGGGGCGCGAGCTGGGTTTTGCCGAGGTGCGCATCGCCGACGTGGACCTGTCGCACATGGAAGCACCGTTGCAGGCCTGGCTCGATGCAGGGTATCACGGCGAAATGGATTACATGGCCAGCCACGGCATGAAGCGCGCGCGCCCGGCCGAACTGGTGCCGGGCACGGTGCGCGCCATCAGCGCGCGCATGAACTACCTGCCGCCGGCGCTGGGCCCCGACTGGCGCGCACACGAGGCGGTGCGCGACGCCGACCCCGCGGCGGCCGTGATCTCCGTGTATGCGCGGGGCCGCGACTATCACAAGGTGATGCGCTCGCGCCTGCAGCAGCTGGCCGACCGCATCAAGGGCGAGATCGGCGACTTCGGCTACCGCGTCTTCAGCGATTCGGCGCCCGTGATGGAAGTCGAGCTGGCGCAAAAGGGCGGCCTGGGCTGGCGCGGCAAGCACACCTTGCTGATCAACCGACAGGGCGGTTCCTTCTTTTTCCTCGGCGAGATCCTCATCGACGTGCCGCTGCCCGTCGACCCGCCGGAGACCCCGCGCTGCGGCCAGTGCTCGGCGTGCATCACGGTGTGCCCGACGCAAGCCATCCTGGGGCCGTACCAGCTTGACGCGCGCCGCTGTATCTCCTACCTGACGATTGAGCTGAAGGGCGCGATTCCCGTCGAGATGCGTCCCCTGATCGGCAACAAGGTGTACGGCTGCGACGATTGCCAGACCGTCTGCCCGTGGAACAAGTTCGCCCAGCGCGCCGTCGTGCCCGACTTCGACGAGCGCCACAGCCTGGGCAGCGCCGGCATGGTGGAACTGTTCGCCTGGACGGAAGAGGAATTCAACCGCCGCATGGAAGGCAGCGCGATCCGCCGCATCGGCCACGAACGCTGGCTGCGCAACCTGGCCGTCGGCATGGGCAACGCGGCCGCCAAGGCACGGGGCCAGGCCGACATCGTCGCGGCCCTGCTGTCGCGCCGCGCGCATCCGTCTGCCATCGTGCGCGAACACGTCGAATGGGCACTGGCCTTGCACGGCATCGCCTAGCGTTTTTTAAACCTGCTTCAGGCGCAGCGCCGACCACTCGCTGTCGATGGCGATCATCGCCACGCTGTCGAGACCTGTTGCCTGCGCATACAGGCGAATATCGTCGCGGTGGATATCGCTGCCCGCCTTGATGCCACCCTTGCGGTACGCCACCCAGACCGCGCCGCCCGGCGCCAGCCGCGCCTGCGCCGCCGGCAGGAACTGCTCCAGTTCCGCGCGGCTGCGCGCGAACAGCAGTAGCCAGTCGGCGTTCTCTCCTTCGCTCACCCGCCGTTCGGCCGGCAACTGCGCCAGCAGGGCGGCATGCTCGCCGCCGTCATTGAGCACGGCCAGGGCTCTGGCATTTTTCACAACCATTTTTTCAGCAACGGTTTTGTCGGGCATGGCATTCACGCGTGGAGGGAGAAAAGACGAGCATAACAAATTTCTCCTTGACTTATCGATATATCGTTATAAAATAGCGATACCTACTAACGATATATCTTTAAAGAGAAAACATGAGAAACTCACACCACGCAGAACACGGCCATTGCGGCCAGCATCACCATCACCATCAAGGCGGGCATCGCCACGAACACCGTCACGAATACTTCATGCACGGCCGCGGCCCGCGCGGCTTCGACGAGCGCGGCGACGGCATGGGCCATGGCGGCCCCGGTGGCCGGGGCGGGCGCGGCGAACGGGCCGAGCGCGTCTTCGGCCGCGGCGATCTGCCGCTGATCGTGCTGGCGCTGATCGAAATCAGCCCCCGTCACGGCTACGAAATCATCAAGGCCATCGAAGAGCGTTGCGGCGGCGCGTATGCCCCCAGCCCCGGGGCCGTGTATCCGACCTTGACCTTGCTGGAAGAGCAGGATCATGTGACGTCCTCCGAAAGCGCCAGCGGCAAGAAGCTCTACACGATCACGGAGCTGGGGCGCGCCTATCTCGACGAGAATCGCGCCCAGGTGGACGGCATCCTGGCCCGCCTCGACATGTTTGCCCGCGTCCAGGCGCGCAACGCCTTGCCCGAGCGCGTGCGCCAGGCCATGCACACCCTCAAGCATGCGCTGTTGCTGAACAAGACTAACTGGAGCGAAGCGGAAGCCGAACGCGTGTCCGCCGTGCTGGAACAGGCGGCGAACGCCATCGTCGACGGCCACTGAGCCCACTTTACAAGGATACGCAATGACTACTGCCTCAACTGCAATCCCACGCCCGCACGCCATCGAACGCGTGCGGCATGACTTGAAACTGCGCGTGCTCACCGTCGTGCGTACCGAACAGCTGACGCCGCACATGCGCCGCATCACACTGGCGGGCGACGACCTGGACGGCTTTGTCTCGCCCGCGCACGACGACCACGTGAAACTGTTCTTCCCCGCCCCGGGTCAGACCACGCCCGTGTTCCCCGTGCTGGGCAATGGCGCCAATCCCATCGAGTATGCGGAAGGGCCGCGCCCCATCGCCCGCAATTACACGCCGCGCCGCTACGACGCCGAACGGCGCGAGCTGGAAATCGACTTCGTGCTGCATGGCGACGGGCCTGCATCGTTGTGGGCGGCGCAAGCGGCGCCCGGCCAGACCCTGGGCGTGGGCGGGCCGCGCGGCTCCATGCTGGTGCCGCTCGACTTCGACTGGTATGTGCTGGTGGGCGACCAGACGGCCTTGCCGGCCATCGCCCGCCGCCTGGAGCAGCTGCCGGCTACGGCGCGGGCCATCGCCGTGATCGAGATCGTCGAAGACGGCGAGCAGATCGCGCTCGAGTGCGCGGCGCAGCTGGACGTGCGCTGGGTGGCACGCAATGGCCGCCAGGGTCCGCTGCTGCTCGACGCCTTGCGCCAGATCGCGCTGCCGTCAGAGGGAGACGGCTACGTGTGGGTGGCGTGCGAGCACGCGCAGGTGCAGGGCTTGCGCGGGCATTTTATCGACGCCGGGGTGCCGAAGCAGCATCTGCATGTGGCCAGTTACTGGAAGCATGGGGCGGCGGAGCACCATGAGCATCACGATGCTTGATGGTGGTAGTGGTGGTGGTGTCGGGTTACGCGCTTTGCGCTAACCCGACCTACGCCGACCTGCGTTGCAATATACGGCGTAATCCAACGTTACCGCCATTACTTCAACAACCCCGCCAGCTCCACCGCCGTCTTGACCTGCATCTTGTCGAAGATATGCGCGCGGTGGACTTCCACGGTGCGCATGCTGATGCCCAGCTTGTCGGCCACCACCTTGTTCATCTTGCCCGCCAAAATCAGGTCCAGCACTTCGCGTTCGCGCGTCGACAGGGTGGCCAGGCGCGCGTGCACGGCGGCCAGTTCGCCCGCCTGGCGCGAGTTGGCCAGGCCCTGCTGCACGCGGTCCATCAGGTCGTTGTCGTTGAACGGCTTTTCAAAGAAATCGAAGGCCCCCCGTTTCAGGCTGTCGACGGCCATCGGCACGTCGCCGTGGCCGGTGAGGAAAATCACGGGCAGGCGCGCCGTCAGGTCGCGCTTGACCAGCTGGTCGAACAGGGCGATGCCGTTCATGTCGGGCATGCGCACGTCGAGCAGCACGCAGTCGCCGGCGGCGTCGAAGCCGCCGTCGAGGCTATCGAGAAATTGCTGGGCGCTGGCGTAGCTGCGCGCCTCGATGCTGCGCGAGGCGGCCAGCCAGGAGAGGGAGTCGCGCACGACTTCTTCGTCGTCGATGATGTGTAGCATGGTGTCTCCGGCTTGTCGGTTATTCGTTATGCGTTATTGCCTGGTGCGGCGCGCGGCGCGGCCGGCACGCTGAAGGTAAAGATGGTACCGCCAGCGGGGTTGGCGCCGAAGGTCAGCGCGCCGCCGTGAAATTCGATGGCGGTGCGGCAGATGTTCAAGCCCATGCCCATGCCTTCGGACTTGGTCGAGAAAAACGGCGAAAACAGCCGCTCGGCCACGTCCACCGGGATGCCGTGGCCATGGTCGATCACGTCCACCGTCACCATGCCTTGCTGCGCGTCGTGGCTGGCCCGCAGACGCATGATACGCCGTCCGGGCGCCGCATCCTGCATGGCCTCGATGGCGTTGCGCGTCAGGTTCAGCAGCACTTGCTCGATCATCACGGGGTCGGCGCGCAGCAGCGGCAGGTCCGGCGGCAGCTCTTCCTGGATGGTGACATAGTATTTGCGCGCCTGCAGGTCGATCAGCGCGCGGATGCCGTCGATCAGGGTGCGCAGGGCGATATCCTGGCGCTGCGGTTCGCTCTTGCGCACGAAATCGTGCACGCTGCGGATGATCTGGCCGGCCCGCTGCGCCTGCGCGCTGGCCTGTTCCAGCGCCGGCTTCAGGGTGCCCGGATCGACGGGGGCGTCATGCTCGATGGCGCGCCGGATCAAATTCAAGGCCCCTGTCGTGTAGCTGGAAATGGCCGCCAGCGGCTGGTTCAGTTCATGCGCCAGCATCGACGCCAGCTCGCCCATGGTGGCCAGGCGCGAGCTCGTTTGCAGCTTTTCCTGCTGCTGGCGATTGAGTTCCTCGACGCGCTTGCGGTCCGAGATGTCGAGCACGGAACCCATCCAGCCCGTCTGCTGGCCATTCTTGTCCACCAGCGGCGCTTCGAAGATCAGCACGGGCACGCGCGTGCCGTCCGGGCGCTGGAAATAGGTTTCGAACTGCGGCGTGGGATTGCCGGCCAGGGCCTTGACGAAGCGCTGCTGGTATTCCTCCAGCGCCTCCGGCACCCAGTAGGGCATGGGCGGCAAACGGCCCAGGATTTCCTCGGGCGGATAGCCGACGATCTGGCAAAACGCCGGATTCACGTAGGTGACGCGGCCTTCCAGGTCGCGCGCGCGCATGCCCGTCACCAAAGAATTTTCCATCGCCGTGCGGAACAGCATCTGCTGGCGCAGCGCGCCTTCGGCCACCAGGCGGCGCGAGATGTGGCGCCACAGGGCCAGCAAGCTCCATAATAAACCCAGCGACAGGGCGATGACGGAGCCGACCAGCAGATTGGGCAGCAGCTTGGGCTGGCTTTTCACGCTGTCGGTAAACAGGGTGATGGTGGCGCCGGGCACGTCGAGCGCGCGCTTGTGCGTGTACACGCCGTGGCCGGGACCGGCGGCGGCGCGCCGCGCCAGCACCTTGTCGTCGCGGTCAATCAGCGAAATCTGGTTATCCTGCGCAAACCACCACGGCACCATTTCATCGAGCAGGCTGCTGATCTGATAGGTGGCCACCAGGCTGCCGACATAGCGCTGACCATCGAACAGGGGCTGGTGGTAATCCATCAGCATGGCGCCCGGCGGCGCATCGGGAAAGCCCGTCTGCTGCGAAGGCTGGGCGTATTGGCCCCGGTGCAGGCGGCGCGCATTGTCGGCCGCCGTCAGCGAGGCCGGCGCAAACGCCAGGGCGTGCGGCAGATTGTTGTCGCTGGTGGCCAGCACGTTGCCGTTGGTATCGAGCCACAGCACGCGCTGCAATTCGCGGCCATTGCGCAGCATCTGCTGCAGCCTTTCGTGCACTTTTTCCGCCGACAGGGAGCCGCTGGCGATGTCCACGCCCAGGTTGAACAGGCTTTCCTCGTTGCGCGCCAGCTGGAAGCGGATGGTCTGCTCCACCCACAGCGTATCGGCGATCAGCTGCTCCTGGCGCTCGTTGCTTTCCATCTGGCGTGCCTGCCAGGGTAGCCAGAACAGGATGGAGAGGAACAGCAGCAGCAGGATGACGGGCAGCAGCCAGCGCATCGGACTCGATAGCTTGAAGCGGCGCGCAAGGGTGGGGGGAGTCGGCATGGCTGGCAGGGTAGCGGCTTATCGGGAACCGGCTATTGTGGTTAACCACAATAGCCGAGGCAGTTTCTTTGGCACAATATTCAAGTAGACAAATAATAAAGTTTTTCTAAACACCATTCAGGAGACAAAAATGCAGATGAAAACCATGTTCGTCGCGCTGTGCGCGGCCATCGGCGCCACCGCCGGCGTCCACGCTTACGCGCAAGCCCCCATCGTCATCAAGTTCAGCCACGTCGTGGCCACGGACACGCCGAAAGGCCAGGCCGCCGAGCGCTTCAAGCAGCTGGCCGAAAAAGCCACGAATGGCAAGGTCAAGGTCGAACTGTACCCGAACAGCCAGCTGTACAAGGACAAGGAAGAACTCGAAGCGCTGCAGCTGGGCGCCGTGCAGATGCTGGCGCCATCGCTGGCCAAGTTCGGCCCGCTGGGCGTGAAGGAATTCGAAGCGTTCGACCTGCCCTACATCTTCCCCACCAAGACGGCGTTGTACAACGTCACCGAAGGCGAAATCGGCAAGAGCCTGCTGAAAAAGCTCGAGCCCAAGGGTATCACGGGCCTGGCCTACTGGGACAATGGCTTCAAGGTGATGTCGGCCAACAAGCCGCTGCATACCCCGGCCGACTTCAAGGGCCTGAAAATGCGCATCCAGTCGTCGAAGGTGCTTGACGCGCAAATGCGCGCGCTGGGCGCCAACCCGCAGGTGCTGGCCTTCTCGGAAGTGTATCAGGCGCTGCAGACGGGCGTGGTCGACGGCACGGAAAATCCGCCATCGAATATGTACACGCAAAAGATGCATGAAGTGCAAAAGCACGTGACCGTGTCGAACCACGGCTACCTGGGCTATGCCGTCATCGTCAACAAGAAATTCTGGGATGGCTTGCCGCCTGATATCCGCACGCAGCTGGAAAAAGCCATGCGCGAGGCGACCACGTTTGAAAAAGCCATCGCCCAGCGCGACAACGACCAGGCCCTCGACGCCATCAAGAAAGCGGGCAAGACGCAGATCTATACGCTGACGGTGCAGGAACAGGCCGAATGGCGCAAGGCGCTGGCACCCGTGCAGAAGGCCATGGAAGGGCGCATCGGCAAGGATCTGATCTCGGCCATCAACAAGGAAAGCGCGAAGTAAGCAGCGCTGGCCGCGCCGCCTGGCGCGGCAGGCAGGGCATCCCTGCCGGTCCGTTTGAACGACTCCCGCGCGTCCTGCGCGGGAGTGCGTGCACCCGCATTCTTTGAAAGTCCACCATGAAATTTCTGGATCACCTGGAAGAGTGGCTGATCGCGACCCTGATGGGCGCGGCCACCTTCATCATCTTCGTCGCGGTCGTGCACCGCTACCTGGCAGGCTTGCCGATTCCGGGCCTGCAAGACTTCCTGATTCAAATCAACACCAGCTGGGCCCAGGAACTGTGCATCTACATGTTCGTCTGGATGGCCAAGTTCGGCGCCGCGTATGGCGTGCGCACGGGCATCCACGTGGGCGTCGACGTCCTGATCAACCGCATGAACCCGCGCTGGCGCGACCGTTTCATCGTCTTCGGCCTGGGCGCCGGCGCCCTGTTTACGGGCATCGTCGGGACCCTGGGCGCCAGCTTCGTGTGGTCGATCGGCCACACGGACCAGACTTCGGCCGACATGGAAATACCGATGTGGCTGGTCTACCTGGCCGTGCCGCTCGGTTCCTACCTGATGTGCTTCCGCTTCCTGCAGGTGATGGTGCATTTCATCAAAACGGGCGCCCTGCCAAAACACGACCACTCGCACGTCGAGGGCCTGGAAGATGAACTGACGGCGGAAGAAAAAGGAGCCAAGGCATGAACGCGCTGATTATTTTTGTGCTGCTGCTGGCGCTGATGCTGACCGGCATGCCGATCTCCATTTCGCTGGGCCTGACGGTATTGACGTTCCTGTTCACCATGACCAGCGTGCCCATCGAATCGGTGGCCCTGAAGATCTTCACGGGCATCGAGAAATTCGAAATCATGGCCATCCCGTTCTTCATTTTGGCGGGTAACTTCCTCACGCATGGCGGGGTGGCGCGGCGCATGATCAACTTCGCCAGCTCCATGGTCGGCCACTGGCATGGCGGCCTGGCGCTGGCCGGCGTGATGGCGTGCGCGCTGTTTGCCGCCGTTTCCGGCTCCAGCCCCGCCACCGTGGTGGCGATCGGCTCCATCATCCTGCCGGCCATGGTCAAGCAGGGCTATCCGCGCGGTTTCGGCGCCGGCGTCATCACGACTTCGGGCGCGCTGGGCATCCTGATCCCGCCCTCGATCGTGATGGTGATGTATTCCGTCAGCACGAACACGTCCGTGGGCAAGCTGTTCATGGCGGGCGTGATTCCCGGCATGATGCTGGCCATGCTGCTGGGCCTGACCACGTGGTTCTTGGCGCGCAAGCACAACTATCCGCGCATGCAGAAGGCCAGCTGGGGCGAGCGCTTCGTCACGTTCAAGAAGAGCGCCTGGGGCCTGCTGTTGATCGTCATCGTCATGGGCGGCATCTATTCGGGCGCGTTTACGCCGACGGAAGCGGCCGCCATGGCTGCCGTGTACGCCTTCATCATCGCCGTCTTCGTCTACAAGGACTTGAAGATCAAGCAAGTGGGCAAGGTCTTGCTCGACTCGGCCGCCATGTCGGCGATGCTGTTGTACATCATCACGAATGCCGTGCTGTTCTCGTTCCTGATGACCAGCGAAAACATCCCGCAGGCGATGGCCGAATGGATCACGGGCAAGGGCCTGGGCGTGATCAGCTTCTTGCTGGTGGTCAACGTACTGTTGTTGTTGGCTGGTAACGTCATGGAGCCGTCGTCCATTGTGCTGATCATGGCCCCGATCTTGTTCCCCGTCGCCATGAAGCTGGGCATCGATCCCGTGCACTTCGGCATCCTGATCGTGGTCAACATGGAAGTGGGCATGTGCCATCCGCCCGTGGGCTTGAATCTGTACGTGGCGTCCGGCATCACCAAGATGGGCATCTCGGAGCTGACCGTGGCCGTGATGCCATGGCTGCTGACGATGCTGGCCTTCCTGGGCTTGATTACCTACGTACCACAAATCTCGCTGTGGCTGCCAAATTTAATTTACAACTAAAACAGTTGTCCCCTTCATGGTGCAAAAAAAGTCGATCCTGCCGAACAAATGCGCTATGATGGGCAGCCTTAAGGGGAAACACGTATATGCATATGCGCCCCGGTAGCAAGGCTGAAATACAGAATTGGCAACAAGGTTAGTGGGGGAGTGGTCTATAAAAACGGTATTGATACCGGGGATATATTGAGGAGACACACGTTTCACAGAAGTTGTTGAGTCATAGCTGTCTGCGGCCACAAGCCGGCACCGGCGGACCCAAACGACCGGGAACGTGAAGCAATATTTGAAGCGCACCGGCTGGTGCGCTTTTTTTTCGTGCGCAGGAAACGTCCGCCGGCACGCCCAAAGTCGGTGCATAATTCCCGTGGCGCGGTTTCCGGCGCCGGCAAGTTGCATATATGCCACACTTGAATAATGATCAGCAGATGAAAAAACAACAGGGCAGTGAACTGTTCAGCGCCATCGTGGCCGCGCCGTTCGGCGCCATGGGCGTGCGCGCGCAGGACGGCCAGGTATGCGAATTGGTCTACCTGCCGCCGCACTTTGCCGAGAAAGACGCGCAGGATGCCGTCTCCGAGCGGGCGTGCGAACAACTGGCGCGCTATTTCCGCGACCCCGATGCGCCGTTCGACTTGCCGCTGGCGGGCCTGGGCAGCGCTTACCAGCAACGGGTATGGGCGGCGATCGCCGGTATCCCGCGCGGCCAGGTGCGCACGTATGGCGACGTGGCGCGCCTGATCGGTTCGGCCCCGCGCGCCGTCGGCCAGGCCTGCGGCGCCAACTGGTTTCCCGTGGTGATCCCTTGCCACCGCGTGACGGCCGCCGGCGGCCTGGGCGGCTTTGCCCACCATGACGATGCGACCGGCTTCCACCTGGGCGTCAAGCGCTGGCTGCTGGCGCATGAAGGCGTGGAAGCTTACCGATGATGAACAGTCTGCTGGCGCCCGACAACGCCACCCTGATCGATGAATTCTGCGACAGCCTGTGGCTGGAAGACGGCCTGTCGAAAAACTCGCTCGATGCCTACCGGCGCGACATGCGGCTGTTCGCCCGCTGGCTGGAAGTGGCACGGCCCGGGCGCGAGGGCCTGTACGAGGTATCCACGGCCGACATCGAGGCGTATTTCGCCGCCCGCCACGACGAAAGCAAGGCGACGTCGTCGAACCGGCGCCTCTCCGTGCTCAAGCGTTTTTACCAGCTGGCCTTGCGGCACAAGCATATCGCGGCCGACCCATGCCTGAAGATGGTGTCGGCCAAGCAGCCGGCGCGCTTCGTGCATACCCTGAGCGAAGCGCAGGTGGAAGCCTTGCTGGCGGCACCCGACGTGAGCACGCCGCTGGGCTTGCGCGAGCGCACGATGCTCGAACTCATGTATGCCAGCGGCTTGCGCGTGTCGGAACTGGTGGACTTGCAATCCGTGGAACTGAGCCTGAACGATGGCGTGCTGCGCATCACGGGCAAGGGCAGCAAGACGCGCCTGGTGCCGTTCGGCGAACAGGCGCGGCTGTGGATCGAGCGCTACCTGAAGGAGGCGCGCGGCGTCATCCTCGACGGGCAGATGGACGACGCGCTGTTCGTCACGCGGCGCGGCGGCGCCATGACGCGGCAAATGTTCTGGGTCATCATCAAGAAACACGCGCTGAACGCGGGCATCACGGCACCGCTGTCGCCGCATACCTTGCGCCACGCGTTCGCCACGCATTTGCTGAACCACGGTGCGGACTTGCGTGTTGTGCAATTGTTACTGGGGCACTCCGATATTTCCACCACGCAGATTTACACGCATGTGGCCCGTGAACGGCTGAAACTGCTGCATGCGCAGCATCATCCGCGAGGCTAAACATTTGGAGTTTGCTCCAACTACGTCATAATGTGCCTTATATGCTTATCTGTAACATCTAAAAACTAAAGAGGTAGTAAATGGCCAAGACAAATTTCCAATACGAAAAACGGCAAAAAGAGCTGGAAAAGAAGAAGAAAGCCGAGGAAAAAGCCAGGCGCAAGCTGGAAGCGAAGAACAATCCGAAGCCGGCCGACGGCAGCGAGGGCGATGAGCCGGAAGCGGACGACGCAGACGTCGACGCTGATCCAGCCGCCGCTGGCGACGCTCCTGCCCAGCCGCAGTAATTCCCCTGTTTCTGACGACCGGTGCGGCATGGCCGCGCCGGTCTCCCCGCGTTTTTCCTTCCCCCGCTACAAGCGCGGCCGCTGGCCGATCGCCAGTTGCAGCTGCGTGCTGGCGATGGCCGCATCGGCGCGCGCCTGCACATAACCCTGATACGCCTCATCGGCCGAACGCTGCGCCGCCAGCCATTCCAGCAGCGAGGCATTGCCACTGAAGTAGGACAGGCGCATGCCGTCGACCACCTTTTGCGCATCGACCAGCACGCCGTCGCGGTAGCGCGCCAGCCTGTCCTGCGCCGCACGCAGCTGCCGCTGCGCCGTGCGCACCTGCGTTTCCGCCGCCAGTTCCGCCTGGCGCAGGGCCAGCATCGCTTGCGTCACGCCCGCTTCCGCCTGCACCACGTCGCCCTTGTCGCGCCGCGACAGGGGGATGGGGATGGCCAGCGATACGCTCAAGGCGCGCGAGCGCGGCGACCCGTCGACGGGATTGCCGCTGGCGTCAACGCCGTCATGGTAGCCGCGCGCGGCGGCCAGGCCCACGGTGACGGTCGGGTCGACCGAGCGGTTGGCGCGCACGAGCGCCGCGCCGTCGCGCAGATTGTCCACGGTGGCGCGGGCGATGCGCACGTCGCTGCGCGCCTCGAGCGCCTGCGGCACCAGGGCGCTGGCATCCTGGTCGGCATACGCGGCGAAGTCGCAGGCCAGCTGCGCGTCCGGAAACAGGCTGTCGAACCGGCGGCCCAAGGGGGGCGACAAATTCAACATGGCGCTGTCGGCCTCGCTGCGCGCCTGCGCCAGCTCGGCCTGGAACTGGTCGCGTTCCACGCGCGACTGCAGCAGCTCGATGCCGCCCACGTCGCCCGCCTTGCGCCGCACGGCATTCGCGTCGACGACTTTCGACAGGGCCGCCATGGTCTGCTCCTTGCGCGCGAGGACCTCGCGCGTGCGGCACGCTTCCGTGAACGCGGCGGCGGCCGTGCCATACAGTTCGCTTTTGAAGCCGGCCACCGTTTCCTCGGCCAGCGCGACGTGGCTGTGCGCCGCCTTCAAGCGCGCGGCACGCTTGCCGCCCGTTTCGATGGCCATGCTGATGGCCGGATTCCACGTGACGGGACGGTGCTCGACGCTGCGCACGGTTTCGCGCGTGGCGCCCAGCGTGAATTCGGGATCGGGACGCAAGCCGGCGATGCCGATGCCGGCCTTGGCCGAGACGATGTCTTCCTGCTGCGCCTGCAATTCCAGGCTGTGGCTTTCCACGGCAGACAAATAGGTCTCGAAGGTCAAGGGCGCGGCGCAGGCGCCGGGGGCGATCAGCCAAGCCGCCAGCAATACATTAAAACGTGTCATGGTTCACTCCTTCGGTATCGGTCCGGCGTTGTTGTACATACGCCTCGATCAGGTAATACAGGGCCGGCAACAGCAGCAGGGTCAGTGCCGTCGCCGTCACCAGCCCGCCCACCACGACGGTGGCCAGCGGGCGCTGCACGTCGCTGCCCAGGCCCGTCGCCAGCATGGCCGGCGTCAGGCCCAGGGCGGCCACGGTGGCCGTCATCAGCACCGGGCGCATGCGGTCGCGCGCGCCATCCAGCACGGCGTCGCGCAAGCTCCTGCCTTCGTCCGCGCGCAAGCGGTTGATCTGCGCCAGCATCAGCACGGCATTGAGCACGGCCACGCCGAACAGGGCGATGAAACCGACGGCGCTCGACACGTTCAGGGTCATGCCGCGCAGGTGCAGCGCGGCCAGGCCACCCAGCATGGCCAGCGGCACGACCAGCAAGACCAGCGCGGGCTGGCGCAGGTTGCGGAACTGGCCAAACAGCAGCAAAAACATGGCGCCCAGGGTCATCGGCAGGATCAGGGCCAGGCGGCTTTGCGCGCGCTGCAGGTTTTCAAACTGGCCGCCCCATTCGACGCTGATGCGCTGGTGCTCGCCCGCCACGGCTTGCGCCACCAGCGGGCGCGCTTCGGCCAGGAAACCGGCCAGGTCGCGTCCGCGGGCATTGAGGCGCACGATGATGTGGCGCCGCCCCATTTCGCGCACGATCACGCTTTCGCCCGAGGTGGTGCTGATGGTGGCCACCTGCGCCAGTGGCACCCTGGCACCGTTGGCAGCCGTGAGCTTCAGGCTGGCGATGGCGTCCGGGCTGGAGCGCGTGGCGGGCGGAAAGCGTACGGCGATGTCGTAGCTTTTCTCGCCCACGTAGACCTGGCCGATGGGCGCGCCGCCGATGCCGGTGGCAATCAGGTCGGCCACGTCGGCCGCATTGATGCCGTAGCGGGCCGCCTTCGCGCGGTCCAGTTCCACCTTCAGGTTGGGCAGCGGCGGCTCCACGTCCACCGCCACGTCGGAGGCGCCGTGGACAGTCTTCAGCACATTGGCCACCTTGCCGGCGATGGCGCGCACCTCATCGAGGTCGTTGCCGAAGATTTTCACCGTCAGGTCGCTGTGCGCGCCCGACAATTTATCCTGCACGCCATCGATCATCGGCTGCATGAAGGCGACTGTGACTCCGGGCATGCGCGCGAAGCGTGCGTTCATTTTCGCGATCAGCTGCTGCTTGCTCATGCCCGACTTCCAGCTTTTATAGGGATGTAGTCCCACGCTTGCCTCGATGTGCGACGGCGTCCAGTAATCGGTGCCGTCGTCGTTGCGTCCCGTCTGCGTGACGATGGTCGACACTTCCGGGAATTCCAGCGCGGCGCGCCGCAGTTCGCCGGCCATCTCCGACGCCTTGTCCAGGGTGATCCCGGGCGGCATCTGCACCTGCAGCCACAGCGAACCTTCATCGAGGTAGGGTAAAAAATCGCGCCCGATGCTGCCGCCCAGGATGGCAAGCGCTGCGAGCGATCCTGCGCACACCATCGCCACCCAGCGCTTCTTGCCCACCATGCGCTCGAGGAAGCGCCCGTACGCGGACGCCAGCTTGTCCAGCAGGCGGTTATGGAAGGTGCGGCGCGGCTTGCGCAGGGCCAGCCAGGCCAGGCCAGGGATCAGCACCAGCGCCACCACCAGCGCGCCCGCCAGCGCCGCGCCCACCGCATACGCCATCGGCGAGAACAGCTTGTACTCGATGCGCTGGAAGGCGAACAGGGGCAGGTAGGCGGCGATGATGACGGCCATGCCGAACATGATGGGCCGCGCCACCTGCAGGGTCGCGTCGATGGCGTCCTGCAGGGTCAGTGGACGGTCCTGCTCCCGTTCGCGGCGGCGCAGCATGTTTTCCAGCACCACCACGGAACCGTCGACGAGGATGCCGAAGTCGATCGCTCCCAAGGACAGCAAATTGGCGGGAATCTTAAAGTGGTGCATGAAGATGAAAGCGATCAGCAGGGCCAGCGGGATCGTCAGCGCGACGATGGCGGCCGCGCGCGGGCTGCCCAGATACAGCAGCAGCACGAGGGCGACGAGCAGCATGCCTTCGCCCAGGGTAAATCCCACCGTGTGCAGGGTGGCGTCGATCAGCGAGCTGCGGTCCAGGTAGGGCACGACCTTGACGTCCTTCGGCAGCACATTCGCATTCAAATCGTCCACGGCCGCATGGATGCCGGCCAGCGCTTCGGACGGGTTGAAATCCTTCAGCAGCAGGGTGATGCCTTCGATGGTGTCGGGGTTGTCGTCCTTGCCGAGGATGCCGCGCCGCTCGACGTTGCCGTAGGCGAGCTTGCCCAGGTCCTTCACCAGCACGGGCACGCCGTCCTTGCTGCTGACGACGACGTTACCCATGTCGTCGAGCGAATGCAGCAGGCCTACGCCGCGCACCACGTACGATTGCTGGCCGCGGTCGATGACGCTGCCGCCGCCGCTGAGGTTGTTGGCGTTGATGGCGTCCTTCACCTGCGCCAGCGAGAAGCCGTAGCTGTCCAGTTTTGCGGGATCGAGTTCCAGCATGAACTGCGTCGTCAGGCCGCCGAAATTGCTGACGTCGGCCACGCCGCGCACTTGCTGCAGGCGCGGGATCACGGTCCAGAACTGCAGCTCGGACAGTTCGCGCAGGGAGCGCGTTTTCGATTCCAGCGTGTAGCGGTAGATCTCGCCCGTGGGCGAGGTGTAGGGATCAAGCCCCGGCTTGGCATCGTACGGCAGGTTCACGCTGGCGAGGCGCTCCTGCAGCCGTTCGCGCGTGAAGTAGCCGTCGCTGCCATCCTCGAACACCACCGTGATCAGCGACAGCGCGAACAGGCTGCGCGTGCGCAGCACGTGCATGCCTGGCGTGCCGAGCAGGGCGCGCTCAAGCGGGATGGTGATCTGCTGCTCGATCTCCTCGGCGCCCAGGCCCGGCACCTGCGTGACGATCTGCGAAGTGACGTCGGCGATGTCGGGATAGGCGTCGATGGGCAGCTGCTTCCAGCAGTAGACGCCGTAGACGGCGACGAACAGCAGCACCAGCCAGACGATGCCGCGCCGCTGGCAGCAGGTGGCGATGAAACGGTCAATCATTGAGCAGCACTCCTTCCTTGACGACGATGCGTTCGCCCGCTTTCAGGCCGGCGAGGATTTCCACCTGTTCTCCATGGCTGGCGCCCACTTCCACCGTGCGCGGCGAGAATACCAGCGGGCTGCGCTCGACCATCACGCGCGTTGATGGCCCGCTTTGCAGCACGGCGGCCGCGGGCACGAGGAGGGCGCGGCGGCTGGCGCCGGCGAACCCCGCGTGGGCGAACATGCCCGGCTTGAAGGTGCCGGCGCGGTTGTCGATGGCCACGCGCACCTTCACCGTGCGCGTCTCGGGATCGAGCACGGCGCCCACATACGCGACCTTGCCCTCGAAAGCCTTGCCGGGCCAGGCGTCGACGGTGATGCGGGCCGTCTGGCCCACGGCCACCTGCGCCAGGTCCCTTTCGGCCACGTTGGCCGACAGCCACACGGTGGAGAGATCCGCCACCGTCATGACGGGCGCGTTGATATCGTTCCAGTAGCCGCCCTGGGCGCCGTCCATGGCGATCACGGTGCCGGCGATGGGCGAACGCAGCACGTAGTCGCGGCGGGTGCCACGTGTGCCGCGCGCGCCGGCGCCGTACTGGGCCAGCTTGTCGGCGCTGGCCTGCGCGTCGCTGGCGGCCTGCGCAAAGGCCGCCTGGGCCGCCTCATATTCCTTGCGCGCGGCGATTTCCGCCTCGAACAGCGTTTTCTGGCGCTCCAGTTCCTGGCGCGCCTGCAGCAGGGCGGACTTCGCCTTGCTGTCGTCCGCGTAGGCAGCACTGAGTTCCGCCGAGTCGAGCGTGAACAGCGGGTCGCCCGCCTTCACGCTGTCGCCCAGGGCGCGCTGCAAGCGCGTGATGCGCCCGGCCAGGGGCGGCGTGATCTTCACCAGTTTTTCCGGCATCGCTTCGATGCTGCCCGGTGCCTCCGTCTGCGTGGCGATCTCCTGTTCCTGCACGGCGGCGATCTGCAGGCGCTGGCGCAGCGGCGACATCTTGTCGACGGCGATGCTGCCGTCGTCCAGATACATCGATTGGACGGGCGGCGTGGCTGCCGCCGTCGGTTTGGCGCAGCCGGCCAGGGCCGAGCAGGCGAGAGCGAGGGCGCAGCTGGCGCCCAGGGCGTTGCGGGTGGTCGTGTTCATCCCGTGTTTCCTTGTTATTGATGGTGATGGGGCATGCGTGGATGCCGTGCCCAGGCGGGCGGTCAGAGGGGAGCGCGGGCAGCGGTATGACAGCGCCGGAAAAGCATAGCAATGTGCTCCTGAAGAAGCGCCCAAGAACGCCTGAATCATTCTTCAGGTTGCGTGCGCGCGCGGTGTGGCGCGGTAAAATGCAAGGATGGAAAATGCGGGAAAACACAGCACAATGGGAAAGGCAGGCATGAGAATCCTCCTGGTGGAAGACGACCGCAAGGCGGCACGCCTGCTGGCCCGTGGCTTGCAGGAAGAAGGCTTTGTCGTCGACGTGGCGCACAGCGCGGAAGAGGGCGAGGACGAAAGCTACGCCGTCGACTACGACGCGATCGTGCTGGACTGGATGTTGCCGGGCAAGCAGGGCATCGATTTTTGCCGCGATTTGCGCGCGCGCGGCATCCAGACGCCCGTGCTGATGCTCACGGCGCGCGACGCCACGGCCGACCGCGTGGCGGGCCTGAACACGGGCGCCGACGATTACCTGACCAAGCCGTTCGAATTCGAGGAGCTGCTGGCGCGCATCCGCGCCTTGCTGCGCCGCTCCGACATCAGCCGCCCGCTGGTGCTGGCGCTGGCCGACCTGACGCTCGATCCCGTCAGCCACCAGGCGACGCGCGCCGGCGCGCCGCTGGTGCTCACGCCCAAGGAATATGCGATTCTGCTGATCCTGCTGCGCCAGGCGGGCGAGGTGGTGAGCCGCGCGCGCCTGGCCGAGCAGATCTGGCAGGCGGACCTGATCGGCATCGACAACCTGATCGACGTCCACGTGCGCAACCTGCGGGGCAAGGTCGATGCGCCGGGCTTGCCGCCCTTGATCCACACGGTGCGCGGACGCGGCTTCCGCCTGGCGGAAAACCATGGTGGCTAGCTTTCGCAAGCGATTGCTGCTGGTGCACCTGGCCGTCATCCTCGCCATCGTCGCCTGCACGGCGCTGGCCGGCTACTGGGGCTTGTCGCGCGCCGTGCATGGCCAGCTCGATGCGGCCCTGCTGGCGCTGGCCGAGACGGAAATGGCCATGCTGCCGGCCGCGCCGCGCCAGCCCGTGCAGGTGCACGAGGTGGCGCCGGGACTGGCGCCGCCGTCGTTGACGCGGCTGGACCGCCTGGTGCAGATCATCGATGGCGAAGGCCGCGTGCTGGCGCGCAGCCGCAACCTGGAGGCGGCGCAGCTGCCGGCGCCGCCCGCCCTGCTGGCGCGCCTGGCGGCCGGCGAGACCGTCTTCGAAACCCTGCCCAAGTTTGGCGAAGAGCCGCTGCGCATGGTCTCGATTCCCGTGCCCTCGTCCGGCGCGCGCCTGGCGGTGCAAGTGGCCGGTTCGCTCGACGACACGAATCACGTGCTGGCCGCGGCCACCGTGCTGTTTGGCGCCATGGCGCTGGCCTTGCTGGCGGCCGTGGGCCTGGCCGGCGAAATGCTCACGCGCCGCGTGCTGGGCGCCATCGACGACGTGGTGGACCAGGCGCATTCGATCGGCGAGGCCAGCCTGCACCAGCGCCTGCCCCATCCCGGCACGCAGGACGAGATCGGCCGCCTGGTCGATACCCTGAACGCCATGCTGGACCGCCTGGAACACGGCTACGATGCGCAGCGCCGCTTCACGGCCGATGCTTCGCACGAACTGCGCTCGCCCCTGTCGCGCCTGCGCACGGAAATCGAAATTACCCTGCGCCGTCCGCGCGAAGCGCCCGAGTATGTGGATGCGCTGGCGTCCTGCCTCGATGAAGTGCAGCGCCTGACGACGCTGGTGGAAGAACTGCTGATGCTCACGCGCCTGGACGTGGGGCAGGAGCGCAATGCCGTGGAAACCATCGCGCTCAATCCGCTCGTGCGGGCGGCCGCGCAGCGGCTGGAAAAGCCGGCAGCGCAGCGCGGCATCCGCATCGTCTTCGATGACAGTGTGGCCGTGCACGCGCGCGTGGCGGCCGGCCCCGTGGACCTGGTGCTGGCCAATCTGCTCGATAATGCCGTGAAGTTTTCGCCACCCGATAGTGTCATCAGCGTGCACGTGGCGCGCGAGGGTGAACATGCACTCGTCGGCGTGGCGGACGCGGGACCGGGCATCGGCGTGGAAGACTTGCCGCATCTGTTCGAGCGCTTTTACCGTGGCGCCCAGGCGCGCGCGGGCGAGGCGCCCGGCTTCGGTCTGGGCCTGGCCCTGTCGCAAGCGATCGTGCACGCGTACGGCGGTAGCATCGAGGCGCGCAACCGCCCGCAAGGCGGCGCGCTGTTTCTCATGCGCCTGCCCGCGTCAAGCTGAGGGGGCGACGCCTTCCCAGCGCACCTGCCGCACTTGCGGCCAGGCGCCCGCGCGGTTGACGAAGCGCACCAGCACGGCGCGCTGCACGGCCTGGCACAGCACCGTGGCGATCAGCCGCACCACTTGCCGGGCTTCGTCCCAGCTGCGCAGCATCTGCGACGGCGCCAAGCCCGCGTCTTGCAGTTCGGCCAGCAGCAGGCGCACCACGTGGTCGGCTTGCGCCGCGGGGCAGGTGACGGTCAGGCGGTAGGTGGCCATGACGGGACCGCGCCTGGCAAACCAATGGAAGAATTTTTTCATCATCACACTCCCCGTTCAGCGACAAATTCCGCGTTGTTCACCAGCGCCCAGCGCACGGCCGAGACGCTGCCTTCCAGGCTGACCTGGCTGACGATCTGCTCCAGCAATCCCAGGCTGGAGACGGGCGTGAGCAGGTCGGCCCGCACTTCGATGCGCCCGGCCTGCGCCGCGTCTTCGCTGTGCAAGGATTGCAGCATCAGCGCCGGCATGCCGCTGATCAAGCGCAGCATCAGCTTGCGCACTTGCACTTCCTGCTCCGCCTCGCACACGGCCGTCACGCGATAGATGCTTTCCGTCTCGATGCCCGCTTCGCTGCCGTGCGCGTTGATGCGTTGCGCCAGGTGGCGCAGCACCAGGTTGGCGATCAGCACGAAGCCCGTGCCGATGGCCGCTTCCAGGGCAAACCCCAGGCCGCACAGGATGCCGATGGCGGCCGAGCACCACAGGGTGGCGGCCGTGTTCAGGCCGCGCACCGTCATGCCCTCGCGCATGATGACGCCGGCGCCGAGAAAGCCGATGCCCGACACCACCTGCGCGGCGATGCGCATATGGCCGGAGGCATCGCCTTCGAGCACGGAAACCATCACGAACAGCGAAGCGCCGACGGACACCAGCGCATTCGTGCGCAGGCCCGCCATGCGCTGGCGCAGCTGGCGTTCGGCGCCGATCATGGCGCCCAGGGTCAATGCCGCGGCAACGCGCAGCGCAAAGTCAAATACCACCATCAGTTTCTCCCGGCTGGGGAGGAACAGGCGAGTGCAAGGGCGAAGACTATCCGCCCGCAAGGGGGCAGCAGACGATTACGGTGGAACGATGAGGAGGGAAGTGGCGGCAAATGGGCATCGCCGCTGGTAAAACCACACCTTGCCGAGGGCAGGGCGGGCGGAATGCGCGCGTCTTGCCTAAGGCCGATCGCCGATGGTCAATCGACTACTGTCACTGGAACAAGCACCCACGAGTCACTCCATATCATTGATAACGGGGACAGTCTAGCCAGTGGTGCCGCATTGGTCAACTGAAGCTCTCTTCAGGTAGCCGCCGCGTCGTCCCCGCCAATGCGGGGACGGTGAAGGCGACCGGTCGATCAGTGGGCGTGTGCTTTGCCATCATCGGCGGATTCGGCATGCTCGCCGCCGCCGAAGAAACGCGCGGCGCGCTTGCCCAGGCTGTCGAGATAGGTGTAGGCGACGGGCACCACCACCAGGGTGAGCAAGGTCGAGGTGATCACGCCGCCGATGACGGCGCGGCCCATCGGCGCCTGCGATTCGCCGCCGTCGCCCATGCCGATGGCCATCGGCAGCATGCCGAACACCATCGCCAGGGTCGTCATCAGGATGGGGCGCAGACGCACTTGCCCCGCTTCCATCAGCGCCTCGAACTGCCCCAGGCCTTCGCGCTGGCGCTGGTTGGTGAAGTCGACCAGCAGAATCGCGTTCTTCGTCACTAAGCCCATGAGCATGATGAAGCCGATCACGGAGAAGATGTTCAGGGTGCTGCCCGTGATCAGCAGCGCGGCCAGCACGCCGATCAGGGACAGCGGCAAGGACACCATGATGGCGATCGGCTGCAGGAAGCTGCCGAACTGCGAGGCCAGCACCAGGTAGATGAAGATCACGGCGATCCCCAGCGCCATCATCGCGCCGCCCATGGTTTCGGCCATCTGCTGCGCATTGCCGGCCACGTCGAAGCGCACGCCCGGCGGCAGGTCGATGGACTTGATGGCCTTCTGCACGTCGGCGTCGACGTCGCCGGCAGGGCGGCCCTGCACGCCCGCATAGATGGCGACCCGGCGCTGCAAGGCCTGGCGTTTCAGTACCTGCGGACTCGAGGACGGCACGAAGTCGACCACCTGGCGCAGCGGGATCATGACGGGCTTGCCGTTCGCATCAAGCTTGCTCGACGCGAGCGACAGGTCGGCCAGGTCGGCCACCTTTTGCCGGCCCGATTTGGGCAGCTGCACGTTGACGTCGTAGTTTTGCCCGTCGGACGCCAGCCAGTGGCTGACCGTGTCGCCCGCAACGAACGGCCGCAGGGCATTGCCGATCTGCTGCACCGACAATCCCAGGTCGCTGGCCAGCTCGTTGTTGATCTTCACGGTGGTCGACGGGTTGGCGCCTTCCTGGCTGTATTCCATGTCGGCCAGGCCCTTGATGTTGCGCATCTTGTCCATCAGGGTGTGCGCCACCGCATCGAGCTTGCCTTCGTCCGTGCCGAGGATGGCGATGAAGATGGGGCGCTGGCCGACGGACAGGGTGATGCCGGCGATCGGCGCCAGGCGTTCGCGGATCAGTTTTTCCAGCTCCTGCTGCGAGCGGCGCTTGTGCGTCTTGATGTCCGTCAGCTTCAGGTTCACCTCGGCCGTGTTGCGCCCATCGGGCGTGCCGATATTGGCCACCAGGCTGTCGATCTCGGGAAACTCCTTCAGGGCCGTTTCGATCTGGCGCACCTTGGAATCCGTGTATTCGAGGCTGGAGCCGACGGGCGTCTTGAAGCGCAGGTTGACCCAGCCCTGGTCCGTTTCCGGGAACATCTCGCCGCCGATCATGGGCACGAGCATCAGGCTGCCCGCGAACAGCGCCACGGCCGTGGCCAGCGTGGTCTTGCGCCAGCGCAGGGCCACAGCCAGCACCTTGCCATACCAGACGTGCAGGCGGTCGATGCCCGTCTCGATCCAGGCCATGAAGCGGCCCAGCCACGGCGCGTACTTGAAGCGGTCCTTGACGGGATCGCGCCAGACGGACGACAGCATGGGGTCGAGCGTGAAGCTGACGAACAGCGAGACGAGCACGGCGACGGCCACGGTGATGCCGAACTGCAGGAAGAAGCGGCCGATGATGCCGTCCATGAAGGCGACGGGCACGAACACGGCGACGATGGCGAACGTGGTGGCCATCACGGCCAGGCCGATTTCATTGGTGCCGTCGTTGGCCGCCTGGTAGTGGTTCTTGCCCATGCCCAGGTGGCGTACGATGTTTTCGCGCACCACGATGGCGTCGTCGATCAACAGGCCGATGCACAGGGACAGCGCCATCAGGGTCAAAAAGTTCAGGGTGAAGCCGAAGGCCTTCATGGCGATGAAGCTGGCCAGCACGGAGATCGGCAGGGTCAATCCCGTGATGATGGTCGAGCGCCACGAGTGCAGGAACAGGAAGACGATCACCATGGTCAGCACGGCGCCTTCGATGATGGTGCGCTTGACGTTATTGAGCTGGCTTTGCACGCGTTCCGATTCGTCGTCGAGCACGCGCAGGGTGATATCGGGCGGCAGGCTCTTTTGCAGGTCCGCCGCCACTTTCAGGATGCCGGTGCCCACTTCGACCACGTTGGCGTCCTGCACCTTGGTGATTTCCATGGTCACGGCCTGCTGGCCGTTCATGCGCGAGATCGACAGTTCTTCCTGCTCGCCGTCGACGACGGTGGCCACCTGGTCCAGGTAGACGGGACCGATGGCGCGGCGCGCCACGATGATCTTGCCGAATTCGCGCGCATCCTTGATCTTGCCTTCCACGCGCACCAGCTGCTCGGCCGCGCCATGGCTGATGGAGCCGGCCGGCAAATTGGTATTCGTCGCCTGGATGGCGCGGATCACTTCATCGACGCCGATGCCCTGGGCATTGAGTTCGATCGGCTTCATGCTGATGAGGATCTGGCGCGCGCGCAGGCCGCGCAGCTTGACTTGTCCCACGCCGGCCACGCCCTGGAAGCGCTTGCTGATGATCTGTTCCGTCATGGTCGACAGCGAGCGCAGGTCATGCCCCGTCGAGGTCAGCACGATGGTGGCGATGGGGCGCTCGTTGTCGCCCTCGGCGCGCGCGATGAACGGGTCCTTGGCTTCCTTCGGGAAGCGCGGGCGCACCAGGGCCACCTTGTCGCGCAAGTCCTGCATGGCCTTGTCCATATTGGTCGACAGCTCGAATTCCAGGTAGACGCCGGCGCGTCCTTCCCACGAATTGGCGCGGATGGTCTTGATGCCGCTGACGGTATTGACGGCGTCCTCGATGGGGCGCGTGATGTCGTTTTCCACGGCTTCGGGCGAGGCGCCCGGGTAGTTCACTTCAATGGCGGCGAACGGGAACTGCACGCTGGGCATGCTTTCCACGCCCAGGCCACGGTAGGAGAAGATGCCCAGCACCACCAGCGCCACCATGACCATGGTGGCAAAGACGGGGTTTTGAATGCTGACTTTGGTCATCCACATGGCTTAATCCTTCCGTGCCAGCACGGCCGCCGGCGCGGCAGGGGCCGTGGCGGGCGCGGCGAAGGTCACGCCGTGGCCCGGTTTCACGCCATCGAGCTTGGCGACGATGACTTTCGCGCCCGGCACCAGGCCCGACTTGACCTCGGCATAGCCTTCATCCTCGTTGCGCAGTCCCAGTGTGACGGGCTGCGCGACCACCTTGTTGTTCACCAGCGCATACACGACGGGGCCCTGCTTTTCGTTGCGCACGGCCGTCAAGGGCACCAGCGGCGCCACGGCCGAGCGTTCGGTGACGATGCTGCCCTTGGCGAACATGCCGCCGCGCAGCGCGCCGTCGCCATTGTCGACGGCGATGTAGACGAGCATGGCGCGCGAGCCGCTCTCGGTGGTGGGGTTGATGCGCGTGACCTTGCCGGCGAAGTCGCGCGCGCCGAAGCCGTCGACCTTGAAGTGCACGTCCTGGCCCAGCTTGATGCGGGGAATCTCCGCGCTGGGCACGGGCGCTTCCAGGGTCAGCTGGGCCAGGTTGACGATGGTGTAGACGGGCATGTCGGGCGCGACTTTTTCGCCCGCCTGCAGATGGCGCTTGCTGACGATGCCGGCCATCGGCGCGCGGATCACCGTGTCGGCCAGCGCGATGCGGGCGATGTCGACCATGGCGGCGGCGGACTTGACGTTGGCGCGCGCCAGGTCGACGGAATTCTGCGTCGTGTCGTAGGCCGTCTGCGAAATGTATTTTTGCTTGAGCAGCGCCTGGCTGTTCGCTTCATTCTTGGCCGCCATCGACAGGCGCGCCTGCGCTTCGTCCAGCATGGCCTGCTGCTGCGTCAGGCGGGCGCGCAGGTCGGCCGCGTCCAGGCGCACGAGGACTTGCCCGTTGGCTACTTGCTGGCCTTCCTGCAAGGTCGTTTCCTGGATCACGCCGGAAACCTTGGCCTTGATGGTGGCCTGGGTCACGGGGGCCAGCGAACCGGACAGGGGCAGGCTGATACTGAGGGCGCGCGCATCGATGGCGGCCACGTCGCCCTGCGCCAGTTCATGCACGGGCGTCTTTTCCTGTTCCTTCTTCTTGTTCGCTTGCTGTTCAGCAACTTTGGCTGCCTGCTGCTTCGACTGCATCACGGTCCAGCCGCCGCCGGCCAGGCCCAGCACGACGAGGATCAAGAGGGGCGTGCGCCAGCGCCGGCGGCGCGTGGCGGCAAGGGGAGAGGCGGGGGGCAGGGGCTCGTTTTTCATAGGTTTTTTTTCAGGAGCGGCGCAGGGCTTCGGCGCCAGGTCTCGGTGCGGCCGGCCTGCGGCAGGCCGGGGGAATTCGGGTAGCGCATCACCGTGGCGGCCGCAGACGACACGCCTGCCGCTGCGGCCGTTCACGGCGATGCGCATGTTGCCACTTTAGGAAGATTCAAGTCCGGCCGCCATCGCCGTGCGACAGATTGCACAAAATCGGGGCTGGAATGCAAAAAACGGCGACCAAAGACCATCGCCAGCATGCGCGCCGTCCACGTCACGATGCTTGCGCCTTCTCAAGAAGCCGATTCGCCGGCGCGCAAGAATGGTCGGGATGGTTGCGCTACCGGACAGGTCATTTGCCCGCCGGTTGCCGCGCGGCCGCGCCACGGGGGGGCTGATGTCTGATCGGATTGCCGGAGCCGCCCCGTCGCCGGGCCGTTTGCTGGCCGCGGCCGAACCGCAGGCGGGGCCGGTCGGCAAGGCGCTCGACTTGCTGTCCATCATCGTTGCCGCCGTCGAACAGGCGCCCGGCCTGGCCGTGCGCGGTATCGACCGCGACGGCATCGTGCGCTACTGGAGCGCGGGTGCGGCGCGCCTGTATGGCGTGGCGGCCGAGCTGGCGCTGGGCCAGCCGTGGGCCAGGGTGGCCGCTTCGCTGCCCGGTGCCGCCACCCTGGCCGAGGAAGTTAGCGGCGAACTGGCGGCCGTGTGGGAGAGCGGCAAGGCGCGCGGCATGCGCCTGTGGAAACTCGATGCCGACGGGGCCGCGCCGCGCTGCATCTGTTCCACCGTGTTTCCGGTCATGCAGTCTGGACGTGTGCGGCAAGTGGTCTGCATCGATGCCGACATCACGCCCAGCGGCCAGGATGACGCGGCGCAGGGCGCCCTGCTGCTGATGGGAGACAATTTCCGCCAGCTGTACGAGAAGTCGGCCGACGCCATCGTGCTGCTGCGCGACGAGCACATCGCCGAGGCGAATCCGGCCGCCATCGCCCTGTTTCAATGCGAAGACCGGACACGCCTGCTGGGGCGCCGCCTCAGCGACTTTTCGCCCTTGCGCCAGCCCGATGGCGCATTGTCCTCGTTGCGCGGCACGCAGCTGGCGGCGCAGGCCCATGCCGACGGCAACTGCCGCTACGACTGGCGTTACCAGACGTGCACGGGCCAGCTGTTCTGGGGCGAAGTGCTGCTTACGTCCGTCACGCTCGACCATAGCTATCTGTTTTACGCCGTGATCCGTGATATTTCCTCGCGCAAGCTGGCCGAGCGGGCCCTGTACCTGTCGGCGCAGGTGGTCGAGCATGCGCGCGAGGCCATCGTCGTGATGGACCCGCAGCAGCACGTCGTCAGCATGAATCCCGCGTACAGCGAGATCAGCGGCTACAGCCTCGACGACATGCTGGGCAAGCCCTTCGTCCCGCACGGCGTCGAGCCGGACGTGCCCGCATTTTTCGACCACGTGTGGGACGAAGTCGATGCCAACGGTTACTGGCAAGGCGACATCGTCGGCCAGCGCAAGGCGGGCGGGCGCTATCCGGCCTGGCTGTCGCTCACGGCCATCCGCGACCCGCAGGGGCAATTGAGCAATTATCTGGCCATCCTCAGCGATATCAGCGAGCGCAAGAAAAACGAGGAGCACACGCGCCACCTGGCCGAGCACGATTTCCTCACCGACTTGCCGAACCGCGTGCTGCTGCTCGACCGGCTGTCGCTGGGGCTGGCGGCCGCGCGGCGCAAGCTGAGCATGCTGGCCATCCTGTACCTGGACCTCGACCATTTCAAGCACATCAATGACAGCATGGGCCACCACGTGGGCGACTTGCTGCTCAAGGAAGTGGCGCGGCGCCTCGTGCGCTGCGTGCGCGGCGTCGATACGGTCAGCCGGCATGGCGGCGACGAGTTCGTCATCATCCTGGCAGAGGTGGGCGGTATCGACCAGGTGGCCCACGTGGCGGCCAGCCTGCTGCATGCCGTCACGCAACCCTATCAGCTGGGCGAGTACGAATTGCATGTGTCGACCTCGATCGGCGTGGCCATCTTTCCCAGCGACGGCGACAGCATCGATAGCCTCGTGCACAACGCCGACATCGCCATGTACCACGCCAAGGAAAGCGGGCGCAACAATTTCCAGTTTTTCAATGCCGAGATGAATGCGCAAATCGTCGAGCGGGCCAGCCTGGAGCAGGGCTTGCGCGAAGCGCTGGGGCGCGACGAGTTCGTGCTCGAATTCCAGCCCGCGCTCGATGTCGCCAGCGGGCAAATCCTCGGTGCCGAAGCGCTGTTGCGCTGGCGCCACCCGCAACTGGGCGTGTTGCCGCCCGAGCGTTTCATTGCTGTGGCCGAGGAATGCGGCTTGATGGTGTCGATCGGCAACTGGGTGCTGCAGCAAGCCTGCCGCCGCGCGCGCGCCTGGCACGATGCGGGCCATGCCTGGAGAGTGGCCGTGAATCTGTCGCCGGCGCAGTGCCTGCACAATAACTTATTGCTCAGCGTGCAAGAGGCGCTGGCCGTGTCGGGCTTGCCCGCCGCCTGCCTGGAACTGGAAGTGACGGAATCCTTGCTGATGAAAGGGGGCGCGCGCCTGGCCGGCGTGCTGGCGCAGCTGCGTGCGCTGGGCGCCAGGCTGGCCATCGACGACTTCGGCACCGGCTATTCGCGCCTGGCCAATCTGCGCCATTACCCGGTGGATCAACTCAAGATCGACCCGTCGTTCCTGCCGGCCGCGGCGGACGGCGCGGCAGGTGAGTCCGACACGGCCGTGGCCGCCACCATCATCGCCATGGCGCGCGAGCTGCAATTGACGGTGATCGCCGAAGGCGTGGAAACGGCGCAGCAGCTGGCGTATCTGCGGGGGCAGGGCTGCCAGCAATACCAGGGGCGCTTTGCCAGCGCACAAGTCGCGGGCAGCACGCTGGCGAAGTTATTGAATTAGTCAATGTTGCCCAGCAGCTTGATGCGTGCCAGCACCTGGCCATGGTCGGAGGCATGCGGCAAGCCCAGCAGCAAATGGTCGTTGAGATACGTCACTTCCTGCAGCACGCCGATGGCGCGCGGCGAGGCGGGATGAAAATGTTCGGACACGAGGATATGGTCGATCGTCATGTAGGTGCTGTCGTGAATATTCGTGTAGCCCGCGTGGCGCAGGGCGTCCTGGCGCAGGGCGATGGCGTTGGCGTCGTACAGGCGCGCGCGCATTTCGGCACCCGGTTCGCACGGCGCGCCGGCGCCCATGACGATGGCCGTCGTGACGGCATTGGCGATGTCGTTGAAGTCGCCCAGCACGATGCGGGGACGGCCAGTATGGCCCAGCTCGCTTGCCAGCACGCGCAGCGCCACGGCTTCCGCGCCGCGCCGCTGCAGCGAACGCAGGTTGGCCAGCGCATAGGCGATGGCATCGTTGCCGTCGCCATGGCGGTAGTCGGGCCGGCGCGATTTCAAATGCACGACGACCACGTCCGTGAGTTGTCCGCCCGGCAAGATGACCTGGACATGCAGGGGCGCGCGGGCGAAGCGGCAGGCGTTGTCGTCGGCGGGCTGCCTGTCGGCGGACACGGTCACGCCGGCGGGAAAATTCGCCCAGGCAACACCAGCGCCGGCCAGCGGCAGGCGCGACACGAGCGCCACCGTGGGCAGCATGCGTCCGGCAATATCCATCGCATCGTAGCCGGCCAGCGTGGCTGCGCGGTAATGGCGCGTGCGCGACAGCACGTCGCGCAGGGCTGCCTGCGAGAAAATTTCCTGGAATCCGATCACGTCGGCGTCGAGCAGGTCGATCTGCCGCGCCGTCCATTCCGCCTTGGCCTCGTATTGCGCCGGGCTCAACGGTTCCAGGTTGTCATACAATTTCGCCCCGGCGGGGGCGAGGTTGCAGACATTGAATGTGGCAAAGCGGATTTCTTCCTGCATAATTAGCACTCCTCACTGAACGATCAGCGTATCACGCATGGCTAAAAAAGAGCATATTTCCGAAACCCAGGCGACGCAGCTGCTGCGCAAGCATCAAGTTTCCTTCGAAGAACACCCGTATCCTTACGAGGAGCACGGCGGCACCAGCGTCTCGGCGCGCGAATTGAACGTGCCGGAACACGCAGTGATCAAGACCCTGGTGATGCAGGACGAGGCGGCCAAGCCGCTGATCGTGCTCATGCATGGCGATTGCAAGGTGTCGACCAAGAACCTGGCGCGCGGCATCGGCTGCAAGTCCGTCGAGCCGTGCAAGCCCGAGGTGGCGCAGCGCCATTCCGGCTATATGATCGGCGGCACCTCGCCGTTTGGCACCAAAAAGACCATGCCCGTGTACGTGGAGCAATCGATCCTGGACTTGCCGCGCATTTACATCAATGGCGGGCGGCGCGGTTTCCTCGTCTCGCTGGCGCCGCAGGTCTTGCTTGACTTGCTCAAGGCCAAGCCGGTGCAGTGCGCGCTGCAAGATTAAGAAAACCAGACGCCGCCCTGTCCCTGGACTGGACGCTGGTGTATATTCTGCTGCGCCAGCCTCGATGCTGGTGCAATAAACACAATAAAGGGAAGAAATGAATCCAGTAATCACAACCGTGGCAATGACAGTGGCCGCTTACTTGCTCGGCTCTATATCGTTTGCCGTGGTGATGAGCAAGGTCTACGGCATTGCCGATCCGCGCACCTATGGCTCGAAAAACCCGGGCGCCACCAACGTGCTGCGCAGCGGCAACAAGGGCGCGGCCATCATGACCCTGCTGGGCGATGGCGCCAAGGGCTGGCTGGCCGTGTTCCTGGCCGACCATTTTGCCAGCGCGCTCGGTGTGGGCGACATGGCCGTGGCCCTGGTCGCCATCGCCGTCTTCCTCGGCCATCTGTGGCCCGTGTTCTTCCGCTTCGTCGGCGGCAAGGGTGTGGCCACGGCCCTCGGTGTGTTGCTGGGCATTAATCCCTGGCTGGGCCTGGCGACCCTGGCCACCTGGCTGATCATCGCCTACGCGTTTCGCTATTCCTCGCTGGCAGCGCTGGTGGCGGCCCTGTTCGCGCCGTTTTACTATGGCTTGCTGTTCGGCGTCGATCCCATCTTGCTGGCCGTCATCGTCATGAGCGTGCTGCTGGCGTACCGCCACAGCCAGAACATCGCGAACTTGCTCGCTGGTAAAGAAAGCAAGATCGGCGGCAAGAAGGATGGGGCCAAGGCGCCCGTGCAGAAAAAGTAAGCGCTTGATTTCCCGCGGCCCGCACGCATATGCTGTGCTTGCGGCGCCGCGCGGTGCGGCCGCCACCGACTCGCGCAAAGGCTGCCCACCATGACCGTTTCCACCACCTCCGCCACACCCACCCCTATCCGTATCGATTTCGTTTCCGACGTTTCCTGCCCCTGGTGCGTGGTGGGCCTGAAGTCGCTGGAGCAGGCGCTGGCCAAGCTGGACGGCACCGTCCAGGCCGACATCCACTTCCAGCCTTTCGAACTGAACGCCAATATGCCGCCCGAGGGCGAGGATATCGGCGAACACATCGCCCGCAAATACGGTTCCACCCCGGAACAGATGGCGCAGTCGCGCGAAGCGATCCGCGCGCGCGGCGAACAGCTGGGCTTTACGTTTGCCATGGACAAGCGCGGGCGCATCTACAACACCTTCGATGCGCACCGGCTGCTGCACTGGGCTGCTCTGGAAGGGCGCCAGAAGGAACTCAAGATGGCCTTGTTCGATGCCTACTTCACGCAGGGCCAGGATCCGTCCTCGCACGAGGTGCTGCTGAAAGTCGCGGGCGACGTGGGCCTCGATACCGCGAAAGCGGCCGAAGTGCTGGCGTCCGATGCCTATGCGGACGAGGTGCGCGCGCAGGAGCGCTTCTATCAGCAGAACGGCATCAATTCCGTGCCCGCCGTCATCATCAACGAGCGCCACCTGATTTCCGGCGGCCAGCCGCCCGAAGTCTTTGAGCAAGCCTTGCGCCAGATCATCAGCGGCGCCTGAACGGGGCGCCAATGGCGCGCGCCATGGCGGACTTTTTGCGCTACACTCGGCGCAGAAGGAGGATAGTCAAATGCCAACAGCCAGCTGGAATGGCGCCGTCATCGCGCAAGCCACCGATGCGCAGGTGCAAGTCGTTGAAAACAATGTGTATTTTCCTTTGTCGGCGGTGACGCAGGAGTACTTGCGTCCCAGCAGCCACACGAGCGTCTGCCCGTGGAAAGGCACGGCCAGCTATTACGATGTCGTCGTCGATGGCCAGACGAACGCCAACGCCGCCTGGTATTACCCCCAGCCCAAGGATGCCGCCAAGCAAATTGCCGGCCACGTCGCCTTCTGGCGCGGCGTGAGCGTCGAGCGCTGACCTGACTCCCCCTATTTCCTGACAAAGCCCTGACAAAGAAAGCAGACGATGGATTTACGCCTCGCCGTGTACCAACTCGCCTCGGCCCATGCGCTCGATGCCCAGCAAACCCGGCAGTTGCAGGAAGCGGCCGGTTTCCAGCGCGAACCGGCGCGCCTGGCCTACTGGCTGCCGCGCTGCGTGGCCGTGCTGGGCGCCGCGCTGCTGGGCATGGGCCTGATCTGCTGGGTCGCCGCCAACTGGGAAGACCTGGGCCGCATGGGCCGCTTTGCCCTGCTGCAAGGCGTGTTTGCGGCTGCCTGCGTGGGCGCCTTCGCCGTACCCAAGGCGCGCATCCCGCTGCTGCTGATGGCCTTGCTGGCCATCGGCGGTCTGTTCGCGTATTTCGGCCAGACCTACCAGACGGGCGCCGATCCGTGGCAACTGTTCGCCCTGTGGGCTGTGCTGGCCTTGCCCCTGTGTTTAGTCGCGCGCAGCGACGTGCTGTGGACGCCGTGGATGCTGATACTGTCGACGGCCGCCGCCCTGTGGATGCAGGCGCATGCGCGCCACAGCTGGCGCATCGATTCGGCCGACCTGTCCATTTTCGTCAGCGGCTGGCTGGCCGTGCTGCTGGCCTGTGCGTTCGTGTCGCCCCTGCTGGCGCGCTGGACGGGCGCGGGTAACTGGGCCTTGCGCCTGGGTCTGGTACTCGCCACCATCCTTATCACGGGCACGGCCGTCAGTGCCCTGTTCGGCAATGAGATCGAATCGCCGTACTGGGCCGGTCTCGGCTTGCTGGCCGTCGCCGCTGCCCTGCTGGCCACGCGCCGCTACTTTGACGTGTTCGGCCTGAGCGCCGTCGCGCTCGGTATCAATACCTTGCTGGTGGGAGGGCTGACGCACGTGCTGTTCAACGGTCATGGCGATGGCGTCGGCGCGCTGGCCACGCTGGGCTTGCTGGCAGCCGTGCTGCTGGCGCTGACCGTGCAAGGCATTCTGTGGCGCACGCGCCAGGAGGCGGCATGAGCAAGATGAACACTCAGCGCGACGATGCGCTCGCCACCCTGATCGACGATGCCACGCGCGCCGGCCTGTTGCCGCCCAACGCCAGCCGCCCCGTGCAGGATGTACGGCCGTGGCCGCTGGTGCTGATGACGGCCTTCGGCGCCTGGCTTGCCGCCATCCCGCTGATGATTGCGCTGGGCGTGGGCCTGGAAAGCGTCGTGCGCCACGGTCCCGGCGCGTATGTCGTGGCCGCCATCGTGCTGGTGGTGTCCGTGCTGCTGATCCGCGCGCGCGGCGTGGCGCTGTTTGTCGAGCAGCTGGCCGTGCCCTGTCTGCTGGTGGGCGGCGGCTTGCTCGGCTACGCCTTGTACCGCGACTATTCCACGCAGACGGCGTCGCTGCTGCTGTGCCTGGCAACCCTGGTGGTGGCCGCCGCCTTGCCGCGCGACTGGCTGCGCGTGCTGCTGGGGCTGGTCGCCTGCGGCTTGCTGGGGCTGGGCATCGTCGACAGCACGCGCGACTGGATCTTCGATAACGACCCGACGCAACTGTATCTGGCCTGGATGCTGGCCCTGGCACTCTGGCTGGCGGCCCACTGGCTGCAGAAGCAAGCCTTCAACGATGGCCGCGGCGCGCCCATCGCCGCCTTCCTGGAATCGCTGTCGACGGGGTGGGTCCTGGCCATCTTGCTGGGGCTGGTCTTCTGGTCCGGCATGACCTTCATGCTGGGCGGTGCCTTGGGTGGCGGCTTCACGGGCGAAGTGGCGCGCGAAGTGAGCAGGCACCATGCCGGCGCCTGGTATGCGCAAGCGTTGAACGGCGTCTCGCTCGTGCTGGCCACGGCGGCCGCCGCCTGGACGGGCTGGCGCTGGCCGGCGCTGCGCCAGTTGCCCGTCATCGGCGTGGCCCTGGTGCTGATCGTGCTGGCGTGGTTCATGCCGGCGCTGGGGCCCGTGCTGCTGATCCTCGCGTATTGCGTGACGAGCGGGCGTACACGCGTGGCCGTCGCGGCCGCGCTGGCGGCGGCGTGGATCATCGGCAGCTTTTATTACCAGCTGGCCTGGCCGCTGGCCAGCAAGGCGGCGCTGCTGGCCGTGGCTGGCGCCGTGCTGTGCGCCCTGTCGTGGCTGGCCACGCGCGGCGCCGTGCTGCACCTGGTGGAAAGCAAACCGGCGGACGTGGCGGCCGAGCGCCGCTTCTTGCGCCTGGGTGCGCTGGGCGGCTTGCTGCTGGTGCTGCTGGTGGCCAATATCGGCATCTGGCAGAAGGAGCAATTGATTGCCAAGGGCGAGGCCATCTTCGTGGCGCTGGAACCCGTCGATCCCCGCTCGCTGATGCAGGGCGACTACATGCGCCTCAATTTCGTCAACCTGGGCGTCCTCTCCACGTTGGCCAGCGTGGAGCGGGCGCCGGGCCGTCCCTTCGTGGTGGCCCGGCGCGATGCGCGCGGCGTGGCCGAACTGCTGCGCCCGTACACGAGGGAGGCGCTGGCGCCCGGCGAATTCCTGCTCGAGCTGACGCCGAAGGATGGCAACTGGGTGCTGGTCAGCGATGCCTGGTTTTTCAAGGAAGGCGAGGCGGCGCGCTGGGAAAAGGCGCGCTATGGCGAGTTCCGTATCCTGCCCGATGGCCGCGCCTTGCTGGTAGGCATGCGTGGGGAAGATTTACAGGCGCTGTAGCCGCTTGATTGAACAAACCCCATGGCAGAATCCGGGGGTCGTACCCTGAGGGTACAACCCCAGTCTTTGCTCCTGGGGGGGCCGCATCCTGTAAAATTGCCCGATGGATAATATTACGCATTCGGTCATCGGCCTCGGGGTCGGCGAACTGGTACACCGCAGCCTGCTGCCCGAGCCGCAAGCCCCCGCACAGCGCACCCGGCGTGCGCTGTTTCTGTTTACGGCCTGGTTTGCCAGCAACGCGCCCGACCTGGACCTGGTCCTCACGAAACTGCTGCCGCGTCCGTTCGGCTACATGCTGCATCACCGTGGCCACACGCATACCTTGCTGCTGGCCTTGCCGCAGGCGCTGCTGTTGCTGGCCCTGCTGTGGCTGCTGTGGCCCGGCGCGCGCCGGCTGCTGAAGGAAAGCGTGCCGGCCCGCATCGGCCTGGCGGCTTGTCTGCTGCTGGGATTCTGCTTGCACATGGGCATGGATTTCCTCAATTCCTATGGCTTGCACCCGTTCTATCCGTTCGACAGCCGCTGGCTGTATGGCGACATGGTCTTCATTGTCGAACCCATGTTCTGGGTGCTGCTGGGCGTGCCCGTGATCATGTCCTTGCGCTACGGTATCGTCAAAAGCGTGCTGCTGGCCGGATTGGCGGCGGCCCTGTGCTTCTTTACCTATAAAACCTACCTGGCGCCCGCCGCGCTGGCCGTGCTGCTGACGCTGGGCCTGGTGCTGGCCGTGCTGCAAGGGCGGGCCGGCGAGCGGGGGCGGGGACCGCTGCTGCTGGCCTTCGCGCTGGCGGCCACGTTTATCGGCACGCAGGGCGTGGCGTCGGCCATCGGCCGTACGCGCATCGAGGCGGCCGTGCAGCGGCTCGATCCGGGCACGCGCGTGTGGGACGTGGCGATGACGGCGTTTCCCAGCAATCCCCTGTGCTGGATCTATGTCTCGCTCGACAGCAAGACGGACGTGTACACCCTGCGGCGCGGCACCCTGAGCCTGCTGCCCGCATCGCTGGCGCCCGCCGCCTGTCCGGCCGGGCTGGCGGAAACCAGCAAGCAAGGACGGCAACTGGCGCCCGGCATCGCCGTCTCCGCCCAGGCGGCGGGCAGCCTGGCCGCTCTGCGTGCGCTGCAGGAAGAAAATTGCTATGTCGACGCCTGGTTCCGCTTTGCCCGCATGCCCCGATTGAATGCGGACAAGCTGACGGACGTGCGTTTCAACCCCGGCATGTTGCCCAATTTCACGACCGTCGAGCTGCAGCAGTTCCGTGGCAGGCCGTGTCCCGCCTACGTGCCGGGCTGGGACCGCCCCCGTGCCGATATGCTGGCGCCGCCGCAAGCGATTCGTCCGTAGCGGTTTTATTGCCTTGTGGAAAAATATCATGTGTGCCCATACTTCTCTGTCGCCCAGCATGCGACAATTATCAATTCAGCATGCATGTCATTGAGTTAGGATTATCTTGGAAGAGCAACACGCCTTACCGTATCTGCGGGAAACCCTGCTGTTTCTCGCCCTGGCCGGGATTTTTATTCCGCTATTGCAACGCCTGAAAGTCAACCAGGTGCTCGGCTTCCTGGCCGTGGGCGCCCTGTTCGGCCCGTTCGGCTTCGGCCTGTGGGCCGGCGACTTCCCATGGCTGACGTATTTTTCCTTCGTGCGCGCCGAGCAGGTCAGCGGCCTGGCCGAGCTGGGCGTGATGTTTTTGATGTTCATGATCGGCCTGGAACTGTCGACGGAACGGCTGTGGGCGCTGCGGCGCTGGGTGTTCGGCGCGGGCGTGGGGCAGGTGGCCGTCAGCGCCTGCCTGATCGGCGGCGTCGCGTATTACTTCGGCTTGTCGCTGGAAGCGTCCATCGTGCTGGGCCTGGTGCTGTCGCTGTCGTCGACGGCCGTGGTGATGCAGCTGCTCACGGACCAGCGCTCCCTGCAGACGCCGGCCGGCCAGGCGGGCTTTTCCATTCTGATGTTCCAGGATTTGATGGTGGTGCCGCTGTTCATCCTGATCGACGTGTTCGCCAGCGGGCGCAGCGACGACCTGGCCTATCTGCTCAGCTTTGCGGCCGTGAAATCGGCGGGCGCCATCCTGCTGATCTATCTGCTGGGCCGCCGCGTGATTCGCCCGCTGTTCCAGTTTTTCGTCAAGAAACGCCAGCCCGACGTGTTCATGGCATTGACCCTGCTCAGCACCCTCGGTATCGCGGGCCTGACGTATCTGGCGGGCTTGTCGATGGCGCTGGGCGCCTTGCTGGCCGGCCTGCTGCTGGCGGAAACGGAATTCCGCCACGAGGTGGAAGTGACGATCGAGCCCTTCAAAGGTTTGCTGATGGGCCTGTTCTTCATGTCGGTGGGCATGCAGATCGACGTGCGCGAAATCCTCAAGTCGCCCATCCTGATCCCCCTGGCCGTGCTGAGCCTGTTTGCCTTGAAAACCCTCGTCATCAGCGTGATTTTCCGCATCGGCGGCTTTCACTGGGGGCGTGCCGTGGAAACGGGCGTGCTGCTGGGGCAGGGCGGCGAATTCGCCTTCATCGTCGTCGCGTATGCGCTCGGTACCAAGCTGATCGGCCCGCAGGTGGCGCAGTTCGTCATGCTGGTGGTGGGCCTGAGCCTGTTCGCCACGCCGGCGCTGGCCAAGGCGGCGCGCGCCTTCGGCAACTGGTGGGAACAACGCCACCACCATCAGCTGGCCGACCTGGCGCACGGCGCGCTGCCGCCGCAGGGCAGCACCGTCATCATCGCCGGTTTCGGCCGGGTGGGGCAGTTGCTGGCCAAGGTGTTGACGGAGCAGGATATCGCCTATGTGGCGATTGAAAATGATGCGCGGCTGGTGACGACCCTGCATCCGCGCGGCTTTCCCGTGTATTTCGGCGATGCGTCGCGCGCGGAACTGCTGCAAAAGGTCAATGCCGACCGCGCCGCCGCCGTGGTGCTGACGATGGACCATGCGGCCTCCGTGCTGCATGCCGTCAAATCGATCCGCCGCGAATATCCGCAGTTGCCCGTGTATGCACGCGCCCGCGACGAGGCGCATGCCGTGGCCCTGATCCAGGCGGGCGCCACCCTGGTCGTGCCCGAGGCGCTGGAGTCGGCGCTGCAGCTGACGGCCACCGTGCTGCACACGGTGGGCCTGTCGGAAGCGCGCACGACGGACATCGTGCAAGCGGAGCGCGACCGGCGCAATGCCGTGCTGCTGGCGAAAAAATTGTCGTAGGGAAAACCTTCGCACAAACGTGCGTGTCGCCGTGCTTTGTGAATTATCTATACAATAATAGTATATGAGCACACTACCCACATGAAAGCCGCGACGAAGAGCGGCGCGGCACCCCTGACGCCGCAGCAACTGGCGGCGCAGGAAACGCAACAGAAATACGGCAAGCCCGAGCGGGGCTGGCGCGAGCGGGTGTACACCGTCATTTTCGAGGCGGAAACGCGCACGGGCCGCGCTTTCGACCTGCTGCTGATCGCCGCCATCCTGATCAGCGTGACGGTGGTCGTGCTCAGCAGTGTCGCCTCCGTGGCCGAGCGCTACGGCACCTGGCTGACGGCGCTCGAATGGTTTTTTACCATTTTATTTACCATCGAATATTTCGCCCGCCTGTCGTGCCTGCAGCATCCGGTGCGCTACGCCAAGAGTTTTTTCGGCATCATCGACTTGCTGGCCATCGTGCCGACCTATATCGGCTTGCTGCTGCCGGGCGCGCACGTGCTGATCGACGTGCGCATTTTGCGGCTGCTGCGCATGTTCCGTATCCTCAAGCTCACGTCGTATGTGCATGAATACACGGTGCTGGGGCGGGCCTTGCTGGCCAGCCGGCGCAAGATCCTCATTTTCTTGTCTTTTGTCATGATGGTGGTCTTTCTGCTGGGTACTGTGATGTATGTCGTGGAAGGGCCCGATAACGGTTTTAGCAGTATTCCCACGTCGATTTATTGGGCCATCAGCACCATGACCACGGTCGGTTTCGGCGATATCACGCCGCGCACCGACATCGGGCGCACCATCGCTTCGCTGATGATGCTGCTCGGCTGGGGCATCCTGGCCGTGCCTACCGGCATTATCAGTGCCGAAATGACGGTGCAGCGCAGCTCCAAGCTGGTCACCACGCGTACCTGCCCCACGTGTCTGAAAGAAGGGCTCGATGACGATGCCAATTTCTGCAAGAACTGCGGGGTTGCATTGCCGCCGCTGGCACGTGATTAATTCATAACCCTATTTACTTTACTTTGTTAAGGCCAACATGATTCCAGTTCGCCTGATCGCGACGGGCAAAGCCGTGCCGTCGCATAGTGTGACTTCCGCCAGTCTGGACCTGAAATTGGGTCATCCGGCTGGCTATACCCTGCGCAAGAGCGGCGTGCTGTCGCGCTTTGTCGCCGCGCCCGATGAATCGCAAAGCCAGCTGGGCGCCGCCGCCCTGCTCGACGCGCTGAAAAATGCCAGCCTGCGTCCGGCCGATATCGATCTTTTGATCTGCGCCTGCGGCGTGCCCGAGCAAGCGTTGCCGAACACGGCCTGCTTCGTGGCCGAACATGCCGGTTTGCCGCCAGGCACGCAAAGCTTCGACGTTAACGCCAGCTGCCTCAGTTTCATGGCCGCCTTCCGCGTGGCCGCGTCCATGCTGGCCGGCGGCGCCTACCGCCGCATCGCCATCGTCTCGTCGGACCTGGCCTCGCGCGGCGTCGACTGGAGCGAGCCGGAAGCGTCGATGATCTTTGGCGACGGCGCCGCCGCTGTCATCGTCGAGCGGGGTGACGGCAGCGCCGGCATCCGCGCCTACAAGATGGGCACGTATCCGGAAGGGCGGCGCTACTGCGAAATCCGCGGCGGCGGTACCGAGCGCAACCCCCGCAACGGCTGCGAACCGGGCGACTACCTGTTCCGCATGGATGGCAAGGCCGTGTTCCGCCTGGCCGTCAAGGTGATGCCGGATTTCCTGGCGGAACTCATGCAGGAATCGGGCGCCGGACTGGATAAAATCGACGTGGTCGTGCCGCACCAGGCCAGCCCGCTGGGCCTCGCGCATGCGGCGCGCATCCTCGACGTTCCCGATGCTAAAATCATCAAGATCTTTGAAACGCATGGCAACCAGGTGGCCGCGTCCCTGCCCACCGCCCTGCACGAGGCGGTGATGACGGGGCGGGCAGTGGCAGGCCAGCGTTTGCTGATGATGGGTACGGCCGCGGGCCTGACCATCGGCGGCATGATTCTTGACCTGTGAAGGTGGTGCGATGAGGCGGATACTGGTCACGGGAGCGACGGGCGGCTTGGGGCGCAATGCCGTGCGCACCCTGCTGGCGCAGGGCGTGGAAGTGCGCGCCACGGGCCGCAACGCGGCCGTGGGCCGCGAGCTCGAACGCATGGGCGCGCAATTCGTGGCGCTCGACCTGGCGCAAGCTACGCCGCGCCAGGTCGACGAGCTGGTGCGCGGCATGGACGCCGTCTGGCACTGCGCCGCGCTGTCCTCGCCGTGGGGCGCGGAGCGCGACTTCATCGCCGCCAACGTCACGGCCACGGCCCAGCTGTTGCGCGCGGCCGCCAGCCTGCACGTGGCGCGCTTCGTGCACATCTCCACCCCGGCCATCTATTTCGACTACCGCAACCGCTACGAGGTGCCGGAAACCTTCCGCCCCGACGCTTTCGTCAACGCGTACGCGCGTTCGAAAGCGATGGCGGAAAAACTGGTGCAGGAGTGCGTCGACCGCCACCGCGGCATGACGTGCGTGATCCTGCGCCCGCGCGCCATCTTCGGCCCGCACGACCAGGTGCTGATCCCGCGCCTGGCGAGGGTGCTGCAGGAGCGCGGCGGCAAGCTGCCGCTGCCCAATGGCGGCGCGGCCACCATCGACGTCACCTATGTGGATAACGTCGTGCATGCGATGTGGCTGGCCACCGTGCACAAGACCATCGCTTCGGGCGCCGCCTTCAACATCACGAATGGCGAGCCGGCGCGCCTGTGCGACATCTTGCGCAGCCTGTTCTGCGACCATCTGCAGCAGCCGTTCGAAATCGTCAGCGTGCCGTACCGCGTGCTGGCGCTGGTGGCGCGCCTGATGCAGTTCGCCTCGCGCTTCACGCGCCGCGAGCCCTCATTGACGCCCTACAGCATCGGCGCGCTCAGTTTTGACATGACGCTCGATAACGCCAAGGCGCGCAAGGTGCTCGGCTACCGTCCCGTCGTCAGCCTGCAGGACGGCATCGCCCGCACGGCGCAGTGGATGCGCCAGGAAGCGGCGGCGCACAAGGTGGGCAAGGAGCGCAATGGCTAGCATCACCGCATTTCGCGTCGGCCACTGCACCCATCCGTCGTGCATGGTTTTGAAAGGCAGCGGGCTTGCCAGCCGCTGCTTCCCTTCGCGCGCCTACCTGATCGAAACGCGCGCGGGCCTGTACCTGTGGGACACGGGGTATGCCGAGCACTTCCGCGCCGCCACGTCGAAAGGCGTCTACCGCATGTACGCGTGGGTCACGCCCATCTCGTTCGACGAGAATGAGTCGCTGCACGGCCAGCTGCGCGCGCATGGCGTATCGCCCGGCGACATCCACACCTTGCTGCTGTCGCACTTCCACGCCGATCATATCGCCGGCCTGCGCGACTTTCCCGGCGCGCGGCTGATGGCCTCCAAAACGGGCTGGGACGCCGTGCGCGGCTTGTCCGGCGTGGCCGCCGTGCGCCAGGCCTTCGTGCCCGAGCTGCTGCCGAACGATATCTCTGACCGCCTGGCGTTTGTCGAAAGCGTGCCCGAGACGGCCTTGCCGGCGGCCCTGCTGCCGTTCACGCACGGGCGCGACGTCAGCGGCACGGGCGAGATCTACATCGTCGACTTGCCCGGCCACGCCATCGGGCATATCGGCGCCTTCGTGCTGCAGGACGGCGGCTGGACCCTGCTGGCGTCGGACGCGGCCTGGGTGCCGGAAAGCTTCCAGCAGCTGCGCGGACCGTCCGAACTGTCGTTCCTCATCCAGCACAAGCGCGCGCCGTATTATGAGACGTTGAACCGCCTGCACCAGCTGCACCAGTCGGGCCAGGCGCAGATCCGCATCACGCATGAAGACAGCAACGATTATTTGCCAGTGGCGGGCCGCCCGTGAAGCGTATTGTCTGGCTGTTGCTGTCGTACTGGCGCACGCGCCGCCTGCGTTTCGCCAGCCGCGCGCAGCTCGACGCCTACCAGCACAAGCAGCTGGCCCGTTTCATCGATGTGCTGTGCGCCCGCAGCACGTATTTTGCGCCGTACCGCAAGCTGCCGCTGGCGCAGTGGCCGACGATGAACAAGGCCTTGATGCTCGAGCATTTCGACGCCATGAACACCGAGGGCGTCACCCTGGCGCAGGCGATGGAGGCGGCCATGGCGGCCGAGCATAGCCGCGACTTTACGCCCGCGGTGGGCGACATCACGGTGGGCCTGTCGTCGGGCACCTCGTCGCGGCGCGCCGTGTTTACCGTCAGCCCCCGCGAAAAGGCGCAATGGGCGGGCGTGATGCTGGCCAAGGCGCTGCCCGACGGCCTGTTTTCCGGCGAAAAGGTGGCGCTGTTCCTGCGCGCGAACAGCAATCTGTACACGGCCGTGCGCTCGCCGTGGCTCACGTTTGCCTTTTACGACCTGTTCGCACCGTTCGACAGCCTGTGCGCGCAGCTGGCGCGCTATCAACCGTCCGTCATCGTCGCGCCGGCCCAGGTGCTGCGCCAGCTGGCGCTGCGCGTCATCGACGGCAGCCTGGTGCTGGCGCCGAAAAAAGTCATCTCGGTGGCTGAAGTGCTGGAAGCGCAGGACCGCGCGCTGATCGTGCAGGCGTTCGGCGCCGTGCATGAAATCTATCAGGCGACCGAGGGTTTCCTCGCCAGCAGCTGCGAACACGGCGTGCTGCACCTGAACGAGGAATATGTGCACATCGAACCGCAATGGCTCGATGCGGAACAGCGTCGTTTTGTGCCCGTGATTACGGATTTCACGCGCATCACGCAGCCCATCGTGCGCTATCGCCTGGACGATATCCTGGTCGCGCGCGCCACGCCATGCCCGTGCGGCCGCGCCACGCGCGCCATCGACGGCATCGAAGGGCGCTGCGACGACATGCTGCTGCTTCCGTCTGCACGCGGCGGCGCCGCCGTCGCCGTGTTTGCCGACGTCTTGACGCGCGCGTTCGCGCAAGCCTTGCCGGCGGACGCCGACTACCGCCTGCTGCAATCGGGCGACAGCGCCTTGCAGCTGCACGCGGCCCTCGACGACGCTGGCCTGGCTGCCCTGCGCGATCACCTGGCAACGGTGCTGCGCGGCCTGGCCGTGGCCGTCGACAGCCTGGCCTGGACGACGAGCGGCGAACTGCCTCCCTTTGACCCCACCATGAAACGGCGCCGCATCCGGCGCCTTGCGACCGCATGAATCCTTCTTCCATGACCGTACGCGGCCGCCTGCTGCATTTACTGGCCGGCTGGGGCAGCGTCGGCCTCGTGTATTTTTCCAGCGATGTGCTGCAAGGGCAGGGGGTACTCCTGCCGGAAACGGCCATCGACCGCGCCATTCCCTACACGGATGCCGCCATCTGGCTGTACCTGTCGTTTTTTATCCTGATCCCGTACGCCTACCTGGCGGCCGATGCGGCCCGCGTGCGCTGGCTGGCGCGCGCCATGGCGCTTTCCGCGCTGGCCTGCGGCGTGGTCTTCCTGCTGTATCCGACCACGCTCGCATATCCGCCCGTGGGCGACGGTGCTGCCTGGAGCACGCAGGCGCTGCGCCTGCTGCAGGCGGCGGATTCCGCGCAAAACTGCCTGCCCTCGCTGCATGGCGCCCTGACCTTGCTGTGCGTGTGGGCCTTGTGCGACAAACGCCACCTGCTGCGCTCCGCGCTGGCCGTGCTGCTGGGCGTGGCCATCTGCTACGCCATCATCGCGCTGCGCCGGCACGTCAGCATCGACCTGGCCGCCGGCCTGGCCGTGGGCGTGGCGGGCGGCATGTTGGCGAAAATGCAGGTATTCTGGACAGCTCGCCGCGCCATTGCCACTGAAACCGCATCATGATGAATCCCTTTGCCCTCTCTTTCCTTGTCATGCTGGCCTTTGTGCTGGCCGAACTGCTGATCCTCAAATGGGTACGCAAGACGCCCGTGCCGTGGAAGGACGTCATCTTCAACCTCAATTCCGGCCATATCCTGATGTGGGTGTTCCGCGGCGTGGAAGTGGCGGCGTTCGCCCTGCTGCTGCGCCATGTGAATCTGCACATGGTCGACCAGTGGCCCGTGGCCGCGCAGTGGGTGTTCGCATTCTTTGCCTGGGATTTGTGCTTTTACTGGATGCACCGGCTGCACCATAAGATCCCCTTGCTGTGGGCCGTGCACGTGGTGCACCACCAGGGCGAGCACTTCAACCTGTCGCTGGGCGTGCGCAATTCCTGGTATTCGTCGCTGACGAATTTCCCGTTTATTGCCATCCTGGCCGTGCTGGGCGTGCCGCTGGAAATCTTCCTCGTCGTCTCGTCCCTGCATTACACGGTGCAGTTCTATAACCACAATGCGCTGGTGAACAAGTCCGGCATTCTCGATAGCTTCATGGTCACGCCCTCGCACCACCGCGTGCACCATGGCACGGACAAACGCTATATCAACCGCAATTTCGGCGGCACCCTGCTGCTGTGGGACAGGCTGTTCGGCAGCTTCCAGCCCGAACTCGAGGGCGTGGAAATGCGCTATGGCGTGAAGGGCATGACGCAAACGCATAATCCGCTCCTGGCCAGCAACGGCAAGCTGTTCAAATGGCTGCGCGCGCGCTTTCCCCACTGGCAGTCGCGCGGCACTTTCGAGGTGCCCGAACTGTTCATCGGCATCGGCGGCGTGATCCTGTTTGGCCTCGTGATCTATTACGTCAACCACGAAGCGGTGCTGGCCGGCGCGCAGCAAGCGATCCTGTTCGCGCTGATTTTTGGCGGTACCTTGGCGCTGGGCGGCCTTTCGGATGCGCGCCGCTGGGGCGCCATCGCCTGGGTCGCCATCGCCGTGGCCATGCCGGCCCTGTATCTGGGCTGGTATGGGGCGCGCGACGTGTGGGGCATGGTGTTCCTGGCCGCGCTGCTGGCGCATGGCCTCGACGGCGCGCGCCGCCTGTGGTGGCCGGCCGCGGCGGGGACGCGCGCGTGAGCCAGCTTCCTCCGCTGCGCTTCCAGCCCGCCCGTGATTCCGCCTTCCGCCGCGAACTGCGCGCGCGCGCCGACGCCTACCTGGCCAGCGAGGGGAAACACCGCTTCGGCGACTGGCGCCTGCATGCGAAAACCGTGTTCCTGGCCGCGCTGGCGGCGGGGCTGTATGCGCTGGCCTTGAGTGCCGGCGACACCTGGCCGTTTGTCGCCAGCTATGTCGCCTGCCTGGTCGCGGCCATGGCGCTGGCCATGAATACCCTGCACGACGCGGCCCACAGCGCCGTCTTCCGCCAGGGACGCCTGAATCGCATCCTGATCCGCCTCGTGGGCTTGCCCGTGGGCGTGGACACGGATTTCTGGACCATCCGCCACGTGCATTTCCATCACACGTATGCGAACGTGGAAGGCTATGACCTCGACACGGAACCGAACCCCTTCCTGCGCCAGACGCCGTTCCAACGCTGGGCGCCCCAGTACCGCTATCAATACCTGTACTGGCCCGTGGTGGCGGCCCTGTCGCTGCCGTACCTGAACTGGTATGGCGACTGGCTGGACCGCTTCGGCAAGACGCCCGTGGCCGCGCACAGCCGCTTGCAGGGCTGGCGCGGCTGGCTGTCGTTCCTGGGCTGGAAGCTCGGTCACGTGGCGCTGGTGCTGGCCCTGCCCATGTGGGTGCTGCAGCAGCACGGCATCGGCTGGGGCGTAGTGCTGGGCGCGTATTTCGTGGGCCAGATGCTCGCCTCGTGCGCGCTGGTGGCGCTGATCCTCGGCACGCACTGGGCTGAAGTGGAGTTTTTCCAGCCGGGGCAGGACGGCACCCTGCCGCACGACTGGTACCAGCACACGTTTTACACGGCCTGCGACTGGACGCCGAAGCCGCGCGCCTTGCGCTGGCTCGGTTACTGGCTCGGCGGATTGAATTTGCACCTGACGCACCATCTGTTCCCCACCTGGAGCCACCGCCACTACCCGGCGCTGGCGCGCATCCTGGCCGAACTGGCGCCGCGCCACGGCCTCGTGTACCGCGAACTCGGTTACGGCCAGCTGCACGCCTCGCAGCAAGCCTTCCTGCGCGCCATGGGCCAGCCACCCGCACAGTCCTGACGAATCGCGCTTGACTGGGATTCTGTTTCGTCTTACATTTCTGTAACGACAGAAATAAGAGAAAACCATGGAATTGAGTCCGACCACGCAAAAGTATATTCTGCACTGGGGTGAAATGGGCACCCGCTGGGGCGTCAACCGCACGGTGGCGCAGATCCACGCGCTGCTGTTCCTGGCCAATGAACCGCTGACGGCGGAAGACATCGCGGCCAGCCTGAACGTGGCCAGGTCCAACGTCAGCAACAGCCTGAAGGAATTGCAAAGCTGGGGCCTGGTGCGCATCACGCACGTGATGGGGGACCGGCGCGACCATTTCCTCGCCCTGCAGGATGTGTGGGAAATCTTCCGCGTCATCATGGAAGAGCGCAAGCGGCGCGAGATCGACCCCACCCTGACGGTGCTGCGCGAATGCGCAATCGAGGGCGAGCACGATGCGGCGATACCGCCGGAAACGCTGGCGCGCATGGGCGAAGTGCTGGCCTTCCTGGAAATGCTCAGCTCCACCTACAGCGACTATAAAAACCTGCCGCCGGCGACCCTGCAGCGCATGCTGTCGATGGGCGGCAAGGTGGCCAAGTTCCTCAGCCCGGACGACAAGCCGGGCAAGCAGGGAAAAGCATGAGCGGCCCCTCCGAAGGAGAGCTGTTCAAGAAGGTCATGGGCGAGCGATGGCTCGCCCTGCACCCGGACATCCGCCGCCGCTTCGAGAAAAATCCCGCGCCGGGCCAGCCCCTGTATTACCGGGGCGAGCTCAGTGAGCTCACGAGCTCGCGCCTGGGCAAGGTGCTGGGCTGGCTCACGCGCCCCTTCATCGACGGCGCCCTGATCCCGCATGACGATCACGACTTCCCCGTCGATATCGAAGTGTATTCGCGCCCCGGCTGCCCCTTCATCTTCAAGCAGCGCACCTACCGCCTGCATGGCCGCGCGCCGATCCGCTTCACGTCCTACATGGCCGAAAGCGCAAAAGGCGAAGTGCTCGAATACGTGGGCATGGGGCTGGGCATGAAGCTGGTGCTGCACGTGGAAGATGGCAATCTGCATTTCACCAGCGACGGCTATTTTTGGGATCTTTTCGGCTGGCGCCTGCCGCTGCCCGGCGTGCTCACGCCCGGCAAGACCTATCTGTGCCACCGCAACGATACGCCGCAGCAGTTCAACATCCGCATCGAGATCCGCCACGCCCTGTTTGGCACCACATTCACCCAGGTCGGCGTGTTCCGCGAATCCGCCGCGCCGGAAATTCACAAGGAGACACCATGAATACGCATTTGCTGGCCCTGCAACTGATGGCGGCGCAAGGCTGCCTGGGCGCCTTCGACACCATCTATCACCATGAAATCACGGAAGCGCTGCCGCAAAAGGCGTCGGCACGCCTGGAGCTGACCATCCATGCCACGCGCGCGCTGATCTACAGCCTGCTGTTCGTGGGCCTGGCCGCCTGGGAGTGGCATGGCGCCTGGGCCTGGGTGCTGGTCATCGTGTTTGGCGTGGAAATCGTGCTGACCCTGTGGGATTTCGTCGTCGAAGACCAGACCCGCCTCTTGCCCGCCACGGAGCGGGTCACGCACACGGTGCTGGCGATCAACGCGGGCGCCTTCATCGCCCTGCTGGCCCTGAACAGCAGCGACTGGGCGACCTTGCCGACGGCCCTCGTATGGCAGCCATATGGCTGGCTCAGCGTCTTCCTCGCCCTGTGCGGCGCGGGCGTGGGCCTGTCCGGCCTGCGCGACGCGTACGCCGTGTGGCAGCTGGGCCGGCGCAAGGTGCAGGAGAAGCAGGAGCAGGAGGAGCACCTGCATTTTGCCGCCGCGCCGCAGTCCGTGCTGGTGACGGGCGCCACGGGTTTCATCGGCCAGCAGCTGGTCAGCGCCTTGCTGGCCGACGGCCATGCGGTGACGGTGCTGACGCGCCAGCCGAAACAGGCCGCGTGGACGTTTAACGGCCAGGTGCGCTGCATCCGGTCGTTCGACGAGCTGGCGGATGCACGGCGCATCGACATGGTGGTCAACCTGGCCGGCGCGCGCATCGTCGGCAAGCGCTGGACGGAGGCGCGCAAGGCGGCCCTGCGCCGCAGCCGCGTGGCGCTGACGCAGGACCTGGTGGCGTGGATCGCCCGCGCCCAGCACAAGCCGAGGGTGCTGCTGTCGGCGTCGGCCATCGGCTACTACGGCGTGCAGCCGCAGGGCGACGCGACGGAATTGACGGAGGACAGCGCGCCGCAAGCCATCTTCATGTCGCAGCTGTGCCAGGAATGGGAAGCGGCGGCGCGCCAGGCGGAAAAATTTGGCGTGCAGGTGGGCTGCATGCGCTTTGGCCTCGTCTTCGGCCACCAGGGTTCGCTGCCGCAGATGCTGCTGCCGATACGCTTCGGTGCAGGCGGCCCGCTGGGCAGCGGCAAGCAGTGGGTCACGTGGGTGCATGTGCGCGACGTCATCCGCGGCATCGCCCATGTGGCGCGCCGCAGCGAACAGGGTGCCGTGAGCGGCGCGTATAACTTCTGCGCGCCGGAAGCGATCGAGCAGCGCCGCTTTGCCCAGGTGGCGGGCGCCGTGCTGCACCGCCCCAGCGTCGTGCCCACGCCGGCCTTCGTCATGCGCGCCTTGCTGGGCGAGCAGGCAGACTTGCTGGTGGAAGGCCAGCGGGTCGCCCCGCGCCGCCTGCTGGACGACGGATTCAGCTTCCGTTATCCGCAGCTGGAAGGCGCGCTGCGCAGTTTGTGACGTGGGGTGGTATCGCGTTGCTCCGGGCGTAGAATAGGCATGCTCCGGGGTCAGACCCGGCGGGTCTGACCCCACAGGAGAAATCCATGCCCCGCTTCAGCCATACGATAGACAGTCATGTTTACCAGTTTGCCAGCCTGAAGGAGCTGCTGGCCAAGGCCACGCCGCCGCGTTCGGGCGACGTGCTGGCCGGCGTGGCGGCCGCCAGCGCGCGCGAGCGGGTGGCGGCGCAACTGGCGCTGGCCGAGGTGCCGCTGTTAACCTTTCTCAATGAGGCGCTGGTGCCGTATGAAGGCGATGAAGTCACGCGCCTGATCATCGACACCCACGCGCGCGCCGCGTTCGCGCCCATTTCCCATCTGTGCGTAGGCGACTTTCGCGACTGGCTGCTCGACGACGCGACGGACACGCCCACGCTGTCGCAGGTGGCCGCCGGCATCACGCCGGAAATGGCGGCCGCCGTCTCGAAAATCATGCGCCTGCAGGACCTGGTGCTGGTGGCCCGCAAGTGCCGTGTCGTCACGGCTTTCCGCAATACCCTGGGCCTGGAAGGGCGTCTGTCCGCGCGGCTGCAGCCGAACCATCCGACGGATGACGCCACGGGGATTGCCGCATCGATGCTCGATGGCCTGCTGCTGGGCAGCGGCGACGCCGTGATCGGCATCAATCCCGCCACCGACAACGTGGCGCAGGTGGTTTCGCTGCTGCACCTGCTCGACGCCGTCATAGCTCAATATCAGATTCCCACGCAGTCCTGCGTGCTCACGCACATCACCAATACGCTCGAAGCGATCCGCCGCGGCGCGCCCGTCGACCTGGTGTTCCAGTCGGTGGCGGGCACGCAGGCGGCCAACCGCAGTTTCGGCATCGACCTGGCCTTGCTGGCCGAGGGGCAGGCGGCGGCCCTGTCGCTGGGGCGCGGCACGGTGGGCAGCAACGTCATGTATTTCGAGACGGGGCAGGGCAGCGCCCTGTCGGCCGGCGCCCACCACGGCATGGACCAGCAGACGTGCGAGGCGCGCGCGTATGCGGTGGCGCGCGCGTATCAGCCGCTGCTGGTCAATTCCGTGGTGGGCTTCATCGGCCCCGAGTATCTGTACGACGGCAAGCAGATCATGCGCGCGGGACTGGAAGACCATTTCTGCGCCAAGTTATTGGGTTTGCCCATGGGCTGCGACGTGTGCTACACCAACCACGCGGAAGCGGACCAGGACGACATGGATGCCTTGCTGACCATGCTGGGCGTGGCCGGCTGCAATTTCATCATGGGCGTGCCGGGCGCGGACGACATCATGCTCGGCTACCAGAGCACCTCGTCCCACGACGCCCTGTATGCGCGCCGCGTGCTGGGCCTGCGTCCCGCACCCGAATTCGCGGCCTGGCTGGCGCGCATGCAGATCACGGATGCGCAGGGAAATCTGAACACGGCGCTGGCGCCGGCCTTCCAGGCGGCCCTGCTGCGCCTGGACGATTAGGGAGGATACATGGACGAGAAAACCCCGTGGCAAACGCTGCGCGCGCATACGGCGGCGCGCATCGCGCTGGGACGCCGCGGCGTGAGCGTGCCGACCAGGGCGCAGCTGGCGTTCCAGCTGGCCCACGCGCAGGCGCGCGACGCCGTGCACCTGGCCCTCGATGGCGAAGCCCTGGCGCGCGACTTGGCCGCGCAGGGGCAAGCCAGCGTGCATCTGCACAGCGCCGCCGCCACGCGTGCCGACTATCTGCAACGCCCCGACCTGGGGCGCCGGCTCGACGATGCTTCACGGGCGCGCCTGGCCGCTGGTACGACGGGAGTGGACCTGGCGCTGGTGGCGGCCGACGGCCTGTCGGCGCTGGCGATACAACGCCACGCGGCGCCGTTCCTGGCCGCTTTGCGCGCACGGCTGGCGCTGGAAGCATGGACGTTGTCGCCACTGCACATCGTGGCGCAGGGGCGGGTGGCCGTCGGCGACGAGGTGGGCGAATTGATCAAAGCGCGGGCCGTGCTGGTGCTGATCGGCGAGCGGCCGGGCCTCAGTTCCCCGGACAGCCTGGGCCTGTACCTGACGTGGGCGCCGACAGTGGGCTTGCTGGACGAGCGCCGCAACTGCATCTCGAACGTGCGCCCCGAGGGGCTGGCGTATGCGCCGGCCGCGTACCGGCTGCACTACCTGCTGTCGCAGGCGTTCAGCCGGCAGTTGTCGGGCGTGGACTTGAAGGATGAAACGGTGGAAGAGGGCGCGGCCCTGGCGGGCGCGCGCAACTTCCTGCTGGCGTGATCAGACTTCGCGGATTTCGTCGAGCGGCCAGCGCGGGCGCACGTTGAACGAGTAATCGTGCTTGGCGGCGTCGGGGTTGATCTGCAGGCGCATGGCGCCGGCAAAGGCGATCATGGCGCCGTTGTCGGTGCAGAATTCCAGCTCCGGGTAATACACTTTAAAACGCTTCTTGGCGGCGGCCGCGTTGAGCGAGGCACGCAGCTGCGCGTTGGCGCCCACGCCGCCGGCGATCACCAGGCGTTTCAAGCCCGTGTGCTTGAGGGCCGACACGCATTTGGCCGTCAGCACGTCGACGATGGCGTCGACGAAGCCGCGCGCGATATTCGCCTTGTCCTGCTCGCAGATATTGGCGATGACTTTTTCTTCATGGTTTTTCACCACCGTCAGCACGGCCGTCTTCAGGCCGGAAAAGCTGAAGTTGAAATCCTTCGAGTGCAGCATGGGGCGCGGCAGTTTATATGCCAGCGGGTCGCCGAATTCGGCCAGGCGCGAAATGGCGGGGCCGCCCGGGTAACCGAGTCCCAGCAGCTTGGCCGACTTGTCGAACGCCTCGCCGGCCGCATCATCGAGGGTTTCGCCCAGCATCGTGTACTGACCCACGCCATCGACGCGCATCAGCTGCGTGTGGCCGCCCGACACCAGCAGGGCGATGAAGGGGAATTCCGGCGGCTCGGACGCCAGCAGCGGCGACAGCAAATGGCCTTCCAGGTGGTGGATGCCCAGCACCGGCTTGTTGATGGCCAGGCCCAGGCTGCAGGCGACGGACGATCCCACCAGCAGCGCGCCGGCCAGTCCCGGACCCTGCGTGTAGGCGATGGCATCGATTTCGGACAGGCCGATGCCGGCCTTCGTCAGGGTCTCTTCGAGCAGCGGGATGGCGCGGCGGATATGGTCGCGCGACGCCAGTTCCGGCACCACGCCGCCGTACTGCTCGTGCATGGCGACTTGCGAATAGAGGGCGTGCGACAGCAGGCCGCGTTGCGTGTCGTACAAGGCCAGGCCGGTTTCGTCACAGGAGGATTCGACGCCAAGAACAATCATGAAGGTACTGAATAGGGAGGAGTAATCCGCCATTGTAAAGGAAAGCCGGGCAGTCCACCGTGCGGCCGGCGCACCATTTCGGCCGCAGTGTGCACTTGCGCAGTGCGCCGCGGGCCGGTTTTGCCCGCGATTTTGGCTGCATTGCGCCTGGAACGGCACTGGCACCGCTCTTGCTTAGACAGGCGTGTGCCTTTTTCAAGGAGCTTGCGATGCCGGAACAATGGAAAATGATTTGCCGCCTGAAGGACATGCCGCTGGCGGGCGCGCGCATGGTGCAGCGGGGGCTGGCGTGGCAGGATTTGCCCGGCGTGGCGCTGTTTCGCGCGGTGGACGATACGGTCTACGCGCTGCTCGACACGGTGCCGTGCCTGGGCGGCCCGCTGGCGCAGGGGGTGCTGATGGAGAAAAACCTGATGGGGCCGAAGAACGGCTGGATCATCGAGCTCGATTCGGGCCGCCTGGTGGCGCCCGTGCAGGGCATGGCGCGCATGTATGCCGTGCGCATCCTCGACGGGCGCGTCTACCTGGACGTCAATGAACTGAATGTCCCGGCCAGCAAGGCGGAGCAGGCGCTGGCGGGATCGTTCGCCGTGCTGCCGCATGTGCAGATGGCGTGATGAAGGGAAAAGCAAAAACGGCGCACAGGGCGCCGTTCTTTGTCTGCAGTGATGTGTCGGCTTACGCGCTACGCGCTAAGCCGACCTACGTATTGACGCGGCCGGCCGGGTAGGTCGGATTAGGCCCACAGGGCCGTAATCCGACAACATCGTTGGCGGTATATTTTACGCAGGGCGATTGAGCAGGTGCGCATGCGCATCGCGCAGCATGGTGGCCGTCGTGTCCCAGTCGATGCAGCCGTCCGTGACGGAGCAGCCGTAGGTCAGTTGCGACAGGTCTTGCGGGATCTTCTGGTTGCCGCCGACGATGTTCGATTCGATCATCACGCCCACCAGCGAGCGGTTGCCCTGGCGGATCTGGTTGACCACGTCGCCCATCACCAGCGGCTGCAGCTCCGGCTTTTTATAGCTGTTCGCGTGCGAGCAGTCGACCACCAGGTTGGCCGGCAGCTTGGCCTTGGCCAGCGCCTGTTCGGCGATGGCGATCGAGACGGAATCGTAGTTCGGGCGGCCGTCGCCGCCGCGCAGCACCACGTGGCCGTACGCGTTGCCGCGCGTGCGCACGATGGCGACGTTGCCTTCGGCGTTAATGCCCAGGAAGGAGTGCGGGTGCGCCGACGACAGGATGGCGTTGACGGCGATGCTGATGTCGCCATCGGTGCCGTTCTTGAAGCCGACCGGTGTCGACAGACCCGACGACATTTCGCGGTGCGTCTGCGATTCCGTCGTGCGCGCGCCGATGGCCGTCCAGGCGATCAAGTCGCCCAGGTATTGCGGCGAGATGGGGTCCAGCGCTTCGGTGGCGGTGGGCAGGCCCAGTTCGCACACGTCGAGCAGGAACTGGCGCGCCTTTTCCATGCCTTCGTTGACCTTGAACGAATCGTCCATGTACGGGTCGTTGATGTAGCCCTTCCAGCCCGTGGTGGTACGCGGTTTTTCGAAATACACGCGCATCACCAGCAGCATCGTATCCTTGACTTCCTCTTGCAACGCTTTCAGGCGGCGCGCGTAATCGAGGCCGGCGACGGGGTCGTGGATCGAGCACGGACCGACGACGACGAACAAGCGCTGGTCCTTGCGGTCGATGATGTTGCGCAGCGCTTCGCGGCCGCGGCTGACGGTGTCGAAGGCGCTTTCCGACAGGGGCAGCTTGGCGTGCAGTTCGGCCGGTGTCGGCATGGGCGCGAAAGAGGTGACGTTGATATTTTCGATGTCTGGCGTATTCATGATTCTGGCTCGGCTTTCGCTATTGCGTTCTTTAAGAGGCAATAGTGTAGCGGAAATGCGGCCTGGCGGCGGGGTTGGGGCCAAAACGGAATGCATGAGTTGTTTTTATGGCAGGGCCGGCACGCCGCCGGCCCCCTTGCTGCCGGGCGCTCAGCGGCCGCTGGCCAGGCTGGTGCCAACGCTGTAGCGGGCGATGCGCTGGTAGTTGCCGGCCAGCTCGGGCGGCCGGGGCAGGCCGGGATGGCGCCGCACGTGCGCGAGGATGGCCGTTTCATGCTGGCGTATCTGTGCGTCCAGACAAGCGATTTGCTGGCACAACAGGGCGTGCAGCGCATGCTGGCAAGCCTGCAGATGGGCGTCGAGGCGCGCCGACTCCTGCTTGCGCACGCCTGCGATGGCATGCAGGCGGCGCAGCCACAAGCGCAGTTCCACGTAGGCGGGCGAGGGCGGCGTCCAGCCAGCGGGGCGTTTGTCCTCGCAGTAATTGGCCAGCACCACGGCGCCGTGCGCCGCGTCCTCGGGCAAGCCTTGGCCGCGCAGATAGTCTGCCAGCTGCGCGGGTTGGGCGTCGCAGACCAGCATGCCCATATCGGCCAGCATGCGCGCTGGCGTCTCGCTGTACGGGGCGTCGAGGCGCATGCAGACGCGCAAGCCCATGACGGGCACGTCGTTCCTTTGCAGCCAGCTGCGCAGCCAGCGGTAGCCGGCCATGTCGTTTTCCAGCACCTTGCACAGCACGTCGCCGCCCGAGCGCAGCACGGCTTTCAGCAGCAGTTTGCCCGTTTCGATGCCGACGAAGGCCGTTTCCTGTTTGATCGCGTGTTCCATGATGAGTTCCCCCTGTGCAGTCTTATACGCAGCGGCGGCGCGTTTGGATGCAGGCGCGAAGCACATTCATCAAAAAAATAGCTGGAAAGACTGTTGCATCGGCGCCTATGGCATCCTTCAGCCCGTCTGCAAGGGGAAAAATCCGTGTAAGCTGGCGCCATGACGACTGTTTCCATCCCCCATACCGATGTGGCCGGCGAGCCATTTCCTGCAGCACGTTTCATCAAAGAAATAGGACGCGGCAAGAACGGCGCGCGCAGCATGACGCGCGACGATGCTCGCGCCCTGTACCGCGCCATGCTCGAGGGCCGCGTGTCGGACCTGGAACTGGGCGGCATTTTGTTGTCGATGCGCATCAAGGGCGAGTCCGTGGACGAGATCGCCGGCTTCCTCGACGCTGCCGAAGCCTCGTTCGTCCCGCTGGCCGCGCCGGCAGGCGAATTCGCGCCCATCATCATTCCCAGCTACAACGGCGCGCGCAAGATGGCGAACCTGACGGCCTTGCTGGCGCTGCTGCTGGCGCGCGCGGGCGCACCCGTGCTCGTGCATGGCGTCACCAGCGACCCGGGCCGCATCACGACGGCCGAGGTGCTGGCCGCGCTGGGTGTGCCCGCCTCGCCGGACCATGCGCAAGCCGAGGCCGCCATGGCGCGCGGCGAAGCGGCCTTCCTGCCCATCGAGGTGCTGGCGCCGCGCCTGGCGCACATGCTGTCGCTGCGGCGCGTGCTGGGCGTGCGCAATTCCACGCACACCCTCGTGAAAATCATGCAGCCGTTCGCCGGGCCCGCCCTGCGCCTGGTGTCGTACACGCATCCCGAGTACCTGGAAATGCTCGGTGAATATTTCCTGACTGCCTGCGATCCCGCGCGCGGCGACGCCTTCCTGATGCGCGGCACGGAAGGCGAAACGGTGGCCAACGCCAACAAGGCGCAGCAGATCGACTGGTTCCACGACGGCGAGCGCACGGTGCTGGTGGAAAAGCAGTTGCTGGTGGAAGAGTTGCCGCATTTGCCGGCCGAGCGCGACGCGGCCACCACGGCGGCCTGGATCGCGGCCGTGCTGCGCGGCGAGGTGCCCGTGCCGCCGTCGATCGCCGAACAGGTGGAGCAATGCTTGACGACATCGCGGCAGATTGCGGCACGGCCGCGCTAGCCGCGCCGCCGCAGTTTACAATGGCGTCTTTGTAATCAGCGGTGACCGGAATTCTTATGGCAAAACAATTTGATGTGGCAGTGATCGGCGCGGGCGCGGCCGGCATGATGTGTGCGGCTGTTGCCGCCCAGCAAGGCAAGCGCGTGGTGTTGGTCGATCACGCGGCCAAGCTGGCCGAAAAGATCCGCATCTCGGGTGGCGGACGGTGTAATTTCACCAATATTAACGCCACCCCACAAAATTTCCTCTCGGAAAACCCGCATTTCTGCAAGAGCGCGCTGTCGCGCTACACGCCGCAGGATTTCCTCGCCCTGGTGAAAAAATACCGGATCGGTTACCACGAAAAGCACAAGGGCCAGCAATTCTGTAATGAATCGGCCGAGCAGATCATCGACATGCTCAAGGACGAGTGCGCCACCGGCGGCGTGCACTGGCGCATGCCGTGCAAGATCGACAATGTTGTTCAGCAAGACGACGGCGGCTTCGTGCTGCAGACCGATAGCGGCGACATCGAAACGGCCAGCATCGTTATCGCCACGGGCGGCCTGTCGATCCCGAAGATCGGCGCCACCGACTTTGCCTATCGCATCGCCAAGCAATTCGGTCTGGCAATGGTCGAGCCGCGTCCGGCCCTGGTGCCGCTGACGTTCGACCCGGCCAGCTGGGCGCCGTTCGCGGAATTGTCCGGCATCGCGCTGGAAGTGGATGTGGAAACGGGCAGCCTGCAAGGCCGCAAGGCCACGGGCGCGCGTTTTCGCGAAGATTTGCTGTTCACGCATCGCGGCCTGTCCGGTCCGGCGATTTTGCAGATTTCCAGCTACTGGCTGCCGGGCGAGCCCATCGTCATCAACCTGTTGCCGGAAGTCGATGTGGCGCAGACCTTGATCGAAGGCAAGGGCACCCTGAAGAAGCAGCTGGGCAATATCGTCGCCCAATGGCTGCCGCAGCGCCTGGCGGACTGCCTGCTGGCCACGAACGGCCTGGCGCCGGACGCGCGCATCGCCGACATGCCCGACGCGCAGCTGCGCAAGCTGGGGCAGGCCATCAATGCCTGGTCCATCGTGCCCAACGGTTCCGAAGGCTACCGCAAGGCGGAAGTGACGCGCGGCGGCATCGACACGCGCGAACTGTCGCAGCAGACCATGATGGCCAATAAGGTGCCGGGCCTGTATTTCATCGGCGAGTCGGTCGACGTGACGGGCTGGCTGGGCGGCTACAACTTCCAGTGGGCCTGGGCTTCCGGCGTGGCGGCAGGTATTGCCTTGCAGTAAGCAACTCTGTAGGATGGGCGCACCGGTGCGTGGTTTACGCCACATTCCGGCAGCGACCTCAGGCTGCATGCCGCACGCAAGTGGGGAGGGGCTTCCCTTTCCGAATAAAAGCTGCTACTATCTATCTCTTCCTATACACCACCTCAACGGTTTGAATTTTACATGACCACTATTCGCCTTAAAGAAAACGAGCCGTTCGAAGTCGCAATGCGTCGCTTCAAACGCACCATCGAAAAAACGGGTCTGCTGACCGAATTGCGCGCTCGCGAATTCTACGAAAAGCCAACAGCTGAGCGCAAGCGCAAGCTGGCAGCTGCTGTCAAGCGTCATTACAAACGCATCCGCAGCCAACAACTGCCGAAAAAATTATTCTAAGACTGTTCAGTCAGAACCAACCCGGGTAGTTCGGCGCATTGTTCGCCACGGGTTTTGTTTTGATTCGCCTGGAGTGATACTTCAGATGAGTCGCATACCCGCTCCGGTTCGCCGCAGCGGGTTTTCGCTTTTGTGGCCCGTACTTGTTTCTGGCCGCGCACGAGCACCGTTCCCATACTGACCAACGAGGATTGCCATGAGCTTGAAAGAACAAATTACCGAAGACATGAAAAACGCCATGCGCGCCAAGGAAACGGGCAAGCTGGGCACGATTCGCCTGTTGCTGGCGGAAATCAAGCGCAAGGAAGTCGACGAGCGCATCGAATTGACGGATGCCCACGTGACGGCCATCGTGGAAAAGATGATCAAGCAGCGCAAGGATTCGATCACCCAGTTCGAAGCCGGTGGCCGCGCCGACCTGGCCGACATCGAAAAAGCCGAGCTGGTACACCTGATCGGCTACATGCCTGCCGGCCTGTCGGACGAGGAAGTGGCGGCCGAAGTGGCTGCCGCCGTGGCCGCCTCGGGCGCCGCCGGTCCGCAAGACATGGGCAAGGTCATGGCCATCGTCAAGCCGAAGCTGGCTGGCCGCGCCGACATGACCGTGGTGTCCGCGCTGGTCAAGAAAGCCTTGACGCCGGCCGCGTAAGCAACAATAGTAGCAAGGGCTGCCCGCCGTCGCGCTGGCAGCCTGTTAAACAGCCCACACGTTGACCTGGCTCAACCTCCGGCCACGTGCGGTAGTATAGTCTGACCTATAACAAGACCCGCCCTAGCCAGTGATACCTCAATCCTTCATTTCCGATTTGCTCAACCGCGTCGATATCGTCGATGTCGTGGGGCGCTATGTGCAGCTGAAAAAAGGCGGCGCCAATTTCATGGGCTTGTGCCCGTTCCACAGTGAAAAGTCGCCCAGCTTTACCGTCAGCCCCACCAAGCAGTTCTACCACTGCTTCGGCTGCGGCGCGCATGGCACCTCGATCGGCTTCCTGATCGAGTACTCGGGCATGGGCTTTGTCGATGCCGTCAAGGACCTGGCGCAGAACGTGGGCATGGTCGTGCCGGAAGCGGACGACAAGATCCCGCCAGCCCAGCGCGCGCAGATCCAGGCGCAAAGCCTGGCCCTGTCCGACGCCATGACGCAGGCGTGCGATTATTACCGCGGGCAATTGCGCCACGCGCCGGAAGCCATCGCCTACCTCAAAAACCGGGGCTTGACGGGCGAAGTGGCCGCTCGCTTCGGCATGGGTTTCGCGCCCGGCGGCTGGGACAATCTGCGTTCCGTCTTCCCCGATTACGACGTGGTGGCCCTGGCCGAGGCCGGTCTCGTGATCGACAAGGTCGATGAAGAGGGTAACAACCGCAAGCGCTACGACCGTTTCCGCGAACGCATCATGTTCCCGATCCGCAATACCAAGGGCCAGGTCATCGCCTTTGGTGGCCGCGTGCTCGACCATGGCGAACCGAAATACCTGAATTCCCCGGAAACCCCCTTGTTTTCCAAGGGATTCGAACTATATGGGCTGTTCGAGGCGCGCCAGGCCATCCGCGACGCCGGCTACGTGCTGGTGACGGAAGGCTATATGGACGTGGTGGCGCTGGCGCAGATGGGTTTCCCGCAAGCGGTGGCCACCCTAGGCACGGCGTGCACGCCCACCCACGTGCAGAAACTGCTGCGCCAGACCGACAACGTGATTTTCAGCTTCGATGGCGACAAGGCCGGCCGCCGCGCGGCGCGCCGCGCGCTGGAAGCGAGCCTGGCCCACGTGTCGGACAATAAAACGATCAAATTCCTGTTCTTGCCGTCGGAACACGATCCGGACAGCTATATCCGCGAATTCGGCGCCGAAGGTTTTGAGCAGCAAGTGCATGAAGCGATGCCGCTGTCGCAATTCTTGCTGAAAGAAGTGTCGGGCGAGCATGATTTGTCGGAACCGGAAGGGCGCGCCCGCGTGCAGTTCGACGCCAAGCCCCTGCTGCAGCTGATGGCGCCGTCGTCCCTTCGCCTGCAGATCGTGCGCGGGCTGGCCCAGCTGACGCAGTCCACGCCGGCCGAGATCGAAGCGCTGTTCGAGCTGGCCAAACCTGTTGCCGTGGCGCACCGCGCGCCGCCGAAATCGGGCCGCCCCGTGCCCGTGGGTCTTGAATTGAAGATCATGCGCATGCTGGTGGCGCATCCGCCCTTGACCCTGCGCATCGACGAAGCGGCGCTGACCGCCTTCCAGCACCTGGGACCCGATGCGGCGCACAGCCTGGGGCAGCTGGTGGCCGTGGGCCAGGCGCTGGGCGAGCACGGCAGTTTTGCCGCGCTGGCGCAGCAGTTGAAGGAGCTGGGCAGCGAATACGACGAGATCATCGGCGAGATCGCGGCCGGCACGGAATCCGATTACGACAGCGAATTGTCGTGGCTGGTGAGCACCATCCGCGAGATCAAATTGAATGCCTTGAAGGCGGAATTGCAGCAATTGTTTGCGTCGGGTTTGCCATCGGAGAAAATTGGTGTACGCTACCGCGAAATCATGCAGGAGCAGGGCGAGCTGGAACGCGAACGCGATGCCGAGTTGGTGAATCGCTAACCTTGCCCTGAGGGTATGTCGCGCACTGGAAAAACATTTTTCGCGTGCTATAATTAAATGCTAAGTATTGTGTGCTTTGGCAAGCTAGTTCTGTTTCGTAAATAGTATTTGTTTTCAGTAAGTTAGGCTCTTGATCGGCGCGGTGGATCGTGTCGGCAGCCAGGGCCAACTGGCGCTTTCGGCGTTGCGGGCAAGGCTCGCGGACGCTGGCAAGCCGCGCCAGGCTCTCGCTCCCAACGCGGTCGATGCAGGAATTTTTGCCGAGGCGGCTGGCAACAGCCGGTGGACAGGAATTGCTGCGCTTCCCGCGGATCGTGGCCGATGAGGTGTAAGTAACGTAACAGTGTCGAATTTGCGTAGTCGGCAGGTTCGAAGATGGTGGTTCCCGCAGGTAGACAGGGAACTGGCAGCAAACTTTATCCTAATCCACCGTAAAGCAAGTCGTTGTGTAATCGAAAGCGCCTGTGCCAATCAAGAAACCCGAATCCAAAGCGGCTGCAAAGCCCACTAAAGTTACCACGAAAGCCGAAAAGGCGCTCGACCGGCCAGAAGCGCGCGTGACCAGCGCGCCCGTGGTCAGCCAGACCACCGACGCCGCTACCCTGGCGGCCATCGATACGTCCGGTTATGTCTTGCCGTCGGTAAAAGTGCCAGGCCGCCGCGGCCGCAAGCCAAAAGAATTCCAGCCAGAAAATGATGAAGTCGCCGCCCTGAACGCCGTCGAGCGGGCCGAACTGAAGGCCGTCGACAAGGCCAAGGCCAAGGACCGCAAGGCGAAAGAGCGCGCGCTGCTGAAGGACGCGTTCTCGTCCGACACGGAAGCGAGCGAAGAAGAACTCGAGCGCCGGCGCCAGAAACTCAAGACCCTGATCAAGTTCGGCAAGGAACGCGGTTTCCTGACGTATGCGGAAATCAACGATCACTTGCCCGAAAACATCGTCGATCCGGAAGCCATCGAAGGCATCATCGGTACCTTCAATGACATGGGCATCGCCGTCTACGAACACGCGCCTGATGCGGAAACCTTGTTGCTGTCCGATAACGTTGCCGTCGTCACCAGCGACGACGAGGCGGAAGCGGCGGCCGAGGCCGCATTGTCGACCGTCGACTCCGATTTCGGCCGCACCACCGATCCCGTGCGCATGTACATGCGCGAGATGGGCTCGGTCGAGCTGCTGACGCGCGAAGGCGAGATCGAGATTGCCAAGCGCATCGAAGATGGCTTGAAAGACATGATCCAGGCCATTTCCGCCTGCCCCGTGACGATTGCCGAGATCATCGCCGCCGCCGACCGCATCGCCAACGAAGAGATCAAGATCGACGAAATCGTCGACGGTCTCGTCGATGAAAACGAACCGGTCGCCGCCGCTCCTGTCGTGTCCGCTCCCGTCGAAGAAGACGAGGAAGAAGGCGAAGCGGAAGAAGAGGAAGAAGAAGAGGAAGAAGAAGCGAGCGCTTCGGGCGCCGCCGGTTTCTCGGCTGAACAGCTGGAAACCCTGAAACGCACGGCGCTGGAAAAATTCGCCGTCATTTCGCAGCAATTCGACAAGATGCGCCGCGCTTTCGAAAAAGAAGGCTACAACTCGAAACCGTACGCCAAGGCGCAGGAAGCCATTTCGCAAGAGTTGCTGGGTATCCGCTTCACGGCCAAGGTCGTGGAAAAGCTGTGCGACACCTTGCGCGGCCAGGTCGATGAAGTGCGCCATATCGAGAAACAGATCCTCGACGTGGCCGTGAACCGCTGCGGCATGCCGCGCGCCCACTTCATCAAGGTCTTCCCGGGCAATGAAACCAATCTGGACTGGGTCGATGGCGAAGTCAACGCAGGACACGCGTACAGCGCCATCCTGGGCCGCAACATTCCGACCGTCAAGGAACTGCAGCAGCGCCTGATCGACCTGCAGGCGCGCGTCGTCTTGCCGCTGCCGGACTTGCGCAATATCAACCGCCAGATGGCGGCCGGTGAAATGAAGGCGCGCAAGGCCAAGCGCGAAATGACGGAGGCCAACTTGCGCCTGGTTATTTCGATCGCCAAGAAATACACGAACCGGGGCCTGCAATTCCTCGATTTGATCCAGGAAGGCAATATCGGCCTGATGAAGGCCGTCGACAAGTTCGAGTACCGCCGCGGCTACAAGTTCTCGACGTATGCGACCTGGTGGATCCGCCAGGCGATTACCCGCTCGATCGCCGACCAGGCGCGCACGATCCGCATTCCCGTGCACATGATCGAGACGATCAACAAGATGAACCGGATTTCCCGCCAGATCCTGCAGGAAACAGGCGCGGAGCCCGATCCGGCCACTCTGGCGATCAAGATGGAGATGCCCGAGGACAAGATCCGCAAGATCATGAAAATCGCCAAGGAACCGATTTCGATGGAAACGCCGATCGGCGACGACGACGATTCGCACCTGGGCGACTTCATCGAGGACAACAACACCCTGGCGCCGGCCGACGCAGCGCTGCACGCGTCCATGCGGGGCGTGGTCAAGGACGTGCTCGATTCCCTGACGCCACGCGAAGCGAAAGTGCTGCGCATGCGTTTCGGCATCGAGATGTCCACCGACCACACCTTGGAAGAAGTGGGCAAGCAATTTGACGTGACGCGCGAGCGCATCCGCCAGATCGAAGCCAAGGCGCTGCGCAAGCTGCGCCACCCATCGCGCTCCGACAAGCTGAAAAGCTTCTTGGAAGGCAACTAGAAGCCAATAGGGCTTGACGTACGCCCCTGATACCCCTATCCTCGCGTGTCCGTTTCCAAAACGGCCGCGCGAGGCGGGTTTTCAACAGCGCCGCCACGCCGCAGTCCCTTGGGCCTCTAGCTCATGCTTGGTTAGAGCAGCGGACTCATAATCCGTTGGTGCCGTGTTCGACTCACGGGAGGCCCACCAGAATTTTGCATTAATAGAATTAGCCCCAGCGGGTGACTGCTGGGGCTTTTTTATGCGCGAGACAATCAGCGCAAGGTTTGGTCGTTTGGATGGGCTGGTTCTGGCTTTGTCACTAATTTCATCTTATATCGGTACGGAGTGCATAGGAGGTGCTGTGCACTTTGCCTGCCGTTCGACCTTGTATTTGCAATTAAGTACGCTACAGGTCATTATCGTTGTTCAATGCGGCTATGGTTGGGCTTGTGTCTGAATGGCGGACCTGACCCTGCCACCCTACTTTACCAGCCGTTCGATCTTGTATTTGCAATTGAGTACGCCGCAGGTCATCACCGCATTTTCAATGCGGCTATGGTTGTGCTTGTGTCTGAATTGCGGACCTGACCCTGTCAACTCTGCGTTCGATCTTAATTAGGGCTTCTGTAGACTGGGAATGGTTGCCAGTGGTGCCAAAAGTGCGGCTTTTGCGGGAGCCTGTACGTCGTGTTCGCTATCTCACAAAAGGGCAGGCGGAATCGCTCTTATTGCAACTACCGCCGCACCTCGCAGAAATGACAGCATTTTCGTTGGCGACTGGTCTTCGTAAGAGCAATGTGACAGCGTTATGTTGGGCGCAAGTTGACTTATCTAGGAGGCTTGCCTGGATACATCCAGATCAATCTAAAACCCGAAGAGCAATTGCTGTGCCTCTAAATGTTGATGCTCTACGTATCGTTGCGCTGCAGCTTGGCAAGCACCCTGTAAGAGTTTTTAGCTATAAAGGTGAGCCTGTGGCTCAAGTTACAACGGCCGCATGGTATAAAGCGTTGAAACGATGTGGTATCGAGGATTTTCGTTGGCACGATTTGCGGCATACGTGGACTAGCTGGCATGTGCAGAACGGTACGCCTTTGAATGTTTTACAGGAGCTTGGTGGCTGGGAGAGTTCTCAAATGGTACGGAGATACGCACATTTCTCTGCATCTCATCTGGCAGCGTATGCAGAAAAATTACCTTTTCTAATTAAATGAAATGTTGAATATTTTTGCGATTTTCGTTTTATTTTTATGAGTTATTTAAAAGTGATTGGGGTTCTATGGCCATACTTGATATTTTTTCAAAAAGAAGAAAGCGTGAGAGAGGAGAATATTCTGATGTTTATGTATATGATAATATTCCAGGGGAGTTAAGAGTTCAAATAGTCCATATAATTTCTGACGCTATAGGTTGGGATTCTGTTTATGGGAGCTATATGGCAAAAAACCTCTATGAGAAAATGCATGATTCGCTATGTAAAGAATATGGAGTATTTGAACTTCAAAAGGGTAATCATGATAAAAGAGATGCATTTTTATATTTTATTTTAAATGAGTCTGATATAGAAAGATTTTTTGATGCTGTGGAGGTTGCATTTAGAAAAATTAGTATATTTCTAAGGGGGAATTCATATTATTCCTCTAAAACTACTAGGAAATCTAGTCCTGATGAGGCGCTTCAAGACTTAAATTCAAGGTTCAAGGAGCATGCTGTAGGATTTCAGTTTGAGAGTGATGAAATAATTAGGGTTGATTCCGAATTTGTCCATGCTGAGGTAATAAAGCCGACATTGGCATTTTTGCGAGGTTCTGAATATTCAGGTGCAAATGAGGAGTTTTTAAGTGCGCATGAACATTATCGGCATGGACGATATAAAGAATCCCTTGTTGACTCTCTTAAAGCTCTTGAAAGTACGATGAAGGCTATTTGTGTGGTCAGGCGGTGGGAGTTCAGGCCAGGTGATACTGCAAAGAATCTCATATCAATATGCTTTGATAGAGGACTTATTTCATCATATTTGGAGTCTCATTTCTCATCATTGCGCTCAACTATCGAAAGTGGCGTTCCTACGTTGAGGAATAAAAATGGTGGGCATGGACAAGGTGTCGATCCGGTAGTTGTGCCAGAATATTTGGTAAGATATACGTTAAATATGACGGCTACTACTATATTATTTTTGGTGGAAGCGAATAATTCCATTTCATGATTTTTAGATTTTAGTGTATTGTCTGAAGAGTACTGTGTGTTGCCTTACATTTTATTGAGCATTGGTAGAGCATGTGTCTCATAATCCATTGATGCCGTATTCGATTCACGGGAGACTCACCAGAATTGAGCAATATTAGAATACGCCCCGGCGGGCCACTGCCGGGGCTTTTTTCGTGCTGTCGTACAATCGCGGCATAGCGATTGACGAAGGATGAAACGAGATGACTGCTGAAGTGAAGATTGACGATATCGTGGTGGGCGACGGCAAGGCGGCGGCGCGCGGCGCTCTGATTACGGCGCATTACCGGGGCTGGCTGGAAGACGGCACGGAGTTTGACTCGTCGCACAAGCGGGGCGAGCCGTTTCGCTGTGTGTTGAGCAATAACAAGGTCATTCAGGGTTGGATTCTGGGTTTGCACGGCATGCAGGTGGGCGGCACGCGCAAGCTGTGGGTGCCGGCGGCGCTGGCCTATGGCGAGCGGCAGGTGGGCTTGATTCCGCCGCATGCCAATTTGATCTTCGAGATTGAATTGCTGGAAGTGCTGACACGCGATTGATCGCTTGACGCGCAATCAGGCGGGCAGGGCGCTTGCCTTCGCTCCGGCTTGTTGCGTGAACAGTTGCTCGATGTCGGCGCGCAGCGCCTGCTGCGTGGGGAAATTGGCATAGCGCAAGGTCACGTAGCCGGCCAGCCTGAGCATGGCGTCGCGCTCCTTGTCCTGGCGTTCGCGGCCGGCGTGGCTGCGGTCGTCCAGTTCGATCACGGCGATGACGTGCAGTTGCTGGCTGCACAGCACAAAATCGGCCACCTTGCGGTCGAAACGGTTTCTGTTTGCCCGTCCCTGCGCCGTCACCAGTGCGGAAAACGCCACTTGCGCCAGCACCGTGCATTCCGGCAAGGCCGTTTGCAGCAGGTGGTACATCTGCTGTTCGCGTGTTGTCATGACGGGTTTTCTTTGCAGACGCAGCGGCCTGCGAGATTTCGCAGCCTGGCGCGTGGCCAGCATGGCAAGGAACAGGATCACTGCCGCGATGGCGATCAGGACGGTGTAGGAAGGCATGGGCTGGTACCAGAATGGACGAGCCCTGATGGTACGCGAACAGCGGCGTGTTTTCGTGCCGCCGCCAGCGTATTTCAGATGGTGCGCTTGTGGAAGATCAAGCCTGTTTCAGGTTGACCTGCATCATGCCCAGCAGCGGCGCGATCTCGTGCAGGCTGGCGACTTCACAGGTGGGGATGGCGGCCGAGGTGTTGCCCATGCCGTCCGGGTTGAACCAGCAGCTGGCTATGCCGTAGCGGTTGGCGCCCAGGATGTCGGCGTCTAGCCGGTCGCCGATGATGATGGTCGTTTCCTTGTTGAATGCGCGCGCCATGTTGGCCGCGTATTCGAAGAAGCGCACGTCCGGCTTGGCGTGGCCGCACGCTTCGGAGGTGGCGACGAAGGAGATGTAGTCGCTCAGGCCGGAGGCGGCGATGCGGCGGTTCTGGATGGCGTCGACGCCGTTGGTGATGATGCCCACTTCGCCAATGCGCGACAGCGTTTCGCACACTTGCTTGGCGCCATCGATGAGCACGACCGTGTCCGGCAGCGATTCCAGATACAAGCGGCTGGCCAGTTCCGGGTCGATGGCGATGCCGTTCAGCGCAAACGTCTTGCGGAAGCGTTCCACCTTCAGGAAATCCTTGCTCACCTCACCCGTCTCGAAACGTTTCCACAGGTCGACGTTGATCGCCTGGTACTGGGTAAACAGCGCGTCGATGCCGTCGCGCAAGCCCAGTTCGTGCATGGTGTGCAGAAACGAGCGTTTTTCGGACGCGCGGAAGTCGAGCAGGGTATCGTCGAGGTCAAACAGGAATAGCTGGTAGGTCATGGTATGTATTGAAAGCGTGGAACTTGTCTTGCATCGTAGCACGTAGCGCTGAGTTCGGTTGGCCGTGCCCTGCGCGGGCGATCCGCTACAATCGCTGCCGGACCCGTCACTTTCACTTCATTCCTTTCATGACCCAGCTCTCCGTCAACGTCAATAAAATCGCCCTGCTGCGCAATTCGCGCGGCCGCAATTTCCCGGACCTGCTCGCGTTTTCCGCGCGCTTTCTCGACCTGGGCGCGGCAGGCATCACCTTGCACCCGCGCCCGGACCAGCGCCATGCGCGCTACGATGATGTTGCCGCCTTGCAGCGCCTGTGCGCGGAACGGGGGCGCGAACTCAACGTGGAGGGCTATCCGGCGGCGGACTTTTTGGACGTGGTGAAAAGCGCGCGCCCGGCGCAATGCACCCTGGTGCCCGATATGCCGGGCCAGCTGACGTCCGATCACGGCTGGGACATCGAACGGCACGCGGCGCTGTTGCGCCCCGTTATTGGGGAATTGAACGACCTGGGCATCCGCGTCAGCCTGTTCGTCGATGCCGACTATCCGGCGCTGGAATGGGCGCGCGAGGTGGGCGCGGCGCGGGTCGAGCTGTACACGGAACGGTTTGCCGAGAGTTATGGCGGCGGGCAGGCCGAGGCCGTGTTTGACACGTATCTGCAGGCGGCGCGGCGGGCACAGGCGCTGGACCTGGGCGTGAATGCGGGGCACGACCTCGATTTGCATAACCTGGCGCGCTTCCTGGACATTCCCGGCATCCTGGAGGTGTCGATCGGCCACGCGCTGGTGGTCGAGTGCATCGAGCAAGGCATGGACAAGGTGCTGGGACGCTACCTTGAGATATGTCAATCGTAGGGCTGCCGCACATCGAACGCGCTTGCCGCTTGCTGACCTTGCTTACCAGTCATTTCTGAATGGATTTTTGCATGTTTGACGCAACTGCGGGGAGTGGCTTGAGCAGTGGTATTGAGCGCACTATTTGCACTGAAAACTGACTATTTTCGTTTGCTGTGTAATGGCTGCAACGCACTGTTTGACGCCTGGCAAAGCCATGCGCAGGTAGCGTTCGGTACCGGCATACAGGCAGTCCACCTGAAACAGATACTCGGGTGCATCAAAATTGATGTCCCAGCGTTGATGCAAGGTGCCGTTGCGTGTCCATTCCTTGTCCGGGGCCAGGATAGGCAACGCTTCGCCAACTGCTGGCGGCTGATCCGCCGGATAGGACAGCACGCGTACGCTGTCGAGCCTGGCGGCTGGCAGGTTCCAGCTTGAGGGAGGCGCTTGCGGGCAAGACACGGATGCAATGGGGGCCGCGGCAGCTGGCCGCATCGCTGCGGCAGCGATGGCCAATACCAACAGTGCGAGCGGCTTCATTCCACTACCGAATAGAGTTCGGGACGATTCGATGCCCCCGCCGCCGAACGGCCGAAGTAGATCACGCGGGCGCTGGGCTTGTGGTTACGCCACTGGTCGAAAATTTCTATGCCGCCAGGCACCTGGCGGATGAGCAGCGCCGCATGATTGCCCTGCCGCAGATTCGGATAGCGGCCGTTGACGAAGGTGGCAATCACTGTACCTTTCGCGATACCGCCTTGTTCCAGCAGATCCGGCACATTGTCTCCTTCGCGCCAAAGCGATGAGGCACGGGCGCCGGTGAGGTGCCTGACCAGGGTAACGCACTCGCCATTTCCCACGAACTCTTTTTGCTTCGCATAATCGGCACGCGCAATGTAGGGCATAGCGTTGCGCTCTGTGGCTGACGATAGGGAGAGCGTATGCAAGGCGCGGGCAAGCAGCTTGATGTGTGCCAGAGCAATACAGAACATTGACATGTGTCATGGCCCCGCCTGGTGCACGGACAACCTTACATATCCACCCACCAGTTGAGCAAGGTTTCATCATCGTCGTCATCGAGGTTGACGTAGATATTGGCGAAGTACCATTCCACGCCCGTTGCCTCGCGGAAGGCGTCAAAGGGACCGTTGACGTTGTAGATGCCGTGGTGTCCCGGCACGCTGAAGGTGAGGTTGCCCTTGTACTGGCCGTCCATGGTGCCGCCCAGCTGGCTTTGCACGTCGCGTTCGAGCTGGTCCACTGCTGCTTGCGGCACATCGTCGGCGTAGATCTGGATGCAGAAGTTGCCACCGCGCTTTAAGACTTCGGCGGGGGCGAGCGGATTGGCGATGTTGACGATGTCGCCGCGCGCCAGGTTCAGGGTCAGGCCGGGCGAGGCCAGCAGTTCGTAGACGTGTTCGTCGATCTGGCGCGCGGGCAGGGTTTCATACACGGGACCGCTGGTGTTTTCGCCTGCCAGTACGCGGATGTGCGGCAAGCCTTCGCAATTAATGTCTTCCATTTATTCTTTCATAGTGCCGGCGCAATGCGCCGCAGGACGCCAGGTAGGGGTATATGGCAATATTGTACCGGCTAGGTGTTTGCTGGCGGGGTATGCAACAGTGCAGACGGGGAGACGCAATCGGGAATGCCGTGCCGGCAGGTGGTTGTTTATGTGGCCTGTGCGGTTCGAAGTGCCAGTTATGCGCCCTTGTCGCAATGCTTGGCCTGCGGCGTTTCAAGAACACGGAATATGCAAAAGGCACGCCGCAGCGTGCCTCGATATCATGCCAGGCGGGTTGGCCCCAGCTTAGAAGCGGTAGCTGGCACTGATGCGCAGCACTGGATACGCCTTGAAATCCTTGACCTTGTCGGACAGTTTTTCGTTTTCAGCGGCAACGTCCGTTTTCAGGGCGGCACAGACCAGCGGGTCGCAGCCGGTATTGTGCAGCGAGGTTTTCGGCGAACCCTGGAACAATACGCCGATGTCGCTGGAAATGCTCCAGCCGGCCTCTTTCACCGGGTTGCCCCAGCCGATGCCGATGTAGGGTGCGACCTTGCGGAAATCGATGGTGCCGTCCAGCTGGCCAGCGCTGGCCGCCGTATAGGTGTTGCCGTTCAATGTGTAGCTGCCGCTTTTGTTCGGCTTGCCTTTGGCATCGATTTTATTGCCGTTGTACACGACGCCGGCGCTCACGCGGAAGGCGCCGTCCATGGGGAAGTAGTCGAGCAAGGCATCGAAGGTGCGCAGCTTGAGTTTCAGCTTGTAGTCGACGTCTTCGGTGCTGGAGTCGTAGGAGTAATTCAGGAAGCCGACGCCAAAACGGGCATTCAGATTCGATTGCAGCGGCACGCTCAGGTGGGCGCCGACGCCAGTCGTACCCAGGTCGGCGGCGATGGCGATTTCTGCCTGGGCTTGGCTTGCGCAGAACATGCCTGCCAGTAGGGCGGCGATCAGGTATTGCTGTTTCATGCTTACTGACTCCAGTCGTTGATCTAATTATTTACGCGATAAATTACCCAATTGAAACTAAAGTTTCAATTGGGTAATTTCAACGAGAATAATAGAGGCTGGATTGTTGCCAAGCAAGACGAAGTGGCAAATGGTGCTACAAAGGTGTTGCTTTCCTGCCGCATCAGCTTGCGACGTGGCTTAATTGTGTGCGCTGATGCCGCTGCGGAATTGTTCGAAACCGGCGCGTGCGGCTTTATAGCAATTGCCGGCGGCCGCTTCCAGGCCTTCGCGGTCGAGCACTTCGACCGTGCCGCGACGGTACTGGATCAGGCCTTCATCCTGCAGCTTGCGCGCCGTGACGGTGACGCTTTCGCGGCGCACGCCCAGCATGTTGGCCATGGTGTCTTGCGTGACTTTCAGTTCGTTCGACAGGGAACGGTCGAGGCGGTCCAGCAGCCAGCGGCACAGTTTTTGTTCGATGCTGCAATGACGCCCGCCCACCACGTTCTGCGCCATTTGCGCAAACATGGCGCTGGTGTAGCGCATCAGCAATTGCGCCAGCGCGCCGCCTTCATTGAACACTTCACGCAGGAAGGCTGTTTTCAGGCGGTAGCCGTAGCCTGCCGTCTGTACGATGGCGGTGCAGGTGGCGCGCTCGGCTTCGTACAGCACCACGCCAGCCACGCCTTCGCGGCCGATGACGGCGATCTCGGTGGTGGCGCCGTCTTCCATCACATACAGCAGGGAAACGATGGCGTTGGTGGGGAAGTACGTGTATTCAATCTTGCCGCCGCAATCGAACAGGTGCTTGCCGGCAGGCAAAGCGACCAATTCCAGCTGGCAAAACAGGCGCTCCAGATCGGCGCGCGACAAGGCGCGCAGCAATTCGTTCTGTTGGGCGCCCGTGATGCTGATCATGGGTGTGGCCGGAGCGGCTTGCCAGTTGTGCTGGGCGGCTGCGTGGCTATTCGTTGCTGGTGTCAGGTTGCTATAAGCTTTGTACATGGTAGGGCCTCGTCTTCTGATTTTGTTGGATGGCGCTGCTTTTCTGGCTTGCTAGCGTTGTGCTGAATCTTGTATCCACTATAGAACCAGGGGGCAATGACGGGCATCGGATGAGCCGACGTGCTTATGTAGGCTAGGAACATTGCCCCGTGTCATCCAACTCCTACGCCCGCTCTTCATTTTCCCGTTTGGAAACAACCGTGTTTGGACAAAAATGCGGCGCGCTGCCCGCTACACCTGAACTTTGGCCGCATGCTGCGATCAAACCACTCTGCGTTGCAGTGCGTCGGTGATAAAATGTTGCCTTACGGAAATTTAACCGGCGTTTCGGTATGAGCCGCCGCATTACCTGCGCCGTGTTGGTGCGCGCCTGTCTTATCCCGTTTACCTGTTAATGAAGGAACGCAACGCATGAAATGGTTTTTTGATCTGAAAATTGCCACCAAGCTGATCTTGTCGTTTGGCGCCGTGCTGCTGCTGACGGCCGCGCTGGGCGTGTCGGCGATCTTTTCCATGGCGCGCATCAATACCGCGTCGACGGACCTGTCCGACAACTGGATGCCCAGCGTGCTGGCGGCCATGTCCATGCGCAGCGATGTCAGCGATTTCCGCCGCTGGGAACTGGCGCACATGCTGGCCGCGCAGGATGCCGACATGGCGCAGAACGAAACGCGCATGACGGAAACCCAGGCCAGGCTGAAGGCCGATGCCGACAAGTACCGCGGCCTGATTTCCGAACCGGGCGAGAAGGAAGTGTTCGAGCGCTTCCTGGCGCTCAATGATGAATTCATGCGCCTGCATGCAACCATGCTGAGCCTGTCGCGCGAGATGAAAAAGGAAGAGGCGCGCGCGCTGGCCGTGGGACCGTCGGCCCAGGTGATGACGGACATGATGGCGGCGCTCGATAAACTGGTGGCGATTAACACGGACGGCGGCGTGCGCTCGAGCGCCGGCGCGGACGCAACCTATGCGGCCTCGCGCGCCAGCCTGATCGGCTTGGTGGCGGGCATCGTCATCATCGGCATGCTGCTGGCGCTGTGGGTGGCGCGCAGCGTGGCGCGTCCGTTGATCGAGGCCGTCGGCGTGGCGCGCCGGGTGGCGGCTGGCGACTTGACGGCGCATATCGTTGTGCGATCGCAAGACGAAACGGGGCAGTTGATGCAAGCCCTGAAAGACATGAATGCCAGCCTGCAAAACCTGGTGGGCCAGGTACGCGGCGGCACCGATACCATCGCCACGGCGTCGAGCCAGATCGCGGCCGGCAACCAGGATTTGTCGTCGCGCACGGAAGAGCAGGCCAGTTCGCTGGAAGAAACGGCTTCGTCAATGGAAGAGCTGACCTCGACCGTGAAGCAGAACGCGGACAATGCGCGCCAGGCCAACACCATGGCGCAGACCTCGTCGAGCATCGCCATCGAAGGCGGCAAGGTGGTCAGCGAAGTGGTGGGCACGATGGCGTCGATCAATGCCTCGTCGCGCAAGATCGTCGACATCATCGCCGTCATCGACGGGATTGCTTTCCAGACCAATATTCTGGCCCTGAATGCGGCCGTCGAGGCGGCGCGCGCAGGCGAGCAGGGGCGCGGCTTTGCCGTCGTCGCCACGGAAGTGCGCAACCTGGCGCAACGCTCGGCCGCGGCGGCCAAGGATATCAAGGTCCTGATCGGCGATTCGGTCGAGAAAGTCGAGGCGGGCTCGAAACTGGTGGATCAGGCGGGCCGCACGATGGATGACATCGTTGCCAGCATCACCCGCGTGACGGACATCATGAGCGAGATCACGGCCGCCAGCAGCGAGCAGAGCGCCGGTATCGAGCAGGTTAACCAGGCCATCACCCAGATGGACCAGGTGACGCAGCAAAATGCGGCCCTGGTGGAAGAGGCTGCCGCGGCGGCCGAGTCGATGCAGGAGCAGGCCGCCAGCCTGAGCGAGGTGGTCAGCATCTTCAAGCTCGATGCGGCCAGCGCCGCCGCAAACCGGCCGCGTGCCCCTGTCAAGGCTGTCAAGGCGTCGGCAGCCGTGACGCCGGCAGTTGCGCCTCGTCAACTGGCCAGTACGGCGCGCCGCACGGCGCCAGTGGATGAGTGGGAAAGCTTTTAATTGAATTAAGTTAAGCGCGCTTGCGCGGCTTCCTGACGCTCTGGGCAGCGGGCGCGGCAGCGGCTTGCTGGCGCTGTTGCCACGCCTTCAGGGCTGCTTCGTAGGCGGCCAGGTCCTCCTGGTACATTTCCAGTACGCAAAAGGTGCAGCCGCTGTGGCAGCACTCGTCGTTGCCCGGTTTGCTGGGCGGCTGCGGTTGCGGATCGAGGGGGAAAGGCGGGGTGGGCATGGTGAGGGCAGGGACGGCGGAGCTGGCATCGGAGCTGCCATGATACGGCATCCCGGCAGGCTATTGCTGGAACGCTTTTTGCTCAAAAATCACGGTTTCCGTGTACAGTTGCGGTGAATTAGGGTATCGTTTACAGCACTGATATTGTATCTTCTGCGCGCGATGTTCCGCCGGCGCGATCTCCGCCGCCATCGCAGCACATCTCTTCGACGCTCCCGCATACGCCCTACAGCATGTCCCGGAGCACGGAGGTGCCGCAAGAACAATGATCCATGGCTTGCAAGACGGAGCTGCCTGTGCCCCGAAATGTTGTTTATTGAGAAAGCATGGCTTCCGCAGTGCGGAGGCACACCAGAAAATTTATGTCTGAAACCGAATCGACTCCTAAGCCCAGCCCGGCGATTGCCCCTGAAGCGGCGCCCGCCGCCGCTGCGCCTGCACCTGCCGCATCCGCTGCTCCCAGCCTGACCTTTGCCGACTTTGGCCTCGCGCCTGAAATCCAGCGCGCCTTGACCGACCAGGGTTACACCCATCCGACACCGATCCAGGAACAAGCGATCCCCGTGGTGCTGCAAGGCCGCGATGTGATGGGCGCCGCGCAAACGGGCACCGGCAAGACGGCCGGTTTTTCCTTGCCGATCATCCAGTTGCTGATGGCGCACGCCAGCAGCAGCATGTCGCCGGCGCGCCACCCGGTGCGCGCGCTGATCCTTACGCCGACGCGTGAGCTGGCGGTGCAGGTGGCCGAGAACGTCAAGGCCTACGCCAAGCACACGCCGCTGCGCTCGACCGTCGTCTTCGGCGGCATGGATATGAAGCCGCAAACCGTCATCCTGCGCGGCGGCGTGGAAATCGTCATCGCCACGCCGGGCCGCCTGCTCGACCATATCGAGCAAAAGAACATCAGCCTGAGCCAGGTGCAGATGCTGGTCATGGATGAGGCCGACCGCATGCTGGACATGGGTTTCCTGCCGGACTTGCAGCGCATCATCAACTTGTTGCCGAAACAGCGCCAGAACCTGATGTTCTCGGCCACGTTCTCGCCAGAAATCAAGAAGCTTGCCGCCACCTTCCTCAATGATCCGCTGACGATCGAAGTGGCGCGCAGCAACCAGACGGCCGACAAGGTCACGCAAGTGGTCTACAAGGTGACGGAAGACCAGAAGCATGCCCTGGTCGCCCATCTGCTGCGCCAGCGCGACCTGAAGCAGGTCATCGTATTCTCGAACACCAAGATCGGCGCTTCGCGCCTGGCCCGCGTGCTGGAGCAGGAAGGCATGAGCGCCACGGCGATTCACGGCGACAAGAGCCAGCAGGAACGCATGGCGGCGCTGGAGGCGTTCAAGAAGGGCGAAATCGACGTGCTGGTGGCGACCGACGTGGCGGCGCGCGGCCTGGATATTTCCGACCTGCCTTGTGTCATCAACTTCGACTTGCCGTACAACGCGGAAGACTATGTGCACCGTATCGGCCGCACGGGCCGCGCCGGCGCCTCGGGCGACGCCATTTCGATCTACTCGGATAAGGACGAGCGTTTGCTGGCCGATATCGAGAAACTCATCAAGCAAAGCATCAAGCGCGGCGAATTGACGGGCTTCAGCCCGGCGCCCGCCCGCAGCAGCGACAGCGAGCGCCGTCCGCCGCGCCGCAGCGAAGGTGGCGAGGCACGCCCGGCGCGTCCGTCCGAGAGCCGCTACGCGGGCGACGCCGAGACGCGTTCGGCGAGCCGTCCGGCCGACCGCGCCAGCCGTCCCTTCTCTGCAGGGCCGCGTCGCGACAAGGTTGATCCGTGGTTCCTCAGGCCGTATGAGCCAGCTAAGGCCGCCGCACCTGTGGCTAGCAACAATCTCCCTGCGCCGAAACCGAAGCCGAAACTGGCAGCTCTCTTGGGTGGTCTAGCCAAGGGTTGATCATTGTCGGGGAAATGCAACACTGCCGTGCCGTTTCCCCAGACAGCCTGCATGTCTGTTCCGCTTTTATCCCATATGAATTCGCCTGCTTTGGTAGGAGCATTTCAATAGTGCGCAGATTGCCAGCTAGGAATGTGAATGCTACAATTAGGATGTCGTTCTCAAATTGATAAAATAACTAGCTGCTCAGCTTGTTTTATTTCCCCTTTTTCCTGTTTGTTTTTTTAGGTAATGTGGCGAAGTTGGCTGTTTGGGTCTAACTTTTGGTTAGTTTTCTCAAGGTGATACATTTTCGTTACATTTTGTATCAAATGTAACGCGATTGGTGAATAAAAGCTCTGTGCCCATATGCGGACAGTTGTAATAATACTGATCTTGCCAATATTCGGGTATTTATCATATGCAGTCTAGCCGCGTTAAACCTAAGGTCGCGATTCTTTTGTGCACCTATCACGGTCAGCAATACCTTTGTGATCAGCTCGATTCGTTTGCAACGCAATCATATCCCAACTGGGAGGTGTGGGCTTCTGACGACGGGTCCAAGGATGATACCCATTCAATTCTGGAAGCTTATCAGGCCAAGTGGGGCGAAGGCCGCCTTTCTATTCATCCGGGACCAGGCCTTGGTTTCGCCGCAAATTTTCTCTCGCTAACGTGCAGGAGTGATATTGAGGCTGAGTACTATGCTTACTCCGATCAGGATGATATATGGGAAGCTGACAAGTTGGAGCGAGCTCTGGCGTGGCTATCCACCGTGCCCCAGCAAGTGCCGTCATTGTACTGTTCCCGGGCTCGTCTGGTCGATGAGGGAAACAACCATATCGGTTATTCGCCGCTGTTCACACGCGCCCCAAGTTTTCCGAATTCATTAATACAAAGCATCGGTGGTGGTAATACGATGGTATTTAACGCTGCAGCACGCAAGTTGTTGCAGGAGGCTGGCGATGATGTCGACGTCATTTCGCATGATTGTTGGGTCTATATGGTCGTTGCAGGCTGTGGCGGGAAGGTATTTTATGATGCCTATCCGTCCTTGCGTTATCGCCAGCACGGCGATAACCTAGTTGGCACGAATGCCGGCTGGGGGGCTCGCATGTCCCGCCTGAAGCGTCTTTGGAATGGGTGGTTTAGAGACTGGAATGACCGCAATGTCGCAGCGCTACAGCGCCTGCATGGCCACCTCACCAGCGAAAATCAACAGATCCTCGATGATTTTTCAGAGGCCCGGCGCACTTGGCTACTTCCGCGCCTGCTGCGCTTGAAGCAGTCAGGCATCAGTCGGCAAAATTGGACGGGCAATGTAGCCCTTTTCGTCGCAGCAATTTTTAATAAAATATAATATGAGCATATTGGTAACGGGTGGTGCGGGATTTATTGGCAGTAATTTTGTGCTTGACTGGTTTGCCCAATCACAAGAGACTGTCATCAATCTGGATAATTTGACGTATGCAGGGAATTTGGCGAATTTAAGTGGCCTGAAGGATAATCCGGGGCATGTTTTTATTCGTGGGGATATTGGTGATGTAGCGTTGATTGCATCCTTGCTGGAGAAATATCGTCCTCGTGCCATTCTGAATTTCGCCGCCGAGAGTCATGTGGATCGGTCCATCCACGGCCCCGAAGACTTTATTCAGACGAATATTGTCGGTACATTTCACCTGCTCGAAGCGACGCGCGCATATTGGTCCGCTTTAACTGAGGTGGAGAAAGCCGCTTTCCGTTTCCTGCACGTCTCTACCGACGAAGTATATGGTTCCTTGGAGAAGGATGCTCCTGCTTTTAATGAAGAACATCGTTACGAACCTAATAGCCCGTATTCGGCGAGCAAGGCCGCGAGCGACCATTTGGTGCGTGCCTATCATCATACGTATGGCCTGCCAGTGTTGACGACAAATTGTTCCAATAACTACGGGCCATACCACTTCCCAGAAAAACTGATTCCATTGATTATCCACAATGCGCTAAGTGGCAGAGCGTTGCCTATATATGGTGATGGCCAGCAGATTCGCGACTGGTTGTACGTGAAAGACCATTGTTCTGCGATTCGTCGCGTGCTGGAAGATGGTCGACTCGGTGAAACATATAATGTCGGCGGCTGGAATGAAAAGGCCAACCTGGAAGTCGTCCATACGTTATGCGACATACTGGATGAATTGCAGCCCCGATCGGATGGCCAGCTCTATAAGACGCAAATTACGTATGTCAAGGATCGTCCGGGACATGACCGCCGTTATGCCATCGATGCGAGCAAGCTGGAACGTGAGCTCGGTTGGAAGCCGGCCGAGACGTTTGAAACTGGAATTCGTAAAACGGTGCAATGGTATCTTGACCATCACGATTGGGTGGCCAGCGTTACCAGCGGTAATTATCGTAATTGGGTAGAGCAGCAGTACACATGAAGATACTTTTGCTTGGTCGAAATGGTCAAGTTGGCCATGAGCTGCGGCGGACATTATTGCCGCTCGGCGAATTGCTAGCTGTGTCGCGTTCGGACGTGGATCTGGCCGACCTTGAATGCTTAAAAGCAAAATTGCGGCAGTATCAGCCCGACCTGGTGGTGAATGCCGCCGCTTATACGGCTGTGGACAAGGCCGAGGTCGAGATTGCTTCGGCATTTAAGGTGAATGCCGAAGCTGTGGCTGTGCTGGCAGATTATGCCAGGGCTTATGGCGCCAGATTGTTGCATTATTCCACTGATTATGTCTTTGATGGCGCTAAAGGCGAGCCTTATGCTGAAACTGATGCGGTGTCTCCGCAAAATGTTTACGGCAAGAGCAAGTGTGCAGGCGAAGATGCCATTCGCGCTAGTGGCTGCGATGCCATAATCTTGCGAACCAGCTGGGTCATTTCCTCGCATGGGAAAAATTTTATCAAGACAATTTTGCGTCTTGCGCAAGAGCGGGACAGCCTGGACGTGGTAGCGGATCAAATCGGTGCTCCGACATCGGCTGAATTGATTGCCGATGTCACTGCACTTGCGGTAGCCGCCTGGCTTCAGCATCGCCTGAGTGCCGGAACTTACCATTTGACCGCCTCGGGAGCGACCTCGTGGCATGGCCTGGCCAGCTATATTCTTGAGCGGATGCTTGCACAGGGGGGGAGCACCCGTCTGCGCCCGTCCGCCGTAAGGGCAGTCTCTACGGATGACTATCCTTTGCCGGCCAAGCGTCCACTAAATTCGCGCATGAACACGGAAGCCATTTGTGGCGCCTTGGGATTGACCCTTCCTGACTGGAAAAACCATGTTGATCGGTGCGTCGATCAACTGCTTCAATTGGACTCATCGACATGAAACGTAAAGGTATTATTCTCGCTGGTGGGTCTGGTACCCGCCTACATCCTGCGACATTGGCGATTAGCAAGCAGTTACTTCCTGTTTTCGATAAGCCAATGATTTACTATCCATTGAGCACGTTGATGCTCGCCGGCATACGGGATATTTTGATTATTTCTACCCCTCAGGACACTCCCCGCTTTGAACAATTGCTGGGTAATGGCGCGCAGTGGGGCTTGAATCTCGAATATGCCGTGCAGGCTACTCCAGATGGCTTGGCGCAGGCATTCATCATCGGTGCGGATTTTATCGGAAATGATCACTCGACGTTGGTCCTTGGCGACAATATTTTCTATGGCCACGACTTTCATGATCTGCTTGGTAATGCGATGCAGCGAAAAGAGGGCGCCAGTGTATTTGCCTATCATGTGCATGATCCGGAGCGCTATGGGGTTGCGGAATTTGATGCGCAGTGCCGTGTCCTTTCGTTGGAAGAGAAACCTTTGCAGCCGAAGTCGAATTATGCGGTGACCGGTCTGTATTTCTACGACAATGATGTAGTGGAAATGGCAAAGACTCTTTCACCCTCGCATCGGGGCGAGTTGGAAATCACTGATTTGAATCGGCTTTATCTTGAGCAGGGACGGTTGAATGTCGAAATTATGGGCCGCGGCTACGCATGGCTTGACACTGGCACGCATGAGTCTCTTTTGGACGCCAGCCAATTTATTGCGACAATAGAAAATCGCCAAGGCCTGAAGGTTTCGTGCCCTGAGGAAATTGCATTTAGGCAAAAATGGATCGATGCGGCGCAGTTGGAGAAACTGGCGCAGCCATTGAAAAAAAATGGTTATGGCCAGTATTTGTTGCGGCTATTGAATGAAATGGTGTACTGATGAATGCAATTCTTCTGACTATTCCTGATGTGATTTTACTGGAGCCCAAGCTTTACAGTGACGATCGTGGCTTTTTCTTTGAAAGTTTTAATCAGCGTCAATTTGAGCTGGATATAGGGCAAGGTGTGAATTTTGTGCAGGATAATCATTCCTATTCTGCCAAGGGCGTGTTGCGTGGCCTGCATTATCAGGTAGAGCAGAGTCAGGGGAAATTGGTCCGGGTAACATCGGGATCGATATTTGACGTTGCTGTCGATTTGCGCCGCAATTCGGCTACGTTCGGGAAATGGGTTGGTGAGATTCTGAGCGCGGAGAATAAAAAACAGCTATGGATACCACCGGGATTTGCTCATGGATTTTATGTGCTATCTGATGGTGCGGAATGCTTGTACAAGACGAGTAATTATTATGCGCCAGCACACGAGCAGTGCATTATGTGGAATGATCCAGAATTGAATATCGATTGGCAACTACATATGCAGCCAATCCTGTCGCTTAAAGATCAGGCTGGAATTTCACTGGCCAATGCCAAGGTATATGAATGAGTAACAAATTGGTGGAATACATGGGGGAGCTGGGGAAGGCGCGTGCCGTTCTTTGGCAATTGGTTCGTCAGCAGCTGATTTTACGTTACCGTCGTACTGCATTAGGTTATCTGTGGACATTGATCAGTCCATTGCTGATGATGTCCGTCACGGCCGTAGTGTTTTCAACGTTGTTCAAATTGGATTTGAAGAGCTATACGGTGTTTTTGTTTGCCGGCATGATACCGTGGAATTGTTTCAGTGCGATCGTTAGCCAGTCTGGTGGCTCACTGATAAATAATGAAGGTCTTATTAAGAAGATTTATTTGCCGAAATTAATTTTTCCGCTCAGTGTAGCTTTAGGCGTCTTGATAGATAGCATCTTGTCTTTCTTTGCGCTGTTTCTGATTATCATGGCAGTCGGGGCAGAGCTGTCCTGGGCTATTTTGTTCATACCCGTTGCCTATATATTGCTCTTCATGTTTGCGGCCGGACTGGGATTCATCATATCGATAGTTACCGTGTTTTTTCGGGACTTGCAGCACGTTATCGTGATTGTCATGCAGGCCTGGTTCTATCTGACCCCGGTGATGTACAAGTACGATGCGTTGGCTGGAAAACTGACTGAATTCATCAAATGGAATCCGCTAGTGCCATTTATTGAATTGTTCCGTGCTCCTCTATATTCGGCCAGCCTGCCATCGACGAGCACAATTTTAGTCTGCCTGGCATATACCATGACTTCGCTGGTCGCGGGATCTCTATTCTTTTTCTTCCAAGAGAAGAAAATCGTTTTTAGACTGTGAACAAAATGTCGAATATTATTGTTGATAATCTGTCGATCAAGTTTCGTGTCTATCACGACCGTTCGCCTTCACTGAAGGACTTTTTTGCCAGTCTATTTCGGAGAAATAAGAAGTCTGCCTATTCGGACTTTTGGGCTGTGAAGAACGTTTCTCTGAAAATGCATGCTGGCGAACGTATCGGTATCGTCGGGCATAACGGTGCTGGGAAGAGTACTTTGCTCAAGGCGCTGTGCCGGATTTATGAGCCATCCTCCGGATCTATCCGTGTGAATGGTCGGATTGCCCCCCTCTTGGAAATCGGTGCCGGTTTTCATCCAGAATTTACTGGCCGGGAGAATATTTACCTGAATGGTTCTATCTTGGGTTATAGCAATGCTCAGTTAAAAGAAATTGAGGATGGCGTTATTGCCTTTGCCGAACTTGAGGAGTTCATTGATACTCCTGTGAAATATTACTCCAGTGGAATGTATATGCGTCTGGCATTTTCTCTCGCTACTGCCATGCATCCGGACATCCTTGTACTCGATGAAGTCTTCGCCGGCGGTGATGCTGCCTTTGTAAACAAGGCAAAAGAGCGGATGCATAATTTGATAGATAAGGCTAATATCATGATCATGGTGTCACATGATCATGATCTGATTTTGTCATTATGCAATCGTGTGATTTGGATGGATCATGGCATACCGGTTGCCGATGGTGCACCTGGTGAAGTGGTCGAACGATATTTGACGGGGCGCATACATGGATAAACCAGGTCTAGCTTCTTCGTTTCAGCAAACAATCGAGATGGTAACCGCGTTGTATAGCGATGCAGAGCGGCATAATAAAATGCTGGAGATGATGCAGAAAACGGTGTGTCACCTTTCGCTGCAGCTAGAGGAGAGTGAACTTGCCCACCAATCATTGGTGGCACAGGCGGAGAGCCTGGCGCAGGCGATGGAAATGGAAAAGAGTATTCCAATGGCGGAATACGTGCGGCATACGTTGCAATTCTTGTCTCGACAGCGCTATATCGCGTCGCTTACCCTAACCAATGCGCACGCAGGCCTGGAAGCAGGTTCCGCATCGTCTGCGGAAGGTGCGGCCGCGCCAGATCCACTGCAGTCCTGGTTGCCTGAGGCGCCAGTGAATACCACTGCTGAGGGCGCGGTTGAGCATAGAGTGCTGGCTGAAGAGAATCGTCCCCAAGATAGCCTAGGGCGCCTGCGAGCCTCTTGGGCCGGGCAGATTTATATCCGCCACCTGAAACGTATTACTTTGGCGCGTCAACTCGCGTTGTGGATGTGGCGTAATGGTTATCCATTCTACATAAACCATATTGCTACCCATCTTGGGAAGGGGAAGTTGCGCAAGTGGCGGCCATTGGTACCGCTAAGCAGTTTCGGCAAGATAAACCACCTTACCCGCTACGAACTATTTGCACCGGCCGTGGTTGATACTCCGGTTCCGCGCGTCGTGCCTTCATGCGATCAGTCATATCTGCAGTCCCCCCACGAGCGGTACGAATTTCCCTCGCTATCTGTGACCGTGCTGAAAAATGCTACAGCATATGCTAATACCAATCTTGTATTGGTAGATGGAAAGGTGATTTGTCATGATTTATTTGACGTCGAACGCGATTACACCAGCGAAGAATTGCATGGGAGAATATTAATTGATCCTAAGTCGAAACGTTGCCGGTGGCTGGTATCTGATGCTGCGCCGGTATCTTTTGATGTCGTCGCCAGTTTCTTTGATGCTTGCGCGCCCAATTATGCACATTGGTTGACAGAAGTGTTGCCACGTGTCGCAGTTTATTGTGCCGATTCCCGTTTTAAGGATGTGCCTATTGCAGTCAATGATGGGTTGCATAAAAATATTATGGAGTCGTTACGCTTGGTTGTTGGTAATGACCGGCAGATTATCACTGTGGCAGCAGGGAAAGCCTTGTTGGTAAAAGAATTGCACCTTATGTCGGTAGCCGGTTACGTGCCATTCGACCGGCGAGATCCAAAGTTGCGAGGGCACTCGCATGGAAAATTTAGCCCGAGTGCGATCGAGTTGATTCGTAATCACTTATATGGTGTGACGAGCGATGATACGAAAGAGCAATGGCCAGAAAAAGTCTTCTTGCGACGCAACTCCGGAGTACGGAAAGTTGCCAATGCCACTGCGCTGGAAGAATTGATGGTGACGCGAGGCTATGTCATAGTAGAGCCAGAAAAATTAAGTTTCAAGCAGCAAGTTCACCTGTTCAGAAATGCAAAATCCATCGTTGGATCATCAGGGGCAGCGTTGGCGAATATTATTTTCGCAAAAAAAGATGCTAATATATCTATATTTATCAGCAAATACCCAGACACCAGTTATTGGTATTGGCAGAATATGGCTAGCGCTGCCGGCGCGCGTATAAATTATGTATTAGGTAATATAGCGAGTGATGGGAAAGAGGAAAGTATTCATTCTGATTTTCATATCGACTTAGATAAGTTAGCTTTGGAAAAGGATGAGAGCCTATGAAGCCATGCGTGCGGGGAAAGACGGTATATTTGCGTGAGGTAGCATCATCGGATTCCGAATTTATTCTTGCTCTGCGTACCGATGCGCAAAAGAGCAAATACCTTCATTCAACAGATTCTGACATTAAAAAGCAAGAAGAATTTATTGAAAAATATCAATCGTCTATGACTGATTTTTATTTTATCATATGCGATTGGGAGCATCGGCAGCTAGGGACGGTGAGAATTTATGATGTTCGTGGCGATAGTTTTTGCTGGGGCAGCTGGATTCTTTCTGCCGATGCGCCTGCGAATGCTGCGATTGAATCTGCACTGCTTCTTTACGATTTTGCTTTCTATTCCTTGCATTATGCGAAATCGCATTTTGACGTGAGAAAAGAGAACAAGCGCGTTGTCGACTTTCATCTCCGGTTTGGGGCGGTAGTTGTGAGTGAGGATGCGGAGAATTTTTATTTTGAGTATCCGATGGAAAAGTATTTAAGTATTAGAAATAAATATCGGCGCTATATCCCATAGGAGTAAAATGAATATTGATATATGTCAGCTTGTTGATTTGCCAAAAATCAATGATCGTCGAGGTAATTTGACTTTTGTCGAGTCTGGTCGTCACATTCCCTTCGATATTCGAAGGGTGTATTATTTGTACGATGTGCCGGGTGGGGCGGAGAGAGGTGGGCATGCACATAAAAAACTACATCAGTTAATTATTGCGATGTCTGGTTCATTTGACATTCATCTGGATGATGGTCATTCAAAAAAAGTGGTGCATATGAACCGCAGTTATTATGGTTTGTATGTATGTCCAATGATCTGGCGTGAAATTGATAATTTTTCTTCTGGCGCTGTCTGCATGGTTTTGGCATCAGACTATTATGAAGAAGAGGATTATTATCGAGAATATGCAGAATTTAAAAAAGATGTAAATAAGGAAGCCCCATGAGAAAAGTCCCGTTTCTTGATATCGGACGCATGCATCAGTCGATCCGTGATGACCTAGACGCCGCTTATCGCCGTGTTACCGATTCCGGCTGGTTTATCATGGGACCAGAACTGGAGGCATTTGAGGCGGAATTCGCCGCCTATTCGGGGGCCAAGCACTGTATCGGGGTAGGCAATGGCCTGGAAGCCTTGCATCTGTTGCTGCGGGCCTATGATATTGGCCCTGGCGATGAAGTCATTGTGCCTTCCAATACATTTATCGCAACATGGCTGGCGGTTAGCCAGTGCGGAGCGATACCGGTGCCTGTCGAGCCTTGCAGTGATACCTACAATCTTGATCCGGCATTGCTCGCTGCAGCGATTACCACGCGTACCCGCGCCATTATGCCGGTTCACTTGTACGGGCAACCTGCCGACATGGACCCTATTAATGAGTTGGCAAAAAAACATGGCTTGAAGGTTATTGAAGATGCTGCCCAGTCGCAAGGTGCCCGTTATAAGGGGCGTTGCGCCGGGGCATTGGCGGACGCTGCAGCGACCAGTTTCTATCCCGGGAAGAACTTGGGAGCGCTGGGCGATGGTGGCGCAGTTTTAACCAGTGACGATTCCGTTGCGGCGCGCGTGCGCCAGTTGCGGAATTATGGTTCCACAGTCAAGTACCAGCACGACGTGGCTGGCTTCAATACCCGGTTGGATGAATTGCAGGCTGCTTTCCTGCGCGTGAAGTTACCCCTGCTTGATGCGGGAAATGCCCGTCGTCGCGAAATCGCTGCGCTGTACACGGCCGGCCTGGCGCAGGCCGACGTGGTACTGCCGGTCGTTGGCGCGGATATCGAGTCTGTCTGGCATCTTTATGTGATCCGTAGCAAACAGCGCGACGCGCTCAAAGCGCATCTGGAGCGTGCCGGTGTCTCCACGGTGATTCACTATCCTACGCCACCGCACCTGCAGGCTTGTTATCCGGAATATAAGGATTTCTCTCTGCCTATCGCCGCCAGCCAAGCCGGTGAACTGTTGAGTTTGCCAATGTCTCCGCTTCTCGATCAAGGCGATATCGATCACGTGATTCAGTCCGTACTGAGTTTTCGCTGATGTTTGTTGACCCTCGCGCCTGTCGCGCGTGCTCCGTTTCATCGTTTGCGTGCTCAACTAACGTAGGCAAGCAATGAGGGTTCGGTACGATTCCGTGTATGCGTTGCGTACTGCTACCATACAATTGATCGAGCTCGGTAAATTGGATCAGGCATTGCGCCTGATTCATGATTTTGTCGAGCGTATCATCACGGAGCCCTTGTGTACCTCCGAGGTATTCGGCTCTGAAATCCTTGATGCTTTGTGCCAGCAAATCGGTCAACTTAACCTGGCTAGCTTGGCAGCATCGACGGCGCGTGCTCCGGTCTGCGAGGGGCTGTGTGTTTACATAGTAAGCAAGGTGCAGAAGTCGGGAGGGCATACGCGAGTCATCGAAGATTTCATTCGCGCCCGCCCTGATGCGCGTCATATGATCTGGTCGACTGAGTTGGATGGTCATTCGGATACGGACTATATCACGCAAAATATTTGCAAAAATAATAATGTTTCGTTTGAGCGTGGGCCGAAAGGCGATTATCTGGCGCGTCTGAACTGGTTGCAGCATGGTCTGTTATCTGTGCGCCCACATAAGGTCTATTTGTTCAACCACCATCAAGATAGTGTTGCCGTGGCAGCTATCCAGCCGGCGATGGGGCTTGACGCAGTCTTTTATCACCATGGCGATCACCATTTGTGCCTGGGGGTTTTCTTGCCTAATCTGCAGCATATTGATCCGCATCCGATGGGCTACCACCATTGCCGTTCAGTGCTGGGTATTGATAATGTATATGTGCCGCTCACGGTCGATGACAAGCATGGTATTGCGGAAGACCGCGTATTCCTGCATGCCGGGGGGCTGACCACTTGCACAGCAGCAAAATCTAACAAGGTCGAGATTCCATATTTTGTCAGTTATCTTGATATGGTGCCACGCATCATTCTAGCGGGAGGCGGACGGCACGTGCACATTGGCCGGTTGTCGTGGTGGGCTCTGGCGCGCATACGTCGCGGCTTGAAGCAATATGGTATCGCAGCGGATCGGTTTATCTACTTGCCGTGGGTGGCAAGCGTGTGGCGAACGCTGCAGGAGTATCAGGTGGACCTGTATATTGCGTCGTTTCCCTATGGCGGTGGCCTGACTCTGATCGAGGCCATGGGGGCTGGCATTCCTGTGGCATTGCATAGGCACATCAGTTCAAGAATATTGAGCTGTATTGAACTGGCATACCCGCAGGCTTTTAGCTGGCGTGATCCGGAGGCGTTGCTGAGCTATTGCCGTGGTCTGGATACGGCCACGTTGCAGCAGCAGGCGGCCATGGCGCGCCTGCACTATCAGGTGTTTCATCGGCATCAGGTCTTGCACGATGCCTTGCACGGCATCGCCATCGCACAACCTTTGGCTGCAAGTGCCTGGTCCCCATTCATCGCCGCAATGGATGAGCGAGGTTTCTGGATGGAGAGACAGCTGAGTTTGAAAAGGATGGTCGCGCGTCTGGCATATCGAATGGCCAGGAAACTACGCGCGATATTGCAGCCATAGTTACGCTAGGCCAGCCATGTTGATGCAGTAATAATTTATTAGAAAATAAAATGAATCATAAGAAAGTAAAGCTGGATGACAGAAATGGGATGTGGTTTTTTCTCTATTTTCTCGTGCTTTTATCATTAGGCTGGTTGGTCCGCGATGTGGCAAGTCAGCCGAGCCTGTGGGCGACGATGGCCGAGTTTGTGCATCCGCAGACTGGTACCTCAATGGGCGATCCCAAGAGCTTTGCTATGGGAGCCATGAATTTCTATCAATTTGGCATGATCACCGAACCAAATATGTGGTTGATCCGGTTATGGCCACCAGGCTTCATGTTTCTGGAGGGCATGATTCTGAAGTTATTTGGAGTCAATGCGCCGGTTATTTTCGTGTTGCTGATACTTGCCTCTCTGATGGGGGCCTTTATGCTTTTCATTTTGCGCAAGCATTTGATGCTGCTGGTTAGTCCTGCCATCGCTACGTTGCTGCCGCTACTGCCATTTGCTTTTCCGCTGCCACGCTTCTTTTTGCTGCAGCCGAACGGGTTGATACTTGGCGAAAGCTTTGCAATCATTTTTTTCCTAACGGCGCTGCTGCTGCTGCCACTGGCGTTGCGCCTGCGTTCGATCTGGGTGGCTATCGGTGCCGGTTTGCTGCTGGCTCTTTCGGCTTACTTCCGTTCGCAATTCGAGTTGATCGTGGTTGTGCTGAGCGCCGCCGGCGTGTGTCTGGCAATACTCTTGTGCTGTTTGTTGCTCAAAAAGGAGCAGGCTGCAGAGCATCGCTCACACATTAAATGGATGCTGGCACTCGTCGCGGTGGCCATGATCACCGCCAATCTGAGCATGCTGCCATGGCGCGTAAAAAACTATTTCGATCCCTACCTCGTGAATATGTCATGGGTGCAAACTTCCCAGCTGATTTACATCAATGCGAGCAAGACAAACAAGGAATTGCTAGACGTCGGCGGTGAATGGGTTATCAATGGCGGCGGGAATATCGCGTGCAATGTCGAGCCAAGTTATTGCGGTAATCCGGGCAAGGACGGTTTCTATCAGGCCCTCATCAAGCATCCACGCCAGTGGTTTGGCCGGAAAATTTCCTTACTGGGAGATTACTGGTTTTCCTCGCTTGCCGATTTGGGCGGCGTGATAAGAATCAGTTCTTTCATGGAGAATACAACTAACTTTTTCTATTTGCTGTGCGTACTGGCCACGCTTCCCTTGTTATGGATGGTGCGCCGGCACCGTAACTTCTTGCTCTATGGGTGGATATGCGGCGCGTTTTACTCCTGTTTTGCCGTTGTCTTGTCCCTAGTGCATCTGGAAACAAGGTATTTCTTTGTCATAAAGATTTTCGCGCTGTTTTCTACCATTGGACTCTCATGCCTAGCATGGGGAATGCGCCATCCTGGAGCCGAACTGGAAGACGGTGGCACGGCGCCGACCGGTAATGCCGCCGTGAAATCCGTACCTGCGCCGGATGCTGTTACAGCACACAGCGCCCCGTTGACGGTTGGTGCTGTGGAAGAAAGACCATTGCTCTCAGTGGTTGTCGCCGTGACGCATGACGAGTGTCCGCTCGAAAAATTCTATGCACGCCTCGTCGCTGCGTTGACGCCGCTAAGCAGCAATATTGAGATACTGCTGGTGGATGTCTCAGGCGGGCAACGTTGCTGGCCCATCATCGAACAGTTGGCAGAAGTGGATGCGCGTGTCGTGGGTTTGCAGTTGAGCCATAGTCTGCGGGCATCCTCCGTATACAAGGCTGGTTTCGATTATAGCCGTGGCAACTGGGTCGTACTGATGAGTGGAGACTTGAACGACCGGCCGGAAGACATTCCTCGTCTGTATGCCAAGGCGTGCGAGGGGTATGACATCGTCATAGGCAGGGTTAAGGTACAGCAGGATTCGCTGTTTCTGCGTTGCAAAGCATGGATTGCGCAACAGCTGTTCGGCCATCTGGCGGAAACCGTGCATGCAAACGGCTTTAGCATCATTGCGCGTCAGTCCCTGCACAGATCGGGGCGGCTGATGTGGCAACTGCCCGCTTTGGACAAACAATTGGAAAAAAGGGGAGTTGCGGCTGCCAGCATTGATCTCGGCAAGGCGGGGACGCTGAAACTGACAGCGGGCGATATGGCACAGTCTGCGGGAACGTCAGGTACTGCCATCCCTAAGCCCATGCTGCTCGCTGCTGCTGGTGGCATGTTGACGGCGATTATTGCATTCCTCTGCGGCATCGTGCTGTTATGGCAGATGTTGTTCGATGGTGTGTCGTTTTCGGGGGCGGCCACCCTGATCACTTCCCTGTATTTCCTCGGTGGCCTGGTTATTTCCCTGCTGGGCTTTATCGGAGCTAGCCTGTATGCGCTGAACGACGAGATGAAGCACGTGCCGAAATATAGTGTGTGGCGTAGCACGGAAAATGTGAAGAGCATTTCCATTCAATCTGCTGCGTAGAAATCTGCTTACTGCGCTGTACTGCGCTGCCCTGGTGGCGCAGTTAGAAGACTGAGCGATTACGATGTTGGCTATCTGGAATCGAATGCATATGCATGTAGAATGTCGCCAAATTTCTTGGCATGGTTAGTTATATTTTATTATTTGAAGAATAGTAGGAGTCATTATGAAAGCTGTGATTCTCGCCGGAGGCCTCGGTACCCGGATCAGTGAAGAAACCTCGGTGCGTCCTAAGCCTATGGTAGAAATCGGCGGCAAGCCGATTCTTTGGCACATCATGCAAACCTATTCCGCCCATGGCGTGAATGAATTCGTGATCTGCTGCGGCTACAAGGGTTACGTGATCAAGGAATATTTTGCGAATTACTTTCTGCATATGTCGGATGTGACGTTTGACATGGAACATAACAAGATGGAAGTGCATCAGCGTTATGCGGAACCGTGGAAGGTGACTCTGGTCGACACGGGCGAAGAAACCATGACTGGCGGCCGCCTGAAGCGCGTGGCGGACTATGTGAAGAACGAGGAAGCTTTCTGCCTGACGTACGGCGATGGCGTCAGCGATGTCAATATTAGTGAACTGATCGCTTTCCATAAAGCGCAAAAGGTCAAGGCGACGCTGACGGCCACCGTGCCGCCAGGGCGCTTCGGTGCGCTGGATATCTGCGGCAGCAAGGTCAACAGCTTCATGGAAAAGCCGAAGGGCGATGGCGCGATGATCAATGGCGGTTTCTTCGTGCTGTCACCGTCAGTACTCGACTATATCGAGGGAGACAAGACCCTTTGGGAACGCGAACCGCTTGAGCGCCTGGCCGACGAAGGCAATCTGGCCGCATACCAGCATCATGGTTTCTGGCAGCCGATGGATACCTTGCGCGACAAGATGTATCTGGAAGAATTGTGGCAGTCTGGCGAGGCGCCCTGGAAGGTGAAAAAATGAATGCGGATTTCTGGCGCGGTAAGCGCGTGCTGCTGACGGGCCATACCGGCTTCAAAGGCAGCTGGATGTCGCTCTGGCTGCAATCGATGGGGGCCAACGTGGTGGGCTATGCGCTGGCGCCGCCTACCCAGCCGAGCCTGTTCGAAGAGGCGCGTGTCGCCGAAGGCATGATCAGCGTGATCGGCGATATCCGCGACCTGACTGCCTTGCAGGCAGTATTTGCCGAGCATCGTCCGGAAATCGTGTTCCACATGGCGGCGCAGCCGCTGGTGCGCTATTCCTATGCCGAGCCGGTCGAAACCTATGCCACCAACGTCATGGGAACGGTCAATTTGCTGGAAGCCGTGCGCATGTCGCCAGGCATCAAGGCGGTGGTGAACATCACCACCGACAAGTGTTATGAAAACCGCGAATGGGTCTGGGCTTACCGCGAAAACGAGCCGATGGGCGGCTATGATCCCTACAGCAGCAGCAAGGGATGTGCCGAGCTGGTGACGTCCGCCTACCGCTCCTCGTATTTCAATGCGCTGCAATACGACAAGCATGGCGTTGCGCTGGCGACCGTGCGCGCCGGTAATGTCATCGGTGGCGGTGACTGGGCGCTGGACCGTTTGATTCCCGATATTCTGTCCGCTTTCGAGCAAGGCCGCACTGTCAATATTCGCAATCCGAATTCCGTGCGCCCATGGCAGCACGTGCTGGAACCGTTGCGCGGCTACCTGACGCTGGCCGAACGCCTGTACCAGGATGGTGCCGCATTCGCCGAGGGATGGAACTTCGGTCCGAACGAGGATGATGCCAAGCCGGTCGGCTGGATCGTCGAGAAGATGAGCGCTTTATGGGGCGAAGGCGCGGTGTGGCAAAATGACGGCGGCGAGCATCCGCATGAGGCGACGTATCTGAAGCTGGACATTTCGAAAGTCCGTGCGCGTCTTGGCTGGCAGCCAGCCCTGCGCCTGGAAGCGGCATTGCAAATGATCATTGAATGGTCGAAGCAGCGGCAGGCCGGTGCAGACGTGCGCAGCCTGACCATGGCGCAGATCCAGTCGTACCAGAACATCAATAATTAATAATTATCAATATATAAGCAAGGTTATTATCATGACAGCTCCACAACAAACCAAAGAACAACTCCGCGAACAAATCAGTGCCCTCGTCGCCCAATATGGTGCGCTGGCCAGTGCCCCGCGTCCATTCGAGCCAGGTGTCACCGTTGTTCCCCCCGCCGGCAAAGTTGTGGGTGCTGAAGAAATGCAGATGATGGTCGATGCTTCGCTGGATGCCTGGCTGACCACTGGCCGTTTCAACGATGAGTTCGAGAAGCGCCTGGCAAAGCTGATCGGTGTGGAATTCCTGATCACCGTCAACTCCGGTTCGTCGGCGAACCTGGTGGCGTTCAACACGCTGACCTCGCCAAAACTGGGCGCGCGCGCGATCCAGCCAGGCGACGAAGTCATCGGCGTGGCGGCGGGCTTCCCGACGACCGTCAACCCGATCCTGCAGTTTGGCGCCGTGCCCGTGTTCGTGGACGTCGAACTGGGTACCTACAATATTGATGCCTCCTTGATCGAGGCGGCCATTACGCCGAAGACCAAGGCCATCATGCTGGCGCATACGCTGGGTAATCCGTACAATCTGGAAGTCATTGTCGCGCTGTGCAAGAAGTACAAGCTGTGGCTGATCGAGGATTGCTGCGATGCCCTCGGTTCGACCTATAACGGCCAGATGGTCGGCACCTTCGGCGACATTGGCACCATGAGTTTCTATCCTGCCCATCACATCACCATGGGTGAGGGCGGCGCCGTGTTCATGAACGATCCCGACCTCAAGACGATCGCCGAATCGTTCCGCGACTGGGGGCGCGACTGCTACTGCGCGCCGGGCAAGGACAATACCTGCGGCCAGCGTTTCTGCTGCAAGCTGGGCACCCTGCCGGAAGGCTACGATCACAAGTACACCTATTCGCACCTGGGCTACAACCTCAAGATTACCGACATGCAGGCAGCCTGTGGCGTGGCGCAGCTCGACCGCGCGGCTGGCTTCGTTCAGGCACGCAAGGATAACTTTGCTTACCTGAAGGACCGCCTGCAATCCTGTGCGGAATTCATGATCTTGCCTGAGGCGACTGAGAACTCGGATCCATCGTGGTTTGGTTTCCCTTTGACCTTGAAGCCGGAAGCGAACGTCAGCCGTGTCGACTTGCTGACCTACCTGGACCAGCACAAGATCGGTACCCGCCTGCTGTTCGCCGGTAACCTGACGCGCCAGCCGTACATGATCGGCCGTAATTTCCGCGTGTCGGGCGAGCTGACCAATACCGACCGTGTCATGCACGATACGTTCTGGATCGGCGTGTTCCCTGGCCTGACGCGTGAAATGCTGGATTTCACGGTTGGTAAATTGGAAGAATTCTTCGGTGTAAATTTCTAATCGGATATGACAATGTCCCCTCCCAAATCTTTTGATGCCAGAGTCCTGCGCAAGACGGTGCTGGACATGGCCCATGCTGGTGCCACGGTGCATATCGGCTGTGCTTTTTCCATCGTTGATATTCTCGCAGTGTTGTACCGGGATTTCCTGCGTTATCCGGGGAATAATCCGCGCTCTCCAGGACGTGATTACCTTGTGCTTAGCAAGGGACACGGTGTAATGGCGCAATATGCCTGTATGCGCGAACTGGGTTGGTTGGAAGAGTCCGCTTTTACCGGCTATTTTGCCGATGGCAGTGAATTGAAAGGTCTGTCCGATTCGCGCATTGCCGGACTGGAAGTGACATCGGGCTCGCTGGGCCATGGTTTTTCCGTGGGTGTGGGCTTGGCGATGGGGGCCAAGTTACGCGCCACGGATCAAAAGGTTTATGCCTTGGTTGGTGACGGGGAATTGAACGAAGGACCGATTTGGGAAGGGGCCATGTTCGCCGCGCATCATGAGTTGAAAAACTTTATGTTGATCATCGATGAAAACGGTTTTCAAGCGATGGGCACGACGGAAGAAGTACTCAAGCTAGGCTCACTGGATGCAAAATTTAAAAGTTTCGGTTTTGAAACATTAACAATAGACGGCCACGACGAGAAGGCAATTGCAGAGGCTGTTGCCCAACTCTGGGCAAGTGCTTCGCCTGCGCCAAAGGCGCTTATTGCGAAAACAGTCAAAGGCAAGGGTGTACCGTTTATGGAACATAATAATATGTGGCACTACACGCGGCTCAATGCAGAAACTCACGCAGCCGCCGTTGCTGCCGTAACGGGAGTGGCAGAATGAGGGCCGCTTTTTCAGAGGCGCTTGTACGTATTGCGAAGGCCGACCCGAATGTCTTGTTGCTGACGGGCGATCATGGCTATGCCTTGTTTGATGATTTTCGCAAGGCGTGTCCGGCTCAGTACATTAATGCGGGCATTGCAGAGCAAAATATGGTTGGCATGGCAGCCGGCCTGGCCCGCGCCGGTTTCAGGCCCTTTGTGTATGGCTTGAGCGCCTTCATTCCGGTGCGCGTGGTCGAGCAGATCAAGCTGGATGTTGCGCACGATCAGCTACCGGTTATTTTTATCGGTGATGGAGCCGGTTTTGTGTACAGTCATCTGGGTACCAGCCATCAGTCGACCGAGGATGTCGCGTGTACGCGTGCTATTCCCGACCTAGCTGTGTACTCGCCAGCAGATCGCTTCGAAGTTTCTTTATGCATGGATAACGCTTACGAATCCAAGCTGCCTGTGTATTTGCGCATGGGGAAATCCGACCGTGGCGACGTGCATGCTCATGCCGTGCAAGCGAAAGTGGGCGCACTGCTGCCCGTACGCCCTGGTTGCTCGGACAATGTCGCGTTTATCGCTACCGGTGCCTTGTTGCGTACCGCAACCGATATCGCGGCTGCGTCTTATCCTGATGCGGCGGTTTGGAGTGCCCCATTCATCAAGCCGATTGATACCGAGCAGGTCACCGAAATCTGCCGTCGCTACAGCACGGTGATCGTGCTGGAAGAACATTCGGTCCTGGGTGGTTTGGGGTCGGTAATTGCGGAAATCTCCGCAGAGCTGGCACCTGTGCGCGTACTGCGTATTGGCGTCAATGATCGCTTTTCGCACCATTGCGGTACCTATGAGTATTTGTTGAAAGAGCATGGCTTGGATCGTGCATCGATTGAACAACGTATTCATGCCTATCTTGCTGCGGATTAAGTAATGAAAATTGCGATTCTAGGAGCAACGAGCCAGATTGCACAGGATTTGGTTCGCTCCTTTGCCGAACACAGCGATGATGAACTGGTGTTGTATGCACGGCGACCGGATGTCGTACTGCAGTGGCTTGCTGCGGTCGGCCTCCCGCGGCGCTATGCCGTTGCCGATTTTTCCGCATTCAATACCGATTTACATTTTGATGCGCTGCTTAATTTTGTTGGCGTAGGAAATCCTGCACAGGCGGCAGCCATGGGGGCGTCCATTCTTGACGTTACGCAAACCTATGACCAACTGGCACTCGCTTATGTACGCAAGCATTCCACGTGCAGGTATCTCTTTCTGAGCAGCGGGGCAGCATATGGTGATGTGTTCGCTCAGCCAGCAGACGACGACGTGATGGCACGCGTACCGATCAATCATCTGCAACCGCAGGATTGGTATGGCATGGCCAAGTTGTACGCAGAATGTTGCCATCGTGCCCAGCCATCGTTGCCTATTATTGATATCCGGGTATTCAATTACTTCAGCCGGACGCAGGATATGTCGGCGAGGTTCCTGATTAGCGACATGCTGCGCGCGATTCGTGATCGCAGTGTATTGCTGACCAAGTCAGATTATATGGTGCGCGACTACCTGCATCCAGCCGACTTTTATCGGTTGGTACAGGCTTTGCTCAGCGGACCGTTGACGAATGACGCCGTCGATTGCTATACGCTGGCACCGGTTGACAAGTCTCAATTGCTGACAGCGTTACATGAGGCCTTCGGCTTGCGTTACGAGGTGACGCAGGCGGCATTCAGTATCAATGCGACGGGTAGCAAGGCGCATTATTATTCGCGTAACAGACGAGCGGCACAGTTTGCTTATCAGCCACAGCTGACCTCATTGGAAGGCGTGCTCATGGAGATGCGCGCGGCGCTGGATATGTCCGGGGGCGTGGCGTGAGCTCTGGCGTCGTGAAATGGCGCGACCCCAAAGTAGTGCGCTTCCTGGTGACGGGGGTACTCAACACACTTTTTGGCTATGCAGTTTTCTCCGGGCTGTTATGGTTATCGGTGCAATATCTGGTTGCGCTGATGCTGGCGACCATTGCCGGCGTGATTTTTAATTATTTCAGCTTTGGACGTCTGGTCTTTCAAACAGAAGTTCAATGGCGCATATTTGCCAAGTTTGTCGCTGCGTACGCTATTATTTACGCCATCAATGCGGCGCTGCTCTCCGCGTTGACAAAGTATTGCTCGCTGAGTCCATATGTAGGGCAGATTATTTGTATTCCGGTTAGTGTTGGATTGAGCTGGCTGTTAATGAATCATTGGGTTTATAAAAAGGATTGATGGAATGTCGGAAAAGAAGATGATCAGTATTGTCACTCCTTGTTATAACGAGGAAGAGAATATTGATGAGCTATACCAGCGCATTGCGGCAGTTATGGCAACTTTGCCGTACGATTACGAGCATATTTGCATTGATAATGCATCGACCGATGGTACTGTTAAACGCATCAAGGAATTGGCTGCACAAGATAAGCGCGTCAAGTTGATTGTCAATGCGCGTAATTTCGGACATATCAAGTCTCCATATTATGCGATTCAACAGTCCAATGGAGATGCTTGTGTGTTGATTGCATCAGATCTGCAAGATCCGCCGGAAATGATTCTTGAGTTTGTGAAAAAGTGGGAAGAGGGTTTCAAGACGGTGTTGGCAGTGAAACCGGAGAGCGAAGAATCCTCCGTTATGTTCTTTTTACGTAAATCCTATTACCGCCTGATCACGAAAATTTCGGAAGTGGCACTGGTCCAGAATGCGACTGGAGCAGGTTTGTTCGATCGTGCTGTCATCGATATCCTGCGAACTATCGATGATCCCTATCCTTATTTTCGGGGCTTGTTGTGCGAGATTGGGTTTCCCATCGCTACGGTACCCTTCAAGCAACCGCGGCGTCAGCGCGGTGTGACAAAGAACAACTTCTATACCCTGTATGACATCGGCATGCTGGGGATTACCAACCATTCCAAGGTACCGCTGCGCCTGATGGCAATGAGCGGGTTCTTTCTCGCATTTCTGAGCTTGCTGGTGGCATTCATGTTCTTTGTCGCCAAGCTGCTGTTCTGGGATTCTTTCCAGCTGGGGACTGCGCCCATCCTGATCGGCATTTTCTTCTTTGGCGCCATCCAGGCTTTCTTCATTGGCGTGCTGGGGGAATATATTGGCTCCATCCATACGCAGGTGCGCAAGATGCCGCTGGTGGTGGAACTGGAGCGCGTGAACTTCTAGCGTCCTGTACCCGTCATCCTGGCAGCGCGGTGTGCGCCAGGGCGGCGCAGGTCATGCTTCACCCTCTCCTCTTGAAGGGCATCCGGCACGCCGCTCAGCGTGCCGGATGCCTTTTCCTAGCGTAGTTGATATCGGGGATTCTCCACCACCTTGATCTCCCCCTGCGCTTCCGCAAGCTGATTTTTTTTACTCCAGATCAAGTCCTCAATCCCGCACTGTGGCGCATATTCCTGCACCGCCAGCAGCAGCAGGGCGCGGAGTTCTTCGTAATTGAAGTCCGTACAGGCGCGTTGCATGTTGCTGAGGATAGTGCGCAGTTCGGACCACGGGATTTCCGCCTCTTGCGCGCGCATGATCAGCGGGTGTTCCGTGCCTTCCACGTTGTTGCCAATCAGTAATTCCTCATACAGTTTTTCACCCGAGCGCAAGCCGACATGCTCGATCTCGATGCCATCCGGCGCCGTTTTGCTGCGTACTTCCAGGCCGCTCAGATGGATCATGCGGATGGCCAGGTCCATGATCTTGACCGGGTCACCCATGTCGAGCACGAAGACGTCGCCGCCTTCTCCCATGGCGCCGGCCTGCAGCACTAGCTGCGCCGCTTCGGGGATGGTCATGAAATAGCGCGTGATTTCGGGGTGGGTCAGAGTGATCGGGCCGCCCGCTTCGATTTGCTTGCGGAACAGGGGCACGACGGAACCCGACGAGCCCAGTACGTTGCCAAAGCGCACCATGCAAAAACGCGTGTTGGTCTGTTCGCGCGCAAACGCCTGCAGGATCAGCTCGGCCAGGCGCTTGGTGGTGCCCATCACGTTGGTGGGGCGTACCGCCTTGTCCGTGGAGATCAGCACGAAGTTCCTGACGCCCGCCGCCATGGCCGCCTGAGCAATGCTGAGCGTGCCGAAGACATTGTTGCGCACTCCGTCAATGGGATTGAATTCCACCAACGGCACGTGTTTATAGGCCGCGGCGTGGTATAGGGTTTCGACCTGGAAGGTGGCCAGGATGCCTTTGCATTTTTCCGTGTCGAGCACACTGCCGAGGAATGGCAGCAGTTCGACATCCGAGTCTTGGAGCAGCTTGATGTCCTTGAGTTCCTGTTTGATCGAATACAGGGCAAACTCGGACATTTCCAGCAGAATCAGGCGTGCTGGTCGCAGCTTGATAATCTGGCGACACAATTCGGAACCAATGGAACCGCCGGCACCCGTCACCATCACGCTTTTTCCCGTAATGCAGCGGGCGATCAGGGCCGGGTCCGGCGTGACCTTGTCGCGTCCCAGCAAATCGTCGATTTCGATGTCGCGCACGTCCTGCATGCGCAACTCGCCGTTGAGCAAACTTTCCACCGGTGGCGCCACTTTGACCTTGACCTTGTGGTTTTCAACGATGTGCAGGATATGCTTCTGCTTGCCCTTGTTGAGCGATGGCATAGCGAGGAAAATCTCGGTGATCCTGTTTTTCTCGATGACTTGCTGTAGATCCGTGGCCGCATACACCTTGATGCCGGAAATGGTGGCACCATGTAACTCCTTCATGTCGTCGATAAACGCCACCGGCAAGTATTCCTGGCCCGCCCGCAGGGCATTCGCCAGCTGGCTGCCGGCCTTGCCGGCGCCATAAATGGCCACACGCACGACATCTGCTTCCTTGTTGGCATTGAGCAACATACCCCTGGCCAGGAAGCGGCTGGTCACTACATAGGTGATGGCGCTGACCCAGTAAATGCCGAAGACACCGCGCGAATAGCCTTGCATATGCGTGGCAAATGCCGTCATTGCCACTAGCAGCGCGACGGACAGAGTCACGCCGAGAATGACGACATAGACGATCTTCTGGTCGATGAAGCGGATGACGGCACGGTACAGTCCAAGGCGGATGAAGATCGGGATCGAGACCAGCGGCGTGGCGATAATCAGCCACAGGTATTGCGTGAGCAACTCCCGGTTGAGGAGATCGTAGCGCAAGGCGATCGCCAGGAAAAACGTTAGCGGCAAGAAGAACAGATCCAGCGTAGCGGCCAGCAGTTTCTTGTGCAGTCGGGAAAAGCCGAGGAATATTTTCATGTGTGGGGCGAATAATTGCTCAATGAATGACAGCTTGATGCGTTAGCGCGCCGCTCAGATGGCCCGGTATTGTCGCTGCATATTAATGGGTAATGCCATCGCGGCGCACGACCTTCAGAAAGGTAAGTACGATAATCTTGATATCGAAGGGTAGCGATTGCCGCTGCAGGTATTCCACGTCGAGTTTGACCTTTTCCGGAATCGGCAATTCATCACGGCCATTGACTTGCGCCCAACCCGTCAAGCCCGGCGGCAGTTTTTCGACGCCATATTGCGTGCGCAAGGCGATCAGATCGTCCTGGTTGAACAGCGCCGGACGGGGACCGACAAAGCTCATGTCGCCGCGGATGATGCTCCATAGCTGCGGCAGTTCGTCGAGGCTGCTCTTGCGCAAGAAGTTGCCGACTGGCGTCAAGTGCGAATGGGCGTCGGCGAGCAGGTGCGTGGCCACGGCCGGCGTACCTACCCGCATGCTGCGAAACTTGGGCATCTTGAAAATCGTGTTGTTCTTTCCTATGCGGTCGGACCAGTACAGGGCAGGTCCTGGCGAGGTAAGCCGGACCAATAGCGCAACGAGCACGACGGGGATGAACAGGATCAAGGAGGCCAGCAATCCCAGCATGAGATCAAACGCACGTTTCACGTACAGTTCCTTTCGCAGCTTTTTGTAAACCTTGATCCAGTGTCAAGGGAGGTGTCCAGTCCAGCAAACGGCGCGTCTTGTCGATATCGACCTGTAACGACCCGCACAGGCGCTGCGCGACAGCACGCTTGCCGAGCAGGCTTGCGCCGAATGTCAGGCAGGCGGCGGGCACTGGGATCAGGCGCGCGGGGCGGCCCATGGCACGGCCCATGCGCTGCAGTAATTCCGTGGTGGAGGGATCTTGCCCATCGGATACCAGAAAAGTCTGGCCGGCTGCTTGCGGGTGACGCACGCAGGTGACGATCAAGTCCACCAGGTTGTCGAGTGCCACCAGGCTGCGCCGGTTATGAATTGCGCCCAGGGGCAGGGGAATGCCGCGCGCCAGCCACTGCATCATGGCGGCGAAGTTGGCTTTGACACCCTTGCCGTAGACCAATGGCGGACGAACGATTACCACTTGCATGCCGCTCTGGCTTTCCAGATCGCGCAGACCTTGCTCGGCCTCCATTTTCGACACGCCATAGGCATCGACCGGCGCGGGGGCATCATCAGCCGTGAATGGCTTGTTCTTTGCCGTCATTTCGCCATTGACCTTGATGGAGCTGATAAATACAAAGCGCCTGACTCCTGCTGCGGCCGCTTGCTCGGCTAATGCCAGCGTCCCTTGCACGTTGACCCGGCGGAATTCTTCGAGAGGGTTTGCAGCGCTGTCATCCATGACGTGGACGCGCGCGGCACAATGCACGAGCGCGCTTACGCCTGTCAGGGCGGCGCGCCAGTCCGTGTTCTGGGCCAGCGCACCGACCACTATCTTGTCAATGCCGGGCGGAATGTGCGAACCGGCGCTGCGTACCGCGGCACGCACGGGTATGACGCCATCCTCAGCCAGCCTGGCCAGGACGGCGGAACCCACGAAGCCGGTACCACCGGTTACCAAAATCATCTTTTACCTTTGTTGAATAGCACCTGCATGGCGTATTGGCGGCATTGCCAAGCGCTCGGTGTGAAGTGTCAGGAGCGCATTTCTCCACCAATGATTTTTTGATAGTATTTTCTCATTTGAACCCGAACTGTGTCCGTTTCAACATCACGGGTAACGGTGCCTCCGGCAATGCACACCTGGGCGGGGCACCCCGCATCGCTTGGGGCCCAGGGCCATCACGCTTTGTTCCAGCGGGCAATCATTGACGACGATAAAGACCTTGCCATGCGCGAGTATCGCCGAGTTTAGCTTTTTTGATAGCAATGCGGGCAAGATACCTCATACACATATTCCGGCGCCAGCTGCTGGCGCGGCGTGACGACGGCGCGGCACACAAAACATTGCACGGTTTCCGTCGGTTCCAGTTTCGGGTTCAGGGCCGTGCGGTAGTCGAACACGAAGCAGTCGCCCGTGTAGTGCTCGCCACCCACTTCTTCAAAATATTTCAGGATGCCGCCGTCGAGCTGGTACACGCTGTCGTAGCCGATTTCCTTCATGTGGATGGCGGCCTTTTCGCAGCGGATGCCGCCCGTGCAGAAGGTGACGACGGTCTTGCCTTCCAGTTCGTCCTTGTGGGCGGCGGCGACGGCCGGAAATTCCGTGAACTTGTCGATGCGGTAATCGAGCGTGTTGTTGAACGTGCCCACGTCCACTTCAAACGCGTTGCGCGTTTCCATCATGACCACGGGTTTGCCCGCATCGTCGACGCCGGCATCTAACCAGCGCTTGAGCGTGTGCGCGTCGACGGACGGGGCGCGGCCCAGTTCCGGCTTGATCAGCGGCATGCGCATGGTGATGATTTCCTTTTTCAGCTTAACCAGCATGCGCTTGTGTGACTGCTCAGCTGATATGCTTTCCTTCCACTCCAAATCCGTGAGACGCGCGTCGCTGCGGACCCAAGTGAGGAAGGTGTCAATATTTTCCCGTGTCCCGGAAAGAAACATATTGATGCCCTCCGGGGTCAGCAAGATCGTACCTTTGAGGCTCAGCGCCAGCGTCTGTTGCTGGTATATGGAGCGCATGGCTTCGGTATCATCCAGAGTGATGAATTTATATGCGGCAATATTGATATAACTGTCAGTGAAATTTTTGCTTTGAGTCAAGCTTAAATCGGTGTTCGTTTGCATGATATTCATCCAGATAATCTACTAGGCACCATTATAAATAAACTCCCGACCAGCGTCACATCCAGATGCCGGGCTGCCATGACTTTCTGCAGACGTCGCCTGCTTAAAGGGCCTGCACGACGCACTCCCGGAAAGCTGCCCCCTCTCTTTTCTTGCTGGGCTGAAGCCGAAAGCTGACGCTAGTCAGCCGGCCAAATTTTGTTGGCGTCGTCCGAGACCATCAAGATGGGGGAGGTGGACGTTGCATCTTTCCGGTGGTGGAAAAGATATTCTTTTAATCTTTTTGCTGTCGATATCGTGTCATCATAGGTGAAAATTTCAGCATAGAGATTTTCCCGTAATGCGCGCTTCGAGTCTACGTTCATCATCAGGTTCTTTAGATGTAATTCCAATTCATTGGGATTCCCTGCGATGTAGCTGGCGTTAATGATGCTGATGCCAAGTTGGTTTAAATTGGCATGCGTATCGGTAAAAATGATCGGATTTCCGGTTGAACAGTATTCTGCCAGTGTCGAGGAAATATCGCCAATGTATACATCGGAACCCAATACATCATCCAGGAAGTCAGGTCCGGAAATGAAGTTGACATTTTCCAGTTTTTTTAGCTCCTCCAGCATTTCCAAGACGTGCTCGTTTCCTCCGGCGCGGTGCAGTGCTGAGAAAAGCATCGGGTGCGTGATGAAATTGAGGATGATATCATTCGTGCGTGCGATAGTAAGAAAAAAATCGATGAATTCATGAATGCCCGAGTCTTGCATTACTGTCCAGCGCGGTTTCCAGGCAATACTGAACTTATTGAACTTGTTCGGGTGCTTGTCGTAATGCAGATAACTATCGATTTTTAGATATCCGAGAGCCACGAATTTTTCTTTTTCAGGAAATATCAGGTCTGATTCAATAAATATACGCCAGGCATTGGTGAGAAATTCATTATTATTGAGGAATTGATAATCTCCTTCCCATTTTATCAATGTGGCGCCATATGAGAAATGTGCAACTCTTCCAATGGTGCAAAGACTGTCCGAACGAAAGTCCGGAGTAATATACATATCATATGGGTTGGATGTGAAAATGAAATCGGGTTCAAAAGCATGTAAGGTCGCGATGTCAGGGTTGACGATGTGCGGGATACAGTGCTTGTCCAGTAATGCCGATACTTGACTTCCAGACGCGCCCGGAGAAAAATCATACTCGATTCGGTCGCAGGCAATAATGAGGATGTTGAAGCGCTTGTCTTTTTCTACTTCAAGAAAAAACGTAATGAAATTGTTGACATATACATCATTTAATATAATGGCTATGTTTACTTTTTTTATTCTTGTCAGTTCAACAAGGCGATTTGTAACGTCGTCATCGCTTGTTTCCTTGAGGTTTACATAGATAAAATTTTTCATCGAATAGATAGCTATCTCATGGTTGCTGCTACGCCTGCTTTAGTTCTTGATGCCTTTCCTGTGCCCCCGTCCAGGCCGGAATGCGGAAATTTATGCTTTATTTTCAGAGCGAGAAGCTTTATTAGGGCTGATGGATTAAGGGGAGTATTGCTAATTTTTCTTTCATGTGAAGAAATTGGAATTTCTATTTATTAATGTTTTTTTGGATGTAAATTTCTTATGGAATTTTAATTTATGTAATCGTAGTGTGCAGTATAGTCGCTAATTTTAAGCTTGGGTAGAGTGATATCAATTAGATAACTTTCAAGGCAATTGCCTTCCTTATGAAAATTTTTTCTTTTGATGGTTTTTTTTAAAACATTGTTCTTATATTTTTGGTGCTTGTTCAGGGAAATCACTGCAGGCGGCGTTTTTGTGAAGGTAGCCGCATATCTTGGCAGGCGCCTGAGTCAGCAAAGTGCGGCCAGCCTGTTGCAAGTGCCTTGGCCGGCATGCGGTTGAAGGCCGCGACGCGGTAGAATAGACCCCATTGAATTTTGCACGAAACGGTACACAGGATGGAAATGGTAATGCAAGAGGCCGGCGCTCCGGCAGGTTCACAGCAAGCGATGCAGCCCGGTCCGGCTTTCGTCCACTTGCGCGTGCACTCGGAGTACTCGATCGTCGATGGCCTCGTGCGCATCGACGACGTGGTCAAGGCGGCGGCGAAGGACAAGCAGGTGGCGCTGGCCGTCACCGACCTGTCGAACCTGTTTGGCATGGTCAAGTTCTACAAGGAAGCGCGCGGCAAGGGCATCAAGCCCATCGTTGGCGTCGACGTGTGGATCACGAATGACGACAACCGCGAAAAACCGTCGCGCCTGCTGTTGCTGGCGAAGAACCGCATGGGCTATCTGCAGCTGTGCGAACTGCTGTCGACGGCCTGGCTGACGAACCAGTACAAGGGGCGCGCCGAGCTGCGCATCGAGTGGCTGCAAGCGCTGGCGACGAATACCTATGACCTGTACCCGGGCGAAAGCGCGGCCAATGGCCTGATCGTGCTGTCGGGCGCGCATTTCGGCGACGTCGGTATCGCCATCGAGAATGGCAACCTGGCCCTGGCCGAACGCAATGCGCAGCGCTGGGCCGAGATTTTCCCCGGCCATTTCTATATTGAAATCCAGCGCGGCGGCCAGGCCAACCAGGAAGCGCAGGTACGCCATGCGGTGGCGCTGGCGGCCAAGCTGGGCTTGCCCGTGGTGGCCACGCATCCCGTGCAATTTATTTCTCCTGAGGAATTCATTGCCCACGAAGCCCGCACCTGTATCGCCGAAGGCGAAATGCTGGCCAACGCCAAGCGGGTGAAACGCTTCAATGACAGCCAGCGCTTCCTGTCGCAGGCCGACATGGCGGAATTGTTCGCCGACCTCCCGGCCGCGCTGGCCAATTCCGTGGAAATCGCCAAGCGCTGCAATCTGACCTTGACCCTGGGCAAGCCGCAATTACCGAACTTCCCCACGCCGCCAGGCATGACGATCGACCAGTTCCTCGTCGCCGAATCGCAGGCGGGCCTGGAAAAGCGTTTGATCCAGCTGTATCCCGATCCCGAGCGCCGCGAAAAGGAGCGTCCGCGCTATGAATCGCGTTTGAAATTCGAGACGGACACGATTTGCAACATGAAATTCCCCGGCTACTTCCTGATCGTGGCGGAGTTTATCCAGTGGGCCAAGGAAAACGGCGTGCCCGTCGGCCCGGGCCGCGGTTCCGGTGCCGGTTCGCTGGTGGCGTATTCGCTGCTCATTACCGACCTCGATCCGTTGCAGTACAACCTGCTGTTCGAGCGCTTTTTGAATCCCGAACGCGTTTCGATGCCCGACTTCGATATCGACTTTTGCCAGGAAGGGCGCGACCGCGTCATCCAGCACGTCAAGGATTTGTACGGCAAGGAAGCAGTCTCGCAGATCGCCACCTTCGGTACCATGGCGGCCAAGGGCGCGATCCGCGACGTGGGCCGCGTGATGGATTTCGGCTACAACTTCTGCGACGGCATCTCGAAGCTGATTCCGTTCAAGCCCGGTAAACCCGTGTCGATCGCCGATGCCATCGAGGAAGAGCCGCTGCTCAAGGAGCGCCTGGAAAACGAGGAAGAGGTCAAGCAGCTGCTGGACCTGGCGCAGCAGGTCGAAGGCATCACGCGCAATATCGGCATGCACGCGGGGGGCGTGCTGATCGCCCCGGGCAAGCTGACGGACTTCTGTCCGCTGTACACGCAGGGCGGCGATTCGGGCGTCGTGTCGCAGTACGACAAGGATGACGTGGAGGCCGTCGGCCTCGTGAAGTTCGACTTTTTGGGCTTGACCACGCTGACCATTCTCGACCGCGCCGTGCGCTACATCAAGCAGCTCGATCCCGCGCAGGCGAACTTCGACCTGGCGACCTTGCCGCTGAACGACAAGCCGTCGTACGACTTGCTGACCAAGGCCAAGACCGTGGCCGTGTTCCAGCTCGAGTCGCGCGGCATGCAGGGCATGCTGAAAGACGCGCGTCCCGACCGTTTCGAAGACATTATCGCGCTGGTGGCCTTGTACCGTCCCGGTCCGATGGACCTGATTCCGGATTTTTGCAAGCGCAAGCACGGTGAACGTTTCGATTATCCCGATCCGCGCACGGAATCGATTCTGTCCGAAACCTACGGCATCATGGTATATCAGGAGCAGGTGATGCAGATGGCGCAGATCGTCGGCGGCTACTCGCTGGGCGGCGCCGACATGCTGCGGCGTGCCATGGGCAAGAAGAAGGCTGAAGAGATGGCCGAGCACCGCGAGATCTTCCGCGCCGGTGCGGCGAAAGATGGCTTGACGGCGGAAAAGGCCGACGAGATCTTCGACTTGATGGAAAAGTTCGCCGGCTACGGTTTCAACAAATCGCACGCCGCCGCCTACGCCCTGCTGTCGTACCACACGGCTTACCTGAAAGCGCATCACACGGCCGCCTTCATGGCCGCCAACTTGTCGCTGGCCATGGACGACACGGACAAGATTAAGATTCTGGTGGAAGACTCGCTGGAAATCTGCAAGCTGACCTTGTTGCCGCCCGATATCAACGAATCCGACTACCGCTTCACGCCGAGCGGCGCGCCGCCGTCCGTGAGCGGCAAGAAAGTCACGCAGATCCGTTACGGCCTGGGCGCCGTGAAGGGCTCGGGCCAGAATGCCATCGAAGCCATCATCGCCGCGCGCGAGGCGGGCGGGCCATTCACGAGCCTGTTCGATTTCTGCAAGCGCGTGGATAAAAAGCAGATCAACCGCCGCACCATCGAGTCGCTGATCCGCAGCGGCGCGTTTGACTGCCTGAAGGTCGACCGCGCCATCCTGCTCGCTTCCGTGGCGTTCGCCATGGAATGCGCCGACCAGGCCGCCAAGGCGGCCAACCAGGTGAGCCTGTTCGGCGGCGACGACAGCGACATGGTGGCGCCGCCCGAGTACGTCAAGGTGCCCGTGTGGACAGATAAACAGCGCCTGACGGAAGAAAAGATCGCGCTGGGCTTTTACCTGTCCGGCCACCTGTTCGATTCGTATGCGCCCGAGGCGCGCCGTTTCGCGCGCACGAAATTGTCGGAACTGTCGCCTTCGCGCGAGCCGCGCATGATGGCCGGCGTCATCACGGGCTTGCGCACGCAGATGACGCAGCGCGGCAAGATCCTCATCGTCACGCTCGATGACAAGAGCGGCACGGTGGAAGTGACGGTGTATGGCGAACTGTTCGATGCCAACCGGAAAATCTTCAAGGAAGATGAATTCCTGGCCGTCGTGGGCAAGGTATCGGAAGACCGTTTTTCGGGCGGCTTGCGGATCACGGCCGAGAGCGCTTTCGACATCATCGCCGCGCGCGTGCAATATGGCCGCCAGCTGGGCCTGACCTTGCCGGCCACCCTGGACGCCAAGCGCATCCGAGACGTGATCATGCCGCACCGAGCCGAGACGGGCTTGCCGATCGCCGCGCGGGTCAGCCCGCAAGGCGTCAGCTGCGTGCTGCAGTTTGGCGACGAGTGGAAAGTGGCGCCATCGGATGAATTGCAGATGGCGCTGGAGCAGATGCTGGGTGCGCAAGAGGTGGCGGTCGAATACTGACCGGCACCGTTCGTGGCATACGACAAAGCCAAACCGCAGACATGCTGGTTTGGCTTTTTTTACGTTTACATGTCTTTCAGGCCCGTGATCGCATAGCCCTTGGCGGCGATCTGCTGGTGCGGCTGTTCGATATGGTAGTCCGGCAATATCTGGGCATCGTCGGCCACTTCGCTGGCGCGTACTTCTAGCTGCCAGTCGGTATTGGTCACTTCTTCCGGAATGAGTTTTCCTTCCGGCACGGCGAGGTAGGAAAAAATGCCGTCGTGCTCGGCCCGGCGGTAGATGTCTACGCGCATGAATGCCTCCTAGTAAGCGTTGGGGGAACCGGCGCACCGTAATGCGTACCGATAGCGCTAGCGTAACAGGATTGCGCCGTGCACGGGTTGTAGCGTGTGCCGCAGGTGGGGGCGGCGCTCAGGCGACAACGGAAGCGTAGTCGTCGTCATCGAGCATGGCCGCTTGCCGCGCCTCGCTGGCGGCGGCCGCAGCACCTGCCGTGGCGGCTTGCATCGGGCTGCGATGGGCGTCGAGGCCGCTGCGCAGGCTGGCGATCATGGCCAGCGTCAATTCGTGGCGCTTGCGTGCTTCCGAGCGTTTTTTGGAAGGAATGTCTTGCAGCGCCGGCAAAGGCAGGTTTTCGCACGCTAACTCAAAATCGCCATCCTGGCGTACTTGCGCACCCAGTTCTTGCCATAGCGCATTGTAGTCGGCGAACAAACGGCCTTTCTTGGCGGAGTGGTGTACGGCGCGGTTGATATTGCCGACAAGAAGCATCTTGCGGCAGCCGTGCTCATATCCCAGCTGGCGCACCAGGCGCACCATCAGGGTCTTGGGACGCAAGCCGTGCAAGTCGCGCGTTGCCTCGCGCACGCGGTGTGCGCTTTCCTCGCCCTTCGGGCCTTGCAGGCAGCCGATGCGCATGCCCAGGGTGGCGCGCAACTGGCTGCCGAAGAAGGAAAAGGCGATCGAATAGAGGACGTCGTCGTCATCCACCAGTTGCAGCACCATCTCGCCTTCGCGGTCCATCGGATGCAGCGAACACAGTTGCAGGTGGTAGGACGCGCCCGACTTGCCCGCCACTGTGCCCAGGCGTACGGGCCCGTGCGCCGCTTGAGCCATCAGCTTGCCCCAACCTTGCTGCAAGATGAAATGGTAGTGTTCGGCCAGCAATTCCACGCGCTGGTGGCAATTCAAGGTCAGGCTCAGGTAAGGCCGGTAGACCTTGTGGATCATGTGCGGATAGGCATGTACCAGATCATGAAACACCGGATGCGAGTTCAGCAGTTGCAGCCATAGTCGGGTTTGGCGCTGTTGCACGCGGGCGCGCAGATGCAGCTTGAGCAGTTCACGCCAGCGGCGCATGCCGCTCGGCATCGCCATCAAGCCGTCAGACAGGGTAATAGTTGGCATCATCGTGCGCATGTCCATGATAAAGGAGGAGCGTCGAAGCCGTTCCGGCTCAGACGGGTACAGGGCTGCTGACGCCCTCGTGGTTTGCCAGCAGGATGGTGGTGCCGCGGCTGCCCCGCGCCAGCTTGCCGGCCAGTCCGCCTGAAAACCGGCGCGGCCAGCCGCCTTGCTTGTGTGCTGGCAAGACGACTTCGTGGCAACCCAATAGCTCAGCCGTATCGAGGATCGTAAACAGCGGCTCGCCGGCGAAAATGTGGGTGCTGAAATCGATATGAGAGCGGCTCAGGTAGAGTCCCGCCTCGTGCATCATGTGCTGCGTGGCCAGGTCAAGGGCATCGCATTCATTGGCGCTGTGCCGGGGCAGGCCATCGGCGCAGCGTCGCGGCGCCGGTGTCACGTGCAACAGGCTGACGCACACTTTGATGCCCCATTCCTGCAGGCGCCTGGCGTAGCGCGCACCATAGATGATGTCGCTGGCGCGCTTGACGGGCAAGAGCAGCAGCAAGGTATCCTGGCCCGGCTTGCCGCAGGCGCTCGCGGCGCTGTCCGGGGCGCGGGGGCGTTGCGGGGCAAGGCGCGATGCATGCATGTAAAAGATGGCCGTGGTGGAAAAACCGTGTCATCTTATCCATGCCCGTATCCGCTGTAAATTGGCGAAACAGCGTACGGGTTTCCCTTATGTTCGCGTGTTGTTAATAGCGGTAAGTGACATACACGGCGCCGATCGGCGATGTCTTGCGCTGCACGATGGGGCTCTTGGCCGCGTCGCCCAGACGGCTCTCGACGCCGATCAGCGTATTGATGCCCCAGCGTGCATCGAAGCGGTGTTCCCAGTTGACGGTGGCTTGCGCTTCGTAGAAACCGCCCTTGGGCGTGTATTGCTTGAACGAGGTATTGGCGGCCTGGGTGGCCGTCACGCCATACATGGTCTGCACGTACTTGCGCTCGCCCCAGCCCAGCTGGCCGCCGATGGTCACGCTGTCTTGCTGCACGCCCTTGGCATCGGCCCGGCCGTAGATCTGTCCTGTGGCGCCGAAATGCACGTTCGCGCCATTTTCGCGGTTCGACAGGGGAATGTCGCTCGTGACGCTCAGCGACAGGCCCGGCAAAGGCGAATAACCGGCACTGAGCAGGGCGCTGGCGTTGCCCTTGACTTCGCCCATGCCCTTCAGGTAATCGCTGCCGCCCCAGCCGTTGGCGCCCGTGCGCTTGTGGTCTTCGCGGTTGCCGCGGTAGCCCAGTGCGGCGCTGTAGCTGAAGGCGCCTGCCTGGCCGCCATAGCCGATGCCGCGCGACGTGCTGAAGAACAGGCCATTGGCCATGGCGTAATCGAGGATGATCAGCGGCGAGGCCGACAGCTTGTCGGCGCCGGAATAGCTGGAGACGGCGGCGACACCGCCGCCGATGGTGAAGACATTTTCCGCCGGCGGTTCGGCCGCCGCGGCGGCCAGCGGGTTGAGGATCATGCCGCTGGCAAGTGCCAGCGAGGTCAGCAGGGTTGTGGGTGCGTGCATGGAGTTTTCCGTCAGATGAGAACCGAGTCCGGAGTGGCTCGATTGACTGCCGGTAGTATCTGTCCTTGCCATGAAGGAAAAATGAGCCTTTTATTAAGATTGCATGAAGAGCGCTTCTTTACCCTTTCTTCAGCTTGCGGTGGTTTAATACCCACCATGAAGATATTGCTGATTGAAGATGATATGGATCTGGGCAACGGCGTGCGGATCGCCTTGCGCGACCAGGGCATGCAAGTGGTCTGGGTGCGCAGCCTGGAAGATGCGGCGCGCAGCATCGAGCACGACAGTTGCGAGCTGGTGCTGCTGGACCTGGGCTTGCCCGATGGCGATGGCCTCGATTTGCTGGCCCGGCTGCGCGCGGCCCGCTTGCCGGTGCTGATCCTCAGCGCCCGCGACACGCTGGAACAGCGCTTGCGGGGCCTCGATGGCGGCGCCGACGATTATCTGGTGAAGCCCTTCGTGCTGGCCGAGCTGCTGTCGCGCGTGCGCGCCCTGGCGCGCCGCAGCTATGGCTTCGACGGCGACACCATCGAGTTGCGCGGCCTGCTGCTGCAGGTGCCCACGCGCCGTGTCAGCGTGCATGGCCGGCCCGTGGAGCTTACGGCCAGTGAATATGCCTTGCTGAAGACCTTGCTGATGCGCGCCAACCGGGTCATCACGCGCCGCGTGCTGGAAGAACATATCCTGCCCGGCGGGCTCGCCAATGCCAGCAATACCCTTGACGTGCATATGGGCAACCTGCGCCGCAAGATAGGCGAAGGCTATATCCGTACCGTGCGCGGCGTCGGCTATGTCATCGACCAGCAGGGCGAATCATCCACCCCATCGGGTGCCGGCGCATGATGGGGCGTTTCTGGGCCATGCTGCGCCAGCCTACCCTGGTGCGCCGCCTGATGATGGCGCAAATGCTGATGCTGACCATGGTGTGGAGCCTGGCCGTGGCGTATGTGCTGATCGAGGGCGCGGATGAAGCGAGCACTGTCAGCCGCGGCGTCCTGCATGCCATTATCAGCGTGGCCGATAACCTGGCCGAGCAGCCGCAGCGCCAGGAACAAAGCTTGCGCGCCATCGACGAAGCCCTGCGCGAGGAGTTTGAAACGGGGCAGGTGCCGGAACTGGCGCCGCGCATCCTGGTCTGGCGCGAAGGCAAGCTGGTCTACAAGTCGCCCGATGCGCCCAGCGGGATCCGCAGCGCCGGCCCGGAACAGATGGAAGTCGTGTACATCAAGGGCCAGGCCTGGCGCAGCCGCAGCCTGGCAGAGGGCGGCACGCGCGTGACGGTGCTGGAAGCGGGAGGCGCCTGGCAATTGTTCATCACCATCAATTCACGCGGTTACTACCTGCTGCCTTTGCTGATCAGCTTGCCGTTCCTGCTGGTGCCGGCCTGGCTGTCGATCCGCCTTGCCATGCGCCCGTGGCGCAAGCTGGCGCAGGAGGTGGCGGCGCGCGGGCCGCAGGATTTGCGTCCGCTGACCTTCAAGCCGCCGCATGGCGAACTGGCAGCACTGGTTGACAATATCAATGCGCTGCTGCAGCGGGTCGATGCCAGCGCTGCGCGCGAACGCAGCTTCATCGCCGATGCCACGCATGAGCTGCGCACGCCGCTGGCGGCCATGCGTGTCAATGTCGAGGCCTTGCAGGGCCAGGTACATGATGCGCGCCAGCAAGAGCTGCTGGACGGTATCTTGAACAGCGGCAACCGGGCCGCGCGTCTGGTGGGCCAGCTGCTGCAGCTGACGCGCAGTGAAGTGCAGGCGGGCGCGGGCGAGTTGCCGCGGCGGCAGGCGCTCGATACCTTGCTGCAAGATCGTCTGGCGGCCCTGTCCGGCCTGGCCCAGGCGGGCGATATCGAGCTTGAATTGCAAGCCAGCATCTCGCTCAGCGTGCCCGGACAGCGCGAGAGCCTGGTGTCGCTGATCGATAACTTGGTGGAAAACGCCATCAAGTACAGCCCGCGCGGCAGCAGCGTGACGGTGTCGCTGCATGCGGAGCGGGGCCAGGCCGTGTTGCATGTGGCCGATCAGGGACCGGGCATCGCGCCGGCACTGTATGACCGCGTGTTCGACCGCTTTTTCCGCGCGCCGCAGCAGGCGCAGCCAGGCAGCGGCCTGGGCTTGTCGATCGTCGCTTCCGTCGTACGCCAGCATGGCGGCACGATTCAGTTGCACAGCGGTAACGGTGGCCTGGGTTTGCTGGTGGAGGTGCGCTTGCCCCTGGCCGTAGCCTGACCGCGCTGGCAGGCTTTGCGATATTGTCTGAAAATTATTTCATGTGCCTATAACGCAAGATGGCATGGCGTGGCGCACGCTTGCGATGCATAATGCGGAACAGTTTAAAAAACACCGTTATGCGCCCCTTCCTGTCCCGCTACCTGCCGTATCCCGCCTTTGTCGGCCTGTACCTGCTGTTTGACTGGGCCACGTATATTGACCCGATGTACGGGCTGAACATCACCCCGTGGAATCCCGACCCCGCGCTGGGTCTGGTATTTTGGCTGATCCACGGCCGCAAGGCGGCGCTGCCATGGTTCATCGCCCTGGTGGCCGGCGAGGTGCTGGTGCGCGGCATGCCGGCAGGCCTGCCCCTGACCCTGCTCTGTTCGGCGTGGCTGGTGCTCGGCTATGGCGGTATCGGCGTAGTCTTGCGCCGCAGTTTCAGCAGCAGCGACATCTTCGACAACCGGCGCCGCCTGAGCGCCTGGGTTCTCATCGTGCTGCTTGGCACCGCGCTCAATGCAATCGGCTATATTTCATTGCTGTCGCTCACGGGGCGCATACCGTCCGCCGAATGGGGCACGGCCGTCTGGCGTTTCGGCATCGGCGACACGGTCGGCATGCTGGTGTCGATGCCGCTGATCTGGGTGCTGTTCAGCGAGCGCGGGCGTGAGCGCCTGCATGCCGCCGTCTGGCGCTGGGAAACCCTGGCGTACCTGGCCCTGGCCTGCTTCGTGCTGTGGAGCGTCTTCGGTTCCATCGTGCGTTCCGAATACAAGCATTTCTATTTTTTGTTTCTCCCCGTCATCTGGGCCGCCTCGCGCCAGGGCTTGCATGGCGCCGTGCTGGCCGTGTTTGTATTGCAGTTATGCATCATTACCCTGGTGAAATGGACGCATGCCGTCGATATCCAGTTTTATGAATTGCAACTGCTCGACGCCGTACTGGCGCTGGTGGGCTTTTTTATCGGCATCGTCGTCGATGAAATGCGGCAGGTGGCCGACGAACTGAAGCACACGATGCGCCTGGCGGCGGCCGGCGAAATGGCGGCCGCCCTGGCGCACGAACTGAACCAGCCGCTGACGGCCTTGTCGACCTATGGCAAGGCGTGCGAATACCTGCTGGAACGGGGCGAGAACGGCGCCTTGCTGCAGGGCGCCATCGGGCACATGATCGTTGAATCGGGACGCGCCGCGGACGTGGTGCGCCGCCTGCGCGACTTTTTCCGTACCGGCGCGATGCAGCTCGAGGCGGTGCAGGCGAGCGCCTTGATCGAGGGCCTGGCGCGCCAGTTCGCGCCGCTGTTCCATGAGCATGGCATCGAGCTGGCACTGGCGCCGCCGTCGCCGCTGGCCGTCAATGCGGACCGCCTGCAAATCGAACTGGTATTGCGTAACTTGCTGGCCAATGCACAGGATGCGGTGATGGCCCAGCCGCGCGGCCAGCGCCGCATCACGGTGTCGGCCGAGCCGCTCGAGGGCGGCCGGCTGCGCCTGTCCGTGGAAGACAGCGGGCCCGGCATTTCCAACAGCCTGGCCGCGCGCCTGTTCGAACCGTTCGTCTCGACCAAGGCCAGCGGCCTGGGGCTGGGGCTGGTACTCAGCCGCAGCATCGTCGAAGCGCATGGCGGCCAGCTATGGGCTGAAGTGGGCAAGCATGGTATGTTTCGTTTTATCCTGCCCCTGGCGCACGCCGGTGCAGCTGCCAAGGGAGAGTATGGTGACAAGTAATTTGACGGTGTTTATCGTGGACGACGATCCCGCCGTGCGCGATGCGCTGGGTTTGCTGTTGGGCATACGCGGCTACCGCACGGCGCTGTTTTCCTGCGGCGAGGATTTCCTGCACAGCTGGCGGCCCGAGTGGGCCGGTTGTCTGCTGATCGATATCCGCATGTCGGGCATGGATGGCCTGAGCCTGCAGCGCCGCTTGCTGGAGCTCAAATGCATGCTGCCCATCATCATCATCACGGGGCACGGCGACGTGGCCCTGGCACGCCAGGCATTCAAGGCGCAGGCCAGCGATTTCCTGGAAAAACCATTTGACCACGACAAGCTGCTGGCCGCCATCGATGAAGCGTTTTCACGCGAGGCGCAGGCGCGCGGCCAGTTGCAGCGCCAGGTGGAAGGGCTCGCCTTGCTGCGCGCCTTGACGCCGCGCGAGCGCGAAGTGATGCAGTTGGTGGTGACGGGCCAGCACAACCGCGATATCGCCCCGGCGCTCGGTATTTCCGTACGCACGGTGGAAGTGCACAAGGCGCGCCTGATGGACAAGCTGGGCGTCGATAATGTGGCCGACCTGGTGCGCATCAGCATGCTGGGCACCGGCTAGCCGAGGAAGAGTTCTCTAGGCGATCGCCTTCAATACCTGATCGCTTGAAATTGCCTTGACCCAGTCGCTGCGCCGCGCCACCGTGATGACGGTGCTGTTGGCGCTGTCGAAGGGCGCCCATTCGGGATTCTTCTTGCGCATCAATGCCACCACGGGCACATGCACGGCGTTTGCCAGATGCATGATCGATGTTTCCACCGAAATAATCAGGTCGCATTGCGCCAGCATGGCCGGCAGTTGGAAAAAGTTGTCGACGGCACTGAAGGCCTGCGTACGCGGCAAGTTGTGCGCCTGCACGACGGCATCCACCTTGGCCAGTTCCTGCGGCATGGCATTGATCAGGAAGCAGGCATGCTGCCATTTCGGCATCGCTTGCATGCGCGTGATCAGCTCGGCAATGCGCTCCAGGGGCCAGCCGCGCTTGTGCGACTTGGCAAACGGGTTCAATAGCACGAGCGGACCCTGGCGCGGGGCAAAGCCCCAGGCGGCCAGCTGCTCCTGCGCCTGCTGCAATGCGTGCTCGGGAATGTGCACGAAGGGATAGCGTTCGGCCACGGGAATGTCGAGTCCCGTCAATTGATGGAACCAGTCCGCATACACGCTGCTGATATGGTGTTCGCCGGCATCCTGTCCCGCATACGAGGCCAGCACGGCATCGATCTTGCGGTAGGCCAGGTAATGCCAGGGGCGCAAGGGGCTGAACGGCTTGCGCGTGCCGATCACCAGCCCGTGCGGGCTGATCGCGCGGGCGAGGTCCGCATATTGCTGTGGCCGTACGTGGGCCAGCGACACGACGACAGGATAGTGCTCCGCCTTGGCTTCGCGCAGCGACTCTTCGTACAGCGCGGGGCTGTAAGTCTTGCGGTACACCTTGGAAAACAGGCCCGACTGTTCCACCCAGTCATACAGCGAATAGGTGCGCAAGCTTTCCCATTGTTTGGCGTCGGACGTGCGTCGGACTTCATCGACCCACAGGTGGATCTGGATATGCGGGTAGGCCGCGGCAAAGGCGCGGAAGCCGTTTTGCAGGTAGGTGAAGTCTCCCAGCGCCAGATGGGCGATGAACAGAATTTTGTCCGACTTTTGTAGCAGTTCGGCGGGAATCAAGGGCGTCATGTATCAGTACGATTTCAGGTATTCATTCGATGGTGTCATACCACTGGGTGGGATGGTGTCATGCCACTTGCTGGGAAAATTGCAGGCGGTGCAGATTGGCATAGGCGCCGTTGGCGTCCAATAATTGCTGGTGACTGCCGGTTTCCATTATTTTCCCATGTGACAATACCACGATACGGTCCGCCCGTTCAATTGTTGATAGGCGATGAGCAATAACTAAGGTGGTTTTTCCTTGCATCAGGTGTTCCAGTGCCGCTTGCACGGCCCGTTCCGCCTCCGTATCCAGTGCCGAGGTGGCTTCATCGAGAATCAGGATGGGCGCATCCTTGTAGATCGCGCGGGCAATGGCCACGCGCTGGCGCTGGCCGCCGGACAGGCGCGAGCCATTGTCGCCCAGGCGCGTTTCCAGGCCGTCGGGCAAGCCGTCGATGACGTCCGACAGGAAGGCTGCCGCGGCGGCCGCCTCAATGCGCTGCCGGTCCGGGGCCGCATCGCCATACGCGATATTGGCGGCCAGGGTATCGTCGAACAGCACCACCTGCTGGCTGACCATGGCGATCTGGCTGCGCAGGCTGGTCAAGGCGATGGCATCGATATTCTGTCCATCGAGCAAGATTTCACCGCTGCTGACCGAGTAAAAGCCGGGCAGCAGGCTGACCAGGGTCGATTTGCCGCCGCCGGACATGCCGACAAAGGCGACCGTTTGTCCTGGCGCGATGTTCAGGTCGATGTGTCGCAGGGCCGGTTCCGGATGTCCGGGGTAGGCAAAGCTCACGTCCTTGAACTCGATGCGGCCTTTGCTGCGGCCGGCCAGCGGCTTGCCGCCCGTGCGTTCCGGTGTCTTGTCGATCAGCAAAAAGACTTCTTCGGCGGCGGCCATGCCGCGTTGCAGCGGACCGTTGACTTCGGCCAGTTGCTTCAACGGCGTCAGCAGCATCAGCATGGCCGTGATGAAGGATACAAAGCCACCGACCGTGATCTGCCCCTGCTCCGACTGGAACAGGGCCATCACGATGACCAGGGCCACGGCGGCGGCCGTGATCACCTGCGTGATGGGCACGGTGGCGGAAAAGGTCGTGGTCATGCGCATGCTGTAGCGGCGCAATTGTTCGGCGCGCTCTTCGAAGCGCGCTTTCTCGTAGGCCTGGCCGCCGAAGATCTTGATCACTTGCTGCGCGCGCGTGGTTTCTTCGATGACCTGGGTCAGCTCGGCATTGACGGCCAGCGAGTCGCGGTTGAGTTTTTTCAGGCGCTTGCCCGTGGTGCGCACGACGATGGTCAGCACGGGCAGCAGCACCAGGGTCACCAGGGTCAGTGCCCAGTTCAGGTACAGCAGCCATGCCAGCAAGCCCAGCACGGTCAGCGAGGAGCGCACGATCGAGGTAAACACCTTGGTTACCATCTCGATGATCTGCTGCACCTCGAACATGATGGAGTTGATGACCTTGCCCACCGTGTGCGTGTTGTAGAAGTCGATGGGCAAGTTCAGCATGCTGGCAAACATCCGGCGCCGCAATTCGTTGAGGATGCGCGTGGAGACATAGCTCATCAGGTAGCTGCTGGCAAACGTCGACGCGCCGCGGATGGCAAAGATGCCGATGACGATCAGCGGCACCAGCCAGAAGGAAAAACGCACTTTGCCGCCAAAACCATTGTCGAGCAGCAGCTTGAGCGCATACGGCAGCAGCGGTTCCGTGCCCGCCGTGACGACCATCGCCAGCAGGGCCAGGGCCAGGTGTTTCTTATAGGGCGCGTGCAGCGCGGTAAGGCGCTTCAGGTCGGGCGTGAGCATCGGTATGATTCCTTGCAGGGGGCAGCAAAAACGGTCAGGCGAAAAACGAGCTCAAGCGGTGCGCTCTTGCTGGCGCAACAGGGCCCACAATATCACCATCGGGAAGACCAGCATGATGATGCCGATATTCAGGGTGAGCGAGCTCGTCGTAAGGCCAAAAATCAGGTAGCAGGTGCATAGCACCACGCCGGCCAGCGCGAACGGCCTGGCGCTGCCATGGCCGTGACGCAGTGCTCGCACAAACAGAGCCAACGGCACGAGGAAAAGCGCCAATAAGGCCAGTACGCCGACGATGCCGCGTTTGACGAGTGCATCGAGGTAATCATTGTGGGCGTTGGTGTAGTCTTTGATGCTGGCGTCCATTTTGCCCCCCTCCGCAAGCTTTTGCTTGGCGGCAAGGTAGCCGCTGCGCCCCATGCCAAGCCAGATATGCTCATCGGAAAGAGCCCATGCGGTACGCCACATTTCCATGCGTTGGCCGATGGACGTCGTCGCATTATCGTTGTCTTTGAATTCTTTGATGTCCTCTAACGCGGCCTTGACGCGTTGCGGTACGGGGGAGTCGGGCAGCATGTAGGCAGATATGGACACGGCGACAAGTGCACTCATCAGAGCGCCCAGGTAGTAGGTGCTGCGGCCCTTCGAGTAATAAAAGGAAAACACGCAGCCGCAGACGGGCAAGGCCAACCAGCCGCCACGGCTGCCACTGATGATGGAACCGAGGATGCCCGCCACGCCACCGGCCAGTAACAAGCTGATCCATACCAGGCGATAGCTGCTGGCCCGCGCCCAGCCCAGACCGCAGAGGCATAACATCCCCAGCAGTATGCTCACATTTCCATAATGGATGGCATTGCTGGTGGCGGCCTGAGGACGGGGCATGTCAAGCATGAGCAGTTGCCAGGATGCCAGAGCGGCACCGCCAATGGCGCCGACAGCCAAGCCGCCCCACCATGCGGCCGCACGCGGCGGATAGGCGATCAACAGCAGCATGACGGGCGCCGCCAGCAGCGCGCGCAGGGGCATGTCGAGTTCACGGGCCGGATCCGCGTGGTACAGCATGTTGGCCGTGAAAACACAGAAATACAGCAACAGCGTGCCCAGCAGTAGATAATCCTGGCGTTGCAGGTTCAGGCGGGGACGTTTCCATAGCAACCAGCTGCTGGCCAGCAGCAGAACCAGCGCGCCAAGGGAATATCCGCTGGTGACAGCCAACGCCAATGCCGAAAAGAGAAAAACACAAACAGAGGTCAAGCCGAGCATGAATATCCTTGGTAACGCACGTCGTCGCCATTATGGCAACTGTAGCAACATAAAGCAGGCGTCATTGTAATCGAAGGTTCATGCAAAAACGCCGACGTAAAAATTGCTTTTTTGAAATCAATTCACCAAGCCCAAGGGTATAAACGAAAAAACCATGGTTTTGAACCATGGTTTTTTTGTAAGCAATGGTAACTTGCTGTAATTTTGTCAAGGCAAGGCGGGCCTTGCCTTGCGCATCAGGCGGTAGCCGGCACGCGCGTGGCTACGCCGGTAGCGATGGCCGCTTGGGACACGGCAGGCGCGACCCAGCTGCGCAGACGCTCGTCGAACGGTGACGGGATCAGTTGCAACGGCGTCAGGGCGCTGCTCTCGTGGCCTGGCAACGGCTCCTTGGCCAGCGCGGCAATGGCGCGCACGCAGGCCAGCTTCATCTCTTCATTGATGGTGGTGGCGCCCACGTCGAGCGCGCCGCGGAAGATGTACGGGAAGCACAGCACATTGTTGATCTGGTTCGGATAATCCGAGCGGCCCGTGGCCACGATGGCGTCGTCGCGCACGGCGTGCACTTTTTCCGGGGCAATTTCCGGATGCGGATTGGCCAGGGCGAAGATCAAAGGCTTGGCAGCCATCGATTCGACCATCTGTGCGCTGACCACGCCGCCCTTCGAGACGCCGATGAAGATGTCGGCGCCGACCATGGCGTCGGCCAGGTCACGGTCGCTCGTATCGTTCGCGTAGCGCGCCTTGTTCTCTTCCATGCTGGCATCGCGGCCCGGGTAGATCACGCCCTGGCTGTCGCACACTTTCAGCAGCGACTTGTTCAGGCCCAGCGAGACGAGCAAGTCCAGGCAGGCGATCGAGGCCGCGCCGGCGCCCGAGACGGCCACTTTCACATTGCCGATATCCTTGCCCACCAGCTCCAGGCCGTTCAGGATGCCGGCCGCGACGATGATGGCCGTGCCGTGCTGGTCGTCGTGGAAGACGGGAATGTTCATGCGCTTGCGCAATTGCTGTTCGATGTAGAAGCAGTCGGGCGCCTTGATGTCTTCCAGGTTGATGCCGCCGAAGGTCGGCTCCATGCGCACCACGGTGTCGATGAACAGGTCGGGATCGTTCTCGGCCAGCTCGATGTCGAACACATCGACATCGGCGAACTGCTTGAACAGGCAAGCTTTGCCTTCCATCACCGGTTTGCTGGCCAGCGGGCCGATATCGCCCAGGCCCAGTACGGCCGTGCCATTGGTGATCACGGCCACCAGGTTGCTGCGCGACGTGTAGGTGCCGGCCGTGCGCGGATCTTCCACGATGGCTTCGCAGGCGAAGGCCACGCCCGGCGAGTACGCCAGGGTCAGTGCGCGCGCGTCGCCCAGTGGTTTGGTGGGCGTGACGGAAATCTTGCCTGCGCGGGGTTGTGCGTGATAGGCGAGGGCGGCTTCTTTCAGGTTGAAGGTTTCGCCGTTCTGTTCGGCATGCTTGCTGTGCGAAGTAGACATAGGAATTCTGGGAGGGGCAACCAGGCCCGAGTGGTAAGTCCGAGCCATGGTATGCAAGCGTTTGCACGCTGTCAAGGCTGGAATGTACTTAAGCGTACCAAAACCGCTTTGGGCAACGGCTTTATTTCAATGCAAGCGTTTGCTCGGTTTTTGACGAAATGGGGAATTTTTACGATAAAATCACAGTATTGCGATCCGGGAAGCCCATGACAAACAAGAACCCCACCTTAAGCGACGTTGCGCGGGCCAGCGGCGTGCACTTTTCCACCGTGTCGCGCGTGATGAACCCGGCAACGCGGCAAATGGTCAGCGCCGAGGTGGCCGCGCGCGTGCTGGCCGAAGCGGGCCGCCTCGGCTACCGGCCGAACCGCGCCGCCTCGACCCTCGTCACGCGCAAGTCGCGCATCATCGGCGTGGTCTTGCCCGACATCACCAACGCTGTTTTCCCGCCGATTTTGCTGGGCATCGAAGAGGGCTTGCGCAAGCATGGCTACCTGGCCATCGTCGCCAATGTGGGCGCCGACGAGGAAGAGCAGCTGTTCGTCATCAACCGCCTGCTGGGGCAGCAGGTCGATGGCCTGATTTTGGCTACCGCACGGCGCGACGATCCCGTCATCAAGATGTGCATCGACCAGAATGTGCCCGTCGTCACCGTCAACCGCAGCGACGAAACGGGCGTCGCTTCCTGCGTCGTCAGCGACGACGTGGTCGGCATGCGCCTGGCCGTGGAACACTTGCTGGCGCTCGGTCACCGCCATATCGCGCACATTGCCGGCCCGGAAAACCTGTCCACGGGCCATGTGCGCCGTCTCGGTTTCCTGGCCGCCATTCAGGCCAGCGAACTCGACCCCTCGCAAGCGTTCGTCTTTGAAAGCAGCGGCTATTCGCGCGAATGCGGCAAGGCGGCCCTGCTGGAACTGCTGCGCCAGTCGCCGCAAACGACGGCCGTGGTGACGGGCAGCGACCTGGTGGCCCTCGGCTGCTACGACGCCATCCGCGAACTGGGCTTGAGCTGTCCCGAAGATATTTCCGTGGTGGGCCACAACGACATGCCCTACATGGACATGATCCGTCCGCCTTTGAGTACCATCCGCATCCGCCACCACGGCATCGGCACGGAAGCGGCCCGGCTGATCCTGCAAACCATCGCCTCGCCCGACTCCCCGGTGATCGACGTGCGCCTGAAGCCCGAGCTGGTGGTGCGCGAGTCGACAGCGCCGCCGCGCGCCTGAGCCTGCCACTTGTTGCCCTTCTTTTGCCAGAGTATGTTTAAATCTTGATATTGATATTGATCAAGACAACGCCATGCAGACGACGGAAAAGCATGCACAGCAGGGAGGCCGCTGATGCCGAAGAATTTCGGCATGCCCGGCAACGCCTGGCGCTATGCACTGGGCAGCGACTATGGTTATTGCTCGCCGCTACTCGAAGGCATTGAATTTGAAAACGAGTGGGTGACGATACGCGAATCGGCGATCCGCGTCCGTGCCGGTTATGCCTGGGATGGCTGTTCGCCCTGTATCAGCGTGCTCGGCCTGTTTTATGTGGGCACGCCCGATGGCGCGCAGCACCTGGGCTTGCCCGCCACCTACCATGCCAGCCTCGTGCATGACGTGCTGTGCCAGTGGCGCGCCGAGATGCCCGTCACCCGCGCGCAGTCGATCGCCATTTTCCACCAGTTGCTCAGGGAGGTGCGCTTCCCCCTGGCGGGACTGTATGCCGGCGCCGTCTTCCTGTTCGGGCCGCGGCGTGGCTTCATGCGGCCCGGTGCGCGCGCCGTAGTGGCCGCCCCGCACCCGCCAGGCGCAACATTAAAGCGGCGCTAACGCCGCCGCCGACGCGCCATGATGTTAAACTGGCGCCCCTCATCGTTTCTCTTGCCCTCTACCGCCATGACCAAAACCAACACGCCTTCCCCGAAACGCCGCGAAGAGGGCGTCGCCAAACTGACCGTCAATCCCTTCCTCGACGCCGAGTTTTACGCGCGCATGCGCGACTACACGGAGCGCGACGCAGCCATCATCAAGGAATTGAAGGCGATCGCCGAAATCCGCGCCGGCAACAAGCAGCCCGATCCCCGCCTGGCGCCGTCGCTGGCCGCCTTGCGCAGCACCGTCAAGAAAGGCTTGAGCTTCGGCGACATGCTCGAGCGCATGGCGGCCGGCAAGGAAAAGGGCTTGTGGGAACCGTGGATGACAACCTTCGGCATCGAGATCCGCGCCGTCAACTACGGCGCCGGCCCGCGCAACGCCTGCCTGGTGCTGGACCTGGCCGCGAATGCTCCCGCGCACGCGATGTTCGCCAAGGCCGGCATCCAGAACTGGCGCAGCCTGGCTGCCGACGACTGCTCCGTCGTGCGCTCGGAAAAAGCGACGGAAACCACGCCGTTGAAAGTGTACGCCGTGTTTTACCTGGATCCGCTGCCGGCCTGATCCGTCAGACACTGCTGCTGGCGACATTTACCAGCAGCAGCACCGCCAGCACGATCAGCACGGCGCCCGATAGCCGCTCCAGGCTCGGCAGGGCGCGCGCGAAGCGCTGCCGCAGCGCGCCATTGCCGATGGCCAGCGCCACCGCCATGTCCCACGCCAGCACCGCACACACCATCCACACGCCATACAGCACGACCGAGCCGCTGCCCGTTTGCCGGCTGGCGACGACGGACGCCAGACTCACGTAGAACAGCGCATTCTTCGGATTCAGGATGGCAGACAGGAAACCCATGCCCAGGCCGTTGCGCCAGTGCGCCTTGCCGGGCGTGGCGGCCGGCGCTGCCGTCAGCGTCGTGGTGCCCGCATGGCGCAGGAATAGGCCGCCCAGGTACAGCAGATAAGCGCAGCCCGCCAATTGCACGGCGATAAACAGGGGACTGCCCGGATGCAGCACGGCGACGCCGCCAAACGCCGCCACGATGAACACGCCATTGGCCAGTGCGATGCCGATGCACGCTGACATGGCGCCGCGCCAGCCGTGCGCCAGCGCGCTGCGGGCGACGAGGAAAAAATCGGGCCCCGGCGACAGCAGCGCGAGGAAGTGGGCGGCGGCGATAAGGAGAAAATCCTGCATGAAACGCGACTCCGGCAATGGCGATGCGCGAGTATGCGGGGGGACGCTCCGGTCTGTATTGAAGAAAATTGCAGGCGCTTCAGCCGCGATAGCGTCCCGGCGTGATGCCGGCATGCGCCTTGAAGACGCGCTGCAGGTGGCTCTGGTCGGCAAACCCCAGCGCGCAGGCGATGTCGGCCAGGGCGTTGCCCGCCTGCAAGTCGCTGCGCGCGCGGTTGACGCCCAGATTCAGCTGGTACGCATGCGGCGTCATGCCGGTGGCGGCACGGAAGGCGCGGATCAGCTGGTAGCGGCTCATGCCGGCCAGTTCGGCCAGTTGCGCCAGGCTGGACAGCGGTTGAGACTGCAGCTGCTGCACTACCGGGCGCAGTTGCATCGGGATGCGGGCAGCGTGCGAGGGGAGGGGGATTGCCCCGCCGGCATCGGCACAGGCGTGTAGCAAGGCCAGCAGGGCCTCTTGCTTGGCGGCCGCGGCTGCGGGCGAGAACAGCAGCGCATTCATGGCACAGAACTGCGCATACAGGACAGGTTCGTGCAGTACGCTGGCGCTGCTTGCATCCAGCCGCGGCACGTGGATTTGCAGCCACTGCGCATCGAGATGCAGCATCTGGTAGCTCCAGACGGCGTCAGGCAGGGGATTGCAGGCGTGCACGCAGCCAGCCGGCACCAGCACCAGGCTGCCATTGCCAAGAGCCACCTTGCCCTCTTTGCTGCCCGTAAAGATGCTGCCGCCCGAATCGACGGCGCCGATGGAAAACGTGGGATGGCTGTGCGGCTTGTAGCACGCGCGGCTGTGGCAGGCGCGCCGGCTCTCCACGTGGGGCATGGCCGGGTCGCGCCAGAAAGCGGTGGTGCCGGGCATGGCTACATCAGAATGACGTCGTACTGCTCCTGGTGGTAGGCGTTCTCCACCTGCAGCGAGATTTTCTTGCCGATGAAGTCGCCCAGCATGGCCAGGTGCTGCGATTCCTCTTCCAAAAACAGATCGACCACTTCCTGCGAGGCGAGAATGCGGAATTCGCGCGGGTTGAACTGCTTTGCCTCGCGCAGCAGTTCGCGCAGGATTTCATAGCAGATCGTGCGCGAAGTCTTCACTTGTCCCTTGCCGGCGCAGGCGGGGCACGGTTCGCACAGGATGTGGGCCAGCGATTCGCGCGTGCGCTTGCGCGTCATTTCCACCAGGCCCAGCGGCGAGAAGTTGCTCACCGACACCTTGGTACGGTCGCGCGACAAGGTGCGTTTCAGTTCGGCCAGCACGGCGTTGCGGTGCTCGGCGTTGTCCATGTCGATGAAGTCGAGGATGATGATGCCGCCCAGGTTGCGCAGGCGCAGCTGGCGCGCGATGGCGTGCGCCGCTTCCAGGTTGGTCTTGAAAATCGTGTCGGCGAAATTGCGCCCGCCGACAAAACCGCCCGTGTTGACGTCGATGGTGGTCATCGCTTCCGTCTGGTCGACGATCAGGTAGCCGCCGGACTTCAAATCCACGCGGCGGCCCAGCGCGCGCAAAATCTCTTCTTCCACGCCGTACAGGTCGAACAGGGGGCGCTCGCCCGTGTAGTGCTGCAGGCGCGTCAGTTCGCTGGGCGTGTAGATTTCCGCGAATTCGCGCAGTTTTACATAGTTTTCGCGCGAATCGACCTGGATGGTGGCCGTTTCATCACCGACGAAGTCGCGCAGCACGCGTTGCGCCAGGCTCAAGTCCTGGTGCAGCAGGCTGGTGGCGGGACGCGTGCGCGCGCCGTGCGTGATGGTGCTCCAGGTTTTTCTCAGGTAGTCGACGTCGGCCTTCAGGTCTGCGTCGGATGCGTCTTCGGCCATGGTGCGCACGATGTAGCCGCCTTTTTCATCGGGCGGCAGCAGGCTTTGCAGGCGCACGCGCAGCTGTTCGCGCTCCGCTTCCTTTTCGATTTTCTGCGAGATGCCGATGTGCTTGTCTTGCGGCAGATAGACCAGCATGCGCCCGGCGATGGAAATCTGCGTCGACAGGCGCGCGCCCTTGGTGCCGATCGGGTCCTTGATCACCTGCACCGTCAGCACCTGGCCGTCAAACAGGATTTTTTCGATCGGCGCCGGCGTCGCGTTCTGGCCGTCGTGGCCGCGCGCTTCCCAGATGTCGGCCACGTGCAGGAAGGCGGCGCGCTCCAGGCCGATGTCGATGAAGGCCGACTGCATGCCCGGCAACACCCGCACCACTTTGCCGGAATATACATTGCCGGCCAGGCCGCGCGTGAGCGTGCGCTCGATGTGCAATTCCTGCACGGCGCCCTGGAGGATGAGGGCGACACGCGTTTCTTGCGGCGTGATATTGATCAGGATGTCTTCGTTCATGGGGGCGCGGGAGTGGAGGCAACGAATGACATCATACCCGGGATCAGGGCAGGGGCAAACCTGCCAGCCGTAGCAACTGTGCGGTTTCGTACAGGGGCAGGCCCATGATGCCGGAATGGCTGCCTTCGATATGCTCGACGAACAGCGCGGCGCTGCCCTGGATGCCGTAGCCGCCGGCCTTGTCGTACGGTTCCGGCGTGGCGCAATAGGCGGCGATCGAGGCGGGCGAGAGCACGCCGAAGCGCACTTGCGACACCTGCGTGCGCTGTTCGGCGAAATCCTTGTAGTGCACGGCGATCGAGGTCAGCACCTCGTGCGTGCGGCCCGACAGCTGCTGCAGCATCGCCACAGCTTCCGCCCGGTCGGCCGGCTTGCCGAGGATGACGCCGTCGATGGTGACGGTGGTGTCGGCCGCCAGCACAGGGCGCGGGGTCAGGTGGCGGCGGCGCACCAGGTCCCAGGCGAAGGCGGCTTTTTCATTCGATACGCGGGCGACATAGTCGAGCGCCGATTCGCCGGGGAGGACTTCCTCGGTGACGTCGGCGCCGCGCGGGCCGTCGCTGCGCAGCAGCAGCAATTCGAAATCGATGCCGATCTGGCGCAGCAGTTCGCGTCGGCGCGGGCTTTTGGAGGCGAGGTAGATCTTGTGATCAGCCGTTTTCATGGGGGAGTTCAGACACGGTGGTAGGGGTGGTTTTGCGTGATCGACCAGGCACGATAGAGCTGCTCGGCGAGGATCACGCGCACCACGCCGTGCGGCAGGGTCATGCTGGAAATGCGCAGCATGCCTTCGGCACGCGCCTTGAGTTGCGGATCGAGGCCGTCGGCCCCGCCGATCAGGAAAGCCGTGTCGCGGCCATCCTGCTGCCACGCCATCAATTGCTGCGACAGGCCGACGCTGGTCAGATCCTTGCCGCGTTCGTCGAGGGCGATGATGCGCACGCCCTTGGGCAGGACGGCTTCGATGCGCTCGCGTTCGAGCGCCATCGCCGTGGCGGCGGTCTTGCTGCCGGAGCGCTCCACCGGCTTGATTTCTTTCAGCACGATGCGCAATTCCGGCGGCATGCGCTTCGCGTATTCCGCGAAGCCCGTCTCTATCCAGGCCGGCATTTTATGGCCGACCGCAGCGATGATGAGCTGCATCGAGGCTTACGCTTCGACTTTTTTGATACGCTTGATCACGGTTTTTGCCGGTGCAGCATCGGCTGCCGGCTTGGCCGCGCGTGGGGCGCGCACTTTTTTCTCCGGCAGCGCTTTCAGCGCTTTCACGGCAGCTGCTTCGGTCTTGGTAGGCGCGACTTTCACGGTCTTGCCGACGGCTTTGGAAGCGGTGGTTTTTTTCGCCGGGGCTTTCTTGGCGGCGGTGGCAGCGGTGGCTTTCTTCGCTGGCGCTTTCTTTTCGATCACGGGCGAAGCTTCCACATTGGCCTTGCTTGCCGCCAGATGGCCGCTGACCTTTTTCGGCTCGTCGCCGGCCGCTTTTTTCGGCGCGCGCTTGGCGGCGCCCAGCTTGACCGGGGTGTCGCCCCAGATTTCTTCCAGGCGGTAGTAGGCGCGGATAGGCGCTTGCATGATGTGGACGATCATGTCGCCCAGATCGACCAGCACCCATTCACCGGTTTCCTCGCCTTCCATGCCGATGATTTGACCGCCGGCGTCCTTGACCTTGTCGCGCACCGAGGCGGCCAGCGCCTTGGTTTGACGGTTCGAGGTACCGGAGACGATCGCGATGCGGTCGAACAGGCTGGTCAGATGACTCGTTTCGAAGACGGCGATGTCTTGGCCTTTGACGTCTTCCAGGGCGTCAACGACGAGGGTTTGCAGTTTTTTGATGTCCATTTAGCTTTTGTATAAATTATGTTGTTCAATATAGTCTAGCACTAGCGGGGAAAGAAGCGAGTTTGCCCGATTCCCCCGTTGTAATGCCGCACGTATTTCGGTGGCGGAGATATCCACCGCGAAGTCCTGTGCCAGATAAGTCAGACCGTGCGGCGTGTTGCGGATGCTTTTCAGAGACCCCAGGCGGCGCGAAAACTCGTTGGCGACCACTTGCGGTACTGCTGTGTCATTCAGCGCGAAGCCGGGGCGGGCCGCGACGCAGATATGCGCGTATTCAAATAATTGCTGCCATTCGCGCCATGTCGCGAGCCGCTGCAGCTGGTCGGCGCCCATCAGGAAAACGATGGAAGCGCGCGGTCCCAGCTCGGCGCGTACCTGGCGCAAGGTATCGATGGTGTAGCTGGCCTGGCCATGTTCGCTGCGCGCGATTTCCTGGCGGTCGATCACCACAGGCAGGGGCAGGCCGGCAAAGGCCAGGCTGGCCATCTCGGCGCGCTGCTGGCCGGTGGCGCCAAGCTTGCTCTTTTGCCAGGGCGCGCCGGCCGGAATCACGCGCAGTTCGTCGGCGTGCAGCAGGCTGGAAAAATGCGTGCCCAGCGCGACGTGGCCCATGTGCACCGGATCGTAGCTGCCACCGAGTAGCGCCACGCATGCCGTACCACTTTCCTTCACGCCTGCAGCCAGTCGCGATGCACGAGGAAGTCAGTATACAACGCCGCTTCGGGACTGCCCGCCTCCGGGTGCCAGTCATAGCGCCACTTGACCACGGGCGGCATCGACATCAGGATCGCCTCGGTGCGTCCACCCGATTGCAGGCCGAACAGGGTGCCGCGGTCGAACACCAGGTTGAACTCGACATAGCGTCCGCGCCGGTAACACTGGAAATCGCGTTCGCGTTCGCCGTACGGCGTGTCCTTGCGGCGCGCCAGGATCGGCACATAGGCGTCGATGAAGGCGTCGCCTGCGCTGCGCAGCATGGCAAAGCTGTCGTCAAAGCCCAGGGCGTTGAAGTCGTCGAAGAAGATCCCGCCGGCGCCGCGCGCTTCGCGCCGGTGCTTCAGGTAGAAATAATCGTCGCACCACTGCTTGAACTTCGGATGCAGTTCGCCGCCGAACGGCGCCAGCGCGTCATGGCACACCTGGTGGAAGTGCTTCACGTCGCCCGCGTCGCCGTAGTACGGCGTCAGGTCCATGCCGCCGCCGAACCACCATACGGGTTCGCCATCGGTATTCACGGTGCTGAAAAAGCGCACATTCATGTGCACCGTGGGCGCGTAGGGATTGCGCGGATGCAGCACCAGCGACACGCCCATCGCTTCCCATGCCTTGCCACCGAGTTCAGGGCGCGCGGCCGCGGCCGATGGCGGCAATGCGGCGCCGGTGACGTGCGAAAAATTCACGCCGCCCCGCTCGAACACATTGCCTTCCTCGATCAGCCGCGAAATGCCGCCGCCGCCCTCGGGGCGCTGCCAGGCATCGGTCAGGAAGGGCTTGCCGTCCTGCGCTTCGAGCGCCTGCACGATACGGCTTTGCAAATCGAGCAAATAAGCCTTGACGGCCGAAGGAGAGGGAGTTGACGACATCGCGTGGGCCGACGAGGCCGAAATAAAAAAGTAAGGACGGATTGTACCCTGTTACGCGTTTTTGTGATAGGGCGGCGCTTGCGCTGTGGTTTTGGGCTGGCCGCGCGCACCGTCCGCGGCCAGCGCCTTCTACAGCACGCGCAATTGCTGCAGCACGGGCAGCGTGTCCCGCATGAATTCCTCGATGGCCGCGTTGAGCAGCTGCTGGTGCGCCGCCTCGTCGGCGCATGCAGCGCCATCCTTGAGCAGGCGGCGCCCGCAGCGCGCCATGGCGGTGGCCGCCTGCGCCTGCAGGGTGGCCAGGTCCGGCTGCTCCCGCTCCTGGGTCAGCAGCGAAAACAGCAGCCGGTCGATGAATTCCGTATCGATACCGCTGCCTGTCAATGGCGAGCACAGGATGCGGTAATCGTCGCCGTAGCGCAGCTGCGCGCCGACGGTCCGGTTCAGGCGGCGCGCGGCTGCGTCGCCGCTGTCGGCGTGCGCCTGACTCGGGAAATACATCACGACCTGGCCGCCGGTGACGAGCATGGCCGCCACCTCCGCCAGGCTTTGCACGCTCTGTCCGGGCAAGGAGGGCAGTGCGGCCAATTCGGCCAGGCTATGCGGGCCGTTCGCCAGCGCGTCGCACACGGCGCCGTAGACCTGCTCGTTGCCTGTCACGACGCCCGCCTTGGTCTGGAAGGTAAAGGTCATTTTTGCGCGCGGTACCAGCATGGCCAGGTGCACGTCGGCGTAACATTCGGCCTGGCGCACGGCCCCCATGCGGCGCGCGCCCCGTACCAGCACGTCCTTGCGGAAGCTGGTATTGAGAAAATAATCCTTCATCGTTTCGCGCCTGGCCGCATCGGGCAGCAAGTCGATGGTGGCTTGCTGGTCGGCGTTCAGGTACAGCTCGGGAAAGGCCAAAGGCAGGTCGGCGGAGCCGGCAAAATCGAGCTTGGCGCGCGCCACATCGCGCATCACGTCGGCGTGGTACAGCGGTTCCCAGTCCTGGTTCAGATACTCATGCACGCTGTAATGGGGATTGCTGTTGATGAGCGCATTGAGGCGCGGCGCGAGTGCGGGATTGTCCGCGATGTAGCCAGCCTGCAGATTCTGCAACTGTTGCACATAGGCGATGCCAGCCTGCATTTGCATGTCGCTGCGGCCGGGGAAGCTGGCGGCAAACTCCAGCAGCAGGCGTTGCAGCGGCAGGGCGGAACTCCATCCCGGCATGGCGTTATAGCTGAGCGAAACGATGCCGCCCGGTTTCAGGTAGCGCGCGATGAAGTCGACGATATGCTGGCGGTTCTCCCGGTTGACCCAGGTGTAGATGCCATGCAGGGTAATGAAGTCGAACTGCGGCAGATCGGCCACGCGGCCCTGCGCCAATTCTTCAAAGCTGTTTTCCAGCAGGGCCAGATTGCCCAACTGTGCCTTTGCCGCCAGGGCGCGTGCGCCGGCGACATGGGCCGGATTGAAATCGTTGCCGTAGAACTGGCCGTTAGGGTTGGCGGCGGCCAGCACGTTGAGCGTCTGGCCGCGCCCGAAGCCCAGTTCAAAGTAGGTGTAGGGTTGATCCAGGGGGACCGGTTCGATGCCGTTGAGGATGCAGCTGAAATTGAGGTGATGCGGACTCAGGTCGCTGTAAAAACCGTTGGTGTACTCGATATCCGACACGTATCCTTCATTCCAGGCCATGGTTTCCCCGCATTGGTGGCAAAACGGCAGTATGCCATCATCATCGCCGGCGCGGGAAGTGCGCTGTGGTTCAGCGTGCCGGCGGCGCGGCGCCGTCCTGCTCCACGGTGACGGACAGGTCCGGTCCGGCGCCGGGCAGGCGCGCACTTTCCACGGCCTGCGCGGCGCGCTGCTGCAGATCATGCCGTTCGGCGCCCTGCTCAGCGGTGGCGGCGGGAGTGGGCACTTGCTTGCTGATCATGGCGCTGGCCGCAAAGGCCAGTACCAGCAGTATCAGCGCGGCCTTCACCCAGGTTCCCGGGCGCGCATGGGCGGGCAGCTCGCGGCGGGTCTGGCGCGCGGCGGCGTCGACGATGATGACGGCCAGTTCCGAGCCGCGCTGGCGGGCGCGCAGGCACAGCGCTTCAAATTGGGGCGCGGACAAGGTGCCTTGCCGGAGCATGTCGCACAGGGCGGCAACCGGCGAGGCGAGCAGGCGGTCCGCAGGCAAGCTGGCGTGCGCGGCGTCGCGCTGCCACTGGTCGATCAGGTCCTCGTCGTACAGGGTGTCGATGGCCTGGCGGTTGACTTGCCGCAGCGCGTCGGCGGCCAGTTGCTGGCGCTCGAGCAGGGCCGCGCCGTCATGCTGGCGCGGCAGGTCGCGTACCCGCTGCAGGAAGCCGTGCTGCGGCAGCAGGTCCGTGAGCAGCAGCCATGCCAGTGTGTCGACCAGCCCCGCGTCAGCGGCCAGCTCCGGCACGTCGATATCCTCTTCTTCGTTATGGCTGCGTTGCAGTTCTATAATGTCCAGTTCGGCGATGGCGTCGTCGAGTTCATCGTCCGTGATCAGGCCGAGCTGGCGTACTTGGGCGAGGGCGGGGTGGAGTTGGCTGGGGCTGGACATGGGCTGCATCTTAGCGCAATGCCGGTTTTCCCGGCGCGCCAATATGAACGGGGCCGGGGCGGATGACTTCCGCGCCGGCCCCGCCGTTTGCCGCAAAGCGGCGTGCTGGGTGCTTAGTGCTTCAGGCCGCGCCAGCCGATGTCGCGGCGGTACTGCGCGCCGTCGAAATGGATTTTTTCCACGGTTTCATATGCCTGCTTCTGCGCCATCTTGATGCTGTCGCCCAGGCCCACCACGCACAGCACGCGCCCGCCGTTGGTGACCAGGCGTTCGCCGTCGATGCGGGTGCCCGCATGGAAGGTGACGGCGTCCGGCGTTTCGGCCGGGATGTCGCCGATCGGCGTGCCCTTGACGGGATCGTCAGGGTAGCCGGCGGCGGCCATCACGACGCCAACGGCCGTGCGGCGGTCCCATTCCAGTTCCACGGCGTCCAGCGTGCCGTTGACGGCGTGTTCCATGACGGTGACCAGGTCGGTCTTCAGGCGCGCCATGATGGGTTGCGTTTCCGGGTCGCCCATGCGGCAGTTGAATTCCAGCGTCTTCGGCGTGCCCTTGTCGTCGATCATCAGGCCCGCGTACAGGAAGCCCGTGAACGTGATGCCGTCCTTGGCCATGCCCTGGATGGTCGGCACAATGATTTCGCGCATGACGCGCGCATGCATGGCCGGCGTGACGATGGGCGCCGGCGAATACGCGCCCATGCCGCCCGTGTTCGGGCCCTGGTCGTGATCCTTCAGGCGCTTGTGATCCTGGCTGGTGGCCAGCGGCAGGATGTTCTTGCCGTCGCACATGACGATGAAGCTCGCTTCTTCGCCGGCGAGGAATTCCTCGATGACGATGCGCGCGCCGGCGTCGCCGAACTGGTTATCGGACAGCATCATGTCGACCGCCTGGTGCGCTTCTTCCAGGGTCATGGCAACGACGACGCCCTTGCCGGCGGCCAGGCCGTCGGCCTTGATGACGATCGGCGCGCCCATGGCGTCGACGTAGGCATGCGCGGGAGCGACGTCGGAAAACGTCTGGTAGGCGGCCGTCGGGATGCCGTGGCGCTGCATGAAGGCCTTGGCGAAGTCCTTCGACGACTCCAGCTGTGCCGCTTCCTTGGTCGGGCCGAAGATTTTCAGGCCGCGCGAGCGGAACAGGTTGACGATGCCGGCCGCCAGCGGCACTTCCGGGCCGACGACGGTCAGGCCGATGTGTTCCTGCTGAACGAAGTCGGCCAGCAATTGCGGGTCGCTGATGTCCAGATTGACCAGGCGCGCATCGCGCGCGGTGCCGCCGTTGCCCGGTGCGACATACACCATCTGTATGCGTTCGGACTGGGCCAGTTTCCAGGCCAGGGTGTGTTCGCGGCCGCCAGAGCCGACTACCAGAATTTTCATAGGGACCGTTCGTTCAGTGTGGGTTGCAGGGCGGCGGTGCCGCCCTTGAGGTGTACAGCATATTTTTGCTTAGTTTTCGATCAAGGCATTCGTAAAGACTTCCTGGACATCGTCCAGCAGTTCCAGCGCATCGATCAGTTTTTGCATCTTGACGGCGTCGTCGCCCGCGTACACGGTTTCCGTCGCCGGCTTCATGATGACTTCGGCCACTTCGGCCTTGAAGCCGGCCGCTTCCAGCGCTTCCTTGACGGCGGCGAAATCGTGCACGGGCGTGACCACTTCGAAGCCGCCTTCTTCATCGGCGATGACGTCGTCGGCACCCGCTTCCAGGGCCGCTTCCATCAGCTTGTCTTCGTCGGTGCCCGGCGCGAACAGCAACTGGCCACAGTGCTGGAACATGAAGGCAACGGAGCCTTCATTGCCCATGTTGCCGCCGTTCTTGTTGAAGGCGTTGCGTACCTCGGCCACCGTGCGGACCTTGTTGTCGGTCATGCATTCGACGATGACGGCCGCGCCGCCCACGCCGTAGCCTTCGTAGCGCACTTCTTCATAGTTGGCGCCATCGACGCCGCCGCTGCCGCGGTTGATCGCGCGCTGGACGTTGTCTTTCGGCATATTGGCGTCAGCCGCCTTGTCGACGGCCAGGCGCAGGCGCGGATTGGTGATGGCGTCGGCGCCGCCCATGCGGGCCGCGACCGTGATTTCCTTGATCAGGCGCGTCCAGATTTTGCCGCGCTTGGCATCGGTGGCAGCCTTTTTATGCTTGATATTGGCCCATTTGCTATGTCCTGCCATGTCGAATCTTCCTTAGACGGGTGTTCAATTGTGGCCGACATTTTAGCATATCGGCCCCCTGCGAAGCGGCATGGCTCCGTCATCAGGATGACACAATCTGTTGCTAAAGTGACGCGCTTTCACCATATCGAGGGCGCGACATCATGGCAAGTCAAATGGATAGGCGGCAATTTCTGAAATTGGGCGGCTTTATTACGGTTTCCGTGGCCACCGTCGGCCTTGCCGCCTGCGGCAGCACCGATCACAGCGATCCTGGCGTGCCGCTGGCCTCGGGCAGCGACTGGAAATTCCCGCAAAGCGTGGCCTCGGGCGACCCGCGTCCGGATAGCGCCATGCTGTGGACGCGCGTCGTGCCAGCCAGTTTCGATGCCGTCGCGCCCGCCGTGGCCGGCAAGTCGGACGTGGCCGTGCGCCTGATCGTCAGCGCCAGCGACAATACGGCCGCCCTGGGCGGCAATACGGCCCTGGCCGGCACGCCCATCGTCGACGCCAAGCTGCCCCTGAAAGCCGATTTCGACAATACGCTGCGCCACAAGGTGACGGGCCTGCAGCCGGGCCAGGTGTATTTTTACCAGTTCATCGCCGGCGACGTGCGCTCCAATGTGGGCCGTTTCAAGACGGCGCCCGCCGCGACCAGCGACGTGTCGCAGCTGCAGTTCGCCTACCTGACGTGCCAGGACTGGAGCATCAACCATTGGGGCGCGCTGTCGCACATCGCCGCCAACGAATCGCTCGATTTCATCGTCCACCTGGGCGATTACATCTATGAAACGGTGGGCGAAGCCTTCCAGAGCGGCGCCGTGGAAAGCCGCCACGACCAGCTGAAATTGCCCGACGGCACGTATAAAAGCGGCACCTCCGGCGCGAAATACGCGACCACGGTGGCCGATTACCGCTACCTGTACAAGAAATACCGCACCGATACGCGCCTGCAGGCCGTGCACGAGCGCTTTGCCTTCATCGCCATCTGGGACGACCATGAATTCACGGACGACGCCTGGCAGGATGCCTCCACCTACGAAGGCATCGTGGCGCTTGATGGCAGCGATCTGCACCAGCCGGCCCGCCGCCGCAGCGCCAACCAGGCATGGTTCGAATACATGCCGGCCGACGTCACGTTCGATGCCGCCGCGACAACGTTTCAGAACATCCAGATCTACCGCGATTTCCAGTTCGGCAAACTGATGCAGCTGGTGATGACGGACGAGCGCCTGTACCGCGCCGACCATGCGATCGCCGAATCGACGATCAACCCCGCCACGGGCAAGCCGCTGGGCAGCATCGGCAGCCGCTACCTGGTGCCACAAGCGCTGTTCGACAGCGTGGAAGGGCAGAAAATGGCGGCCGCCGCCAAGGCTGGCGCCGACCCGCTGAGCGCCGTCGGCATGCTGGGCAGCACCCAGCGCGACTGGTGGAAAAGCAAGATGAAGGCGGCCACCTCGACCTGGAAGCTGTGGGGCAATGAAGTGTCCCTGCTGCGCATGGGCTTGAATGGCACGGATGCGATTGCCACTTTGCTGGCCCTGAGTGCGATGTCGAACGTGGGCCAAGCCATCGCCAGCACCTTGCCGCTGGTGGGCGGCAGCGTGCCGCTGGCCTCAAGCATCGTCGCCGCCTCGACGGCAGGTGCATCGCAGTCCGTGGCGCAGGCGGCGGCCATGGCGATCGCCGGCGCGGTCGCCAACGCCGGCGCGCAGGGCGCCGCTGCAGTCGGCGCCGGCTTGAGCGCGGCCCAGGCCGGCATCACGGTAGCCGCCTACAACAGCGGCTCGCCGGCCGCCGCCGCGCAAGTGATCGCCTTCGGCTGGATCAAGCCCGACGTGCAGGCCAAGGGCGCCGCCTCGAGCTTCGTCGCCGCGTCGGGCCAGCAAGCGGCGCTGGCGCCGTTCTTCACGCGCTTTCTGCTCAATTGCGACCAGTGGGATGGCTACAACAGCGAGCGCAAGAATTTGATGGCGCACCTGAAAAACAACGCCATCGGCAATGTGGTCGCCATTACCGGCGATATCCACTCGTTTTTTGCCGGCACGGTCAGCGACGATTTCGACGCGGCCGGCGGCGGCACGCCCGTCATGGTGGATCTGGTCTCGGCCGGCGTCAGCTCGGATTCCTTCTTCAGCTATCTGAAGTCGGCGGCCGGCGCCATGGGCGACATCGGCACTCTCGTCAGTTATCCGTTGGCCATTCCCGTCACGGGCCTGGGCACGGTCAACCTCGACGTCAACCTGCTCGACTACACCATGGGCAAGACGGCGCCCACCGTCGACAGCCTGCTGGAGCAATTGCGCGTGCAGCTGCGCGGCGCGCTGGCCGCCAAGGGCGTGCCGGAAGCCCAGCTCGATGCGACGGTCGCTGCCGTGCAGGCTGGCTTGAAAGCGAGCACTGACTTCAGCGTGACCCTGCTGGGTCTGGCGCAGCAATTGTCCGGCCTTGGCAACAATCCGTGGATCAAGCATTTGAACACGGATGCGCAGGGCTACACGGTGGTCACCTTGACGCCAGGCAAGCTGGTGGCGCAGTTCAAGCAGGTGAATAAACTGATCGGCACGGCGGCGCCGTCGAACGTGATTGCGCGCGTGACGACGGCCACAGTGACGGCGGGCGCGGCGGCGGTGGTGGTGGCATAAAGGGTAGGTCGGATTAGCGCGGCGATGCTGCGCGTAATCCGACAACATGGTTGGCGGAGATGGGGGGCGGGTTACGTTGCGGTGGTGTCGGGTTACATTGCGGTGGTGTCGGGTTACGCCCTTTGGGCTAAGCCGACCTACGCCCGACCTACGCCCCACCCACGCCGCCTTTGGCTTTTGCCATTACAATCTGGGCATGAGCTCCAGTTCCCCGCAAGCAACCCCTCCATCTATTCCCCGTTCCGTCTATCTCGGTGGCCTGGCCATCGCCGTGGGCGGGGCGGTGCTGTTTTCCACCAAGGCCATCGTCGCCAAGCTGCTGTACCGCTACCAGATCGACGCCGTCACCCTGATCGCCTTCAGGATGATCTTTTCGCTGCCCGTGTTCGCCGTCATCGCCTGGTGGAAGATGCGCACGGAGCCGCCGTTATCAAACAGCGACCGCTGGCGCCTCGTCGGGCTGGGCCTGGTCGGCTATTACCTGTCCAGCTATCTGGACTTCCTGGGCCTGCAATACATTTCCGTGGGGCTCGAGCGCCTGATCCTGTTTCTCACGCCCACCTTCGTGCTGCTGATTACCACCGTGTACTTCAAGCAGCGCATCAGCCGCCTGCAGTGGCTGGCCTTGCTCACTTCGTATTGCGGCATCGTGCTGGTGTTCGTGCACGACTTGCAGGGCGGCGCCAGCAATGTGGCGCTCGGTTCCACCCTCGTGCTGGGCTCGGCCTGTTCGTATGCCGTGTATCTGCTGGGCTCGGGCGAGCTGGTGAAACGTATCGGCTCCATGCGCCTGGTCAGCTACGCGATGTGCGTGGCCAGCTTTGCCTGCATCGCCCAGTTTTTCATTTTGCGCCCCGTCGAATTGCTGATCCAGCCCATGCCCGTGTATGGCTTGTCTTTGCTCAATGGCATCTTTTGCACGGTGATGCCCGTCTTTATGACGATGATCGCCGTCGAACGCATCGGCGCGCCCGTCGCTTCGCAGGCGGGCATGATCGGCCCCGTGTCGACCTTGTTCCTCGGTGCCATGATCCTCGACGAACCGATCACCAACTGGCAACTGGCTGGCACCAGCCTGGTATTGGCCGGTATTTACTTGCTGTCGAAAAAGAAATAATTCCTTCACTCACTGAAATGGTCCGCACCATGAAAACACGCATCGCCCTGATTGCCCACGACAAGAAAAAAGATGACATGATTACCCTGGCGGGCGAATACCTGGATTTCCTCAAGGGCTGCGAACTGTCGGCCACGGGCACGACGGGCGGCCGCCTGATCAACGAGCTGGGCCTGGCCGTCGAGCGCAAGCATTCCGGCCCGTTCGGCGGCGACTTGCAGATCGGCTCGCTGCTGGTGGAAGGCTTGATCGATTGCGTGATTTTCCTGCGCGACCCGATGACGCCGCAGCCGCACGAGCCGGACATCAACGCCCTGGTGCGCGCCTGTGACGTGCACAACGTGGCGTGCGCAACGAATTTGTCGTCGGCGCATTTGGTGCTGTCGCAGCTGCAGGCGCGGGCCGTTGCTGCCGCCTGACGTTTTTCCCGATTCTTCTTCAAGGAGCATATTGTGAGCGCAACGATTACCACCAAAGCCATCCGCGTACAGCGCGTGGGCGGCCCGGAAGTGATGGAATACGTGGACGTGGAACTGCCGCCGCCCGGGCCCGGCGAGGCGCGTGTGAAACACGAGGCCATCGGCCTCAATTTCATCGACGTGTATTTCCGCACGGGCTTGTATCCGCAGCCGCTGCCCAATGGCCTCGGCGTGGAAGGCGCGGGCATCGTCGAGGCGGTGGGCGAGGGCGTCACGGAAGTGAAGGTCGGCGACCGGGTGGCCTATGCGGCGCGCATCAATGGCGCCTATGCGCAGCAGCGCAACCTGCCGGCGGCCCTGCTGCTGGTGCTGCCCGAGCGCATCGGTTTCGATACGGCCGCCGCCATGATGTTGCAAGGCTTGACGGTGCAATACCTGTTCCACCGCACGGTGGCGCTGAAGGCGGGCGATACCATCCTGTTTCACGCGGCCGCGGGCGGCGTGGGCCTGATCGCCTGCCAATGGGCCAAGGTGCTGGGCGTGAACCTGATCGGCACGGCCGGTTCCGATGAAAAGGCGGCGCTGGCCAAGGCGCACGGCGCGGCCCACGTCATCAACTACAACACGGAAAACTTCGTCGAGCGCGTGCGCGAGATCACGGGCGGCAAGGGCGTCTCCGTGGTCTACGATTCCATCGGCAAGGATACGTTTACGGGTTCGCTCGACTGCCTGGCGCCGCTGGGCATGATGGTCAGCTTCGGCAACGCCTCCGGTCCCGTGCCGGCATTTACGCTCAGCGAACTGGCCTCGCGCGGTTCGCTCTTCATCACGCGCCCGGCCCTGTTCAGCTATGCCTCGAACCGCGCCAACCTGGAAGAGATGGCCACTTCGCTGTTCGGCGTCGTCAGCAGCGGCGAAGTGCAGATCGAGATCAACCAGCGCTACAGCCTGGCCAATATCGCCCAGGCGCACACGGACCTGGAAGGGCGCAAGACGACCGGTTCGACCATCATCGTGCCATGAGCGGCGGCAGTGACGGCACGCCGAAATTCGGCCGCCTGCTGATCGTGCTGTTATTGGCCGTGGCGCTGATCGGCGCGCTCACCTTTGCCGCCGAGGCGTATTACTCATAGGCATAAAACAGGCATGAAAAAACCGGCTGGCGCATCGCTGCACCAGCCGGTTTTTTTGTCTTGCCACGAAATTATTCTATTTTCACTTCGACCTTGCGTGGCACGCCACTCTGGCCGGGAAAGTCGGCAAAGGCGCTCGCTACCATGGCTGGCATCACTTGCGAGGTGGCGCGCTTGTTGCTGGTCGATTGCACGGTCACGTCGTAGAGTTTCTTGCCGTTGCGGTCATTGATCGTGATGCGCAATTCGCGCTCGTATTTGTGGCGCACGCTTTCCTCGACATCCATCGGGCCATACCAGTAGGGGTTGTAGCCGAAGCGGCCATAGCCTGGCCATGCGCCGTAGCGGTAGCCGTAGCGGCCAGGCCAGTAGCCAGGACCATACCAGAATGGGTCGGTGGCTTGCAGCACGCGCTCAGGATAGTCGACGGTGGAAAAATGCATTGCCACGCGCAAATTGGCTGCCGCAGGGCCGGAAGCTTCGCCGAAACCGTGCTTGGCCAGTTCCGCGCGCACCAGGTTCTGGTAGCTGCGGTATTCCAGCGTGTCATTTTCGGCATCTGGCGTTTCAAACGCATACGATTTGTCCTGCAATTGCGCAGGCCACTCATGGAAGACGGTCACATCGCTGCGTATGGTGGTGGCGCATCCGGTCAGCAACACGGTCAATGCGGCCATCATGATGGTGAGATATCGTTTCATTGCATGACCTCCTGATTAGTAGACGCAATTCATCGCTTAGTATTATAAGAATAGTTCTATTTGTTTCTATTCATTATTACAGAATGTTACCTGGTATGTCGGCGTGTAAGGGAATCCAACATTCCTGAGCTGAATCGCGACCATCGGGGGCTGGTGTTGGTAAAATAGGCTTTTGCCTCCGCTCCCACCCAAATCCCTATGCGCACAGACAGCCCTCAGACGATTTACCGCAAAGATTACACGCCGCCCAGCTTCCTGGTCGACAGCGTCGAACTTGGTTTCGATCTTGATCCCGCCCGCACAGTGGTGGCGAGCCGGATCCGCATGCGCCACAACCCTGCCAGCACCAGCCGCAGCATCGAATTGCATGGTGAACACATCGAGCTGGTGATGGTGCGCCTGAACGGCAAGCAGCTGAAACCGTCGCAGTACAAGCTGACGGCCGGCATGCTGACCATCCCCAAGGCGCCGGACGAGGTGCTGCTCGATATCGAGACCGTGCTGGCGCCGCAGGACAATACTTCGCTGTCCGGCCTGTACGTGTCGAACCATAATTTCTTCACGCAGTGCGAAGCGGAAGGCTTCCGCCGCATCACCTTCTTCCCGGACCGTCCGGACGTGATGGCCAAGTACACGGTCATGCTGCGCGCCGACAAGGAACACTATCCGGTGCTGTTGTCGAACGGCAACCTGATCGAAGAGGGCGACCTCGGTGATGGCCGCCATTACGCCAAGTGGGAAGACCCGTTCAAGAAGCCGTCCTACCTGTTCGCCCTGGTCGCCGCGCGCCTGGTATGCCAGGAAGAGCGCTACACGCTCCAGTCCGGCCGCGAAGTGCTGCTGCAGGTGTGGGTGGAAGAGGGCAACCTCGATAAGACCGATTACGCCATGCAGTCGCTGAAAAACTCGATCCGCTGGGACGAGGAACGCTTCGGCCTAGAGCTGGACCTTGATCGCTTCATGATCGTCGCCGTGGGCGACTTCAACATGGGCGCCATGGAAAACAAGGGCCTGAACATCTTCAATACCAAGTACGTGCTGGCCAATCCGCGCGTGGCGACCGACGTCGATTACGCGGGCATCGAAGCGGTGGTGGGCCACGAATACTTCCATAACTGGACCGGCAACAGGGTGACGTGCCGCGACTGGTTCCAGCTGTCGCTGAAGGAAGGCTTGACCGTGTTCCGCGACCAGGAATTCTCGGCCGATATGATCGGCACGGACACGGGCCGCGCCGTCACGCGCATCGACCAGGTGCGCACCCTGCGCCAGGCGCAGTTCCCCGAGGACGCGGGCCCGATGGCCCATCCCGTGCGTCCCGACTCTTTCGTCGAGATCAATAACTTTTATACGGTCACCATCTACGAGAAGGGCGCCGAAGTGGTGCGCATGTACCAGACCCTGGTCGGCCGCGACGGTTTCCGCAAGGGCATGGACCTGTATTTCGAGCGCCACGATGGCCAGGCTGTGCAGTGCGACGACTTCCGCGCCGCGATGGCGGACGCGAATGGCCGCGACTTCAGCCAGTTCGAACGCTGGTACAGCCAGGCCGGCACGCCCGTCGTCACCGCTTCCACGCGCTACGACGCCGCCAGCCAGACGTTCGAGCTGACCCTGGCGCAAAGCTGCCCCGCCACGCCGGGCCAGCCGAAAAAACTGCCTTTCCACATTCCCGTCACCGTCGGCTTGCTGGCTGCCGATGGCGGCGACCTGCCGCTGCACGTGGATGGCGTGGCGTCGAACGGCGCTGCCAGCGTCGTGCTGGAGTTGACACAGGCGTCGCAGACCTTCCGTTTCACGCATGTGACGGAAGAACCCGTGCCATCGCTGCTGCGCGATTTTTCCGCGCCCGTGGTGCTCGAATACGGCTATACCGACGCGGAGCTGCTGCACCTGTTCCGCCACGACAGCGATCCCGTGAACCGCTGGGAAGCGGGCCAGCGCCTGGCCATGGAGCGCCTGCTGAAACTGACCGCCGCCGTCGCCGCCGGCGAGACCCTGGCGCTGGACGACACCTTCATCGCCGCGCAGCGCGCCTTGCTGGCCGACGACACCCTCGATCCTGCCTTCCGCGAGCTGGCCCTGATCCTGCCGTCGGAAACCATCATCGCCGAGCGCATGGCGCAAGTCGACCCGCAGGCGATCCATGCGGCGCGCCAGTTCATGCGCCGCACCATCGCGGCAGCCCTGAAACCTGAATTGCTGGCGCAATACCACGCCAACCAGACGCCGGGCGACTACAGCCCCGACGCCCTGTCGGCCGGCAAGCGCGCGCTGAAAAACCTGGCCCTGTCGTATCTGCTGATCGCGCCCGAAGCGGCGGAGCTGGATCTGGCGCGGCTGCAGTTCGACAATGCCGGCAACATGACGGACCGCGCCGCGGCGCTGGCGGCGCTGATTCATTCCGGCTCGCAGCCGCATGCGCAGGCGGCCTTGACCAGCTTCTATACCGACTTCGAGAACGAGGCGCTGGTGGTCGACAAGTGGTTCGCCATGCAGGCGGCCGCGCCGACGACCGACGTGCAAGCCGTGCGCCAGCTGATGACGCATCCGGCCTTCACCTTGAAGAATCCGAACCGCGCGCGCAGCCTGATCTTCAATTTCACCAACGGCAATCCATCGCAATTCCATGCGTCCGACGGCAGCGGCTACGTCTTCTGGGCCGAGCAGGTCATCGCGCTCGACGCCCTGAACCCGCAAGTGGCCGCGCGCCTGGCGCGCTCCATGGACCGCTGGCGCCGTTACGTGCCGGCGCTGCAAAACCACATGCGCACGGCGCTGGAGCAAGTCGCCGGCCAGGCCAGTTTGTCGAATGACGTGATGGAAGTGGTCAGCAAGGCATTGGCCAATTGATGGCTGTCGGATGACGCCCTGCGGGCTGATCCGACCTACACGGCGTCATGATTTCGTAGGTCGGCTTAGCGCCAACGGCGCGTAAGCCGACAATCACCGCACGAGACGTATTTAAAACTAACGAAGGGGTTTCATGAAACGCATCAGTCTTACGCAATACCTGGTTGAAGAGCAGCGCTCGAACAACAGCATTCCGGCCGAACTGCGCCTGCTGATCGAAGTCGTCGCGCGCGCCTGCAAGACCATCAGCCACGCCGTCGGCAAGGGCGCCCTCGGTGAAGTGCTGGGCACGGCCGACACGGAAAACGTGCAGGGCGAGGTGCAGAAAAAACTCGACATCATCTCCAACGAGATTTTGCTCGAAGCGAACGAATGGGGCGGCCACCTGGCGGCCATGGCGTCGGAAGAAATGGAATCGATCCACCCGATCCCGAACCGCTATCCGAAGGGCGAATACATGCTGCTGTTCGACCCATTGGACGGCTCGTCGAACATCGACGTCAACGTCTCGATCGGCACCATTTTCTCGGTACTGAAGGCGCCGGACGGCATGGGTCAGCCGACCGAGCAGGATTTCATGCAGGCGGGCAGCAAGCAAGTGGCGGCCGGTTACGCCGTGTACGGCCCGCAAACCATGCTGGTGCTGACCTTCGGCAATGGCGTGAATTGCTTCACCCTGGACCGCGAGATGGGTTCGTGGGTGCTCACGCAAAGCAATATGCAGATTCCGCCGACGACGAAGGAATTCGCCATCAATATGTCGAACGCGCGCCACTGGCATCCGCCCGTGAAGCGCTATGTCGACGAACTGCTGGCCGGCGACACGGGCCCGCGCGGCACCAATTTCAACATGCGCTGGATCGCCTCGATGGTGGCCGACGTGCACCGCATCCTGAACCGCGGCGGCATCTTCATGTACCCGGCCGACCTGCGCGACACCTCGATGCCGGGCAAGCTGCGCCTGATGTACGAAGCGAACCCGATGGCCTTCATCGTCGAGCAAGCCGGCGGCGCAGCCACCGACGGCCAGCAGCGCATCATGGACATCGCCCCGCACAAGCTGCACCAGCGCGTGCCCGTCTTCCTCGGCTCGAAGGACGAAGTGGCCCGTGTCACCGCGTATCACGCCGAGTAAAAAAGCCGCACTTTTCCACGATTTTCAGCGGCCCGCAGCCGGGCCGCTAAAAAAATGCAAAAAAGTTCGCGTTGACACTAGCAAATTTTGTGCATTGTTTGTAGAATGTGGGTCTTCGCCGTTGTAGCTCAGTTGGTAGAGCAGCACATTCGTAATGTGAAGGTCGCCAGTTCGATTCCGGCCAACGGCACCAGGTTTCATCAGAAAGCCCGCTGACTTGCAAAAGTCAGCGGGTTTTTTGTTTTTGTCACTGTTATCTTTCCTGCTTCAGATCCACTGATCGTTCTCCACAGTGCGCTCGCCCGCGTCGCCGTCGCCCGTGTTGACCACGCCGCGCGGCTCGATCAGCAGCAGCCTGGTTTCGGCGAGGGCGCACGGTTTATGTTCGACACCCTTGGGCACCACGGCCATCTGGCCGGCAGTGAGCACGATGGCGTGTCCTTCCGCGTAGCCAGGGCCGCGCAGGGCGATGCGCAATTCGCCGTCCAGCACGATGAAGGTTTCATCCGTATCGGCGTGCCGGTGCCATTGGAATTGGCCCAGTACCTTGACGACCTTGAATTGGTAGTCATTCATTTCGGCGATGACGCGCGGCTGCCAGTGCCCCTCCAACAGGGAGACCTTGCCTGCCAGGTCGATGGACCGGCCCTGGCCGCGCATGGTGGTGGTGATAGTCATGCTGTGCTCCGTTCAAGTGGCGATACAGCCAGAATACGCAGGCGCCTGCCGGCCGTATTGAACGATCGTGGGTGTTTTCAGTCCTGGCCGATGCCGCTGGCGTAGCGCAGCCAGCGGCCAGGCGTCAGTCCATGGGTCTTCAGGAAATGTCGCGTCATGTGGCTCTGGTCGGCAAAGCCCGCGGCCATGGCGGCCGAGGCGAGCGTGCTGCCTGCCAGCAGCAGGCGCCGCACCATTTCCAGGCGCCGCATGGTCAGATAGCGGTACGGGCTGGTGCCGTAGAAGACGCGAAAGTCGTGCGACAGGCTCCAGCGGTCGCGTCCCGTTGCCGCTTCAAGTTCCGCCAGCGTGACGGCGTGGGTGCAGTGCGCCTGCAAGTAGTCGCGCGCGCGCCGCGCCGCCAGGAAGTCGCCTTTTGGACGTTGCGCCGGCGTGCCGGCCGCCGCCGCCAGCGCATGCGCCAGCTCGGCCAGCGCCTCGCTCTGCTCCAGCGCTTCGAGCGGACGGCCGTCGTGCGGCAGCAAGGCGGACGTGGCCGCCGCCAGGCGGGAATCGGTCGACACGCCGCCTTCAATGAAGGGCAGCACGCGTCCGCCCAGCACATCCTGGAACAGCGCCGGTTCGATATACAGCATGCGGTAGCGGAAGCCGGCGTCGGTGCCCGCCTGGCCATCGTGCGCCTCGTCCGGGTGCAGGATCATGGTATTGCCGGGCAGGCTGTCGCGCTGGCCGCGGCGGTAGCTGGAACGCTGCACGCCCGCCAGCGTGCGGCCGATGGCGTAAGTGTCGTGGCGGTGCATGGCATAGGCCTTGCCCTTGAACCATGCCTCGATGCGTTCGACCCCATGTACCGGTTCGGCGCACTTGACCCAGTCGCTGCGCGCTGGCGTTGGTGCTCGCTTCATGGTGTTTGTCCGTGGATGCATTCCTCGTTGCTGAACGCAGACTGTACCCGCCGCGCGCAGCGCTGTCCACGAAAACCGCCGAATCAGAAATGATGCCTGATCCCCGGCGCCACGTCCTTCAGCAGGGGCAGTCGCCGCACCCGCGCCTCAAAACGCAAAGCAGCTGCACCCCAGCGCGCCCCAGAAACCGGAGTGGCTGGAGACGGGTACGGAACTCTTGCGCGCCACGTCGTGGGCGTGGGCGTGCACGCCGCAGGCGCCCTGGCACTGGTGCTGTTGCATGGCGCTGGTCTTTTGCGGCGGCGCGGCGCGGTAGTGGCCGGCCACGTTTTTCACGGGCGACCAGTCGGGCAGCACGGGGATGGCTGGCGGCGCCAGATTGGCAAATTCCGCCTGGCCGTAGACGATCTTGCCGCCGACGACGGTGAGCACCGATTCGATCGACTTGATCGCCTCTTCATCGATGCTGAAAAAATCCGCGCTCAGCACGGCCAGGTCGGCCAGCATGCCTTCCTGGATGCGGCCCTTCTTGCCTTGCTCGCTGGAGAACCAGGCGCTGCCCGCCGTCCACAGTTCCAGCGCCGTGTCGCGCGACAAACGGCTGCCCGCGTCGTACAGGCGCAAGCCGCCCACGGTGCGGCCCGATACCAGCCAGTACAGCGCCGTCCACGGGTTGTAGCTGGCGACCCGGGTGGCGTCCGTGCCGCCGCCCACGGGCACGCCCGAGGCCAGCATGCGGGCGATCGGCGGCGTGGCCTTGGCCGCTTCCGCGCCGTAGCGGTCGACGAAGTATTCGCCCTGGAAGGCCATGCGGTGCTGGATGGCGATGCCGCCGCCCAGCGCCCTGACCCGGTCGATGTTTTTCGGCGTGATGGTTTCGCAGTGGTCGAACATCCAGTGCAGGCCGTCGAACGGGATATCGCGGTTGACCTTTTCAAAGACCGTCAGCATGCGGTCGATCGATTCGTCGTAGGTGGCGTGCAGGCGGAAGGGCCAGCGTTTGGAGACCAGGTGGCGCACCACCTTTTCCAGTTCGTCGTCCATGCCGGGCGCCAGGTCCGGGCGCGGCTCGAGGAAATCCTCGAAGTCGGCGGCGGAAAACACCAGCATTTCGCCGGCGCCGTTATGGCGGTAGTAATCGTCGCCCTGGCCCGGCGTGACCATCTCCGTCCATTTTTCAAAATCCTCCAGTTCGCGGCCCTTGTTTTGCGTGAACAGGTTGTAGGCGATGCGGATGGTCAGCTGCTCCTTTTGCGCCAGTTCCTCGACCACCGCGTAGTCTTCCGGATAATTCTGGAAGCCGCCGCCCGCATCGATGGCGCTGGTCAGCCCCAAGCGATTGAGTTCGCGCATGAACTGGCGCGTGGAATTGACTTGTAGTTCGCGCGGCAAGGTCGGGGCCTTGGCCAGGGTCGCATACAGTATCATCGCGTTCGGCCGCGCGATCAGCATGCCCGTCGGGTTGCCCGATGCATCGCGCACGATTTCGCCGCCCGGCGGGTTCGGCGTATTTTTGTCGTAGCCGACCACGCGCAGGGCCGCGCGGTTCAGCAAGGCGCGGTCGTACAGGTGCAGGATGAAGACGGGGGTGTCGGGCGCGGCCGCGTTGATTTCATCCAAGGTCGGCATGCGCTTTTCCGCGAACTGGAATTCGTTCCAGCCGCCGACCACGCGCACCCACTGCGGGTTCGGCGTGCGCAAGGCCTGATCCTTGAGCATGCGCAGGGCGTCGGCCAGCGAGGGCACGCCTTCCCAGCGCAGTTCCAGGTTGTAGTTCAAGCCGCCGCGGATCAGGTGCAGGTGCGAGTCGTTCAGGCCGGGAATGACGGTGCGGCCACCGAGGTCGATCACGCGGCTGTCCGGCTTGCGGTGGCGCATGACGTCGTCGGCATCGCCGACGGCGAGGAATTTGCCGTCGGCGATGGCCACGGCGCTCGCCTGCGGGCACGACTTGTCGACGGTGTGGAAGCAGCCGTTGATCAGTATCAGCGGCGCGGCGGAGGAAAGGGTCGGTTCGGTCATGATGCGGCTCCATGGTGGCAATGCGGGGGAGGCCGGGGCGCGGCCAGGATCTGCGGTCAGTGTAGCCCAGGGCCCGGGAGCGGACACGGGCCAAAAGATCAGGTATGGCAGGTATGGCGGCGTGCCGACTGGTCTAAGGGCGGGTGCGGCGGCGCGCGACATGGATTACCATGCCGGCAGTAGCGGCTGGGCATGCGTCCGGATGCATTTTTTATCGCGGTTTACCGCATCGCAGGGAGTCCTCATGGATCAAGCACCACACAGCCGTTTATACGGCACCAGCCTGGGCTTTTTGGCCGGGTATGTCGATACGCTGGGCTTTATCGCCCTGTTCGGCCTGTTTACCGCCCATGTCACGGGCAACTTCGTGCTGATCGGCGCCGCGCTGGCCGAACCGACGCGCATCCCCATCCTGCTGAAAATCCTCGCCTTTCCCGCCTTTATCGCCGGCATCGTCGTCACGCGCCTGATGGTGCTGGCCATCGAGCGCCGCGGCGGTCCGGCGCTGACCCTGGCCTTCCTGCTGCAATGGATCTTGCTGGCCGGTTTCATGGTGTTCGGCGTGCTGGCCGAGCCGCTCGGCAAGGAAGTGGGCACGCTGGCGATGCTGGCCGGCTTGCTGGGCACGGCCGCCATGGGTGTGCACAGCGCCACCAGCCGTCTGCTGCTGGCGCATCTGGCGCCCACCTCCATGATGACGGGGAACGTGACGCAGATCGTGCTCGACACCGTCGACGTGCTGCGCGGCGCGGCCGATGGCGGCACGCGTGCGCGCTGCGGGAAGTTTTTCTGGCCGCTGCTGGCCTTTGCGCTGGGCGCCATCGCTGCCGGCTTTGGCTACCTGGTCTTCGGTTTCGCGGCGCTGGCCGTGCCGCTGGCGCTGCTGGGCGGCCTGATCGTGGTGGAGCAGCGTAGCGGTCGGACCGCCGTGCCCGTGTCCTGACAGCCGCCATGCGCGCCTTCCTGCTGTGGCTGATGTTCATGCTGGCCAGTCCTTGCGGGCTGGCCATCGATGCCGCACGCGGCATCCATCAGCTGCAGCACACGCGCTGGACGGCCAGTGACGGCGCGCCCGACGATATCATTGTCATGGCACAGGGCAATGACGGTTTCCTGTGGCTGGGCACGCATGCGGGCGTGCGCCGTTTCGACGGCTTGCGCTTCGAGCCCGTGCGCGTGCGCCAGGGCAGCTTTCCCGACACGGTGGCGCTGGCGCTCAAGCGCGCCGCCGACGGCGGCATGTGGATAGGCTGGCAAGTGGGCGGCATCAGCCACGTCAAGGATGGCGTGGTGCGCAATTATGCCGAGCCGCAGGGCGTGCAGGCGGGCGCCATCTGGGGCTTTGCCATCGGCGGCGACGGTGCCGTGTGGGCGGCCGGCGTGTCCGGCATCTCGCGCTTCGATGGCCGGCGCTGGCAGGCGATGGGACCGGCGCAGGGCTACACGGCGCAAAAGGCGTCCGCCGTGTTTGCCGACCGCGATGGCCGCATCGCCGTGTTCAGTGAAAAAGGCCTGTTCATATGGCAGGCGACGCAGTCGCGCTTCGCGCCGCCCATCGGCCGGCTCGACCTGCGCGCGCCGCCGCAGCAGGGACCGGACGGCCGCATTTATTTGCTGGAGATGCGCGGCATCCGCATCATCGAATCGCTGGAACGCTACGAGCAGCTCGATCATCGGTGGATTTACCGCGATACCAGCGGCACCAGCGGCAGCATGCTGGTCGACCGCGCGGGTACCTTGTGGTTCGACAGCCAGTACGGCTTGCACCGCACGCGCAGCGACGGCGCGCTGGCGCCGGGGCAGCTGGGCATCAGCAGCGACACGGAATCGTTCCTGCCGCGCGATGGCTTGAGCAATGTCCTCGTCGGCTCCATGTGCGACGACAATGAAGGCAATGTCTGGGTTTCCACGTACGGCGGCCTGGACCGTTTCCGCCAGGCCGCGCCCGTGGTCCTGCGCACGCGTGCCGCGCCCGGCGTGGCCGAAGTGTTCCGTACCCAGGAAATGCTGGCCGGGCCGGCAGGCGCGATGTGGCTGTCGCGCGACGACGTCCTGGGGCCGCTGCTGCTGGCGCGGGCCGACGGCACGGTGCTGCGCGCGCCGCGCCTGGGGCCCGTCAGCGCCATCCTGGCAGCGCCGGGCGGCCTGTGGGTGGCGACCCGCGCCGGCCTGCAGCAGCTGGCTGGCGAGGATGGCCGCGTGCTGCGCACGATCGCCTATCCATCGGGCGCGGCCGCGCTCAAGCGCATGCGCGCCGGCGTGCTCGCGCCCGATGGCAGCATCTGGGGCGTGTTCAGCGGCGCCGGGGTTTTCCAGTACCGCGACGGGGCCTGGCGGCGCGAACCGCTGCTGCCAGATGGCGGCGCGAAAGTGCCGCTGGCGCTGCTGGCCGACGCGGCCGGGCGCCTGTGGCTGTCGTATGCCGATGGCAGCGTCGCCATGCTGGAAAAGGGGCGGCTGCACGCCTTCGGTCCCGCGCAGGGCCTGGATCTGGGCAAGATTCCCATGCTGATCGAATACCACGGGCAGGTGTGGGCGGGCGGGCAGCGTGGCGTGGCGCTGTGGCGCGGCGGCCGCTTCGTCGCCCTGCGCAGCGAGCCGGCCAGCGCCACCGAGGGCGTGGTGGGCCTGCTGCGCGCGCGCGACGGCAGCCTGTGGCTCAATCATGGCAGCGGCGCCGCGCACATCTCCGCCGCGCAAGTGGAACTGGCGCTGCGCGACGCCGCCCATGCCATGCGCGCCACCTCGTACGACGCCGTCGATGGCTTGAACGGCAGCATCGGCATGCTGCACAACCGCTCGGTGGCCGAAGCGGACGATGGCAAGATCTGGTTTTCGCGCCAGAGCGCGACGTTCTGGATCGATCCGCGCCAGGCGCTTGCGGCCTTGCCGGCGCCGCGCGTGGAAATCGGCGCGCTGCTGGCAGACGGCCGGCGCGTCGATCCGCCCGCAAGTGCCGGCCTGCAGCTGGCGGCCGGCACGCGCGACGTGCAATTCCATTACAACGCCGCCAGTCTGGGCACGCCGGAGCGTTTGCAGTTCCGCTACCGGCTCGACGGCTACGATACGCAGTGGCAGCAGGCGGGCGGGCGTCGCCTGGCGCAGTACACGGGCCTGGGGCCGGGCAGCTACCGCTTCGAAGTAATCGCGGCGAATGGCGACGGCGTGGACAGCACGGTGGCGCAACTGCCGTTCCGCGTGCTGCCCGCCTTTTACCAGACCTGGTGGTTCCGCAGCCTGTGCGCGGCGCTGCTGCTGGCCGCAGCGTACGGCGCCTACCGCTGGCGGCTGCGCCAGCACGCCGCGCGCCTGCAGGTGCGGATGGAGGCGCAACAGGCCGAGCGCGAACGCATCGCGCGCGAGCTGCACGATACCCTGCTGCAGGGCACGCAGGCGATGATCCTGCACTTTCACAATGCCAGCATGGCCATCGCCGAGGATGATCCCGCGCGCGCCGCCATGCTGCGCGCGCTCGACGATGCCGACCGCATGCTGGGCGAGGGGCGCGACCATGTGCACGACCTGCGCGCCGGCGACGATGGCGGCGCGCGCTGGAGCGCCATCCTGCGGCGCGAAGGCGAACGGCTGGCGGCGCAGCACGGCATCGTGTTCCGCTATGCGGAGGAGGGCGAGGCGCGCATGCTGCATGCGCGCGCCGCGCACGAAATCTACCGCATCGCCAGCGAAGCGCTGCGCAATGCCTTCCAGCACGCGCGTGCGCAGGTGGTCGAGGTGGCGGTGCGCTATGCGCGCGGCGGCATCGAACTGGTCGTGCGCGACGATGGCCAGGGCTTGCCGCCGGTGGTCGCGGCGAACGGACAGATTCCCGGACACTGGGGCATGCCCGGCATGCGCGAGCGCGCCGCCAGGCTCGGTGCGCGCCTGTCCGTGGGCGGGCGCGACGGCGGCGGCACGCAGTGGCGCCTGCGGGTACCCGCGCGGCGCGCCTGGCCGGCGGCGCACGGGCCCTTGCGCCGCTGGTGGCAGCGCTGGCGCCGTTCAGGCGTCGAGGATGCCACGCCGTAGCGCGATGGTGACGGCATGGGTGCGGTCCCTGGCGCCCAGCTTGGCCAGGATGGTGCTCATGTGCGCTTTGACGGTTTCTTCCTTGATCTGCAGCAGGGCGCCCGTTTCGCGGTTGGAATTGCCTTGCGCGACCTGCTTGAGCACGTCCAGTTCGCGGTTCGACAGCACGTCGCTGCAGGCATACAGGGCCAGCTCCGCCTCGATCTCGGGCGTGATGTGGCGCCGTCCCGCGTGCACGTTCTGTATCGCCGCCAGCAATTCGTGGCGCAGCGCGCTTTTCAGCACATAGCCGCACGCGCCCGCGCGGATGGCGCGCAACACTTGCGTGTCGCCCTTGTAGGTGGTCAGCACGATGATGCGCGCCTGCGGATGGCGCGCGCGGATGGCGCCGATGGCGTCAAGACCGCTCATGCGCGGCATCTGCAAATCCATCAGCGTGACATCGGGCTGCAGCGCCTCAAATTGCTGCACCGCCTGCTGGCCATCGGTGGCCTGGCCCACCAGCGCCACGCCGGGAAAGGCGCGCAGCAGGGCCGCGATGCCGTCGAGCAGCAACTGGTGGTCGTCGGCGATGAGGACGCGTATCGGTGCCGCATCGCTGCGCATGACGTTGCCTGGCAAAGAGGAGTGATCGATCAAGAGTCGTCGAAAGATGGTAAGCAAAAGGTATTTTACCGCAGCGCCCGCCAGCCTGCAGAGGGGGATTGCTCGGGGGGAGCCTATATTTAGATAGTGGTGCGGGCACGCCGCCAGGCATACGATGCACGGCAGTACCCACTCAACCCTTTCTTCATGGATGACATCATGACCAATCCGAAACTGGAAGTCCTTACCCCCGACAATTGCCAGATCATCTTCATCGACCAGCAGCCGCAAATGGCGTTCGGCGTGCAATCGATGGACCGCCAGGCGCTGAAAAACAATACCGTGGGCCTGGCCAAGGCCGCCAAGGTGTTCAACATCCCCACCATCATCACCACGGTGGAAACGGAAAGCTTCTCCGGCCACACCTATCCGGAACTGCTGGACGTCTTCCCCGGCAAGGATATCCTCGAGCGCAGCTCGATGAATTCGTGGGATGACCAGAAGGTGCGCGATGCGCTGGCCGCCAACGGCAAGAAAAAAGTCGTCGTCTCGGGCCTGTGGACGGAAGTGTGCAACAACAGCTTCGCCCTGTGCGCGATGCTCGAAGGCGATTACGAGATCTACATGGTGGCCGATGCATCGGGCGGCACCTCGAAGGAAGCGCACGACTACGCCATGCAGCGCATGATCCAGGCCGGCGTGGTGCCCGTGACGTGGCAGCAGGTGCTGCTGGAATGGCAGCGCGACTGGGCCCACAAGGCGACCTATGATGCCGTCATGGCCATCGTGCGCGAACATTCGGGCGCCTACGGCATGGGCGTCGATTATGCCTACACCATGGTGCACAAGGCGCCGCAGCGCATCCATGGCGAACACGCTACCCTGGCGCCGGTGCCGGCCAAGTAAACACCGCGCGGCCATGCCATGCGCCGCGCGCCTGACCGCGCGCGGCGTTTTTTTTATTGAAAGGAATGCGCCATGAAGTTATATGTGATTTCGCTGGCCGTGGGCTTGCTGGTTGGCATCATCTATGCCGTCCTGCAGGTACGCTCGCCGGCGCCGCCAGCCATTGCCCTGATCGGCCTGCTGGGCATGCTGATCGGCGAACAGATCGTCCCCAGCGTCAAGCGCCTGATGGCGGGCGAAGCCGTGACCGTGTCGTGGCTGCGCAGCGAATGCGTGCCGAAGATCAGCGGCGTGGAAGCGAAGCCAGCGCTGGCCAAGGCCGCGGCAAAGTTGGATGATGATGCAGCGTAAATGCCGGGGTCAGACCCGGCGGGTCTGACCCCGGTTCCCGGCAGCTAGAACGCGCCCAGCAAGCCGCGCCGGGCGGCCACCGTGGCCGCCTCGGTGCGGCTTGATACGTTGAGCTTGGTCAAAATATTATTTACGTGAAATTTGACGGTGCCCACCTCGATGCCGGCGCTGCGCGCGATCATCTTGTTGCTCTTGCCCGCAGACAGGTGCAGCAGGATGTCGTGCTCGCGTTTCGACAGGCGGTTCGCCTCGATGCGGCCGGCCTGCTGCGCCGCCAGTTCCGGCGGCAGATAGTGCCTGCCGGCGGCCACCTGGCCGATGCATTGCGTCAGTTGCAGGAAGCCGGAATCCTTCAGCAGGTAGCCGCGCGCGCCGGCGCGCAGGGCCCGGTGCACGCTGTCCTCGCCCTGGTAGGTGGTGAGGATGACGATCTTCGCTTGCGCATCGTCCGCGCAGATGCGCTCGATCGCTTCGACGCCATGCATTTCCGGCATGTTCAAATCCATCAGCACCACGTCGGGACGCAGCTCCCGGTACAGCGCCACGGCGGCGCTGCCCGTGCCGGCCTGGCCCAGCAGGCGTAAACCAGGCAGCGATGCGATCAGCGAGGCCAGGCCGGCCAGGATCAGCGGGTGGTCGTCGGCGATCAGCAGCGAAATAGGGGCAGCGTCGTCGCGGGGCGTGTGCATGCTTGTGCTCATGGTGCTGGCAGGGTGAAGTGGAAGACTGTGCCATGGGGTGCGCCGGGCGCATGCCACAGGCGGCCGCCATGCGCGTCGAGGATGCGGCGGCAGATGGCCAGGCCCATGCCCATGCCGTCCGGTTTGCTGGAATACAGGGCGTGGTACAGGTACTCGGCCGCCTGCGGCGCGATGCCGGCGCCATTGTCGGCGATGCTGAAATGCTGCACGCCCTCATCGAGGCGCGAGGACAGCAGCACCGTGCGCGGCCGGCCGCTGGTGCCTTGCAAGGCTTCGATGGCGTTCATCAGCAGGTTCAGGAGGACTTGCCGGAATTGCACCGCGTCGGCATGCAGCAGCGGGCGGCCCGGCGCCAGCCGCGTTTGCAGGTCGATGGCGTGGCGTTGCAGTGGCGCGCGCAGCAGCGGCAGCAGCTCCTGCACGGCGTCGTCGGCGACAAAATGCGCGTGGCTGCCCGGCGCATGGCAGGCCAGGCCATGCACACTGCGCAGCACGGCGCTGGCATGGCTGCCGGCGCTGGCGACCAGGGCCAGCGCCGCGCGCGCCTCGTCGAGGCGGGGCGGATCGTGGTCGAGCCAGCGCAAGGCGGCATCGGCATTGAGCGCGATGGCCGCCAGCGGCTGGCGCACCTCGTGCGCGACGGATGCGGCAAATTCGCCCATGCCGCCCATGCCGCCCATGCGCTGGGCCGGTGCCAGGCCGGGGTCTTGCTGCTGAGGTAAATAATGCATGCTGGCCATCGCCGTGCTCCTGTCGCTGTCGCGGCGTATGCCGCATTGCAACAAGTATGCATGGCATCGTCGCCGGGGCACTTATACGAATGGGGGAGGCGGACGGTTTTTTTGCAAGGCAGGGGCGGGAAACACCGCCGGGCGGGCCGACGGTGCGCGGAGCGGATGAGGGTCAGGACTTGATAAAGGCCAGCAAGTCTTCGTTCAGGCGGTCCTTGTGGGTGGCCGGCAAGCCGTGCGGCGCGCCTTCATAGATGACCAGCTTGGCGTTCTTGATGAGCTTGGCCGCGGCCTTGCCGGAAGCGTCGATCGGCACGATCTGGTCGTCGCCGCCGTGCACGACCAGGGTCGGCACGGAGATTTTCTTCAGGTCGGCAGTGAAATCCGTCTCGGAAAACTGCTTGATGCAATCGTAGGCGTTCTTGATGCCGCACTGCATGCCCTGCAGCCAGAAGGTGTCGCGCATGCCTTGCGACACCTTGTTGCCGGGACGGTTGGCGCCGAAGAAGGGCACGGTCAGATCCTTGAAGAATTGCGAACGGTCGGCCAGCACGCCGGCGCGGATGCCGTCGAAGACGGACATCGGCAAGCCGCCGGGATTGGTGTCCGACTTGACCATCTGCGGCGGCACGGCGCCCACCAGCACGGCCTTGGCCACGCGCTTTTCGCCATGGCGGCCGATATAGCGCGCCACTTCGCCGCCGCCCGTCGAATGGCCGACCAGGGTCGCGCCCTTGATGTCGAGCGCGTCGAGCAGGGTGGCCAGGTCGTCGGCGTAGGTATCCATGTCATTGCCCTGCCATGGCTGGCTGGACAGGCCGTGGCCGCGGCGGTCGTGCGCGATCACGCGGTAGCCGTGGCTGGCCAGGAACATCATCTGGTCTTCCCAGGCGTCGCCCTGCAATGGCCAGCCGTGGCTGAAGACGACGGGCGTGCCCGTGCCCCAGTCCTTGAAATGGATGACGGTGCCGTCCTTGACGGTGACCTTGTTGACGGTGAGCTTGCCCGGCGCGGCGGCGGCGGCGGCAGCGGCAGGCTTGGCGGCGGCGCTGGCGCCACCGGCGGCCAGCAGGCCCGCACCGGCGGCGACACCGGCGACGCTGACGAGCAGCTTGCGGCGGGAATTGACTTCTTCGGCTTCGATTTTCTTCGACATGATGCTTTCCTTCGGGGATGGGGGAGGGGCCAGTGATGGCCTGGACCAGTGATGGCAGCGGCCAGTCTAGGCCTTCGCGCGCGCCGGCGCCTCTGCCAAAAGACCAGTCGCGCCGGGTCTTCCGCCTGCCTATGATGGCTGGCGGCGGCGCGCCGCGCCGCCTGCCTTTCCCACTGGAGCGAAGATGAAGAAACACTGGATGGCGGCGCTGGCCGGCCCCTTTTTACCCGATGCCGGCTTGCTGTTTGCGCGCGTGGCGGGCGCGCTGCTGGTGCTGCACGTGCACGGCTTGCCCAAGCTGCTGCATTTTTCCGAGGAACTGGCGCACATCGACGACCCGCTGCACCTGGGCCGCGCCGTCACCTTGTACTGCGCGCTGTTCGCGGAAATCGTCTGCCCGTTGCTGGTCGCCGCCGGCCTGCTGACGCGCCTGGCCTGCCTGCCCCTGCTGTTCCTGCTGGGCGTGTCGATGCTGCTCGTGCATCCGGACTGGAGCATCGCCGATGGGCAGTTCGGCTGGCTGCTGATCATCGTCTTCGGCACCATTGCCATCAGTGGCGCGGGACGCTATTCGCTCGATGCGCGGTTGCGGGCGTAAGCGGTGATGTCAACGATGTGTCGGGTTACGCTCCGCTAACCCGACCTACGCCTAAATAACACCATTTCACCCCGATCCCCGTCCGCCCCACCAGGCCGGCGGGGATTGTTATTTCCATCAGGAATTTAAGTCTGTGCCTCAAGGTGTGGCAGCGCACGGTGGCGCGTGGCGGGCGGGGTTAAGGTAGTGCCAACAGCTTGCTGCTGATCCAGTGTTTGATATGGCTCAGCCCGGCAGCGTTTAGCCGCTTCTTTTTCTCAGAAGCGAGGAGAATCATGATTCGGTCACGGCATCGAGCATGGTTGATTTATTCACTATTAAAGGAAACCATCATGAACGCGATTGAAAAAACCAGCTCCGAGATGAACGGCACCGCCCAGGATACCCGCCAGGATTTGCACCGCACCATCGACAAGGTGGCTAGCCAGGCACAGCCTCTGGCCGACAAGGTCGCCACGCGCGCGCATGACAGCGTGGACCAGGTGGGCGACCGCATCGAGCAAGTCAGCGACACCGTCAGCAAGGCCTCGGAGCGCCTGATGGCGCGCGGCAAGCAACTGGGCGTCGCCTGCCAGCGCGCGGGCGAAACGGGCCGCGATTATGTGCGCGAGCGCCCGGCCATGTCCCTGCTGATTGCGGCCGCGGCCGGCTATGGCCTGTCGAAATTGCTGGGTTCGCGTAAATAAGTTTTACGCCTTCCTGGAAGCATTTGTCGTGGGCGCTGTTCCCTTCGCCGTCATGGCGGAGAGGGCCAGCGCCCGCGCACACAAGGTAGTAGCAAGCAGTAAAGGAGAGTGATGATGCGCTCCATTTTGTTGTGGTTGATTGGCATACCTATTCCCATCATTATTTTGATTGCCCTGTTCGTGCGCTGAATGAGGGAGTTGTAGCGTTACTTCCCGGGGCAAACTACTCACAGGAGATGTAATGGCTACCACCAAGAAAACGCCGTCCACGGACGGTGCGGGTTCCGTATTGAGCAGCATGTCCGGCCCATCCGACAGCAATGCGCCAAACAGCCTGGGCACGGACAATGACGTGACCCGCGCGCTGCTGCAAAAGACGGCCGCCAGCCAGCAGCTGTCCGCCGCCATGGCCGACAATCCCAAGGAAGATGGCCAGTATGGCGAGGCGGCGCGCACGCCGATCGAAGGCGTGCATGTGGCGGCCGGCGAACCGCTGGCCACGGCCAGCACCACGGGCGAAACGCTAGCGTCGCCGAAGACGGGCGATGGCCAGCCCGCGCTGGGCGAGAATGCGCTGAATAGCTCGCTCGATGGCGCCCGCAGCGACGACAGCGGCTGCGTGCTGACGACCAACCAGGGCGTGCCCGTGGGCGACAACCAGAACTCGCTGAAGGCGGGCTTGCGCGGCCCCACCCTGATGGAAGATTTCATCCTGCGTGAAAAGCTCACGCATTTCGACCATGAGCGCATCCCCGAGCGCGTCGTGCATGCGCGTGGTTCGGCCGCCCACGGCTATTTCGAATGCTACAAGGAACAAAGCAAGCTGACGCGCGCCGCGCCGTTCGCCAAGGCGGGCAAGCGCACGCCCGTCTTCGTGCGCTTTTCCACGGTGGCCGGCGAGCGCGGCTCGACCGACACGGCGCGCGACGTGCGCGGCTTTGCCGTGAAGTTTTATACGGACGAAGGCAACTGGGACCTGGTCGGCAACAACATCCCCGTCTTCTTCATCCAGGATGCGATGAAATTTCCCGACGTGGTCCATGCGGTCAAGCCCGAGCCGCACAACGGCATGCCGCAGGCGGCCAGCGCGCACGACACCTTCTGGGATTTCGCCTCGCTGTCGCCGGAAATCACGCACATGCTGATGTGGGTCATGTCCGACCGCGCCATCCCGCGCAGCTACCGCATGATGCAGGGCTTCGGCGTGCACACCTTCCGTCTCGTGAACGCCAAGGGCCAGTCCGTGTTCTGTAAATTCCACTGGTCGCCCATGGCCGGCACGCACTCGCTCGTGTGGGACGAAGCCGTCAAGATCAGCGGCGCCGATTCCGATTTCCACCGGCGCGACCTGTGGGAAGCCATCGAATGCGGCGAGTATCCCGAATACGAGCTGTCGTTCCAGGTCTTCACGGAAGCGCAGGCCGAAGCGTTTCCCTTCGACGTGCTCGACCCCACCAAGCTGATTCCCGAAGAGGTGGTGCCGCTGATACCCGTCGGGAAAATGGTCTTGAACCGCAATCCCGACAATTTTTTCGCCGAGACGGAGCAGGTGGCCTTTTGCACGGCGCACATCGTGCCCGGCATCGATTTTTCCAACGACCCGCTGCTGCAGGGCCGCATCCACTCGTATATCGACACGCAGATCACGCGCCTGGGCGGTGCCAACTTCCATGAAATCCCCATCAACTCGCCGCTGGCGCCCGTGCACAACAACCAGCGCGACGGCATCCACCGCCAGGCCATCAACCGGGGCCGGGTCGCGTACGAGCCCAATTCGCTGGCGGGCGGCTGCCCGTTCCAGGCCGGCGCCAGGGGCTTCAACAGTTTTCCCGCCTCCGCCGAGGGCGACAAGGTGCGCGGCAAGCCCGAGAAATTCGCCGAGCACTTTGGCCAGGCGCGGCTGTTCTGGATCAGCCAGACGCCGGTCGAGCAAGACCATATCGTGCATGCGTTCCGCTTTGAACTGAGCAAGGTGCAGACGGTGGCGATTCGCAAGCGCATCGTCGCCATGCTGCGCAATGTCGACGAGACCCTGGCGCAGCGCCTGGCCGATGCGCTGGGCCTGGCGCTGCCGCCCGTCATGCCGCCCGTGTCCATGCTGCCGATTCCTGCGTATCCGCCGTCGCCGGCGCTGTCGCTCTTTTTCCGCCCCGGCAAGACAGGCATCCATACCCTGCGCGTGGCCATCCTCGTCGGGCCGGGCAGCGATGGGGCGCAGGTGCGCAACATCTATGCATCCTTGCTGGCCGAGGGCGCCGTGCCGCGCCTGGTGGGCAGCCATCTGGGGAAAGTCGACACGAGCGGCGGCGCGCCGCTCGACGTGGAAATCTCGCTCGAAACGGGACCGTCCGTGCTGTTCGACGCCGTCGTGATACCGGATGGCCAGGGCGCCGTGCAGCAGTTGGGCAGCGACGCCAACGCGCTCGACTTCCTGCGCCTGCAATACCGGCACTGCAAGCCGATGCTGGCCATCGGCGCGGGCAAGGGCTTGCTGGACAAGGCTGGCGTGCCGGTGACCCTGCCCGACGGCAAGCCGGACGCCGCCATCATCGTCGTGCCGGCGGGCGACGTGGCGAAAGGCGTGGCGGCCTTTAAAAAGGCGCTGGCCGCGCACCGGGCGTTTGCGCGCGAAACGGATCCGCCCCGCGTGTGATGCCCGCATGAGCGCCAACGGGGCCGGCCTGGCTTGCCCCGTTGGCGTAACCGTGCGCAACAGTGCGCAACAATGTAAACAAGAAAAACGTCCTGCGATGATATGCTGCTGACTAGAACTGTTCATTTGCAACTATTTCTATCACTGCAGCAAAGAACGGCTTCAGCAAACCGGATCGCGATTACCGCATGGACAAGTACACACCTCGCACCTGGGGGCCGGGCGAACGCCCGACCTTGCCCGGGTCGCCATCGATGCCCGAACATTCGACGCCCAAGCGTGTCGCGTATTTCATCGTCGGCCTGATCGTCGCGCTGACGGGGGGACTCGGTAACGGCCTGGTGACGGCCAATTTGCTGAACCTGCAAGGATCGCTGGCCGCCTATGCCTACCAGATGCAGTGGCTGCCGGCCGCCTACGTGATGACCATCGTGTCCATGAATCTGCTGCTGGTGAAGTTCCGCCAGCAATTCGGCCTGCGCCTGTTTACGGAAGCGTTCCTGGTGCTGTATGCGCTGGTGACGTTCGCCCACTTGTATGCCAATACCTTGCCGTCGGCGATCGCCGTGCGCGCCGCGCATGGCATGGTGGGCGGCGCGCTGGGCGTGCTGGGGCTGTACTACACCTTGCAGGCGTTTCCCGCGCGGCACCGGCTGAAAGGCGTGGTGCTGGGCCTGGGCTTTGCCCAGCTGGCGCTGCCGCTGGCGCGCATCTTCACGTCCGAACTGCTGCAGATCGGCGAATGGCACGGCCTGTACCTGTTCGAGCTGGGACTGGCCCTGCTGGCGCTGGGCTGCGTGCTGGCCCTGAAGCTGCCGCCCGGCGACCGCGTGCAGACGTTCGAGCCGCTCGATTTCCTCACCTTTATTCTGTTCGCGCCCGGCGTGGCCCTGCTGTGCGCCGTGCTGGCGCAGGGACGCACGGCGTGGTGGATGGAATCGGAGTGGGTGGGCGTGTGCCTGGCGGGCTCCATCGTGCTGATCGCCGCCTCGCTGGCCATCGAGCATAACCGCGCGCGCCCGCTGCTCAACACGCGCTGGCTCACCACGGGCAAGATCGCCAAGCTGTTTTTATCGGTGCTGCTGTTTCGCATCGTGCTGTCCGAATCGACGGGCGCCGTGGGCTTTTTGCAGGCGCTGGGGCTGAACACGGACCAGATGCAGAACCTGTTCATCGTGGTCCTGCTGGGCAGCGTGGCGGGCCTGGTGGTCAGCGCGCTGACGATCAATCCGGCGACCCTGAACCGCTCGCTGATGTTCGCGCTGCTGCTGATCGCAGCCGGCGCCCTGATCGACGCGCACGCCACCAGCCAGACGCGCCCCGTCAACATGTATGTCAGCCAGTTCCTGCTGGCCTTTGGCGGCACGTATTTCCTCGGTCCCACCATGGTGGCCGGCATGGGCGCCGTGATCGCCGAACCGCGCAACCTGGTGAGTTTTTCCGTGATGTTTACCATGACGCAGAACCTGGGCGGCTTGCTCGGGTCGGCCATCGTCGGCACCATCCAGACGGCGCGCGAAAAATACCATTCCAGCTACCTGGTCGAGCACCTCACCATGCTCGACCCGCAGGTGGCCGCGCGCGTACAGTCCGGTGCCGCAAGCTACGGCGGCGTGCTGACGGACCCGGCGCTGCGCAGCGCCCAGGGCGTGGCCCGCCTGGGCGCCGTCGCCACGCGCGAAGCCAATGTCCTCGCCTACAACGACGTCTTTTTGATGATCGCCGGCGTCGCCGTCGCCACCCTGATCTGGATGCTGGTCAGCCAGTTCTGGACCCGCATCACCACCGGCGCGCGCCGCCTGGTCGGCCCCGTGCGCGATGCGCAGACGGCCATGGCCATCGTCCCCATTACCAATTCGGAACCGAGCAATGACAGAAAATAACATCCCGCCGCCGCCAGTACCGACGCCTGCACTGCCATCCGCACCCGCCGCGCCTTCCATGGCACAGCCGGACCGGCGCCACCAGTGGCTGTCCGCGCTGGCCTTTGCGGCCGTGGCCCTGGTGGGCGTGCTGATCGTGCTGTATGCGTGGCGTTTGCCGCCGTTCACCAGTCCCATCGTGACGACGGAAAACGCCACCGTGCGGGGGCAGGTGACCATCATCGGCACGCAGCTGTCGGGCTATGTGGTGGAAGTGACGGTGCAGGACTTCATGGATGTGAAGGAAGGCCAGCTGCTGGTGCGCATCGACGACCGCATCTACCAGCAGCGCTACGAGCAGGCGCAGGCGCAGCTGGCCGCGCAGCAGGCGGCGCTGTCGAACTGGGCGCAGCAGAAGGCCAGCGCGCAGGCGGGCATTTCCGTCAGCGAGGCGGCGCTGGCCAACGCGGAAGCGCAGGCGCGCAAGGCCAGCGCGGACTTGAGCCGGGTGGAGCAGCTGGTGGCCGACGGTTCGCTGTCGCAGCGCGAACACGACCAGTCGCGCGCCACGCAGGCGCAGATGGCGGCCGCGCTGGCGCAGGCCAGGGCCAATCTCGACATCGCCCAGCAAAGCGTGCATTCGGTGGTGGTCAACAAGCAGGCGCTGGAGGCTGCCGTGGCCAACGCGCAGGCAGCCGTCAAGGCGGCGAAGATCGACCTCGATAACACGCGCATCGTCGCGCCCTCCGACGGCCAGCTGGGCCAGGTGACGGTGCGCCAGGGCGCGTACGTGAACTCGGGCGCGCAGCTGATGGCGCTGGTGCCGCGCCAGATGTGGGTGATCGCCAATTTCAAGGAAACGCAGATGAACGGCGTGCAGGAAGGGCAAAGCGCCACCTTCCACGTCGACGCGCTCGACGGCGCCGTGCTGACGGGCCAGGTGGAGCGCATCTCGCCGGCCACGGGGTCCGAGTTTTCCGTGCTGCCGGCCGATAACGCGACGGGCAACTACCTCAAAATTGCCCAGCGCATTCCCGTGCGCATCCGCATCGACCCGGGCCAGGCGAATGCGCGCCGCCTCGTGCCGGGCATGTCGGTGGTGGTCAGCGTCGACACGTCGGCCGTGCTGAACGACTCGGCGGACAATCCGGCGCCTCCGCCTGCGCCAAAGAAAGCCAAGCCATGACACGCTGCGCATTATTGATGGCCGCCGCGCTGGCGCTGGCCGGCTGCGCCGCCAAGGCGCCTTCACAGCCCCCGTCATCGCTGCAGCTGCCGTCCGGCTGGCGCGCGCAAGCGATCGGCGCACCTGCGGCGACGGGTGCCCAGGTCGAGCAACTGTGGTGGCAAGCCTTCGGCGATCCGGTCTTGAGCGACCTGGTGGGCGAGGCGCTGGCGCGCAATGGCGACTTGCGCGTGGCGCGCGCCCGGGTGCAGGAATACCGCGCACGCCTGGCGCAGGCCGACGCGAACCGCGCGCCCAATCTGGCCTTCGACGGTTCGCCCACGCGCACGCGCACCCTGGCGTCCAGCGGCAAGCCGTATGTGACGAATGTCTTCCAGGCCGAACTGCAGGCCAGCTATGAAATCGACGTGTGGGGCCGGCTGGCCAGTCTGAGCGACGCGGCCGGCGAGAGCTACCGCGCCGAGCAGGCCAGCCTCGATGCGGCGGCCCTGTCGATCGCCGCCAGCGTGGCGACCAGTTACCTGAATCTGCGGGGCCTCGACGCGCAGCTGGAGTTGACGCAATCGACCCTGCAGCTGCGCGAACAGTCGCGCGAGCTGGCGCGCAAGCAGTTCGAGGTGGGCTACAGCTCGCGCCTGGAATGGCTGCAGGCGCAATCGGAATACCATGCGGCGGCCGAGCAGGTGCCGCAGCTGCAGCGGCAGATTTTCGAACAGGAAAACGCGCTGGCTGTCCTTGTCGGCGGCAATCCCGGCCCCATCGCGCGCGGCTTGCCGCTGGCGGGGCTGGCCGCGCCTGGGGTGCCGGCCGGTCTGCCGTCCGAACTGCTGCGCCGGCGGCCCGACATCGCGCGCGCGGAACACAACCTGGCGGCCGCCAACGCCAGCCTGGCCGCCACGCGCGACCAGCTGCTGCCTTCGTTCAAGCTGACGGCGGCCGGCGGCGGGCAGGCGACCACCCTCACCGATTTCCTGCATGCGCCCACGGCCCTGTGGCGCCTGACGGCCTTGGCGGCCGGCCCCCTGTTCGATGGCGGGCGCGTGCAGGCGCAGACGGATGCGGCCGGCGCGCAGCGCGACCAGCTCGTGTACGCATATGAAAACGTGGTGCGCAACGCCTTCGCCGAAACGGAGAACAGCCTGGGCGCCCTCTACCGCCTCCAGCAGCAAGCCGTGGAAAACGACGCGCGCCGCGCCGCGGCGGCGGACACCCTGCGCATCGCGCATAACCGCTACCGCAATGGCTACGCCTCGTACCTGGAAGAACTCGACGCCCAGCGCACCCTGTACAGCGCCGACGTGGGGCTGCTGCAGCTGAAGACGCGCATCCTCGTCGCCTCGGTCGACCTGTACCGCGCCATGGGCGGCGGCTGGTCGGCCAAGACGCAATAGATGCGTGTGCACGGTGCGGCCAGTGTAATATTCTGAGCAGGGAAAGCGGCGGCGCCGTGCCAGCTGCTCCCGTCACGAACGAACGAGGTCGCAGCATGACGATTTTTGGCATAGGCATCCACATCCTGATCGCGGTATTTTTTGCGATCCACGTGGTGCGCAACGGGCAGCAGCTGTACTGGCTGCTTATTTTATTCATGTTCCCGCTGCTGGGCAGCGTGGTGTATTTCTTCGCCATCTACCTGCCCAATTCGCGCCTGCCGCAAGGCGCGCGCAAGGTCGCTTCGGTGGCCGTGCAGGTGCTCGATCCGAACCGCGAATTGCGCGAGGCGAAAGCGGCTTTCGAGTACACGCCGACGGCGCAAAACCAGATGCGCCTGGCCAGCGCGCAGCTGGAGGCGGGCGATGCGCAGGAAGCGGCAGCGACGTACGAAGCCTGCCTGCGGGGTGCGTTTTCATCGGACCTGGAAATTCGCCTGGGCGCGGCGCGCGCCTATCTGGAATGCGCGCGCGGCGCCGAAGCGCTGACGCACCTGGAATTCATCCGCCGCACGGATATCCATTTCCGTCCCGAGATGGTGTCCCTGCTGACGGCGCGCGCGCTGGCGCAAAGCGGGCGACAGCAAGAAGCGAAAGCGGAATTCGACGATGCGCTGACGCGCTACAACAGCTTCGAGTGCCGCGCCGAGTGCGCGATCTGGGCGCTGCAGCAGGGCGACAAGGTGCTGTCGGAACGCCTGCTGCTCGATATCGACAGCGCCATGGCCCGCTGGAGCAGCCATACGCGGGCGATGTATGCGCCGCTGCTGGCGCGCCTGGAGGCGGCGCGCCGCTAGCCGGTTTGCCGGTGCCTGGCGCGGATACGCTTACACGCCAGGCACTGGATTCTTCCCTTCAAGCAGTTTGTACCCCTTGCCGTCGAAGCCATAGCGCGCGTGGCCGTTCAGTGGCGTGGCGATGCGCGGCGGGTCTTCATCCTGCTTGACCTTGACGCCCGGCTTGATCTTTTCGGAGGCGCCCTTGAAGTCGATCAGCAAGTCATCGTAGGCGCCGCCATTGCGCGCTGGCGCGAAGCGCCAGTTCCCCTTGACCATCCAGCACTCGTCCGTTTCAGGACCGCAGGCGCCCATATTGTCCGAGTACAGGTCGATGGCGCCATCGAGCGAGGTGACCTTGCCGTCGCCGATTTCAAACAGGGCCAGTTGCGTGATGGTGTAGCCCTGGCCCGTATAGCCGTAGCGGATCGCCAGTCCCGGCTTGTTCGCGCCCAGCATGACCCAGTGGACTTCGCCGAGCTGCCCCGACGAGCCCAGGGCGGCGATGTTTTCCAGGCGTTTCACGACTTGCCACTGGCCGTCTTCCGGTGTGCCCTTGGGCGCCAGGAAAAAGACATTCAGCAGCCCCGGCGAGGCATGCGCCGATTCGGCCGTGCCTTCCGTATTGGCCGTTTCCGCATTCGCCACCAGGATGGCGCTGCCATCAGGCAGCAGCTTGTGGCTGACGGCGCTGACCACGTAACTGAGCTTGTCGACGTGGTTGTCCGGATCGGGCAGGTCGGCCAGCGCATCGTCGCTGTCGTCGCGGTAGGCCTTGCCGAAGACGGCGCGCATCATGGTCGCTTCGCGCTCGCGCGCCTGCGGCGTGTTCATCGCTTCCGTCCTGGGTGCGGTGGCGGACGGCGGCGGCACGTGTTCGACCGATGCCGTTGCATCGGCGGCGGCGGGGACGGCGGCTGCCACGTCGGCTGCCAGGCCGGCGTTGGCGGGGGTGGTCTTGTCCGAGCAGGCGCCGAGCAGTGCGGAGGCCATCAGCAGGACGAGCGGGGTGCGGTAATTCATAGGCAGGGCAGATTGCGGTCATGGAGAATGGGCGCAGTATGCCAGATAGATGAAAGCGAGGGAGCGCGGCCTGGCGACCCGTCCCTCGCTTCCTTGCCCGCAGGGGGCGTTTTTGCAATCAGCCTTGGCGCTTATTTTTCCAGCGCCACCCTGTCATCGCGCCGCAGCGGCGCCTTCTGGCGGCGCAGTTTCGCCATGCCGCGCTTGAGCAGGTGCTCCAGGTCGTCGATGTAGGTGAACACGGCCGGCACCACCAGCAGGCTCAATAAGGTCGAGGTGATCAGGCCGCCGATGACGGTAATGGCCATCGGCGAACGGAAGCTGGGGTCGGCGCCCCAGCCCAGCGCCAGCGGCATCATGCCGGCGCCCATGGCAATCGTTGTCATCAGGATGGGCCGGCTGCGCTTGTGGCAGGCGTCGACCAGCGCGTCGAAGCGGTTCATGCCGGCCTGGCGCGCCAGGATCGCATAGTCGACCAGCAGGATGGAGTTCTTTGTGACGATCCCCATCAGCATGATCAGGCCGATCATCGACGGCATCGACAGGGCGCTGCCCGTGATCAGCAGCGCCACGAAGGCGCCGCCGATCGACAGCGGCAGCGCCGCCAGGATGGTCACCGGCTGCATGAAGTCCTTGAACAGCAGCACCAGCACGCAGTAGATGCACAGCACGCCGATCAGCATGGCCAGGCCGAAGCTGGCGAACAGCGAGGCCATTTCCTGCGCGTCGCCCAGTTCGGCGATCTTCACGGACGGCGGCAGATTCTTCATCGACGGCAGCGCGCGCGCTTCTTCATTCAGTTCGCCGAGCGTGCGCGAACCGAGTTCCACGTCGAGGGTGACGTTGCGGCTGCGGTTCAACCGGTCGATCTGCGCCGGGCCGCTTTCCATCGTCACCGTGGCCACGTTCGCCAGGCGCACGGGGCCATTCTTGCCGGGCACTGTCAGGCGTTCGATGGCGGCCAGGTCGGCGCGCACGCTGTTGGGCAGCTTGACGCGGATCGGCACCTGCCGCTCGGGCAGGTTCATTTTCGTCAGGTCCGTGTCGTAGTCGCCGGCCGTGGCCACGCGCACGGTCTCGCCGATGGCTGCCGCCGTCACGCCCAGGTCGGCCGCCTTGGCGAAATCGGGGCGCACGATGATTTCCGGACGCACCAGCGAGGCGCTGGAATTGACGTTGCCGATGCCTTTCAGGCCGCGCAGTTCGCGCTCGACCTTTTGCGCCGCGGCCATCAGCGCCACCGGGTCTTCCGAGCGCAGCACCAGCTGCATCTTGACGCCCGTGTCGGGCGGCCCCACCGTGAAGCGGGCGCCGGGGATCGTATCGAGCTTGTGGCGCAGCTGCGTTTCCAGGTCCGCCATCGATTCCTTGCGCTCCGTGCGGTGCACGGTGGTCAGGGTCAGCACGGCGCGGCGCGCCTCGGCCGCCGCGCCGGGGGCGAAGGCGTCGCCGCTGGAGCCGCCGCCGATCGAACTGAAGACGCCCTGTATGCCTTGTGTGCGCATGGCCGCGTCGCGCGCCAGCGCTGCCACGGCCTGCGTTTCCGCCAGGGTGGAGCCGGGAGGCAGTTCCAGGTTGATCTGCGTCTGTGCGCGGTCGGCAGCCGGCACGAAACCGGTCGGCAGCAGCGGCACGAGCGCGATGGCGCCGACAAAGAACAGGGCCGCGGCGATGGCCGTGATGCCGCGGTGGTTCAGGCACCAGCGCATGACCGTCAGGTAGCGCGTCATCAGCCAGCCGTCCTGTTCTTCCTTGTGCGGCAGCGGTTTCAATATGTAGGCCGCCATCATCGGCGTGAGCAGCCGCGCCACCACCAGCGAGGCCAGCACGGCCAGCACGGCCGTCCAGCCGAACTGCTTGAAGAACAGGCCGGGGATGCCGCTCATGAAGGCCGTCGGCAGGAACACGGCCACCAGCGCGAAGGTGGTGGCGATCACCGCCATGCCGATTTCGTCGGCCGCTTCCATGGCCGCTTCCATGGGCGACTTGCCCATGCGCAGATGGCGCTCGATGTTTTCGATTTCCACGATGGCATCGTCGACCAGCACGCCGACGACCAGCGCCAGCGACAGCAGCGTGACGGTATTGAGCGTGTAGCCGAACCAGTAGATGCCGAGGAAGGCCGGCATCACGGACAGGGGCAGGGCGGCGGCGGCCACCAGGGTGGCGCGCCAGTCGCGCAGGAACCACCACACCACCAGCACGGCCAGCAGCGCGCCTTCGTACAGCAGTTCCATCGAACCGTCGAAGTTTTCCTCGACGGGGAAGGCATTGTCGATCGACTGCTGCAGCACCACATTCGGGTTTTCCTTTTGCAGGTCGGCGATGGCGTCGCGCGCGCCCTTGGCGACGGCCACTTCGCTGGCACCCTTGGTGCGGAATACCTCGAAGGCGACCACGGTCTTGCCATCCTGCTCGGCCAGCGCGCGCGGTTCGGCGATGGTGTCGCGCACGGTGGCCACCTGGTCCAGGCGCACATGGCGGCCGTCCGGCAGCGGCACTTCCACGCGCGACAGTTCATCGGCCGTTTTCACGGTGGCGATGGTGCGCACCGATTGCTCGGCGCCGCTGACGTCGCCCCGGCCGCCCGGTGCTTCGCGCTGCACCAGGCGCAGCTGGCGCGAGACGTCGAGGGCCGAGACCTTCAATGCCGCCATGCGCGCCTCGTCGAGTTCCACCTGGATCTCGCGGTAGACGCCGCCCACGCGGGTGACGGCGCCCACGCCGGGCACGGTCAGGAGGCGCTTGGCGACCGTGTTGTCGACGAACCACGACAGGTCGGGATAGTCGAGCGGGTTGTCCACGCCGGGTTTTGCCGTGGCGATAAAGGTCAGCACCACGCGCCCGGCCGTGGACGCCTTGGTGACGGTGGGATCGCGCAGCTCGGCCGGCATGTCCGCCTTGACCCGCGCGACGGCGTCGCGCACGTCGTTGACGGCTTCGGCGATCTGCTTTTCCAGGATGAATTCGACGGTCACCGTGACGACGCCATCGAGCACCTTGGTGTAGATGTTTTTCACGCCTTGCAGGGTGGCGACGGAGTCTTCGATCTTGCGCGCCACTTCCGTTTCCAGCTGGGCCGGCGCGGCGCCGGGCAGCACCGCGCTGACGGTGACGATGGGCAGTTCGATGTCAGGGAAATCCTGCACCGGATTGGCCTTGTAGGCCAGCAGGCCTGCCAAAGTCAGCAGCGCGAACAGCATGATGGCCGGGATCGGATTCTTGATCGAGAGGGAGGAAAAATTCATGGCTTGCCTTACTTTTTCGCTGCGGCAGGCTTGGCTGCTGTTGATGCCGCTACCGGGGTGGCGACATTGCGTACCAGGTCGCCGTCATTGAGGAAGCCGGCGCCGCTGACGACGATGGTCGTGTCGGCCGTGATGCCGCCTAAAATCTCGATGCGGTCGCTCAGGCGCCGTCCGGCCTGCACCTTGATCTGGCTGACCCGCTGGTCGGGATTGAGGCGGAAGACATAGCTGAAACCATCGCGCACGGCAATCGCCTGCTGCGGCACCGTCAGCGCGCCCGAGGTGCCCAGTTCAAATTCGCCGCTGGCGTACATGCCGGCCTTGAACGGCGCATGGTTGCCCGTGCTGGCCGGCAGGTCCACGTAGACGAGGGCGGAACGCGTCTGCGGGTCGACCGTGGGGGCGATCATGCGCACCTTGCCCGTCAATACGCTGCCATTGGCCGCCTTCACTTGCGCCAGCGTCCCTGGTTTCAAATTGAGCAGCTCGGTGGCCGTCACTTCGGCGCGCCATTCGAGGCGGCCCTGGCGGATCATGCGGAACAATTCCGTGCCGGCGCCCACCACCGAGCCCACGGTGGCCGAGCGCGAGGAAATGATGCCGCTGTCGGGCGCCACCACCTGCGTGTATTTCAGGCGCAGCTGCTGCGACGCCAGCTGCGCCCTGGCGGACGCGATGCGCGCGTTGGCCGTCTGTTCTGCCGTCAGGTACTGGCTGATCTGCTGCGCGCTGATGGCGCCCGTGCTTTGCAGCGAGCGGGCGCGCTGCGCGTTGGCTGCCGCCTCGGCCGCATTCGCTTCCGCTTCCAGCACGGCGGCCCTGGCCTGCGCCACGTCGGCGTTCACCGTGTCGTTCGAGAACACGGCCAGCACCTGGCCGGCGCGCACGACGTCGCCGACATTCACGCGCACGTCGGTGAGGCGCAAGCCGTTCGACTCGCTGCCGATGACGGCTTCCTGCCAGGCGGCGACGTTGCCGTTGGCGCTCAGCTTGATGGGCAGGCTGGCCGTCTGCGGCTTGGCCGTGGTGACGGTCAGCGCGGGTTTTTGCGCCGCCTTCTTGTCCTTCGCCTCGTCGGCTGCCGTGGAAGCAGATGGGTACAGGGCCACGCCCGCGCCCAGCATTACGCAAAGGGCGGCCAGGGCGAATGCCGTGGGTGTCAAAATCAGTTTTTTCATGTTGTCGTATCCGTCAAGGTGCGTTGTTGGCGATGGCGCTGCTGCCGTTCCAGCCGCCGCCGGCGGCGCGGTACAGCGCCACCCAGGCGGCGCTGCGTTCGCGCTCGAGGTTGACCACCGTGTTTTCGGCGGCCAGGCGCGTGCGGCGGGCGTCTTCCAGTTCGATCAGGCTGGCCAGGCCGTTCCTGTAGCGGTCTTCGGTGGCGACGAACGACACGCGGTAGCCTTCCAGCGCGGTTTTGGCATGCTCGCTGCGCGCGTCCGTGCTGGCCAGGTTGACCAGCGCCTCTTCCACTTCGCGCACGGCCTGGCGCACGCCGGCGCGGTATTTCACCACGGCTTCGTCGTAGCGCGCCGTGGCCGCGTCGACCTGGGCGCGGCGGGTGCCGCCGTCGAAGATGGGCAGGCTGACGGCCAGCGGGCCGATGCTCCAGGTGCTGGCCGTGATGCTGGTGCCGCCGGCGCGGATATTGCCCTTGCCGATCGAGCCTGCCAGGCTCAGACGGGGATAGCGCTGCGCCTGCGCGCCGCGTACTTCGAAGCTGGCGGCCGCCACTTCGCGTTCGGCGCTGTAGATGTCGGGACGCTGGGCCAGGGTTTGCGCCGGCAGTTCCGCAATCGCCACGGGCGAGGGCAGGATGGCAGGGCTGGCCGCCAGCTTCTGGCGCAGCGACGCTTCCGGCATGGCCGACAGGGCGACCAGCGCCTTGATGTTCACGTCGCAGGCGGCGCGCTGTTCGATGGCGCGGCTGGCGCCTTCGGCGGCGCTGGCGCGGGCCAGGGCGGCGTTGGCGGGCGGCTGGAAACCGGCGCCGGCGCTCAGCTCCGTCAGGCGCGCCGAGTCGCGGCGCGAGGCCGCATCCTGTTCGGCCACGGCCTGCAATTGCTGACAGGTGCGCAAGGCGTAGTACTGGTTCGCCACTTCGGCGGCCACCGAGACGCGGGCCTCATGCCAGAGCGCGCGGGCGCTGCCGTAGCGCTCCTGCGCCGCGTCGCGCGTGGCGCGGTTGGCCCCAAACACGTCGATTTCCCACGACGCCTGCAAGGCCGCCTGCGAGGTGGTGCCGCTGGGCTGCGCCGATTGCTGGCTAGTGCGCACCACGCTGCCCGTCGCGTCGAGCTTGGGCGCCAGCGCGGCGCCGCTGGCGATGCTGTCCGCGCGCGCCTGCACGATGCGCGTGCCGGCGGCGGCGATGGTGGGGCTGACCTGTTGCGCCTCGGTGATCAATTCCACCAGCAGGCTGTCGCCCTGGCCCTGCCACCAGCTGGCCAGGTCCGTCAGCTTGCCGTTGTGCGGCAGCGGCGCCTGCCACTGCGCGGGTGCGCTGGCGGCCACCGCGGCGGGCGGCCCTTGCAGGGCGCAACCGCCCAGCGCCAGCACGATGCCGGCGGCCAGGGCGCGTTGAACGGTGCATCGAATAATCGTCATGCTGGTCCTTCTGCTTGTCGTTGAGTGGTAGAGGGGGGAGTGGCCAGGCGCCGGCGTTCCACGTCGGCCATGGCCAGCGCGTAGTCGGTCAAGCGCGCCAGCCAGGTGTCGATCGCGTGCGGCGATTCCAGCAGTTGCGGGCGCAAGGTGTGCAGCACGTCGGCGCCCACCATGTGCTGCAGGGCCAGCGAGGCGATGGAAAACGCCAGTCGGTGCATGTCGTCGCTGTTGGCTGGCGCGCCCAGGTGGCGCGCCAGCACGCGCGTGAGCGCCTCGTGTTCGGCACGGATGTTCTGGTCGACCTCGCGCGCCCACAGGCCCGTCGGTTCGAGCATCTCGCGGCACCACAGGCGCATGCAATCGCGCGCGATTTCTCCCTGCTGCATGGGGGCGAGCAATTGCGCATAAAAGCCTTCCAGACTTTGGCGCAGGGTGAAATGCGGTTGCTCGTACAGGGCGATATTGTCTTGTGGATTCGATAGTTGATGGGAGAAGGCGGCGCGGTACAGGCCCGCCTTGTCGCCAAAATAATAGCGGATGGCCGCCGCGTTGGTGCCGGCCGCCTGCGCCAGTTCGCGCGTGGAGGTCTTGGCGTAGCCCTGCCCGGCAAACAGGCGGATGGCGCTATGCAGCAGGCGCTCGCGCGACTGCTCGCCATCGGAGCGGGGCTTGCGCCCGTCGTCGGCGCTTGGTGTTAGGGAAATGTTTTTTTCAATCATGTCGGAGATTTAATCATATATCTCAAACGATTGATATAACTAAATCGCTTGATTTAGTTAAGGAAAGATGAAGATGCGGTAAAACGCGGGCAAAAAAAAGCCCGCGAACTGGCGCGGGCTGAATCCAATGTTCAGGGAACGAATTGGAGGAGACAGTTCCACTATAGCGCTGAAAATGGTGCGGTGCAATACCGTAGAACTACTGTATTCATCTATTATTGATGGCAAAAAAACAGCATTTCATGCTGCGGCGCACAGAAACTCAGGCCTTGCTGCGCAGTGCCAGCGTGAAGGTGCTGCCGGAGCCGTAGTCGCTGTTGAAGAACAAGGCGCCGCCGATGGCGTTGGCCAGGTTCTGGCACAGGTACAGGCCCAGTCCCGCGCCTTCCACGTGGCGCGTGGAGGTGGAATCGAGTTGCGAGAAGGCCTGGAACAGCTTGGCCTGGTCTTCTTCCTTGATGCCGGCGCCGCTGTCGGCGATGCTCATTTCCGTCACCAGCACGCCGTCTTCCTCGCGCTGGGCCAGGCTGATGCGCACCGTGCCCTGTTCCGTGAACTTGATGGCGTTGTTGAGCAGGTTGATGAGGATTTGCGTCAGTGCGCGGCGGTCCGTCTCGATGATGGCGGGCGGCCGGCCCGCTTCGCCCAGCGCCATTTCCAGCGCCAGGCCTTTTTGCTGGGCCAGCGGGCGCAGGGTGTCGGCCACTTCGGCCATCAGGTCCTGGCAGTGCACGGGTTCGATCGACAGGGTCAGTTTGCCCGCCTCGATCTTGGCCACGTCGAGAATGTCGTTGATCAGCGAGAGCAGGTGACGCGCGCTGGCGCGGATGGTGTTGAGCTGCTTGTCCTGGTCCGACGTCAGGGGGCCGGGCAGTTTCATCAGCAGCGCGCCCGTGAATCCAATGATGGCGTTGAGCGGCGTGCGCAGTTCATGCGACATGTTGGCGATGAAGGCGGACTTCATGCGGCTCGCCTCGGCCAGTTCCAGGTTTTTCAGGGCGATTTCGCGGTTGATGGTTTCCAGTTCGGCCGCATGGTGCGCCAGGCGCATGTTCAGCTCGATCACCTGGCGTTCGCGCGCCTGCAGTTCGCCGTTGACCTGCACCGCCTGTTCATATGTGGAAATGAGCAAATCGAGGATTTGCTGGCGCTCCGCATTGATGAAGTGCTTCTGGTCGCCCAGGTACAGGGCGATGCCGATTTCCACATTCTGGTTCTTGCGCAGCTTCTGGTTCATCAGCATGTGGCTGATGCGGTTGAGCAGGTAGTCTTCCGCGTAAGGCTTGCGGATGAAATTGTCGGCGCCGCACTCGATGCCGCGGATGATGTCCTTCGGGTCATTGAGCGAGGTGACGAGGATCACGGGAATGTCGCGCAGGGTCGGGTCGGACTTGATGGCGCGGCACAGGTCGTAGCCATTCATTTCAGGCATGACGATATCGGACAGCACCAGATGCGGCTTGCGCTCGCGGATGGCGGCCAGGGCCAGCTGGCCATTGGCCGCCACGCGCGCGTTATAGTGCAGCGACTGGATCAGGCGGCGCAAGCGCTCCGCCTGGGTCGGGCTGTCCTCGACGATCAGGATCTCGATTTCGTCAGGCTTGATTTGGTTGTTGGAGTCCACAGACCTCTCCTAGGATTTCAGTGTGGTGATGCTGGGCGCGGTGAGCGCGCAATATCGACATCGTATGACTATATCGGATTTAGGTCTGTAAAAGTAACTTCCAAGTAACTATTTTGCCCACAGGGAATGCTGTGGCCGCCTGTCAGTTTTCGCCCTGGAACTGGCCGGCGCGATAGGTCAGCACGAGGGTGTCGCGGTGGCCGTGTTCGCCGATGGGCTGGATCGGCGTCGATTCGTGGATCACGGCAGCGTCGTCGAGCAGCAGCAGCGACCATGGCTCGGTCAGGGTAAAGCGCTTGCCGTTGGGGCCCTCCGCTTCGAAGATGCGCGTCTCGCCGCCCTTGACCTGTTCGCGCCCGATCAGCAGCACGGCGACGAAATCGACGCCGTCGCGGTGCGCGCCTTCCGGCGTGGGGCGGCCGATGCCGTCGGTCGTATCGATGCGGAACTGGTGCGCCTCGATGAACCACGGCTGGCGGCCCTTGACCTGCGAGCAGGCGTCGCCCAGTGCGCGAATCAGCTGCTGCCAGGCCGCTTGCGCGACGATGGCCGGGTCGACCGGTTCGAACAGGCGGTGCATGCCGCCGTGCAGGGCGTTGTATTCCACCGGCTGCCAGTGCGGACGGTGCGCCGTCTGCGTCAGGCGCTCGCCATCCTGCACGAAGCACGAATGGCGCCGGCGCCGATAGCGGCCGCCATCCTTCAGGTAATTGTCCAGCGCCAGGGTATCCCAGCTTGGTTCCAGCGCGCGCAGCGCGTCCAGCGGGCAGCCGGCCAGCGCGGCCACGTCCTGCGGGCGCAGGACGGCATAGCCGTCATCGCGCAAGGCTTCCTTGACGTGGGACGGGGCGGTAAAGATCGGTGCGGAAGTGCTCATGGCGGTGCCGGCCGCAATGCGGCCTGTCTCAGTTTATCCAGCCTGGCATTCTACGACTTCGCGGCGTTTCCTGTGCAGTGCAACAGGAATTATTCTTGTTTACTTAAAAATTCTTTACCAGGGTCAGACGCAGCGAGCGCGATTCCACCGGATGGAAGTGGATATCGTCCACGGGCTGCGCTTCGCCGGGCAGGCGCGAGGCATAGTAGTAATCGATGGCCGCGTCGCGCCGGTTGGCCAGGTTGTAGCCTTCCACTTCCATGCGCAGGGTCTTGTCGACCTGGTAGGCGATGCGCCCGTTCAAGCCCACGCTGGCGGCGGAGCGTACGCTGTTGTCTTCCACCAGGGGGCGCGGACCGAAGTAGCGCAGGCGCAAGGAGCCCGACCACGGTCCCGGCGGCGTCACCGTCATGGCCAGCTGGGCCACGCCTTCGATGGCGCCGGGGATGAAGTCGCCCGCCGGGTCGCTGCCGCGCGAGCGTGCGCGCGCATACGCGAGGTCCAGGTCCAGCGACAGCCAGCGGGCCGCCTTGTAGTAGCTGGAAAACTCGATGCCGTAGCGGCGGCTGGGGCGGCCCGCCTGCGTGGCGCCCGCGTCGCCGATGAACAGCAGCTCGGAATCGAAGTCCAGGCGGTACAGCGACAGCGAGGTTTGCAGGCCGGCGATGGCGGCGCTGCGAAAGCCCAGTTCCAGGCCGCGCGAGCGCACCAGGGGCGTGACCTTGCCAGCCGCCTCGCCCGTCTTCGGATCGACCGTGATGGTCGTGCCGCGCGCGTCGTTGCTGTGAAAACCGTTGCCGATGTTGACATACGCTTCCGTGTCGCGCCACGGCCCCGCGATCACGCTCAGGCTGGGGCTGAACAAATGGTCGCTGGCCGTGCCCGAATTGACGGCGCGGTCGCTGCGCACGTCGAAGCGGTAGGCATCCGCGCGCAGGCCGGCCACGGTGCGCAGCGATCGCGACCAGCGCGTGCTGTTTTCGCCATACACGCCGATGCTCGTTTCGACGAGATGGTCTTGCCGCGTGGTCGACAGGACCTGGCGCCGGCGCGTGTGGTACAGGCCATTGTGGATATTGTCGTTCTGCAGTTGCAGGCCGATGGTGGTGTCGCTGCTGCCCCGGTCCGTGTGGCGGTGCCAGGTGTGGCTGGCATCGAGGCCGGCCGTCACGCGCCGGTCGGGCTGGGCGAACTGGTCGCCGTTGAGCGGATCGTCCATCGCATACGTAAAATTCGAGAACAGGGCCAGGCGGTTGGCGATCACGTACGCGCTGACCCTGGACGACACGTCGTCCGTCGTCTGGCGCCAGGCGCCCGACAGGCTGTAGCGCTGCGCCTTGCCGCCGTCGCTGGCATCGACGGCGTCGAAGCGGCCCAAGCTGCCGTCGCGCACGGCGCGCAGCGGAATCTGGTCGGTGGCGTTCCAGCTGGCGTCATACGCCATGGCCGTGACGTTGAAGCCGTTGTTGGCATAGCCTTCGCTGTAGCGCAGCACGCCATTGCGCTTGCGGTAGCGGTCCGGCTGCGTGAACGGGCCATCGTTGTGCTGCGCTTCGAGCGCGTACAGCAGGCTGCCGTCGCCCGCATCGATGGAGTCGGCCAGCAGGGCGCGGCGAAAGCCGTTTTGCCCGATGCCGGCGCTGGCGATGCCTTGCGTCAGGCGGTTCGCGTAGACGACGGACGCCGCGCCCGCCGAGGAAAAATCGCCTTGCGCCGCCGAATACGGCCCCTTCTTGTAATCGAGGCGCATGGCCAGTTCGGGGATCAAAAAGTTCAGGTCTGTCCAGCCTTGTCCGTGGCCATGGCTGCGCTGGTTGACAGGCATCTCGTCGACGGTGGTGCGCAAGTCCGTGCCGTGATCGAGGTTGAAGCCGCGCAGGTAAAACTGGTTGGCCTTGCCCTCGCCGCTATGCTGGCTGACGATCAACCCCGGCACGGCTTCGAGCAATTCGCCGGGCCGGTAGCTGGTGCGCGCGTCGAGCTGCTGTTGCGTGACGCTGCCCGCGTTGGCCGAATCGGCCACGCCCAGCTGGTTCAGGCGCGAACCGTCGACCAGCACGCGCTGGAAGAGGTCGTCGGCGTGGGCGGCGGTGGTGGAAAACAGGGCCGCGAGGAGGAGGGGAAGGGAGCGTGGCGTCATGGGTATGCCGGGGATTAGCGGATCGGCCATTCCGTGTTCTGGCGGTCGAAGATCAGCGTCTGGATGCTGCCGCTGTCCTGCACGTTGAGGGTATTGCGCTGGCTGGGCAGGAAGTCGATCAGCAACTGGTTATGAATGCGCGTGGCGGGGGCCAGGCGCGTGCGTTCGATCTCCTGGAAGATCACCACGTTGTCGGCATCGACCTTCATGCCGACCCAGTTCAGGCGCAATCGCCTGCCATCCGGCGCCACGAGGTAAAACTGTTTTTCGACATAGCGGCGCAGCGCCGCTTCGCTGTCTTCCTGCCCCAGGTCGAACCGGCGCTGGTACAGATTCGTCAGCAGCGCCTCGACGTCGTGGCCCGTGTAGGTGTGGACCACTTCCGTGCTGCCGCTGGCCGCGTTATAGCTGATGTCGGCGATGCCCATGTGGAAGTTATGGGCGGCGGCGGCCATGCTGATGCAGGCCAGCGTGACGGCCGTCAGCGCACGCCAGCGCTTCATGCCGCGTCGCCCTTGGCCGGGCCATTGCTCTTGCCTTTCAACGGTGGATGAAAATCGCGCATCAGCTTCTCCTTGGGAGATTTTTTCGCTCTTGAACAGTTCCACACGCGAAGGCGTGACCTTGCGCGCAGGAGGCGGTGCGGTAGGTCTTCGGGGGAGCAGAAAGGTATGCGCATGGTCACCCTGACGTTGTTGTAAGGAAATAGTGGCAACTATTCTATACGCAGGTGGGGCCATCCTTGTTTTGATCTGCAATAAAGAAGGCTATGTCACCATCAGATGTGGGAATGCTCCCAGTGTTGCCTTCAATAATGTTTCCGGGGAGCGGATGCGCCCGGCGTCCAGTATCCAGCGCCAGCCCAGGTAATTCGGCAGATAGCGCGTCGCCACGCCGTGAAAGGAGCGTAGCCATGCCCGCAGGCGGCTGTGATATGCATTGACGTTCTGTACATGCGCGGCGCCCTGCACGCGGATGCCGGCACGCACATTGACGGCCTGGTGGCTGATCCCCGCTTCCTTGGCAAAGGCGCGATAGGCGGCATGGCCATCGGTGAGCAACAGGATATCCTTGTCGATCATGGGCAATAAATAATGGTGCACCTGCGCCTTCGTCAGCGCCCCTTTTCCGGTGACGAAATCGAGGGTTTGTCCCGTACGGTCGCGCGCCATCAGGATGCAGACCTGCTCATTGGAAATGCCACGCCGGCGGGCATGGCCGCCACGGCGGCGCGCCGGACGCGTCAGATGCCGCGCGCCCTTTTCCGATTCCAGCACATACAGCTCGTCCGCTTCGGCGATGCCATGCAGGCAATGGGGCCGGTCCGTCTTGGCCAGGCTTAAAAACCGGTGGCGCCAGCGAAAGGCGGTGTTGCGGTGCACGCCCAGCTGGCTTGCCGCCTTGCGCACGGAAGCCGATTCGAGCAGGCAGTCGGCGTAGTCGAGCCACAGTGATTTATGGCGCAAGCGCGCCAGCGGCGTGCCGGTGAGCGCATTGAAGGTGCGGCCGCACGGCACGCAACGGTAGCGCTGCAGTCCGTGCGCATGGCCATGCAGGTGAGCATGACTGCTATTGCAGGCAGGACAGTGCAACCGCTGCCGGGCCACGCTTTCGATCAGTGCCGCAGCAGCGCCCTGCGGTGCGCTTCCTCGCAGCAGAGCGATGCCCGCCAGGCGCTGGCGACGGTTCAGTACGGCGAACTGGGCGATGAAGGTTTTCCATTGAGCTATCTGCATGAAATGCTCCCGTTTGTCTGCGATGCACAGTCAGACAGCCGGGATACAGGAAGATTCCTGAACTTCCCCTACTTAACGGGGACAGAGCCATAAAGAAAGGCGGATGATGGACCGGCTTTTGCCGGGCGCCGTCAGGTGGATGCTTTATCTGATTTTGCTCGGGAAAGCAGCGCTTTTACTCACTTTTCATCAGGCTGTCGCGCAACTGGTTCAGTTGTTGTTTCATGTCCACAATCTGTTCCACGCTGCAGTGGCTGGCCGTCAGGATGGCTTCGGGCAGCAGGGCCGCGTCGTGGCGCAGCTGGTCGCCCTGCTGCGTGAGGGAAATGATGACCTGGCGCTCGTCGCTGGCGGCGCGCGTGCGCGTCAGCAGACCCGATTGCTCCATGCGCTTGAGCAAGGGCGTCAGGGTGGCCGAGTCGAGGAACAGGCGCTCGCCCACTTCCGACACCGTCAGGCCGTCGCGCTCCCACAACACCATCATCACCAGGTACTGCGAATAGGTCAGGCCGAGCTTGCGCAGGAGCTTGCGGTACAGCTTGTTCATGGCAAGCGAGGTCGAGTACAGCGCAAAGCACAGCTGGCCGTCCAGGCGCGGCACCTGGTGCAAGGGGTTGGGGGCGGTGGTGGTATCCATGGGCACAGTATATATAGTGCGCTACTTAGTTGCAAGCGACCCCAATGCCGCCAATGCCTGCGCGTCGAGCCTGAGCGCGCCGGCGGCGACATTCTCGCGCAGATGCGCCATGGACGAGGTGCCGGGAATGACCAGCATATTCGGCGCGCGCTGCAGCAGCCAGGCCAGCGCCACCTGCATCGGCGTGGCTTGCAGGGCGGCCGCCACCTGGTTCAAGGTATCGGACTGCAGCGGCGAAAAGCCGCCCAGGGGGAAGAAGGGCACATAGGCGATGCCTTGCGCGGCCAGGGTGTCGATCAGCGCATCGTCCGCGCGGTGTGCCAGGTTGTAGTGGTTCTGCACGCAGACGATGGGGCTGATGCGCTGGGCCTCGGCCACCTGGCCGGCATCGACATTGGACAGGCCGATATGGCGCACCAGGCCTTCCCGCTGCAGCTGCACCAGTGTGGACAGCGGCTCGGCAAGCGACGAGCCGTCCGGGCCTTCCATGCCCGGCGCGCGCAGGTTGACCACATCGAGCACGTCCAGGCCCAGGTTGCGCAGGTTGTCGTGCACGGCGTCGCGTAGTTGCTGCGGCGATGCGGCCGGCAGCCAGGACTGGTCGGCGCCGCGCACGAAGCCGATCTTGGTGACGATGGTCAAGCCGTCGCGGTATGGATGCAGCGCTTCGCGGATGATCTGGTTGGTGACGTGGGGGCCGTAAAAGTCCGACGTGTCGATATGGTTGATGCCCAGTTCGACGGCTTCGCGCAGCACGGCAAGGGCGGCGGCGCGGTCCTTCGGCGGGCCCCAGACGTGCGGGCCGGCCAGTTGCATGGCGCCGTAGCCGAGGCGGTTGAATGCGATGTCGCAATAGGCGGGCGTGAAGCGGTCGCTGGCGGGGTCATGCGTGTGCATGGGAGCTCCTGTGTGGTGGTAAGGGACGGGAGCAGCCATCGTAAGGGCGAATGCGCTGTATGATAATCGGGTCAGTCCGGCACAGGCTGTACTTATTTACGCACAATCTCACCCCGTGAAAGCGCTCCTCATGCATGCAGACAACCCTTCCATGGCCGACCTGTCCGCCTTTGCCCTGGTGGCCGAGCACCGGGGTTTTCGCCAGGCCGCGCGCGCCAGCGGGCAGTCGGCGTCGGCGCTGAGCGAAGCGCTGCGGCGGCTGGAGCAGCAACTGGGCATCCGCCTGCTGGAACGCACCACGCGCAGCGTGACGCCGACGGCAGCCGGCGCGCTGTTGCTGACGCGTTTGCGTCCGGCGCTCGAGGAAGTGAGCAGCGCGCTCGACGTGCTGAACGACTTGCGCGACAGTCCGCGCGGCACCTTGCGCCTGAACGTGCCGGTCAACGCGGCGCGCTTCTTTTTGCAGCCCATGGTCGACCAGTTCCTGCGCGCCTATCCGCAGATCAGGGTCGAGCTGGTGGTCGATAATAATTTTGTCGATGTCGTCGCCAGTGGCTGCGACGCCGGCATCCGCTATGGCGAGCGGCTGGAGCAGGACATGATCGCCATCCCGATCGGCCCGCGCACGCAGCGCTTCGCGGTGGCGGGCGCACCGTCCTACCTGGCGCAGCGGGGCGTGCCCGTGCATCCGCGCGAGCTGCTGCAGCACGCCTGCCTGCTGGGAAAATTCCTCAGTGGCGCGATTCCCCCATGGGAGTTCGAACGCGATGGGCAAAAAGTGAGCGTGGAGCCGGACGGCCCCGTGATCGTCACGCCGACGGCGGCCGACTTCGCGGTCAGCATGGCCATCGCCGGGCATGGTCTGGTGTATCTGTTTGAAGAGTGGTTGCAGCCGTATATCGATGCGGGCCAGCTGCGACCCGTGCTGGAAGACTGGGCGATGCCTTTTCCCGGCCCGTTTTTATACTATGCGGGCCGGCGCCACCTGCCGGCCCCGCTGCGCGCCTTCATCGATTTCGTGCAGGCCAATTTTGCGCAGCTTCCGCCGCTTGCTCAATCCGCAGGATAGCGCTGGCGTAAAAGCTGCAACATGGCGACGTTCTGTTCCCACGCATCCGTCACTGGCTGCTGCGTCCAGGGCAGCGTTTGCGTGTACGGCGCGGGGCCGAATTCCGGCGTGAACGTCATGCGCTCGGCACCGGCCGCGCGGCGCAGCGCGACGATGGCATCCCACCAGGCCAGGTGGGCGTCGAGCGCCGGCTTGGCTTCCGGCGCGCGGAAGTCGGCCACCTGCGGGCCCTGCGCATGGCCCACGCGCGCATGCACGTGGCGCACCAGCGGCAGTACTTGCGCCAGCGTGTGCGGCTGGTCTTCCAGCAGCGATTCGCAGGCGCAGCACCAGTGCGACAGGTCGGCCGTCAAGGGCAGTTCGGGATACTGCTGCAGATACGGCAGCAGCAGCATCGGGTGGCCGGAAAAGCGGCTGCGGTGGAGCTCGTGCACGATGGGCACGCCGTGCTTTGCCGAGATGGCGGCGGCCAGGTCGATCAATGCCGCGTTCTGCGCCTGGGTATAGTAATCCTTGCCCGTGTGCGTGTTGACCAGCACGGGGCGCGCCAGGCAGGCGTTTTCCAGCAGTTCCGCCAGGGCAGCGCGGTGCAGCGCGAAGTCGCCGTGGAACACGGTTTCCCACTGCGCGGCGATCAGCTCCAGGCCCGCATCGGCGATGCGCCCCGTCCACTCCTCGCGCAGGGCGGCGTCCAGCGGCAGCGACATCTCGATGCCGTCGAAGCCGGCCGCCAGTACCCTGTCGATGAAGACGTCGGGCGGCAGGTCGTTATTGCCCCAGTGGGCAGCAAAGACGTCGATGCGCATCAGACGAAGCCCCGCACGGGGAACGCCGCGTCGCGCTGTATCCAGTTGTGCGCCGCATATTCGGTCTGGCCGTCGGTGGCGTGCAAGGTGTAGGCGTGGCGCGAGACGGGCGAGCGGTTCGGCGCGCTGTAGTGGGGCAGCAAGCCGTGGAAGCAGACGAGGGCGCCCGCCTTCACTTCCAGTGGCACGGCCGTGCTGTCGTCGGGCCAGGGCATGGCGTCGAGTTTTTCCACGCGCACCTGGTCGCCGTTGCGGATGAAGCGTTCGCGCAGGGGACCGCGGTGGCCGCCCGGTTCGGCCCACAGGCAGCCGTTGTCCAGGGTCGCGTCTTCCAGCGCGAACCAGAACGTGGTCACGCTGACCGGCGTGGTCTCGAAATACGTGGCGTCCTGGTGCCAGCGCACTTCGCCGCCGATGCCGGGCTGTTTAAATATATACATCGATTGCCATACCTGCGCATCCGCCAGGCCCAGGTCGCGCGCCACTTCGGCCAGTTTCGGGTCGGCCGAAAAAGCGCGGAAGACGGGGTCCAGGTCGTGCATGGCGTGGCCGATCTTGTTGATCGACAGCGATTTCGCCTGCTTCAGCTGGCCGTCCGGGCCGAACGCCTCTTCCTCGAAGAAGCAGCGGATGGTGTTGTCGGAGGCGAGGAAATAATCGTTGGTGTTCTTCGCCTGGTCGCGCGTGGTGAAGATCGACTGGCTGACGCTGGGATCGAAGTCGTTGACAATCTGCTCGGCGCGCGCGCGCAGCGCGGCGATTTCATCCGCGCCCTTGAAATCGGGCAGGATGATGTAGCCGTCGCGTTGGTATTGTTCCTGTTGTTCGATCGTCAGCATGGCGGCGGCTCCGGAGATTGGTAGAAGGCGCCATTGTAGGATGGGGACAGTGCGCAAACAATCGCCCGGCGGTTGACAGATTGTCGCTAAAACGCAGACAATCTTTGACATGGATCAACTAAAAGCGATGGAAATCTTTGTCGAGGTGGCGCGCCAGCGCAGCTTTACGGTGGCCGGGCAGCGCCTGGGGCTGACGCGTGCCATGGTCAGCAAGACCATCATGCAGCTGGAAGAGCGCCTGAACGCGCGCTTGCTGCACCGCTCCACGCGCGAAGTGAGTTTGACGGACGCGGGCCGCGCCTACCTGGCGCCGTGCATGGCCACCGTCAGCCAGGCGCAGGAAGCGGCGCGCATGGTGGCGCACGTGGCGCAGGCGGGAGCGGGGGCGGAGCTGGCCGGGCCGCTGCGCATCCAGGCGCCATCGAGCTTCGGCAGCGCGTGGCTGGCCGATGCCGTCGCCCGTTTCAGTTTGCTGCACCCGCAGGTGCGGGCCGAACTGTTTGTCGACGATGCGCTGCTCGACCCGATACGCCACGGCTTTGACTTGACCATCCGCGTGGGCGGCATCCCGGACAGCAGCGCGCTGGCCATGCGGCCTTTGGCGCCGTGCCGCGCCGTGCTGTGCGCCAGCCCCGCCTATCTGGCGCAATGGGGCGTGCCGCAGACGCCGCAGGATTTATTGCAGCACCAGTGCCTGCATTTCAGCCATTTGACCGATGGCACGAACTGGCATTTCCAGCGCGGAGACGGGGAACAGCGGGAGGAAGTGAGCGTGCGCGTGCAGGCGGGTTTTACGGCGAATAACGGCCTGGTGCTGCACCAGGCGGCGCAGCGGGGACTCGGCATCGTCTACAGCACCACGTTTCTCGCCTGGCGCAACCTGCTCGATGGCAGCCTGCTGCCCGTGCTGTCCGGCTGGGACCTGCCCCTGAATCACTTGAGCGCCCTGTATCCGGCCAGCCGCCAGCCTTCGCCCAAGGTGCGCGCGCTGATCGATTTCCTGGTGGCCGAATACCAGCCCGTGCCGCCGTGGGACCGCGAGCTGGCAGCGGCCGGAGTTTTCAGCTGACGGTCAATTGAACGCGACCGGTTCCACCGTCCAGGCGCCATCGGCATACACGCGCTCGTCGTCCAGGTAGACGGCTTCGGTGACGGCGAAGATGTCGACGTGGTAGCGCGCATCCTTGCGCTTGAATTGCGGTTTTGTATACACGCCGTGCTTGGCGCCCAGCGACAGATGGATGCCGCACATGCGTTCATACGTGCCGATGTCGTTGACCAGCTGCTCGCGCGAAAAGGCGCGGTTCATGCCGAAGCCCAGTTCGCGCACCCACACTTCACCTTCATGTGCGCGGATGATCTCGAGCATGGCGGTAAATTCCGGCGTGGCGTGCTCCGTGCCCGTGACTCTGCCCTTGTCGATGATCAGGGTGATCGGCGTATCGGGGCGGTTGACCATGAAGTGCGTGTCGCCGAAGACGAAGATGCGCACGCGCCCGTTCACCGCTTCCAGGTCCTGCGCTTCCGTGAATACTTCGCCCAGGGGGAACTGGCCGCCGATATTGTTCATGCCGCTGTAGTCGCCGATATTGAGCTTGGCCGATTCGAACGGGGAAGCGAAGACCAGCTGCTCGCCGCCGCTGTCGACCATGCCGTGGCGGGCGCCGTCGATGCGCGCTTTCAGTGCATGGCCGACGCCGCGGTAATAGGACGGGTCGTAAGCCAGCGAGGCGATGTAGTGCAGCCCCTGTACGCCGGGCATGCGCGACAGATGCACGTGTTCGATCACTTTCAGGCCCCGCTTGAACAGTTCGATGCGGATGCGGAACGCTTCCAGGCGGAAGCTGGTCGACTGGATCAGCACGACGAGGCTGCCGGCCGGCAGTTCGGCAAACGCGGCAAGCACGGCGTCGGGCGTGACCTCGTCGAAATCGATGAAGGTGGCGTCCGGCAAGGCCTGGCGATACGCTTCCGTCAGCACCACGTTGAGCCAGCTGCGCTTGTCGCAGACGATCAGGGACGGTTCGTCCGGGCGGTGGCGGATGGCCATGGCCAGCAGGTCGGCCACGTTTTGCGCGGCCACTTCGGTGGCGGCGGCGCTGATGGCGTCGAGCCGGCTGGTGTCATTCTCGGGAAGCGTCATGGTGCGAAGGTGGGGGCGTGAAGTAATCGCAGCATTATAAGGCGATTGCCCCGGCCGTCACCATTCCCCATCCGGCGGAGGACAGGCGGCTGCCGCGCCCCTGATTATCTTGTGTAGTGCTTTCCGGCAATGTATTATTTGAAAAATGGTATGAACCGGTATGACAGGGCATGGCAGCGAGCCTGGCAGCGGCCCGGCGCAGCGGCAAAGGCGCGCATGCGCACGGTGGCATGCTTTCAGTGAAGCAGGGACAACAAGCCAACAGGCGAAGACTAAGAGTGTGATGTGATGAGCATAATCGGACAAGATATTCCCATGGAGCGGCCGGATGCGGATGGCCGTGCTGCCGTGTTCGTTCCCGTCACAGGCGTCAAGGAAGATGTCCTGTTGACCATACGCAAAGGTGCGGCCATCGTCGGCTTTGCCAACCACGACCGCACCATTACCGTGTATTTTGAAAGCAACCGCTTTGACGACCCCGCGCTGGCCAAGTGGGAGCACAAGGCGCGCAAGGCCTACGACCGCCTGGTCGACAATGCGCCCACCGTGTCGAAACTGACCACCAGCCCCGCCAATTTCGAGCAGATCGGCTACATCAATGGCAAGGGCATCACCATCCGCCGCATGGAAAGCCTGCAGCGCTGGCTCGCGTATTCGGATGCGATGGATACGTGTCCGGCGATGGATATCATTCCGCGCACGGTTATTGCCAAGGCCGACGCGGTCAAGGTGTAAGAGCGGCTGATAAAACGCCCAAGGCGTTGTTGCCTGCCTCTCGCCTACTGACGTACTGTCTTCGAGGCGGTGCCTAGCCCTGAGCATTTTCTCAGCCGCTCTTGGCGCGCTTACGAATGGTTGTACGAAAGGCCACAGTTTGTAGCCTTTCCCTCGGTCCTGGCGTACTGTCTTCGGGGCGGTGCCTAGCCCTGAGCATTTTCTCAGCCGCTCTTGGCGCGCTTACGAATGGCTGTACGAAAGGCCACAGTTTGTAGCCTTTCCCTCGGTCCTGGCGTACTGTCTTCGGGGCGGCGCTTGGCCCTGAGCATTTTCTCAGCCGCTCTTGGCGCGCTTACGAATGGCTGTACGAAAGGCCACAGTTTGTAGCCTTTCCCTCGGTCCTGACGTACTGTCTTCGAGGCGGCGCTTGGCCCTGCATGCTTGCGCGGCCACTGTCGCGTGGGCTTGGAGTCAACAATGTGTCGGATTACGCGGGGCGTTGCCCCGCTAATCCGACCTACGCGACCTACGCCTGACTTCGCTTCTTGCTTCTCGCTCCTTGCTACACCACGATGATATTCGCCTGCGCCTTGAGCGGGCAGGGCAGGGTATCGTCGAAGGTGATTTCGATGGCGCTGGCGACGAACATGCCGCCGATGTGCTGGGCGGCGATTTCGGGCGGCGTGCCCGGCTTGGTCAGGTTGACGTCCTGGGCGAAGACGAAGATTCTCCAGGTGCCGTAGACTTTTTGCTCATATTGCAGCAGGGTGCGGTAAGCGCGCTTCAAGTCCAGGCTGCCTGCATAGACGCCGTCGTTGGCACCCGGGTCGAAGCCCAGGCCGTCGTCGGTCAGCGATTCGACGAAATACAGGCCCTGCGGCGCCTGGAACAGCACGAACGCATACAGCTCCGTGCCGCGGAAGACATTGCCGTTGTCGCGCTTGAAACTGGCGCGCAGCCACAACGGTTCGTAGGCTTGCACGACGGCGGGCGTATCCGTTTCCACCGGCCCCGCCACGTGGATGTTGACTTGCGTTTCGGTCACCGCATGCTGGTAGGTGGCGCCCGTGGTGAAACGATCGTACTCCCAGCTGATGTCGGCCGTGTAGGGCAGGCCCGCATTCGGCGCTTCCGGCAACACCCATTTCGCCACCACGCGCTCGGCCAGGGTCAGTTCGCCGGCGGCCGGTGGTGTTGCTTCCTGACCACGCCAGAACGGGTCGGCGATATCGGAGCAGGCGACGGCGATGGCGCCCGAGGCGATGGCCGAGGCCACGCCCGCCACCGTGAATTCGGGCTGGCCGGAGCCGGCCCCTTCCAGCGAACAGCAATGCACGTCGGGTTCCGTTTCCTCGAAACTGCCGCCCACGCTGAAGCTGGCCTTGCCGGAGCCGAGCGCGGCGGCAATGATGGCCACCAGCGCGGCGATGATGGCGATGATGATGGCGAGAACCTTCCACCACGGGTCGGAAAACGGCAGCTCGCCATGCGTGCCCGCATAGGCGGGGTTCGGCGTCCAGACGAGGGTCATGCCGGTCGGTACGATGGGGCCCAGGCCGGGCGGGCAGCGGCACTCCTTCCCATCCGTGCCCGTGCTGCCCCAGCGCTTGCCCGGCAGATGGCCCTGCGGCTTGGACAGTTCCAGCGTGCCTTCCTCGACCGTACACGTGTAGGTGTTGGTCGTGCTGTCAAAGCGCGTCTGCGACACGAAGATTTGCTGGATCGAGCGGTGCGGCGTGTAGCCGTCCGCCTTGGCGACAAAGCTGACGAGCCTCTTGCCGGGCGCCGCATGCTGGAAATCGGCATCCCACATGACCAGCATGGCCGCGCCGGCGGGAATGCTGGCAAAGAAAAAGGTGCGCGCCACGGGCACGATGCCGGGGTCGCCCACGCTTTCCAGGTACACCGTGACATTCGTCAGGGCGCTGCCGGACATATTGGTGACGTGGGCGGCAATGCGCAAGCCATAGATGGCATTGTCGAAGATGCCATCGGGCAGCATGATATTGGTGACGGGCTCGATCGCGAACGGCCGCGTCAGCACCTGCAGGGGTGTGTCGCTCATGATGCTTGCTCCTCGGGGCTTTGCTGTTCTTGCGCTTGCTCTTTCTCCAGATCGGTGACGACATACGTGACGCCGCCCAGCAGCTTGCCATCCTGGGTTTCCAGCACGCGCAGCAGCGCATACTGGCGTGGCGGCAAGGCTTCGGCGCGCACGCTCAGATACACGGCCTGCGCCTGGCCGCGCGGCACTTCCAGCACCAGTGTTTGCTCGCCGGGCGCGTCGCCATTGCAATGGGGCGTGCGCGCCAGGCCTGCGACCAGGTGTGCGTCCCTGGCCGGCTGCCATCGCTCAAGCCCGAGGGTGGCCAGCAGGCGCTCCGGCAACTCGCCGCCATACTCGATCTGCAGTTCCACTTTTTTCGTTTCGCGGGGCAGGGCCGCCACCGCGATGGCCAGCAACTGCGCGCGCCTGGCCGCCAGCACCACGTTGACGTTGCGCTGGGCGATCTGGTCATGCTGCTTGGGCTGGAAGGGAAAACCGTTGGGCAGCGGGTCGGGCAGCGGGTTGACGTCGCCAGGCCCGTGGGCCACGGCCAGCAGGCATTCGTGGCCGCCATTGACGATGACGGGCACCCACGGTACCAGGCACAGCACTTCCTGCGTGGCGCCGGGTGGCAGGTCGGCAAACGCGGAGCCGATCTGCGTGGCGGCGCCGACGGCGATCTGGCCGGAAGGATCGGCCCAGTAAAAGTCCACGCGCACGCCGTTCGAGGCGCTGTTGCCCGTGTTGTGCACGCGGCCCCACAGGTAATTGCTGGTGCCGGCAATGGGCGCGCCGGGCGGGCCATTCGGATCATTGCCGGGCACGACCCAGATATCGGCGCTGTCCCACCAGGGCTGGCCGTCTTCGATGATCAGGTGGGCTGACATGGCGTTCTCCTTGTCCTTGGCCTGTGCTTGTAGCTTAGGCCGCGGTGGTGGAGGCTTTTTGATTGGTATCAAGGCAAGGGAACACGGGGCCGGTGCGCCGTTGCCTTGGCTGCGTAAGGTAATATTGCGGCAGAACGCAGTGGAATGACTCCAGGAAAAGGTTGGAATGTGCTTGAAACAGTGAATGACGTTTGCATCAACGCCGCCTGCGGCCGGACCTTGCCGCTGCGCGTGGCGCATTGTCCGTTTTGCGGCGCGCGCCAGGTGGCGCAAGCACCTGTTCTGGAGAAGGTAGTGGCGCCGCCGCCGGTGCCGCGCATGCCGCCGCCGGTGCCCGTCGCCCCGCCGATTTCCACGCCGCAACCCGCGCCGCAACCCCCGCCGCAACCCGCTCCTCAGCCAGCTTCCGCTCCCCAGCCGGCCCCGCCGTCGGCTGCCGCGCCGGCCAAGGCGCCGCCCGCCAAGCCTGCCGGCAGGGGCTCGGTGCCGCCGCCGCGCCCGCCCGTGCGCTTGCGCACGTGGATCGCGGCGGCCGTGGTGCTGACCGGTATCTGGTTTTATAACAAGCCGGCCGACAAGCCGGCCAGCGTGGCGGAACAGGTCGAGGCCGCCACCGCGCTGGCGGCGCAGTGCGACCTGGATGGGGCGCGCAGCGCGCTGGCCGTGCTGAAAAGCGCCAAGGCGCCCGCCGCGCAGATCAAGCGCTTGCAGGCGAATATCAGCAAGTCCGCCGCTACTTGCGACAGGCAACAGCAGCGGGCGCAGGCGTGGGCGGCGCTGCAAGGCAGCGTCAACCAGGCCCTCGACGCGGGCAAGCCGGAGCTGGCCGCCACGCGCCTGGCCGCCTATGTGAAGCGCTGGGGCGACGATCCCGACACCCTGGAACTCGACGCCAAAGTGAAAGTGGCGCAAGCCAGCGCCCAGCTCGACCTGGCCGACGCCTGCCTGGCCAAGGGGGACCGCGTCTGCCTGGAAAACAGCCTGATCGCCGCCGAGCGCTACAAGCGGCCGGAGCTGGCGGCGCGCACGCAGGCGCTGCGCGCGGCCTTGTCGCAATTGCTCGAACGTTCGCTGCTCGATGCGTCCCCGGGCCAGTAGCGCCAACAACTAAAACGCCCGCCGCGGCCACGCCGGGCGGGTACACCTACTCAGCCCTACTCTTGCGGCACCAGCGCCAGCGCGGCGCTGAAGTCGCCCATCGGCTTGCCGCCGTTGGCCACCAGCGCCTTGTCGCGCGTGCTCAAGCCGTCGAGCACGGGCAGGGCGAAGCGGTGCGTGATGGCGCGCAGGATCGAAGCCGAATCGTATTGCGTATGGTCAACTAGTCCCTTTTTCACGTACGGCGAGACGAGGATGGCCGGCACGCGCGTGCCCGGGCCCCAGCGGTCGCCCTTCGGCGGCGCGGCGTGATCATAAAAGCCGCCGTTTTCATCGTAGGTGACGATGACCAGCATGTTCTTCCACTGCGGACTCTTCTTCAGCTGGGCGATGACGCTGGCGATGTGCGCGTCGCCGTCGGCCACGCTGGCGTAGCCCGCGTGCTGGTTCAAATTGCCCTGCGGCTTGTAGAAGGTCACGGGCGGCAGCTTGCCGGCGCCCGCGTCGGCCAGGAACTGGCTGTCGAAATCGCGCAGGTGGGCGGCCCGGTAGGCGGGCGCCTTCACGGGGTCCATGTTGGCAAAATAGTTAAACGGCTGGTGGTGGAACTGGAAGTTCGGCGGATTCGGGAAGCTGCCGGCGCGCGCGCTGGCCGTGGCCAGGGCCGTCGTGTCCTTCCAGGCGCCCGCATACCAGGCCCAGTCGATATTTTTGCCTGAGAGCAAGTCGCCGATATTCGTCTGCGTCTGCGGCGGCAGCGTGTTGGCCTTGCCCGTGTCCGCATACAGCTTGCTGCTGTCGGCCGATGCCGGGGCGTTGCTGCTGGGCTGGAACGGCGGCTGCATGGTGTTGACGGCGTAGAACATGCCCGTGCCGTCTGCCGGCGTCAGCGCGCCGTCGTTGGCGTAGGCGGGCGCGCCGTTCAGGACGGTGCTCGGCGCCGTGGCGGACGGCGTCAGGCGCACGAAGTTGCCGTTGGCGTCGACGTCGATCTTCGCGATCGAGCCCTTGGCCACCGAGGTGTCGGCGTTCGGATACGTGGGCGCGCAGGCGCAGATCAGATACTGGTGCGTGAGGAAGGAGCCGCCAAACGCGCCGATGAACAGGTTGTCGGCCAGCGCATACTGTTTCGCGATGTCCCACAGCTGCATCTTGCTGCCGTCGTAATAGCCCATCGATAGGCCGCCCGCGTCGGAATAGGCCGCGAATTTGTCGTTGGCGCCGCCGTTGATCTGCATCTGGTTGTTATAGAAACGGTGCACGAGGTCGCGCGTGATCACCGATTGCGGCAGGTACAGGGGGCTGCCGGCATCGTCGATCTGGAACGGCTTGTTCGGCAGGTTGGCCGATTGCGCCTGCGTGATGACGGTGCTCTGGCCGGCTGCCGTCATGCCGCCCCAGGTGGGCGGCAGCACGGGCAGGGTGCTGCCGTCATAGTCTTTCTGCGGCACGTAGGCGGAAGTCGACGTGGGATTGACGCCCGGCACGCCGTTCGCGCCCGGGAACAGGCCGTACAGATTGTCGAAGCCGCGGTTTTCCGCGTAGATGACGACGATGGTCTGGATATTGTTCAGCGCCAGGGCGCCGTTCAGGGCGGCCAGCGCGTCGGCCGGTGCCGCCTGCGCGCTGGCGCTGGCGATCAAGGCCGTCACGCTGGCGTTTTCCGCCTTCAGTTTCGCCAGCTCGTCGCCGCTGGCCTTGTTGAAGTCGGACGCCAGGCCCGCTTCGGACACGCCGATGCGCGCGGCCAGCTTGCTGCTGGCGGCCGCAAAGTCGCCGCCATTGCCGTCCATGACTTGCGCCAGTTCCGTCGACAGGGCGCTGACGAAGGCGCTGTGGCCGGCGGGGGCGCGCAGCAGCAGTTTTTGCGTCACCTTGCTGCCGCTGTCGCCGATGGCTTCATGGCGGATGGCGTCCGTGCCGACGGTCACCAGCACGGCGCCCTGGCCGTCGAGCGTGTAGCTGCCGTCGGCGGCCGTGCGCACCGTTGGCGAGCCGCTGTCGCACGTCAGCTTGGCAGTGCCGCTTTCCAGGCATACCTGGGCGTTTTCATAGTAGCTGCCGATCACCTGGCCCGTGGTGCTGGGCGTGATCGCATAATTGCTGCCGCAGGCGGCCAGGCCCAGCGACAGCAAGATTGGCAGGGGACGTAAGACAGGGCGAGCGTACGGTTTCATTGTTCATGCCTTCTGGGTGGAAAACGTCGCATGCTAGGCAGGCAATATGTCAGCTGCGTGACATGTCAGCGTCTGTTACATGACGTAATGTACGGACTTGATACATTACGTTTTGCAGGGACTTGTCACGCAGCGGTCACATACCGTTGCTACGCTGCCAGCCCATGATGAAAACGAAGCCCTCACTGCTGCTCGCCTTTGTAGCCGCTTGCCTGCTGGCCGCCTGCCATCCGGCAGCGCAAAAGGAAGCCGCGGCCAAGCCCGCCTATCTGGCGGGCGCCTACGCGCCCACCCTGCCACGCCAGCCTTCCGTGGCCCAGATGACGGCCATGGGCCGCGCCATGTTTTTCGAGCCCAGCCTGTCCGTGTCGGGGAAGATGTCGTGCGCCAGCTGCCACAGTCCCGAGCACGCGTATGGGCCGCCGAACGGGCTGGCGGTGCAGCTAGGCGGCCCGGAGCTGAAGGATGCGGGCACGCGCGCGGCGCCCTCGCTGCGCTACCTGCAGACCGCACCCGCATTCACCGAACATTTTCATGACGACGATGGCGACGACAGCGTCGATGCGGGCCCCACGGGCGGGCGCAACTGGGATGGCCGCGCCCAGTCCGGCCATGAGCAGGCGCTGGCGCCGTTGCTCTCCCAACGCGAGATGGGCAACCGCGACGCGGCGGCCGTCGTCGCCAAATTGCGCGCTGGCCCCCTGGCGGCGCAATTTCGCCAGACGTATGGCGCCGATATCTTCGAGCAGCCGGGCCAGGCCTTGCGCTGGGCGCTGATGTCGCTGGAAGTGTTCCAGGAAAGCCCGCTAGATTTCTATCCGTACACGAGCAAGTACGACGCCGTCTTGCGCAAGCAGGCCGTTTTGAGTCCGCAGGAAGCGCGCGGCCTGGCCCTGTTCAACGATGAGCGCAAGGGCAATTGCGCGTCCTGCCATATCAGCCAGATCACTTCCGGCGGCGCCTTTCCCCAATTTACCGATTACGGCTTGATCAATATCGGCGTACCGCGCAATGGCAAGCTGCCCGTCAATGCGGACCCGGCGTTCTTCGACATGGGACTGTGCGGCCCGGACCGCACCGACTTGATGGAGCACAAGGAGTACTGTGGCAGCTTCAAGACGCCGTCCCTGCGCAATGTCGCCCTGCGCAAGGTGTTTTTCCACAACGGCAGTTTTGACAGTCTGGAGCAGGTGCTGCGCTTTTACGTGCAGCGCGATACGGCGCCGCAAAAATGGTATCCGGCAGAGCGAAACGGCAAGGTGCGCAAATACGACGATTTGCCGCCGGGGCTCGAGGCGAACGTCAACGTGGAAGCGCCGTTCGACCGCCAGCCGGGCCAGGCGCCGGCCCTGAACGAAGCGGAGATCGCCGACGTGATCGCCTTCCTGCATACCTTGACGGATGGCTATCGGCCGGCCCCCGCGGCACACTGAACGCATGCCAAAAAAATATCAAGATACCATTGCTTACAACTACGCTACAAAAGCCTGTTTTTATGTGCGTTAGCGCACGCTAGAAAATTTTAGGCAGGTGTATATTGCGAACTGATCTGTGTCTTTTGATAACAATGAAAGGGAATACCATGAAAGTAAGCAAAAATTGGATGACCGTGTGCGCCGCCGGCATGATGGTTGTGGCATTGGCTGCCTGCCAGAAGAAGAGCGATGTCGCCGCCGGTCCTGCGGAACAAGCTGGCCAGAAGATCGATGCGGCCGCTGCCAAGGCTGAAGCCGACATCAAGGCCGCAGCAACCAAAGCTGACGCCGCCGTGAGCCAGGCCGCTTCCGATACGGGCGCCAAGATGGACCAGGTCGCCGCTGACGCCGACAAGAAAATGAGCGAAGCGGCCGACGCCGTCGGCAAGAAAGTGGAAAAAGCCGGTGAAAAGATGCAGGACGCCGCGCACAAGTAATCACCGTCATCACCGCGCCAGGACCAGCTAACGCCGGCCCGGTTCCCGCAGCTGTCGTCAGGTGACGGCAGCTGCGGCGACGCCATCGCCCGCTTGGCCGCCTGGCGTCAACGTTTGCGTTCCAGCCGTGTCCGGCCTGTCCGCCTCGTCCGTCCCCCCCAGTACCACGCTCAAATCGACAAAGCCGTCGCGCCACGCGCGTTCCAGGTCTTGCTCCACCACTTCCAGGGTCGTTCTTTCCACATGATGAAAACCGCGCAAGCCATACGCCCGGTTGCGCCCGTGCGCCTTGGCCAGGTACAGCGCCATGTCGATCAGGTTGACGCTGCGTTCCCACGTGAGCGGCCGTCCCAGCGGCGCCAGCGGATAGGGCGCAAAGCCCACGGACACGTGCACCTGAATGGTCTGCCCCTGGTAGTCGATGCGTTGCGCCGCCATGCCGTTGAGGATGCGCCGCGCGATCTCGTCGAGCCCGTCGCGCGCGACGGCCGGCAGGAAGGCAAGGAATTCCTCGCCGCCCCAGCGCACGATCATGTCCGTTTCGCGCAACACGTCGTGCAGGGTTTCGGCGATCGTCGTCAGCACCAGGTCGCCCGCCGCATGGCCGTAAGCGTCGTTGATGTGCTTGAAGTGGTCGACGTCGAGCAGGAACAGCGCGCCCACGACATCGTCGCCGGCATAGGCGGGCTGCGGCTTGCCCGCATGGCTGCGCATGAATTCCTGGAAATGGCGGCGGTTGTACAGGGCCGTCAGCGGGTCGCGCGAACTCTGGCGCTTGAGTTCCTGGTTTTTTACCTTCAGCTGCACGTTCGCATGGCGCACCTTGCGGTACAGCAAGCCAACGATGGCGGACGCCATGGCCAGTACCAGCGCCAGCAGCCACCACACGCGCTGCTGCAGACGGCGGTTGTCGATTTCGGTGCTCTTGAGCTGATTTTCGCGGCTCAGCAGCTCGATCTGGCGCTGTTTCTTTTCCGCCTCATACTTTTCTTGCAGTTCATACACGGCCTTTTGCCGCTGCTTTTCGAACAGCTGGTTGGAAATGCCGCGCTCGCGGTGGTACGCGGTGACGGCGCCGCGCAGGTCGCCCGCCTTTTCCAGCGCCATGCCGTATTCCAGCAGCACGGCCTGCATTTCCGGCTGGTTGGCCGTGCGTTCGTAGTAGGCCAGGCCCGTGGCCACGCTTTGCTTGCCTTCCTGCAGCCGTCCCTGGCCGATCAGCGCCTGGCCGATGTTCAGCCGCGCCGTCGCCTCCACCTGTTCATCGTTGACGAGGTCCGCCGCCGTGATCGCTTCATTTGCATAGCGCAAGGCGCGCGCGTAGTCGCCTTCCTTGAGGTAGCTGTCCGACAGGTTGACGAGGGTGACGGCCACCATGCCGCGCGCGCCCAGCTGGCGTTCCAGCGCCAGGGCCGCCAGCAGGGCGCGCTGGCCCCGCTGCGGCTGCTGCGCGTCGAGCGCCAGCCCGTATTCCGTATTCTTTGCCTGCGCCATGCGGCCCGGTGACGCCAGTCTCGCGGAGACTGCCAGCAATTCGTCGAGCACTTCGAAGCCCTTGTCGTATTCGCGCATCTGCGTGTACAGCAGGGTGAGGGCATTCAGGGCGGCGGCCAGGCTGGACGGGGATTTGCTCTGGCGCGCCAGGTCGACGGCTGCCTGCAGCTTGGCCAGCGCAAACGGAAAATTGCCTTCCTCGGCCCACGACTGGCCCGCGCTGATGGTCGCTTGCACGCGCACGGGCAAGTCGTCCGTGCCATTGGCGATCTTTTCCGCCTCAAAGGCCAGCAGGTGCGAGGCGCGGCGCTCGTTGCGGGCAAACGTGATGTAGGCCTTGTTGAGTATGCCTTTTGCCAGCGCCACATCGCTCTTGTTCATGCGGGCGTAGGCAATCAGTTCCTCGGCCAGCTGCATGGCGATGTCGTTCTGCCCCAGGCGCATGCGGGCGTTGCTCAGTTGGGTAAGGAATTCCGCGCGCACGGGCAGGGGAGCGCTGCGCGCCTGCGTTTCGACTTCCTGCAGCCGTTGCAGCGCGCGCGCTGGCACGTAGCGGCCGTCGTCGCGCACGGCGGCAAGATACTGCTCAAGGTCGCTGACCTGGGCGTGTGCGGCAGGCGGCAGCAAGCAGGCCAATACCAGCAGCCAATGCGCCTTTCGCCATGATGCCCGTCTCTGTCTGCCTGCCAACGTCCCGCTCCCGCAATGACCACCTGTCTGTAACAGATTATATTCTGTTGCAATCCAGAAATATCATGCAGTGCGCGGAAATTTGCGAAAGTGCACACTTTGGCCGCACGTCAGCGCAGGGGCAGGGCGGCCGTGGCCGGCGGGCTGCCTTTCAGGCGGAAGATGGCGACGGCCGCGATCAGGGCTTGTGCCTGTTCCTGCAGGCTTTCGGCCGCGGCGGCCGCCTGCTCGACCAGGGCGGCGTTCTGTTGCGTGATGTTGTCCATCTGCGTGACTGCCTGGTTGACCTCGCTGATTCCCGCGCTTTGCTCGTGGCTGGCGCTGGTGATTTCGCTCATGATGGCGGCCACCTTCTGGATCGATTCCACCACCAGCGCCATGGTGCGCCCGGCCTCGTCGACGAGCTTGCTGCCGGCGTCGACCCGTTCCACGGAGGCGCCGATCAAGGTCTTGATTTCCTGGGCGGCGGCAGCGCTGCGGTGGGCCAGGCTGCGCACCTCGCCGGCGACGACGGCGAAGCCGCGTCCCTGTTCGCCTGCCCGCGCCGCCTCGACGGCCGCGTTCAGGGCCAGGATGTTGGTCTGGAAGGCGATGCCGTCAATGACGCCGATGATGTCGGCGATCTGGCTCGAGCTTTCCTTGATCGCGCCCATCGTGCTGACCACCTGGGCGACAACGGCGCCGCCCTGCACGGCGACGGCCGAGGCGGTGGCGGCCAGCTGGTTCGCCTCGCCGGCGTTGCTGGCGTTTTGCCGCACCGTCGCCGTCAGCGTTTCCATCGAGCTGGCCGTCTCTTCGAGGGAACTGGCTTGCGCTTCCGTGCGCGCGGACAGGTCCGCATTGCCCAGCGCGATTTCGTGCGTGGCCACCGACATTTCGCCGGTGCCGCTGCGGATGTCGCCGATCAGCCCCGTCAGGTTGGCGTTAATGGTGTTCATCGCATGCAGCAGCACGCCGATTTCATCGGCTCGTTCGATGACGGCGTCGATGCTCAGGTCGCCGCCGGCGATCAGCTGCGCCGTGGCGATCGCCTGGTCCAGGCTGCGCTTGATGTGGCGGTACACGAGGAACAGGCACAGCAGCGAGACCATGACGGATACCAGCAGCACGCCGACCGTGACGGAGTAGGCGGCCATGGTGCCGCTCATCGCCGTCCGCACGGCCGTGCCCGTGCGCTGGTCGAGCAGGGTGAGGAATTCATTCACCGGCTGCATGATCTTCGCCTTGTTGCTGTGGTATTGGGCATCGTGCATGATGGCGCGGGCCATTTCCAGGTCCGGCGGCCCGGTTTTGGTGAAGTTGCCGCTGCCGTCGTCGAAGCGGCCCTTGACGGCGTTCATGGCGATCACTTCGGTCTTGACCAGGCCGTCCGAATTGGCTTGCGCTTCGCGCAGCTTGGCGAATTCCTGCTCGCTGAAGCCGGCCTTGCGCATCAGTTCTGCCAGCGGCACGGCAGGCCCCGTCGATGCGGGCACGGGCACGCCTGCCGCCACGAAGTCCCAGTAGATGCGCTCGTAATGGGCGGGGCGCGGCTTCTTGCCGTTGCGGATGTCGAGGATGTCCAGGTATTGCTGTTCGTACCTGGCGTCGCCGGTGACGACGTAGGTGCGGGCCAGCCGGGTCAGGTCGTCCGAGCTTTGCCGCAGTTCGTCGGCCAGCAGGTAGGACTGGTAGCGCGTTTCAGTGACGCGGTTCGCCTCGGCCTGCTTGCCCGCCACGCGGAACAGCGCCCACAGGCTGATGACGGAGAGCGCCAGGCTGAGCAGAAAAATGGCGGCAAAGATATTCCTGATCGACAGTTTGCTGCGCATGGTATCCCCCGGAAGTGTGGTTGGGGCCGTTGGCGCTGCCCGCCAGATGAATATACTCCCGTCTGTACGGCATTTTTAATGCCGTACAGAAAAAAAGTGGCGCCATGCAACGGCGCCCATGGCTATCAAATTGCCAGTTGCTGCAGCAGGTAGAGACGCTGGTACAGGCCGCCTTCGATCTGCATCAGTTCCTCGTGCGGTCCCGCTTCCGTGATGCGGCCATGGTTGAGCACGATGATACGGTCCGCTTCGCGGATGGTCGACAGGCGGTGGGCGATGGCGATGATGGTGACCTTGCCGCGCAACTCGTTGAGGGCCGTCTGCACGATCTGCTCCGTCTGGCTATCGATGCGCGACGTCGCTTCGTCGAGCAGCAAAATGCGCGGCTGGCCGGCCAGCGCGCGGGCAATCGCGATCAGCTGCTTCTGCCCCGACGACAGGCGCGAGCCGCCTTCGCCCAGCGGCGTGTCGTAGCCGTGTTCCAGCGCCGCGATGAAGTCGTGCGCATGCGCGGCGCGCGCGGCCGTCTCGATCTGCTGCTGCGTGTAGCCGCGGCCCATGTCGATGTTTTCGCGTGCCGAGGCGGCCAGCAGGAAGGGGTCTTGCGGCACCAGGCCCACGTCGGCGCGGAAGTGCTCGTTGTCGATGCTGTCGAGGGCGACGCCGTTGATGGCGATGCTGCCCTGCGTGACGGGGTAGAAGCGCAGCAGCAAGGAGAGCAGGGTCGACTTGCCGCTGCCCGTGTGGCCGACGATGCCGAAGAAGGCGCCTTGCGGGATCTGCAGCGACAGGTCGTGCAGCACGGGCTGGTTTTCCACGTAGGCGAAGGTCAGGCGGGCGATGTCGACTGCGGGCACGTCGCTGCCCGTTTTCGCCTGCCGCAGGGCCGGTGTCTCCCTTCCCTGTGCGTGTTCCAGCGCCTGCGCTTCGTCGAGCAGGGCCGAGACGCGCGCCGTGGCCACCACCGACTGCTGCAGCTGGCTGAACTGCATGGTGATCTGGATCAGCGGTTCGATCACGCGCGCGATGTAGCTGATGAACGCATACAGCACGCCCACTTCCACGGCACCCATGTCGCGGCGGCCGAAGCTGAAGATGACGACGGCCAGCAGCACGATGTTGAGCATGTCGAGCGCGGGGCGCAGCAGCCAGGCGTTGGCGCGCAATTCCTGCATGCGCGCCGTGTAGTGGTCCTGGTTGATGCCCGTGAAGCGCGCGCCGAAGCGCTTTTCCGCGTTATTCGCCTGCAGCACGCTCATGCCGCCGATCGATTCGGCGATCTGGCCGTTGATCTCGCTGCGCAGGGCGCGCGCGCGCGTGACGGCCGGCGCGCTCCAGCGCTGGTACAAAAAGACGATGAGCAGCACGGCCGGCAGCAGGGCCAGCACGATCAGCATCAAGCGCCAGTCGAGGAAGGCCATGGCGGCCATGGTGCCGACCAGGACGATGGAGCTGTCGAGGATGACGAACAGCACCTGCACGTACAGCGATTTCACCGCTTCCGTGTCGTTGGTGACGCGGCTGACCAGCTGGCCCGTGATGGCACGGTCGAAAAAACTCATCGGCAGGCGCAGCACGTGCTGGTAGACGGTTTCGCGCAGGCGCTGCACCGAGCGCATGGCCAGGCCGGACAGGCGCACCAGCTGCAAATAGCGCAGGCCGGAAGCGACCCAGCCCGTCAGCAGGCAGCCGCCCAGCAGCAGCGACATGCGCGTCCAGTCCAGGTGGCGCGGCAGCAGATGCTGGTCGATCAGAGCCTTGCCTAAAATGGGACCCGTGACTTCGAGGGCGGCGGCGAGGATCAGCCAGAACGTGGCCCAGTATAAATGGCGCAGGTCGGGCGCGGCGGCGCGGCGCAGCAGGCCGACGGCTTGCGCGGCCTGGCGGCGCACGGATGGCGTGGCGGTGTTGGCTTGGTCGTTCTTAGATGGCATCGAGGCTGGCCTCCAGTTGTTGATAGCGCCACTGGCTGGCGTACCAGCCGTCGCGCTGCATCAGCGCGTCGTGGTTGCCCGTTTCCGTCACGTGGCCATCGCGCAGCACGAGGATCAGGTCCGCGTTGACGACGGCGCTCAGGCGGTGGCTGGCGATGATGGCGCTGCGCTCGGGGCGCTTGCGGCGCAATTCCTCCAGGTGCTGCAGGATGCGCGTTTCCGTGCCCGTGTCGACGGCGGACAGCGCATCGTCGAGCAGCAGCAAGCCGTTGTCGGCCAAGAGAGCCCGGGCAATCGCCACGCGCTGGCGCTGGCCGCCGGACAGGGTGATGCCCTTTTCGCCCACATGCGTTTGATAACCGTCCGGGAACTGCAAAATGTCCGCGTGGATGTCGGCCAGCTGCGCCGCCCGCTCCACTTCCTCGTGCGTGGCGCCGGGGCGGGCCAGCGCGATATTGTCGGCGATGGTGGCGGAGAATAAAAAGGACTCCTGCGGCACCCAGCTGATCGCCGCGCGCAACGCGTGCAAGGTGTAGGCGTCCAGCGCGTGCCCATTCCACGTGGCCGTGCCCGATTGCGGCGTGACCTGGCGCAGCAGCACGCGCAGCAGGGTCGACTTGCCGCTGCCCGTCGGGCCGACCAGGCCCAGGGTCTGGCCCGGCTGCAAGCGCAGCGAAATGCCGGACAGGGCCGGCGCCGTCTGGCCCGCATACGCAAAGCCGACGTCCTGCAATTGCAGGGGGCCGGGCGTCAGCGTGGCGATGCTGCCATGGTCGTCGATGGCCAGCGGCGCGTCGAGCATCGGCTGCAGGCGCTGCCAGGCGGCGCGGCCCCGTTCGATCAATGACAGCACCCAGCCGGCGGCGAACATGGGCCAGATCAGCTGGCCCAGGTACATGGAAAAGCTCGTCAGCGCGCCGATGGTCAGCTGGTCTTGCCACACGAGGTAGCCGCCCAGGCCCAGGGTCAGCGCCGTGGCCGCCGTCAGGGTCAGGCCGACGGCCGGTTCATACGCCGCTTCCCAGCGCTGCGCCGTCAGGCTGGCGTTGGCCGCGTGGCCGGCCAGGGTGGAGAACTGCTTGCTGCTGCGCTCTTCCAGGCCCAGCGCGCGCAGGGTGCGCACGCCCGACAAGGACTCTTGCACGTGGTCGTTCAGCGCGGAAAAGCGTTGCAGCGAATCCGTCGACGCCGTATGGATATGGCTGGAAATGCGCCAGAAGGCCAGTCCCATCAGCGGGAAGGGCAAGAGGGCGATGCAGGCCAGGCGCCAGTCCACGCCCAGCAGCATGATGCCGAGCACCATCAGCAGGGTCAAAGTGCCGTCGAAACCGGCCAGCATGGCTTCGCCGGCGGCCATTTCGATGGCGTCGATATCGTTCGTCGCCAGCGCCATCAGGTCGCCCGTGCGCTGGTTCTGGTAGAACGACGCGCCCTGCTGCGACATGCGCGTGTAGAAGCGCGTGCGCAGCATCACGCCCAGCTGGTAGGCGGCCTTGAACAGGGTGATGCGCCAGCCCACGCGCAGGAAGTAGATGACGACGCCGACGGCGAGCAGAGTCAGCAGCTCAAGCCACAGTTCGGCGGCCGTCATGCGGTGTGCGGCCAGCGCGTCGATGATGGCGCCCACGCGGCGCGGGATCCAGACGGTCAGTGTTGCCACGCCTGTCAGCATGACGGCGGCGGCGGCATACGCCGGCCAATGCTGACGCACGAAGCCGGCGATGAGCCTCGATAAACTCATGGTTACCTTTTGTTTTGAGTAATGGGGTGTCGCGGGGCGGAAGGACGGGCACGCGGACGGAAAAGTACGCGTAGGATACAACAAGGCGGAAAAGCGCGCTGTGGACGAGCACGCAAAAAACGGGCCGTAGCCCGTTGTTTTGCTGCGTCAGTGCCGTGCGCGCGGCTTACTTGCGGCCGCTGCCTTTGCCGCCGCCCAGCATGTCGAGCTGTTTCGATGGCGTGCCCTTGGGCGCTGCCTTGGCTGCCGGCTTGGCCGCTGGCGCAGCGGCGTGCTGCACGGCGGCCTTGGCCACGGTCTTGCCGGCGGTGCTGGCCGGCTTGGCGGCGGGTTTGCTCGAAGGAAATGACTTCGCGGCTGGCTTGGCGGGGGCTGGCGCGGCGGCTTTCGCTGGTGCGGCGGCGGGTGCCGCTGCGTGCTTGGCTGCTTCAGGCTTGGCTGCCGGTTTGGCCGCCGGCTTGGCTTCCACCGCTTTGGCGGCAGGCTTGTCGGCAACCTTCTCGGCCGCCTTGGCAGGCGCTGCTTCCGGTTTGGCTGCCGGGGCGGCGGCAGGTTTGGCTACTTCAGCAGGCTTGGCGGCAACGGGGGAAGGCGCCGCGGCCGGTGCTGGTGCAGGCGCAGCGGCAGGCGCGGCAGCGGGCGCGGGCGCCGCGACGGCCAGGACAGGTTTGGCTGCGGCAGGAGCCGGGGCCGTTGCTGCGGCTGGCGCGGCCGCATCGAGGCGGGCCTTGGCCGAGGCCAGCAATTCCGCCTGCGTGCCCGAGGCGATGCCGAACAGCTGGCGGCTGTAGGCCAGCACGCTCTCGATGCTTGGCTGCGCCTGGCTGGTGCTGTAGCTGAAGAAGTCGCGCGGGTCCTGCGTAACGAGCAGGTGCTGCGCCGTTTCCGCCGTCTGCGAAATGGCGGCCTTGCCGGCGTTCAGGTTCAGGGCGATGATTTTTTCGGCGCTTTCAAAGACTTTGCTGGTCAGAAGGCTGAAGATTTGCAGCTGGCTTTCCAGTTGCGACTTGGCGGCGCTGGAAAATTGTTCAGGAAGCGGAAACATATTTACTCCTTTGTACGGATTAAAATGCTGGCAAAACGCTCTGCAAAATCCCGAAAACCAGAGTTGGCCGCGTTTTGTAAAGTGGGTAGCGTGCTGAATAGCTGATCATAGACTTTTTATGATGCAACGCAATATGAATATTCTAGCGGTGATTCGAGTTAGTTGAAAGTTATTTTCTCAAGGGCGTGCGCCGTATGTTTTGCGCTATTCATGCGCCTGGCGGCATTTGCGGGAAGTTTGCGCGCGCGCAAAGCGCTGCCAAGGAATCTATGGCTACGCTTTTGCCAGTGCCTTGTTTCTTGCACTGCAACATCCGCGAGAAATATGTAAATGATCATTAACTGAAACACCAGACACAGTCGTCAACCGAAGGAGTGTCCGCATGGACCTAGTCATCCGCAATGCCAGCCTGCCCGACGGGCGCCGCGCCATCGATATCGCCATCGAGGGCGGCCGCATCGCCGCCGTCGGCCCCGCCTTGCCCGTGACGGGCGTGCAAGAGATCGACGCCGCCGGCGACCTCGTCACGCCGCCCTTCGTCGACGCCCACTTCCACATGGACGCCACGCTCAGCTATGGCCTGCCGCGCGTCAACGCCTCCGGCACCCTGCTCGAAGGCATCGCCCTGTGGGGCGAGCTGAAACCGCAACTGACGCAGGACGCGCTGGTCGAACGCGCCCTGCAGTATTGCGACTGGGCCGTGGCGCGCGGCCTGCTGGCGATCCGCTCGCACGTGGATATCTGCGACCCGCGCCTGCTGGCCGTCGAAGCGCTGCTCGACGTCAAGCGGCAAGTGGCGCCGTATCTCGATTTGCAGCTGGTGGCCTTTCCGCAGGACGGCATCCTGCGCAGTCCCGGCGCCTTCGATAATCTAAAACGCGCGATCGCCATGGGCGTCGACGTGGTGGGCGGCATCCCGCATTTCGAGCGCACCATGGCCGACGGCGCGGAATCCGTGCGCCTGCTGTGCGAATTCGCCTGCGAGCGTGGCCTGATGGTCGACATGCATTGCGACGAATCGGACGACCCGCTGTCGCGCCACATCGAAACCCTGGCCTTCCACAGCCAGCGCTTGGGGCTGCAGGGCAGGGTGACGGGCTCGCACCTGACGTCCATGCATTCGATGGACAATTATTATGTGAGCAAACTGCTGCCCCTGATCCGCGAGGCGGGCGTGGCGGCCATCGCCAACCCCCTCATCAACATCACCCTGCAGGCGCGTCACGACACGTATCCGAAGCGGCGCGGCATGACGCGCGTGCCCGAGATGCTGGCCGCCGGCATTCCCGTCGCCTTCGGCCACGACTGCGTGATGGACCCGTGGTACAGCCTCGGTTCCGGCGACATGCTGGAAGTGGCGCACATGGGACTGCACGTGGCGCAGATGACGGGCCAGCAGGCGATGCACGAGTGCTTCCTGGCAGTCACCGAGACGCCGGCGCGCATCCTGGGCCTGGACGGCTACGGCATCGCGCCCGGCTGCCACGCGGACTTGCTGATCCTCGATTGCGGCTCCACGGTGGAAGCGCTGCGCCTGCGCGCGGCGCGGCGCCTGGTGCTGCGCCGCGGGAAAGTCGTCAGCGAGGCACCGCGCGCGCAATCACGCCTGCATCTGCCGGGGCGGCCCGAGAGTGTGAACTTCCGCCTGGGGCGCTGATACAATCGGCCATCACTTGTTATCGGGAGCACCGCCTTGAAAGAAATTGATATCCGTCCGGCCAATGAAGGCGATTTCGACGCCATGTGGGCCATCTTCCAGACCCTGGTCGCCGGCGGCGACACCTATACCTTCCCCGCCGGGACCACGCGCGAAGAGTGCCACGCCTACTGGTTCGGTCCCGGCGTGCAAAGCTTCGTCGCCGTGATGGGCAGCGAGCGCCTGCTGGGCATGTACAAGCTGGTGGCGAACCAGCCGGGCCATGGATCGCACGTGGCCAATGCCTCGTTCATGGTCGATCCCGCCGCGCAAGGCGTGGGCGTGGGCCGCCTGATGGGCGTGCACTGCATGGAAGAGGCGCGCCGCGCGGGCTACCTGGCGATGCAGTTCAACTTCGTCGTCAGCACCAACCTGGCCGCCGTCACTCTGTGGAAAAAGCTGGGTTTCACGGTGGTCGCCACCCTGCCGCTGGCCTACCGCCACGCGCAGCTCGGCTATGTCGACGCCTACGTGATGTACCAGCTGCTGACCGACCCGATGCAGTGGCCGGCATGAGCGGCGCCATGACAGAGCCGATTACCGTCATCGAGACGCCCCGTCTGCGTCTGCGCACCGCCACCCTGGACGATGCGGCCTTCTACATGGAGCTGGTCAACGACCCGTCGTGGATCGCCAACATCGGCCAGCGCAACATCGACACGCTGGAAGCGGCCCGCGCCGCGCTGGAGTCGGGACCGATGGCGCAGTTCCGCGACCATGGCTATTCGCTGTACATCGTCGAGCGCCGCAGCGATGGCGCGCCCGTGGGCATGGCCGGCCTGGTGCGCCGCGACAGCCTGCCCGGCCCCGATATCGGCTACGCCATGCGTCCCGCCTACTGGGGCCAGGGCTATGCCTGGGAGGCGACGGCGGCCATCGTGCGGCATGCGCAGCACGTGCTGCGCCTGCCCACCCTGTACGGCATCACGTCGCTGCAGAACCAGGCGTCGATCAATCTGCTCAACAAGCTGGGGCTGCGCTTCGAGCGCTTTACGCGCCGCCAGCCGGACGGCAAGGATACGAATGTCTACCGCCGCGATTTTCGTTTGGATTGACGCGGCAAATCCGTATCGGAAAAGTGAAAAAAAGTATTTAGAAAGCCGCGTCTTTTGTAGTGGTGGCGCGCGGGCTTTGTTTTTATAGTTGGCATACCGGTGGAAAACCGCCGGACTATAAAAACTGGAGACTCGTGATGAAAATCGTTACTGCTATTGCATGGGGCGGCGTCATGTCCGCCGCCTGTGCATCGATGCCGGCGGCATCGGCGCAAAGCTGCTCGGTGCCCGTCCTCAAGGTGCTGGCGCAAAAAAGCCTGGGCCTGACTGTGATGGAAAAGACCCTGGCCGAGTATGAAAAGAAAAACGGCACCAAGGTGCAGATCAGCTATTTCGGCGAAAACGATCGCCGCTCGAAAGCCCGCCTCGACGCTTCCACCAAGGCCGGCTCCTACCAGATCTATTACATCGACGAAGCCAACGTGGCCGAATTCGCCACGGCCGGCTGGGTCGTTCCCCTGCTCAAATACCTGCCCAAGGACGCCGACTACGACGACTTCCTGCCGGGCCGCCGCGCCGTCGCCTCGTACAAGGGCGTGGCGTATTTCGCGCCCCTGATCGGCGGCAGCGACTTCCTGTTCTACCGCCGCGACCTGCTGGAAAAGGCCGGCATCGCCGTGCCGAAGACGCTCGACGAACTGGTCGCCGCCGTGAAAAAACTCAACAACCCGCCGAACGTGTACGGCTGGGCGGCGCGCGGCCAGCGCGGCTCGGGCATGAATGTGTGGCGCTGGGCGCCGTTCATGCTGGCCGCCGGCGGCAAGTGGGAAAACAATGGCGTGCCGGCCTTCAATTCGCCGCAGGCCGTGAAGGCCACCACCCTGTACCGCGAACTGTTCAAGTATTCGCCGCCGGGCGGCGCCACCTACGACTGGAGCAATGCGCTCGAAGCATTCAGGTCGGGCAAGGTGGCGTTCATGGTCGAATCGACGCCGTTCGCCGACTGGATGGAAGACCCGAAAAAATCCTCGGTGGTCGACAAGGTGGGCTATGTGCGCCCGCCATCGCCGCTGCCATCGGCCGCGTATGGCCATGGCCTGGCCATCTCCGCCACGGGCGCGAAGGATGAATGCACGCGCCAGGCGGCCGGCAAGTTCATCGCCTGGGCCACGGGCAAGGAGCAGGAACAGGCGCGCCTGAAGGACAACGTCTTCAGCGACTACAACCGCAGCAGCACCATCGCCAGCGAGTACTTCCGCAAGCACGTCAAGCCGCAGATCCAGGCGGGCCTGACGGACACCACGCCCGTCTCGCGCGTCACCATCTGGCCTAGCCCCGAGTGGCCGGACATCGGCGACAACCTGGGCGTCGTGCTGGAAGAAGTGTTTACGGGCACGCGCGGCGACGTGCAGAGCGCGCTCGATGAGGCCAACGAGTACGCGACGGAAGTGATGCAGCGGGCCAGCAAGCGTAAATAAGCCCATATCGCCAACGACTCCACCAGCTAAAACCAGGGGTCAGACCCGACGGGTCTGACCCCAGCTCTTGCTTTTGGGGTAACGCCAGCGCTTGTCCGTTCTCGTTTGAAAGCCATGACCATGCCGCACACCATCCGTAAAAAACGCCACACCTGGCTGCCGGCCGTGTTCCTGACGCTGCCGCTGCTGGTCCTGCTGGTACTGGGCCTGGTGCCCAGCATCGCCGCCATCAACCTGGCCCTGCAAAACCGCGTGCTGCGCTACAGCGACAGCGACTACGTCGGCTTCGCCAATTTCATCCGCCTGTTCGGCGACCGCCGCTTCCTCAATGCCGTGCAGGTATCGGCCATCTGGGAAGTGGTCACCGTGGCCGGCTCGCTGCTCGTCGGCGTGCTGCTGGCCGTGTTCCTGTTCGAGAAAGTCAAGGGACGCACGCGCGATCTTCTCGCGCTGCTGCTGATCGTGCCCGTGCTGCTGCCGCGCGTGTCGGCCGCCTTCATCTGGAAGTTCATGTATTCGCCGCTGATGGGCATCCTCAACTGGCTGCTCGAATGCGTGGGCATGGGCGGCACGGCGCTGCTGTCGGACCCCGCCACGGCCCTGTATGCGGTGGCGCTGGTCGATATCTGGCAGTGGGGGCTGTTCTTCGGCGCCGTCATCCTGAAGCTGCTCGAAACCCTGCCCGCCGAACCGCTGGAAGCGGCGCGCCTCGATTACGCCAGCACGCTGCAGGTATATGCCTACATCGCGCTGCCGATGCTGAAGGTACCGATCATGAGCCTCGTGTTCATCAAGATGGTCGAGTCGCTGCGCTCATTCGACCTGATCTACGTGATGACCAAGGGCGGCCCCGGCATCTCCACCGAAACGCTGGACATGTACGCGTATGCGCAAGGCATCGGCCTGATGGGCAAGGTGTCGTACGCATCGAGCATGGCCGTGCTGATGATGCTGGCCACGACTGTCATCTTCACCTTACTCTGGAAGCGGGTCGCCAAATGGGAAAACTGACTCTGACGCGCGGCGCTGGCGCCGTCACCACCACCGCCATCACCACCGTGATTATCCTGGTGGCGCTGTTTCCCATCCTGTGGGCCGTGCTCAATTCCTTCAAGGAGCTGATGGACATCGTCACGCCCGTGCCGCGCTTTTTCTTCAGCCCGACCCTGGCTAACTACCAGCAGGTGCTGGCCAGCCCCGAGGTACTCACGGGACTGGGCAACAGCGTGGCCATCGTCGGCGTGGCCGTGCTTGCCGGCGCCGTGCTCGGTGTGCCGGCCGCATATGCGATCGCCCGCTATCCGATTCCGGCGAAGAAGGATATCCAGTTCTTCCTGCTGTCCCTGCGCTTTTTGCCGCCCGTGGCCGTCGCCATTCCGCTGATCTCGATCTGGATCGACCTGGGCCTGTACGACTCGCGCCTGTCGATGGTGGTGACGTATCTGCTGGTGACCCTGTCGACCATCATCTGGCTGTCGATTCCCGCCTTTGCCCGCATTCCGAAGGAGATCGAGGAAGCGGCCGCGCTCGACGGCTACGGCCCCTACCAGGTGTTCTGGCACGTGGCCCTGCCGGTGGCCTCGAAGACCCTGATGGGCGGCATCGTCTTCAGCTTCGTGCTGGTCTGGAATGAACTGATGATCGCGCTGGCGCTCACCTCGTCGAAAAGCATGACCCTGCCCGTGGTGGCGTCGGCGTTTACCTCGATGGGCCAGGAAGTGCCGTGGGGCGTGGTGAACGCTTCCACCGTGCTGCTGGCGCTGCCGCCGCTGCTGTTCGTCGGCATCCTGGGACGGCTGCTCAACTCCATGCTCAAACATAAATAAGGAATTCATCATGCAAGCACTCGTACTGGAACAGGCGGAAAAAATCACCTTGCGCGACATCGACGTGCCGCTCGTCGTCGGCCCGCGCGACGTGAAGATCAAGATTCATACTGTCGGCATCTGCGGCAGCGACGTGCATTACTTCAAACATGGCAAGATCGGCCCCTTCGCCGTCGAAGCGCCGATGGTGCTCGGCCACGAAGCGTCCGGCGTGGTCGCGGAAGTGGGGGATGAGGTGACGCATTTGAAAGCGGGCGACCGCGTCTGCATGGAGCCGGGCGTGCCGCAGTTCGACTCGCCGGCCACCATGCGCGGCCTGTACAACCTCGACCCGGCCGTGCGCTTCTGGGCCACGCCGCCCATCCACGGCTGCCTCACGCCGTACGTCGTGCATCCTGCCGCATTCACCTTCAAGCTGCCCGACAACGTCAGCTTCGGCGAAGGCGCCATCGTCGAGCCGCTGGCCATCGGCCTGCAGGCGGCCAAGAAGGCGGCCATCAAGCCGGGCGACGTGGCGGTGGTCATCGGTGCCGGCACCATTGGCGCGATGACTGCGCTGGCGGCGCTGGCGGGCGGCTGCTCGCGCGTGATCCTGGCCGACCTGGTGCCGGAAAAGCTGGCCCTGTTCGCCGATAACGCGGCCGTGACCACGGTCGACGTGCGCCAGGCCAGCCTGGCCGACACGGTGCGCGTGCTGACGGATGGCTGGGGCGCCGACATCGTCTTCGAGGCCAGCGGCAGCATGCGCGCCTACGACCACATCGTCGACCTGCTGTGCCCGAACGGCTGCCTGGTGCTGGTCGGCATGCCGCCGGATAAGGTGCCTTTCGATATCGTCGCCATCCAGGCCAAGGAAGTGCGCATCGAGTCGGTGTTCCGCTACGCGAACATCTTCCCGCGCGCCATCGCCTTGCTCGCCTCGGGCAAGATCGACGTGAAACCCTTCATTTCGCGCACCTTCGGCTTTGCCGACGGCGTGCAGGCGTTCGAGGAAGCGGCCCAGGGCCATCCGCGCGACGTCAAGATACAAATCGAACTGGCAGGAGACTGATCATGGCAAATATCGCCTGCAGGCAGCTGCACAAGACCTATGACCAGAAGACGGCCGTGCTGCAGCCGTTCGACCTGGAGATCGCCGACGGCGAATTCATCGTCCTGCTGGGGCCTTCGGGCTGCGGCAAGTCGACTCTGCTGCGCATGATCGCGGGCCTGGAAGACATCAGCGGCGGCGAGCTGCACATCGGCGGCGCCATCGTCAACGATTTGCCGCCCCGCGCGCGCAACGTGGCGATGGTGTTCCAGAACTACGCGCTGTATCCGCACATGACGGTGTACGACAATATCGCCTTCGGCCTGCGCCGCCTGAAGGTGCCGAATGACGAGATCGAGCGCCGCGTGCGCGAGGTGGCGGCCATCCTCAGCCTGGACAGCCTGCTGGAACGCAAGCCGCGCGCCATGTCGGGCGGCCAGCAGCAGCGCACGGCCATCGCGCGCGCCATGATCAAGACGCCGCAGGTGTTCCTGTTCGACGAACCGCTGTCGAATCTGGATGCCAAGCTGCGCGCGCAGCTGCGCGCCGACATCAAGCGATTGCACCGTCGCCTGCGCACCACCACCCTGTACGTCACGCACGACCAGCTCGAGGCTATGACTCTGGCCGACCGGGTGGTGCTGATGAAGGGCGGGCATATCGAGCAGATCGGCACGCCGGCGGAACTGTACAACCATCCGCGCACCCTGTTCGCGGCTGGCTTCATCGGCACGCCGGCCATGAACTTCATCGACGGCGTCGTCGAAAAAGACGGCGGGCAAACGGTGCTCGTGTGCGCCGGCTACCGCTGGCCATTGACGTCGCCCCGCTTCGCGGCGCTGCAGGCGGGGGCGCGCGTGGTCTTCGGCCTGCGCCCGAACCACTTGCGCGCGGCGCAAGCGCAGGCACAAACGCGGGAGCCGTCAGGCACGCATGACCTGGCGTGCGTGATCGACCTGGTCGAGCTGCTGGGGGCCGAAGCGCTGATCAGCTTCCAGTGCGGCGCCTTGAGCCTGTCCGCCCTGCTGCCGGCGAATGCGGCCAACAGTGCGGCGCAGGTGGGGCAGACCCTGGCGCTGGCCTTCGACGAGGAGCACATGCACCTGTTCGACGCCGACAGCGGGCTGGCCGTGGCGGTCGGTACTCAGGTAAGTGGTTAGAATAGCTGGCAACGAGACCGCGCAAGGGAACTGCCGTGACGCCTGACCTGGAACTGATCCACAAACCGATCCACGAATCGTTTCGCGCGTGGGCGCACGGCTTTCCGCACACCGTGGCGAAATGGCATTTTCATCCCGAGTACGAACTGCACTTCATCATCACATCGAACGGCAAATTTTTTATCGGCGACCATATCGGCAGTTACGGGGCGGGCAATCTGATCCTGACAGGGCCGAACCTGCCGCATAACTGGGTCAGCGAACTGCCGGAAGGCGTGGTGCTGCCCGAGCGCGATTTGGTGCTGCAGTTTTCCAGCGATTTCATCGAACGTTGCGCGCTGCTGTTCCCGGAAATGGCGCCCCTGAAAAGCCTGCTGGGCGAGGCCGCCAGGGGCTTGCAATTTCCCGATGCGCTGGGGCTGCGCCTGGTGCCGCTGATGAAGGAATTGACGACGGCGCAGGGCTTGCGCCGGGTCGAACTGTTTACGCGTTTGTTCGGCGAGCTGTGCGAGTGCCGCGAGCGGCGGCCCCTGGCCAGCGTGACCTATCTGGCGCAGGCAGGCCGCTACATGTCGTCGACCATCAACCTGGTGCTCGCCTACATCAAGCAGAACATCACGCTCGATTTTTGCGAGCAGGACGTGGCCGACGTGGCGGAGATGAACACCTTGAAATTCACGCGTTTCTTCCGCAAGCATACGGGCACCTCGTTCATTCAATACGTGAACCAGGAGCGCATCGCGCTGGCCTGCGAGCTGCTGATGAACACGGACATGAAGGTCACCGATATCTGCTACCGCACGGGATTCAACAACCTTTCCAATTTCAACCGCCAGTTTTTGGCGCACAAGCAGATGTCGCCGTCGAAGTTCCGCTCCTGCCTGCTGATGAACATGCCCGAGCCGTCCGGCGACGGCCATTCTTAACTCTCTTTTGGAATCAAATGACTTATCTCGGTATCGATATCGGCACTTCCGAAGTCAAGGCCATCCTCACCGATGACGCGCAGACCATCCTTGCCAGCAGCGGCGTGACCCTGCGCGTCTCCAGCCCCCATCCCGGCTGGTCGGAACAGAATCCCGAAGACTGGTGGCATGCCACGCTGGACGTGATCGCCGCCATCCGCGCCGCGCAGCCGGTGGCGTTTTCCGGCTTGCGCGGCATCGCCCTGTCGGGCCAGATGCATGGCGCCACCCTGCTCGACAAGCAGCAGCACGTGCTGCGCGCGGCCATGCTGTGGAACGACACGCGCGCCTTTGCCGAATGCGTGGAACTCGAGGCGCTGGTGCCCGAGTCGCGCGCCATCACGGGCAACCAGGCCATGCCCGGTTTCACGGCGCCCAAGCTGCTGTGGCTGCAAAAGTACGAGCCATCGCTGTTCCGCGCCACGGCCAAGGTCCTGCTGCCCAAGGATTACGTGGCCCTGCGCCTGACGGGCGAGTATGTGTCCGACATGTCCGACGCTTCCGGCACCCTGTGGCTGGACGTGGCCAAACGCGACTGGTCCGAGCGCATGCTGGCCGCCACGGGCCTCACGCGTGAGCACATGCCGCGCCTGGTCGAAGGCAGCCATGCCGCCGCGCAGGTGCGGCCCTCGCTGTGCCAGGAATGGGGCATTGCGCACGCGGTCGTGCTGGCTGGCGGCGCGGGCGACAACGCCGCGGCGGCTGTCGGCCTGGGCGTGGTGGAGCCGGGCGCCGGCCTGCTGTCGCTGGGGACCTCGGGCGTGCTGTTCGCCGGCAGCGACGGCTTTGCGCCTAATCCGGGCCAGGGCGTGCACGCGTTCTGCCATTGCCTGCCCGAGCGCTGGCACCAGATGAGCGTGATCCTCAGCGCCGCATCCAGCCTCAGTTGGGTGGCGCGGCTGACGCAGTCGAACGACATCGGCGAATTGGTGACGCTGGCGGAAAACGTCGAGGCGCGCACGGCCCCCGTCTTCCTGCCGTATTTGAGCGGTGAGCGCACGCCGCACAACGACGCTTCCGCGCGCGGCGTGTTTTTCGGATTGTCGACGGAACACGGGCGCGCGGAACTGGCCTACAGCGTGATGGAAGGCGTGGCCTTTGCCATGGCCGACGGCAATGCGGCCCTGCGCAGCGCCGGCACGCATCTGAAGGAAGCGTCGTTCGTCGGCGGCGGCTCGCGCAGCCGCTTCTGGGCCCAGCTGTGCGCAAATGCCTCGGGCTTGCACGTGCTGCGCCACGATCACGGCGTGGCCGGCGGCACCCTGGGCGCGGCGCGCCTGGCGCAGATGGCGGCGACGGGCTTGCCGCCTGCGCAAGTGTGCACGCGCCCTGCCGTGCAGGAAACGGTGGCGCCGCAGGCCTCCGGTGTGCTGGACGAGCGCCTGGCGCGCTACCGGCGTTTGTATCCGCTGTTGCGCGAAGAATTCGCGGGGGCGGCGGCGGCAACGCGCTGACGGGGCCGGCAAGATTGCCGGCCCGGCCATGCTGCGTCGGCGGGAATATGGCCAGACAGTCAATCTTCCCGTGTAATTTGTTGTTTCTATGTTGAAAGTGTTTCTCTAGCGAAAGCGCCGCTTGGTTTTTCGCGGGGCGGGCCGCATGATTTCCCTGTTTGGTGGGAATTGGATAGATTTGGCGACGCCTTTGTTGCCATCCTGTTCTTGCCGCCGGGAGAAACATATGCAACTCGCGAATCTGAAAATCTCCGTCCGCCTGGGTCTGCTGGGCGCCTTCTTCTTTCTTGCGCTGGTGTTCGTCGGCGCACGCGGCTGGAGCGCGCTCGACGCGGCCAGCGCGCGCAGCAACGAAGCCATGCAGCGCTCCGTGGCACTGACGGAAGCCGTCGATGCGGCGCGCAGCGCGCAGGTGGAATTCAAGATCCAGGTGCAGGAATGGAAAAACATCCTGCTGCGCGGCGGCGACGCGGCCGCCTTCCAGCGCTACCGCGAAGCGTTCGTCGCCAGCGGCGCGCAGACGCGCAAGGAATTGAAAGGCCTGCAGGCCATGATGGAGGCATTGAAACTCGATACGGCGCCCGTCGAGCGTGCGCTGCAGGCGCACGATGCGCTGGGCGTGAGCTATCTGGCGGCGCTGCAAAAATTTGATGGCGCGCGCGCCGACAGCGCCCAGACGGTCGATGCGCTGGTCAAGGGCATGGACCGCGAACCGACGCGGCAGATCGACGCCATCGTCGCGGCCATCGGCAAGCAGTCGCACGGCCTGATGGCGCAGATGAAGGAGCAGGATGACGCCGCGCACCGCAGCGCCAGCATCGCCATGCTCGTCACCGTGCTGGTGACGCTCGTTGTCGGCAGCGTCACCGTGTGGTGGCTGATCCGCAGCATCACGGTGCCGCTGGGCGCGGCCGTCGGCATCGCCCAGCAAGTGGCGGCCGGCGACCTGCGCGCCGTGGTGGCCGGCGGCAGCCGCGATGAAATCGGCGACCTGCTGCGTGCGCTGAAAGCGATGAGCGGCAACCTGGCCGCCATCGTCGGCAGGGTGCGCGTCGGCACGGACGCCATCGCCCTAGCGTCCGGTGAAATTGCCAGCGGCAATATGGACTTGTCGTCGCGTACGGAAGAACAAGCCAGTTCGCTGGAAGAAACGGCCGCCTCGATGATCGAGCTGACCACCACCGTGCGGCAGAATAACGACAACGCCGACCAGGCGCGCCAGCTGGCCGGCGGCGCGTCCGACGTGGCGCAGCGCGGCGGCGCGGCAGTGGCGCAGGTGGTGCAGACCATGAACCATATCAATGCCTCCTCGAAGCGCATCGTCGACATCATCGGCGTCATCGACGGCATCGCCTTCCAGACGAATATCCTGGCCCTGAATGCGGCCGTGGAAGCGGCGCGCGCGGGCGAGCAGGGACGCGGTTTCGCCGTCGTGGCCAGCGAAGTGCGCAGCCTGGCCCACCGCTCGGCCGCGGCGGCCATGGAAATCAAGCAGCTGATCGGCGAATCCGTGCGCACGGTGGAAGAGGGCAGCGTGCTGGCCGGCCAGGCCGGGCGCACGATGGATGAGGTGGTGAGCAGCGTGCAGCGCGTGAACGCCATCATCGGCGAGATCGCCGTGGCCAGCGTGGAACAGCGCGACGGCATCGAACAGATCAGCATCGCCATCAGCCAGATGGATGGCGTGACGCAGCAGAACGCGGCCCTGGTGGAGCAGGCCGCCGCCGCAGCGGACGCGCTGCAGCAGCAGGCGGCCAGCCTGGCCGACGCCGTCAGCATCTTCAAGCTGCACGGCACGCCCGGCGTGGCCGCATCGGTGGGCGCCGCCCTGGCGCGAAAGCTGTCGCTGGCCTGAAGCCGGCGTGCCCTGCGCCGCTTGATGCCAGTCAAGCGGCACCCGATCAGGCAAATATCGCGCCAAAATTCTTATACTATTTCCTTTCAGCATGTATCTGCGCCCGGCCGCATGGCGCGCGTTGCAAAGGAAAACCATGTTCCCTACGTTCCGCCTGCCGGGTGACGCATGACGGCGCTGCTGCTGGCGCTGTGCCTGACCCTGACCATGGTGCTCGCCGTGCTGCTGGCCTGCCAGTGGCGCGCGGCGCGCACGTGGCGCATGCGTCATGCGACCGGCGCGGTGCTGCAGGCGGCGCAGGCGCGGCGCATGGCGGAGGCGCTGGCGCTGTTGCACGCCTTGCCGGCGGCCGTCATCGGCACCGACCACGACGGCGTGGTGCAGTATCTGAATCCCCGCGCCAGCGCCATGGGCGGGCTGCTGGGCGACGCTGGCCTGGGCCAGCCCGTGACCGGGCTGCTGCCGCTGTTCCATGACGGCACGCCCATCGATGCGGCGCGCCAGGTGCGCGACTGCGTGGCGCGGCAGGAGGTGCTGGAAGTGGCGCGCGGCGCCGTGCTGCTGCGCCATCTCGACGGCAAGCGCATCGACGTGCAGTACAGCTGCGCGCCGCTGGCGCAGGGCGGCGCGGTGCTGCTGCTGCACGATGTGTCGGCCCGCAGGCGCGCCGAGCAGCAGCTGGAATTCATCGCCCACCACGATGGCTTGACGGGACTGCCGAACCGCCTGCATTTCCAGATCCGCTTCGAGCACGGCATCGCCTACGCGCGCCGCCACCAGGGTTTGCTGGCCGTGCTGTTCGTCGACATCGACCGTTTCAAATCCATCAACGACAGCCTGGGGCACGACGTGGGCGACCAGGTGCTGACGGAGTTCGCGCGCCGGGTGCAGCAGTGCGTGCGCAAGGTCGATACGGTGGCGCGCCAGGGCGGCGACGAATTCATCATCCTGCTGACGGAACTGCGCACGGCGCACGATGCCGAACGGGTGGCCGAAAAGATCGTCGCCGCCATCGCCGCGCCCTTCGTCATCGGCGAGTACAGCCTGTCGGTGGCGGCCAGCGTGGGCGTGGCCCTGTATCCGGACGACGACGACGACGTCAATGCGCTGATCGAAAAGGCCGACCTGGCCATGTATGCGGCCAAGCGCCACGCACCCGGTACTTGCCAGCGCTATGCGCCGCGCATGCAGACGCAGTCGTATTCGCGCACCATCCTCGAGACGGCCCTGCGCCACGCGCTCGAACGCGATGAATTCGCCCTGTTCTACCAGCCGCGCATGGACTTGAAGACGCGCAGGATCACGGGCGTGAAGGCGCTGCTGCGCTGGAAGCACCCGGAACTGGGCTTGATGATGCCGCTCGACTTCTTGCCGGTGCTGGAGGAAAGTGCCTTGATCCTGCCGGTGGGCGCCTGGGTGCTGGCCACGGCCGTGGAGCAGGCGCGCGGCTGGATTGCGCAGGGGCAGATGCTGACGGTGTCCGTCAGCCTGTCGGCGCGCCAGTTCTACCAGCGCGATATCGCGCGCAATTTCGCCGCCGCGCTGCAGGCGGCCGGGGTGCCTGGCCATTGCATCGAACTGGAAATCGCCGCCGGCATCTTGATCGACAGCAACCAGAACTGCGAGCTGATACTGCGCCAGTTCCGCCAGCTGGGCATGGCGATTGCCATCAGCGATTTCGGCACGGGCGACGCTTCGCTCACTTACCTGAAACGCTTTCCCACGGATGCCGTGAAGATCGAAAAGTGTTTCATCGACGACCTGGACAAGCCGGGCGGCGATGGCGCCATGGTGCGCGCCATCGTGGCGATGGCGCGCACGCTCGGACTGCGCACCATCGCCGGCGGCGTGGAAAGCGGCGAGCAGCTGGAACTGCTGGCCGAGATGGGCTGCGACGAGGCGTTCGGCTATTTTCTCGGCCGCGCCATGGCGCCCGAGGGCATCGAGGCGCTGCTCAAGTCGCCTAGCCCGGCCTGACGGACAGCGCCGCCAGCAGCACGGCGGCCAGCACGGCCGCGCCGCCGATGACGCGCGCCAGGCGCATGGCCTGGCGCGGCGCATACGGCAGCAGCCAGATCAGCAGCAAGCCGCAGCCCGTCAGGCTGCCGACCCAGTAGACGAGGCCATAGCCGCCGCCGGCGATGTGCATGGCCCAGGCCAGGCCGGCCGCCAGCGCCAGCCAGCCCGTCCACTGCAGGCGGCGGCGCAGCGGGGCGGGCGGTTCGGCGCCGCGCCCGTGCAGGTCGGCGTAGTGGCGGTCCATGGCCAGGCACAGCGAAGACAGGCCCGCATAGCACAGCGCGAAGACGAGGAAATTGGCTAACAGTTCCATCACGCGGCCTCCATCGTCGTCGGCGCCGGCTTGGCCGGTGCTGGTTTGGAGGCTTTCACGGGCAGCGGTTTCAATTTGAACGCCGCATACGCGAGGCCCAGGCCCAGCACCAGCACCACCAGGTCGAAGGCGGCCACCGCCACGGGGCCGCGCCCCAGGAACAGGGTCACGCCCAGGTGCGAATGGGTGGTGAAGACGTTCAGCACGGGCAGCGCCGCGAGCAGGAAGGCGCCGGCGGCCAGCTGCAGGCGCCACATGGCGCGCGACGGGCGCAGCTGGGCGATGATGGCGGCCAGGGCCCAGGCGCCGAAGAAGCAGGCGATTTCCTCTTTCGAGCGCTCCTCCATCGCCGCCGGCAGCAGGCGGTTGGCCCAGAAGTAGGCGCCGAAGGCGATCGGGATGCCGGCGATGGCGCCGATGTTGAGCGCTTCGACCAGGCGCAGGCCGAAGCTGGCGCGCTTGCCGGCGGCCAGCGCCTTGGCCTGCTTCTGGCGCGTCTTGACGGCCCACAGCAGGGCGCCCGTGGCGACCATGGCGCAGCCGGCCAGGCCGGAGAGGAAGAACAGGGCGCGCAGCAGCGGGCCGCCGAAATGCGCGACGTGCAGGCCGACCATCACGCCTTGCGTGGCGGCGGCGCCCGGCTGCGCCTCGCCGTCGGTCGACAGCAGCTTGCCGGACACGCCGTCGAATTCCATCGACGGCTGCTTCGACGACATGTCGCGTCCGCCGGCGCGCGTCAGCGTGATGGTGGCGTTGGCGTCGCCCGGATGGTTGACGGAGATGCGCTCGACCTTGCCGCCCCACTGCTGTTCCGCCTGGCGCACGAGGGGCGCGAGCGGCGTCATCGGCGCGGCCACGCCGGCCGGCTTGCTGTCGCCCGAGCGGCCCGGGAAGGCTTCGGCGAAGAAGGCGTCCTGGTCGCCTTTGTAGGCGGCCGTGACGCCGGACGGCATGTACAGGAACATCAAGGTGACCAGGCCCGTGTAGGTGATCATGATGTGGTAGGGCAGGGCCAGCACGGCCGTCACGTTATGCGCGTCGAGCCATGAGCGCTGGCCCTTTTTCGGCCGGAAGGTAAACAAGTCCTTGAAGATGCGCTTGTGCGTGACGATGCCGCTGATGATGGAGACGAACATGAACATGGCGCAGAAACCCACGATCCAGCGGCCCCAGATGGCCGACATGTAGTGCAGGTCGAAATGCAGGCGGTAGAGGAATTCGCCGCCGCGCGTCTCGCGCGGCTTCGATAGCACCTGGCCCGTGGCCGGGTCGGCTTTTTCGCTATGAAAATTGCCGCGCCGTCCGCGTTTCTTTTCGCCTGGTTGCGACGGCTTGCTCCAGCCCAGCTGCGTGGCGGGGCTGCGCTCGCCGGGCAAGCTGATGAACCAGCGCGTGGCGCCTTTGGCCCGTTCTTCCATCGCCTGCTGCGCGACCTTGGCCGCTTCCTCGGTGCTCACCTGACTGGCGGCGGCGCCGTGCAGCTCGGGCTGCATCCACAAGGTGATTTCATTGCGGTAGTAGCTGGCGGTGCCGGCGCAAAACACCAGCAGCAAGATCCAGCAGACGAGCAGGCCGGACCAGGTGTGCAGCCATGCCATCGACTGGCGGAAACCTTCTTTCATGCGAGACTCCAGGATAGTGCGCCCATCGACTGCAGGATGGCGGCGATGACGGCGGCCGGAATCAGGAGACCCAGCCACGCGCGCAGGGCGCTGCGCGTGGCGAAGACCCACATCACGGCGCAGGTGTAGATGGCAAACGACAGCAGGGTGGCCGTCATGACGGCTTCGGAACGGGCCATGGGCAGGCTCACCGACAGCAGCATGGTGACCAGTGCGGCCAGCACGTAGCCGCCAGCGATGGCGGCCACGCTGCGCGACGCCACGCCGAGGCGGTACACGACCCCGGCGGAGAGCCGCAGGCGCGGCATTTTAATGATGGCAGGCGCTTGCATGGTCAGTCGTGATCCTTGCTCGGCGGCTGGGCTGGGCCGGCCGGCAGCGGCGTCACGCCTTGCGGCTGCACCAGGCTCAGGGTGGTCACGAACATGGCCTTGTCATACGCTTGCGCGCCGCGCTGTCCGGCCGTCTTGTCCGTGTGCTGCACTTCCAGCACATACGTGCCTTGCCATGGCAGCGGGAAGCTGACCAGGCCTTGCGCATCGCTCCACGCTTCCTTGCCCCAGCCCGACTGCACCACGGCGTTGACCTTGGCCTGCGCCAGCGGCTTGCCCTGGTAGCTGACCTGGAACTGGCCCGGCGTGCCGGTCGGCACCAGGTCCAGGGTCAGCGCGGGTGCTTGCGCCTTGCCGTCGGCGATCAGGCGCGCGGCCGGCACCCACACGGTGCGCGTGGTCTTGCCATCCTTTTTCTCTTCCCATGACGGGTAGGCGTTTTCCTCGACGATGATACTTTCGCCGGCGCCCACCTTGCCATTGAGGAGGAAGGCGCCCGCCGTCTTGCTCGCCTGCAGCGGCTGCGCGCCCTTGGCCGACAGCCACGTCACGTTCTTGATGCTGAACTTGTCCAGCAGACCGGGCGACGCTTCGCGCAGGTTGTCGCCGAATTCGCCGAAGTACACGCTGGCCGCCTTGCCGTCCTGCTGCAGCCAGATCTGGTGCGCGCTGGCGCTGCCGCAGGCGAGGGCCGCGCCCAGCAGGGCGGTGGCGAGGGCGCCGGGGCGCGCGATGGAAGCGATGTGCATGGTGTATCCCTTATCTTGCTTATCTTGTTATGTGAGTGGAAAAAGCGGCCGGCGCTGCATCAGTACTGGTAGCGCAGGTTCAGCGCCACGTTGCGCGGCTCGCCGTAATAGCCGCCGTTATAGAAGCCCACGCGGCGGAAATACGTCTTGTCGAACAGGTTGTTGACGTTCAGGCTGGCCGACAGTTTCGGGCTGATCTGGTAGCGCGCCATCAGGTTGGCCAGCACGTAGCTGCCCTGGCTGACGCGGATCTTGCTCTTGTTCGGCAGGGTGGCCATCGTCCAGATCTCGCTCTGCCAGTTCAAGCCGCCGCCGATGGTGAGATTTTGCAGCTCGCCCGGCAGGCGGTAGGTGGTCGAGACGCGCAGCATGTTGGTCGGCTGGATGGTGTTGGTCACCACGCCCTTGCCCGTCTTCGAGCTGCTGTGCGTGTAGCCTGCGAACAGCTGCCAGCCGCGCAAGGGGCTGCCCGACACTTCTGCTTCGTAACCTTTGCTTTTCGTGCCCTTGCCCGTCGATATATACGGACGGCTGCCATCCGGCAGCACGAAGGTCGGCGGCACCGACTTGTCTTCCTCGCCCAGATTGTCCTGCTTCGCTTCATACACGGCGAACGAGGCATTGACGGCGCCGTCGAGGAATTCGCTCTTCACGCCCGCTTCCACGTTGCTGCCCGTGATCGGGTCGAGGAAGGCGTTGTTCTTGTCCTTCAGGTTTTGCGGCTTGAACAGGTCGGTATAGCTGGCGTACAGCGACGTGCTCTTGCTCACGTCGAGCACCAGGCCCGCATACGGCGTGACGACATCGTCCGTTTTATACGCGGAGCTGCGCTTCACAAAACGGCCCCCGGTGTCGTAACGGTCGTTATACGTTTCCCACTTCGACACGCGCGCGCCGGCCAGCACCTTGACGCTGTCGGCGACGTTGATGCGCGTGGCGATGAAGGCGCCCGACTGTTTGGTGGTGGCGACGTCGCGCGCGCCCGTGCGCGTGAGCGCCGGCTCGGGCACGTCGCCCGTCCAGTTGCGGAAGTCGGGGATGGTGGTGGCGAACGGCAGCGGATCGGGCAGCAAGGTTTCATTCGTCGTGCCCTTTCGCTTCCAGCCGTTCACGCCCAGCACCAGGTCGTGCCGGCGGCCGAACAGGGGGAAGCTGCCATTGGCCGACAGGTCGAAATTGTCCTGCTTTTCCTCGTAGGGGAAGGCGCCGCTCCAGACTTCCAGGCCGCTGCCGTCGCGTTTCGGATAGCCGCTGCCGCCGTAGAACAGCTTGCCGTTCGAGGAGCTGTCCAGGCGCCCGTAGGCGGCCTTGAGCTTCCAGTCGCTGGCGAAGCGGTGCTCGAGGTAGACGTACTTGTTCTGAAACTCGCGTTCCCAGCTGCTCCACTTGGCCGCCATATTGAACGAGCGGGGCATGTTGGCCGGCGTGCCGTCCGCGAAGAACAGGGGCGTGGTGCCCCAGCTCGTGCCTTTCGGCGTGTTCTTTTGATAGTCGATGCCGGCCGTGAGCAACGTTGCCGGCGTCAGGTCCGCCTCGACGATGACGGCGCCCGCCAGCTTGCGTTCCTTGTACAGGTCCATGTAGGAATGGCGGTTCTGGCCGGCCACCACGACTCTTCCGCGGATGCTGCCGTCCGCATTTAGCGGCGCGCCGATGTCGCCTTCGAGCCGGACCTTGCTCCACGAACCCAGCGTCAGGCCGGCCGAGGCGGCGAACTCCTTGCCGGGACGCTTGTGCAGCATGTTGATGGTGGCCGACGGGTCGCCATTGCCGCTGACCAGGCCCGTCGCGCCGCGCACGATTTCGATGCGGTCGTAGATGGCCGTGTCGAACAACGCATTGGAGCCCGAATTGACGGCCACGCCATCGATCTGGTAATTGCCGATGGAAAAGCCGCGCGCGGAAAAGCTCGTGCGTTCGCTGTCGTTTTCCTGCACCGTCACGCCCGTCGACTGCACCAGCACCTCGGCCAGGCTGTTCAAGCCCATGTCGTCCATGCGCTGGCGCGTCACCACGGAAATCGATTGCGGCGTTTCGCGCATCGACAGGCCCATGCGCGTGGCCGTGGCCATTTCCCTTGTCGTGTAGGAACCCGTATGCTCGGTCGATGCCTTGTCTTGCTGGGCTTGCACCTTGATTTCGCTCAGGGTGGCTTCCTCCGGCTTGGCGCTCGTATCGGCGGCCAGCGCCGTGCCTGCGCCCAGGGCCGCCGCCAGCAATGCCGCCTGCACGGCGGCGGCCAGCGGACGCAGGGCGGTATTGCCAACGGTTGGGGAAAACGGGCCGGCCACCATGCCGGCCAGCGAAACTGCTCGCGCCATGAAACATCCTTCTTCTCGCATGCCCGCCGTCGGACGGCGGGCGTTTTTGGTAGGGGAGGCTTGCTTGGCGGTGTGGCCTGGCTGGCGCAGCGTGTCATCCAGCCATATGGCAGTCAGGCGACTGCGTGCAGACTCTGGCGAGTCCAAATGTGAATGAGAACTATTCTTATTATAGTGCGGGGTTGTGAGACATGCAAGAGTGCGATGTTGTAAACGCGCACGGCCGCCCGGTACTGGGGGCGGCCGTGGCGCGCGATGCTGGCTGCGCGGGCGCTTACAGCGCCGGCGTGTAGCGCACGGTGAGGATGATGTTGCGCGGTTCGCCGAAGTAATTACCACGGCGCAATTCGCCCGTGGCGGCCCAGTAGGTCTTGTCCGTTACATTGGCGATGCTGAGGCTGGCGCTCCAGTGGCGGTTGAAAATATACGCGGCGCGCGCGTCCCACACCGCGCGTCCGCCATTGCGGAAACGCACGTCGGGATTGTCATCGGCCCGGTAGACATAACCGCTTTGCGCCGAGACGCCGCCGCCCACCGTCCAGTGGTTCCAGGCGCCGGGCAGGCGGTAGCTGGTCGATACGCGCAGCATGTGCTTGGGCGTGACGGTGGGCGGCGTTTCGTCGCCTTCGCCGCGCGCGATATTGTAGGTGTAGCCGGACGACAGCTGCCAGCCCGGCAGCACTTCGCCGCTGGCGTCCGCGTCGATGCCCGTGCTGCGGATGGGGCGGCCATTGCGGTAGCAGCTGCCCGTGACGTCCCACTTCAGGCAATCGTCGTTGCTGGCCTCGTCGTACACGGCCGTGTCGCGCTTGTCGATGCGGAAAGCGGCCAGCGCCACGTTCAGGCGGCCGTCGTACAGCTCGCCCTTCACGCCCGCTTCATAGGTGTCGCCGACGACGGGTTTCAACGGTTGTCCGCCCAGGGTGTAGTACAGGCTCTGCGGCTGGAAGATGCTGGCGTAGCTGCCGTACACGGACCAGCGCTTGTCGAGGTCGAGCACCAGGCCCGCGTACGGCGTGAATTCGCGGCTTTCCTTGTAACGGCTGACGGGGTCGGTCGCCAGCTTGCCCGTGGTCTGCTTGTCGAACCAGCTCAGGCGGCCGCCCAGCAGCAGATGCAGGTCAGGCCGCAGTTCCCAGCGCGTGCTGGCGTAGGCGCCGTAGTGCTGCTCGTTCAGGTGCGGCAGCGAGTCCCAGGTCGGATGCGGGGGACGGGCAAGCAGCGTATTGTTCGGATGGAAGACGTCGAAGGGCAGGCCGGGCGAGGTCGAGGCCGCATGATCGTCGGTGACGGCGCGCGAGGCATTCATGCCCAGCAGTACCTCATGCCTGCCGCCCCAGGCCTGGAAGCTGCCGCCCACGTTGGCATCCACGCCCGTGGTGACGATATCCTGCTTGCGGTAGTTGATCGTGTACAGGCGCGCCCCTTGCTGCGTGGCGGGGGCTATGCTGCCGCGCACGATGGCCGCCTGCTGATCGAAGGCCCCATACGTGCGGTTGAGGGCAACTTTGGCCTTCCAGTCGCCGCCAAAACGGTGTTCGAGGTCGGCGAACAGTTCGCCGATGGTGGCGTCGTGGCGGTTCCAGTCCTGCGCCAGCGACGTCGAGCGGCGCACGGGCAAGGTCGCGCCGTCGCTGTAGCGGGGCAGGCCAAACAGCCAGTAGCCGTCCGTCACCGTGTGCTGGCGGCGCGCGCCGGCGCGCACGGTGGTGGCGGCGTCAAGGTCCGCCTCGACGATGCCGTAGAACAGGGGCATGCGGCTGTGCGCCGCGTCATAGAAGTAATCGCGGTCTTCATAGGCCACCAGCGCGCGCCCGCGCACGGTGCCGGCCGCGTTCAGCGGCGCGCCTGCGTCGAGTTCGATGCGGCGCTGGTTCCAGCTGCCCACGGTGGCCGTCACGTCCGCATGGGCTTCGGCGCGCGGGCGCTTGCGCACCAGGTTGGCCACGCCGCCCGGCGTGCCGGCGCCGACGATCAGGCCGGCCGAACCGCGCAGGATTTCCACGCGGTCATACACGGCCATGTCGGGGATCAGCCAGCCCGTGGCATTGTCGGAAATGCCGGGCATGCCATCGATCAGGTAAGACAGGGCATTGCCGCGCGACAGGAATTCATGCGAGCCGAAGCTGCGGTTCATGCGCGTCAGGCCCGTGCTTTGCTCCAGCACCTGGTCCAGGGTGAACAGGTTCTTGTCGTCCATCTGCTGGCGCGTGACCACCGACACCGATTGCGGCGTGTCGCGCAGCGCGCGTTCCGTGCCCGCCAGGGTCACGGCGCGTGTCGTGTAGGCGCCCGTGCCTTCGCTGGTGGCCGTGCGCTCGCCATTGGCCGTCACGGTGATTTCCGACAGGGTCGCCGTTTCGCCCGTGGCCTTGGGCGCCGCCTTGATGATGACGGCATTGCCGTCGATCGACGCCTGCAGCCCGCTGCCGGCCAGCAGACGATCGAGGCCGTTGCGCACGCTGAGCGTGGCGTTGATGGCGGGCGCCGTCTTGCCGGCCACCAGGTCGGGCGAAAACAGCAGTTGCAGATTGGCTTGCCGCGCCAGTTCATTCAGGGCTTGCCCCAGCGGCTGGGCGGCGATGGACAGTTTGACGGTGGGCAAAGTTTGCGCCTGTGCGGCGCTGAGCGTGCCCAGGGCCAGCATGGCGGCCAGGGCGAGGGGGGCAGGTTGCAGATTGAAGCGGGGGGACCACATGCGGCATTCTCCAGGTTACTTGTTGTCGATACACCTGGTAGACGCGGCAGTGGATAAAATCCTCACCTGCGAATGCGACTTATTTTCATTTATTTTGTTGCAGATGCATGGCGGGCGCCTGCGCAGGCATTGTTGCCGCCATGCGGATCTCGCTGGCAGTGCCGCTGTGCACGAGCTGCACGGGCAGCAGCTGGGGCAGGGCGGCGGCAAAGCGGTCGAGCTGGGTCAGGCTGAAGCTGCCGCCGATGCGCAGGCGCGCCACGGCCGGATCGCGCACGAGCAGGCCCGTGTCGCCATAGCGCTCGAACTCGGCCAGGGCCGCGCCCAGCGGCACGTTGTCGAAGGTGATCCTGCCGTCGCGCCAAGGCGCCACGCTGCCGGGGGCCAGGCTGGCGACGGCCGACAGGCGGCCGCCGGCATCGCTGCTGACGCCCTGGCCGGCCGTCAGGTCGACTTGCTCTTGCCGCGCGCCGGCCACGCGCACGTGGCCATGCTGCACGGCCACGCGCAGCTGGCCGTCCTGGGCCAGGGTGTTGCGCACGGCAAACTGTGTACCCACCACCGTCACCGTCAAAGGGCCGCTGAGCACGTCGAACGGCTGCCCTTGCTTTGATTGCACCTGGAACAGCGCTTCGCCCTGCGCCAGGCGCACTTCGCGCCGCTGGCGGTACACGGTGACGTGCAGCTGCGTGGCCGTGTCGAGCTGCAGCTTGCTGCCGTCGGGCAGGGCGACGGCCAGGCGCTGGCCCCGCGCAGTGGCATACGACTGGCTGAACGTGGGTTGCTGCCACCACTGGTAGCCGCCCGCGCCCACGCCAAGCAGCAGCATGGCGGCGGCCGCATACGGCAGCGCGCGCAGCCAGTGCCGGCGGGGCGCGGACACTGGCGCAGAGGAAGCCGGGGGCACCGTCCAGCGCGCGGCGACGTGCGCGGGAATCCGGCGCGCCGCGCGGTGCGTCTCCTTTAGCTGCGCATACGCATGGGCGTGACGCGCATCGGCCGCCAGCCAGGCGGCAAATTCGGCCTGTTGCTGCGCATCAAGGTTGCCGCGCCGGCCAAACCAGCTTGCAGCGGCCAACGCCACACCGTCCTGCGTGGCGGCAAAGTCGGCGTACTCGCGCAAGTCCGCCTCGTCCTGGGCGGAGGGGCCGAAATCATGGCGGGGCGGGCGGGCGGTCATGGGCGCCATTATGTGGCTTCCCGCAAGGAATGCAACTGCAGCAACTGCCCCCGGCAACTGAGCATGCCGCGCGCGATATGTTTTTCCACCATGCTCACGGAAATGCCCATGCGCGCGGCGATCTGCGCGTGCGGCAATTCCTCGAAGACGTGCAGCACGAAGGCGTCGCGGCAGCGCGGCGGCAGGGCGTCGATGGCGGCCACGCAGGCTTGCCAGTCCTGGCTGCTTTCCAGTGCCTGTTCCGGCTGCAAATGCTGGGGTCCTGCCGGATGCGCCGCTTCCGGCAGGGCGTCAAGTTCCTCGTGCTGGCGCAGGGCGGCGCGGCGGTGCTGGTCGATCATCAGGTTGCGCGCCGTGCGGTACAGCAGCGCGCGCGGTTCGCGCACGGCCTGTTCGCCCAGCACGCGCGCATAGCTTTCCTGCACCAGGTCCAAGGCAGCCTCGCGGTTGCGCAAGCTGCGCCAGCAAAAGTTCAACAGTTCTTGGTAATAGCGTGCAATCACGGCGTCCGATGTCTGAGTCCGCAGCCAGGAATGCCGCATATGAGAATGATTCTCATTATACGATATGCGGGGATGCGGCGTTAAGCGGCTTGCCGCACCGTGGCAGGCGTACAACGCTTTGCCGGGCGGCCGGCATCGGTTAACATGGGAAGTTAACAGGGAGGCAAGATGGCTATTCAAGTTATCAATACGGCGCCGGTGGCGGGACAGCGGCCCGGCACGTCGGGCTTGCGCAAGAAGGTGGCGGTCTTCAGCACGCCGCAATACCTGGAAAACTTCGTGCAAAGCGTGTTCGACACGCTGGGCGACTGCCGCGGCCAGACCCTGGTGCTGGGCGGGGACGGGCGTTACTACAACCGCGCCGCCATCCAGACGGTGCTGCGCATGGCGGCCGCGCACGGCTACGCGCGCGTGCTGCTGGGGCAGGGCGGCATTTTGTCGACGCCGGCCGTCAGCTGCGTGATCCGCAAGCATGGCGCCAGCGGCGGCATCATCCTGTCGGCCAGCCATAATCCGGGCGGCCCCGATGGCGATTTCGGCATCAAGTACAACATCGCCAATGGCGGCCCGGCGCCCGAAAAGGTCACGGAAGCCATGTTTGCGCGCACGCAAACGCTCACCGAATACCGCATCAGCGACGCGGCCGACATCGACCTCGACGCCTTGGGCACTGTGCGCATCGAGCAGATGACGGTCGAAGTGATCGATCCGGTGCTTGATTACGCTGAACTGATGCAGCAGCTGTTCGACTTCGACGCCATCCGCGCCCTGTTCGCGGGCGGCCTGCGCATCTGCTTTGACGGCATGCACGCCGTTTCCGGCCCGTATGCGACGGCCATCCTGGAAGGCATGCTGGGCGCACCGAAGGGCAGCGTCATCAACGGCGTGCCCCTGGAAGACTTTGGCGGCGGCCATCCCGACCCGAATCCCGTCAACGCGCAGGAACTGATCGCGCGCATGGCCGGCGACGATGCGCCGGACTTCGGCGCCGCTTCGGACGGCGACGGCGACCGCAACATGATCGTCGGCCGGCGCTTCGACGTCACGCCCTCGGACAGCCTGGCCATCCTGGCCGCCAACGCCACCGTGGCGCCCGGCTACCGCGCGGGCTTGTCCGGCATCGCCCGCTCCATGCCCACGTCGGGCGCGGCCGACCGGGTCGCCAGCGCGCTGGGCATCCCCTGCTACGAGACGCCCACGGGCTGGAAATTCTTCGGCACCCTGCTCGACGCCGGCATGGCCACCCTGTGCGGTGAGGAAAGCTACGGCACCGGTTCGAACCACGTGCGTGAAAAGGATGGCCTGTGGGCCGTGCTGTTCTGGCTCAACCTGCTGGCGGAGAAAAAACAATCGGTGGAAGAAATCGTGCGCGCGCACTGGGCCACGTATGGCCGCAACTACTACTCGCGCCACGACTATGAAGACATCGACAGCGCTGGCGCGGCGCAGCTGATGGCGGCCGTGCGCGGCCAGCTGGCCGCCTTGCCGGGCCAGCAGTTCGATGGCTACACGGTGGCGCTGGCCGACGATTTCAGCTACACGGACCCCGTCGACGGTTCCGTGGCGACGCAGCAGGGCATCCGCATCATCATGACGGACGGCGCGCGCATCGTGCTGCGCCTGTCCGGCACGGGCACCGAGGGCGCCACCCTGCGCCTGTACCTGGAGCGCTACGAGGCCGATCCCGCGCAGCATGACATCGCGACCCAGCAAGCGCTGGCGGGATTGATCGCCGTGGCCGAGCAAGTGGCGCAGATCCGCGCACGCACGGGGCGCCACGCGCCGACGGTGACGACGTAAAAAAAGGGCGCGTAGGTCGGATTAGCGTGGCATCGCCACGCGTAATCCGACGACATTGTCAGCAGCGTTGTCGGATTACGCCCTTTGGGCTAATCCAACCTACTTGTATGATTACGCCTTGCCCGGGACAGCCGCCTGGCGGTAGTTGTCCACCATCTTGTAGCGCTTCGCATACAGGCCGAAGGCCAGCATGGCGACGGCGGCAAAGGCGGCGAAGAAGAACATCTGGAAAGCCGTCACGCTGATGCCGCTCTCGGCGATCTTGCCGATCACGCCTTCATTCATGACGCTGCGGTTGACGATCAGCACCCACAGGTTGCCCACCGTGGTCGACAGGTTCCAGAAGCTCATGATGGCGCCCTTCATCGACACGGGCGCCTGGCTGTACGCAAACTCCAGGCCCGTGGCCGAGACCAGCACTTCGCCGAACGTCAGCAGGGCGTACGGCAGGATCTGCCACATGATGGAGACGGCGTTGCCGCTGTCGAGGGCCAGCTGCAGCAAGCCGATGACGATCCACGCCAGCGAGGAAAAGCCGATACCGGCCGTCATGCGGCGCAGGGCCGTCGCTTCCAGGCCGAAGCGGTTGAGCATCGGGTACAGCACCAGGTTGTTGAACGGGATCAAGAGCATCACCAGCATCGGGTTCAGCGCCTGCATCTGCGCCGGCAGGAACCAGCTCGGTTTTTCCATGGTGTTCGCCTGCACGATCCATGTCGAGGCCTTCTGGTCGAACAGCGAGAAGAACGGCGTGACGAGGGCGAAGATGACGAGGATGCGCAGCACGGCGCGCACGCCTTCGACGGCTTCGTCCGGGTGGATGCCGCGCGCGCGTTCCAGCTGCATGGCCGTGCCGATGCTGCCGAAGGCCAGCAGCAAGACCAGCGCGGTACACGCGGAAATCACGAAGCCCCATTCGGGAATGCTGTAGAACGCGTACAGGGCGCCGATCACGCCGACGTAGGCGACGTACAGGCCGGGACGCGAACCGCCGTCGACGCGCGCCAGCAGGGCCGTGCGGGCCACGCGGGTGAACGAATCGGGATTCGGCGGCGCCGGCGGCACGTGCACGTATTTCTTGGCGCCCATCCAGAAGACGACGGTGGCGGCCAGCATCATCAGGCCGGGGATGCCGAAGGCGATCGACGGGCCGAAGTCGCGCAGGAACATCGGCATCAGCAGCGAGGCGAAGAAGGAGCCGAAGTTGATGATCCAGTAAAACAGGTCGAAGACCAGCTTGGCCTTGTGCTTGTTGGTCTGGTCGAACTGGTCGCCGACAAACGAGGCGACGAGCGGCTTGATGCCGCCGGAACCGAAGGCGATCAGGAACAGGCCGAAATAGAAGCCGTTGACGCTGTTTTCAAACAGGGCCAGGCAGGCGTGGCCCGCGCAATACACGAGGCTGAGCCAGAAGATGGTGTTGTACTTGCCGAAGAAGCGGTCGGCCAGCCAGCCGCCCAGCAGCGGGAAGAAATATACGCCGATGACGAAGGTGTGGAACACGTGCTTGGCTTCGCCCGTGCGCTGGTCGATCGGGATCATCAGCAGCAGGGTGCTGATGAGGAATGGCGTCAGGATGTTGCGCATGCCGTAAAAGCTGAAGCGTTCGCAGCCTTCGTTGGCGATGATGTACGGTATTTGCCGCGGCATTTTGCCCGTGGCGGTTTGTGTCTCGGCCGATGACATTGGCTCTCCCCCAAGTTTTTTTTGTAAGCCGCGATGCTAAGGCCTGCCGCGTTTGCTTGCAACAGAAAAAACGGCCTGTCCGCTATTTCGCAGGGATTTGTAAGGTATTGATTTCCATAAAGACATTACTTTCGGCACTTGCGCTTGCACTTGCACACGCCGGGCGCGGCAGCCACAGCTGCATTTGCAGCATGCCGTCCGATGCGGGGCCGTCCGCCAGGGTAAAGCCGCAGCCCAGGTACAGGGTCAATGCCGCGTGGTTGTCCTGCGCCACGGCCAGGCGCAGGCGGGCCAGTTCGGGGATGGCGCAGGCATGGGCGATGGCTGCCTGCAGCAGTTGCCGTCCCGCGCCATGCCCGCGTGCCTGCGGCGCCACGTACACGCCCCACAGGCTGGCCTTGTCATGCACGACGGCGATCGGTTCGCGGCGCAGGCCGGCAATGCCGATCAATTGATCCTTGTCGAAAGCGCCAAATATTATTTGGTGGGGCGTGATGCGCAAGCGCTCGGCTATCCGTGCCAGCGGCAAGCCGCTCTCCGCCGCATGCGTCGTGCAGAAGGCGGCGGGCAGTTCGGCGATGCCGGCCAGGCGCAGCGCGCGGTAGGCGGCAACGTCGTCGGGCGTCAGGGGGCGGACGGTGGTGGCGGGCATGTGGGCGAGTATCGGGCTTCGATGCCAGAAAGTAAACCTTGCCGTTCACCGCCGCCATCCTTAATATCTGCCGCATGAAACCTGTACCGAGCCCTTCCCCTGATATGTCCGCTGGCGCGGCTCTGACGCCGGCGCGCGAGCGCGCGATGCTGTGGCTGCTTGTGCTGACGCAATTTACCGTGATCATGGATTTCATGGTGATGATGCCGCTGGCGCCCCAGCTGATGCAGGCTTTCCACATCGGCCCGGCCGCCGTCTCGGGCGCCGTTTCCGCCTACGCCTGGTGCGCGGGCCTGTCCGGCTTGCTGGCGGCCACGTATATCGACCGCTTCGACCGCAAGAAGCTGCTGCTGACCATGTTTTGCCTGTTCACCCTGTCGAACCTCGCTTGCGCGCTGGCGCCGAACTTCCACGTGCTGCTGTGGTCGCGCGCGTTTGCGGGGCTGACGGGCGGCGTGCTGGGCGCCATGGTCATGGCTATCATCGGCGACGTGATTCCTTCCGAGCGGCGCGGCGCGGCCACCGGCATCGTCATGACCTCGTTTGCCATGGCGGCCGTGGGCGGCGTGCCCATCGGCGTAGTGCTGGCCGCGCACTTTGGCTGGGCTTCGCCGTTTTTCCTGCTGGTCGTGCTGTCGCTGCTGGTCTGGCTGGGCGCGGCGCGCGTGCTGCCCTCGCTGACGGCGCACATGGGCGCGGCTGCCACGCCGCTGCGCCAGGTGCTGCCGAACCTGCTGGCGCTGTTCCGCGAGCGGCGCCACCTGAAAGCGTTCTCCTTGTCGATTGTCAACATGACGGCCGGCATGCTGGTCATTCCCTTCATTTCGCCCGTGCTCGTGGGCAATATGGGGCTGGCGCCGGCCGACGTCACCTGGGTGTATCTGGCGGGCGGCTGCGCCACGATCTTTACGGCGCGCCTGATCGGCCGCTGGGCGGACCGGGCCGGCAAGCAGCAGGTGTACCGCTGGGTGTCCCTGTTGTCGATTGCGCCGCTGCTGTTCATGACGCACTTGCCCCAGCTGCCGTTGCTGGGGCTGATGCTGGCGTTTCCCTTCTTTATGGCCCTCGTCTCGGGCCGCATGGTGCCGCTGCAGGCGCTGCTGACGACCATCCCGGAACCGCACAAGCGGGGCGCGTTTCTCAGCGCCAATTCGGCTCTGCAAAGCTTTGGCAGCGGCCTGGGCGCCTGGCTGGGCGGCCTGACCCTGCAGACGGACGCGGCCGGCCACATCAGCGGCTACGGCATCAATGGCTGGCTGGCGGCGGGCTTGTCGCTGTGGACGGTGTGGTGGGTGGCGCGCGTGCGCGGCGCGGCGCCGCAGGGGGCGCCGGCGTAGGGGATTACTGCGTGGCGATGCGCTGCATGGGCGCATTGTCCTTGCGCCATTGTTCCAGGCTGATCAGCTCACCGCTGACAACGTCGTCGACGAGGATGCGCTTGCCATCCTGGGAGACGACGAAACTCTCCCAGCGGTGCGCCGCGTCCGGCGTGTTTTCCACAAAGTTCAGGTCATAGTAGGGCTTGCCATCGATGAGACGCACGTCGGGCGACGTTTCCATCACGGCGCCGTGGGCGCGGCCGCCCGAAGCCTTTTCGATATGCGCCGACCAGGCCTTGATTTCCGGCAATGCCATCAGCGCATCGACGGCGTGCGCGCTCTGTTCTGGCGCCGCCTGGCTGCTCGCGGCCGGGGCATTGGTGCCGTGCGGCGCGCCTTGCTGGTGCAGGTAGAAAGCGCCGAGCCCGGCGGCCAGCAAGCCGGCCAGGATGCCGGCGATGATGGTGGTTTTGGAAGAAGAGGCGCGTGGCTGCATGATGGTGGCGTGAGAAAGAGGGACGATGGCGGCCATGCTAAAGCAAAACGTGCAGGCGGGCAATCGTTGAAATTTCTAAAAAGCAAGACGAAAAAAAGCCACCTTCCGTAGAAGATGGCTCTCGGGGCTGCCGGGCAGGCGCAAGCAGCTTTTGGTCTGCCTGTCCCGTCCCGGCGTGGCGGCTGCGCGCGCCGTCGCCTGCGCGCGGGGATGCCGGACATTACATCATGCCGTCCATGCCGCCCATGCCGCCCATACCACCCATGCCGCCGCCCATGCCGCCGGCTGCCTTGTCGTCAGCGATTTCGCAGACCATGCAGTCGGTCGTCAGCATCAGCGAAGCGATCGAAGCGGCGTTTTGCAGCGCCGAACGGGTCACTTTGGCTGGGTCCAGGACGCCCATTTCCACCATGTCGCCATACGTGCCGTTGGCAGCGTTGTAGCCGTAGTTGCCCGTGCCAGCCAGTACGGCTGCCACGACGACCGAAGCTTCTTCGCCGGCGTTTTGCACGATCATGCGCAGCGGCTCTTCCATTGCGCGCAGGACGATCTTGATACCAGCGTCTTGATCAGGATTGTCGCCCTTGACCGTGATGTTGGCGCGTGCGCGCAGCAGGGCTACGCCGCCGCCTGGCACGATGCCTTCTTCCACGGCAGCGCGCGTGGCGTGCAGTGCATCTTCAACGCGGGCTTTTTTCTCTTTCATTTCGACTTCGGTGGCTGCGCCAACCTTGATCACGGCAACGCCGCCAGCCAGTTTGGCCACGCGCTCTTGCAGTTTTTCACGGTCGTAGTCCGAGGTCGCTTCTTCGATCTGTACACGCACTTGTTTCACGCGTGCTTCGATCGAGGCAGCTTCGCCGGCGCCATCGATGACGATGGTGTTTTCCTTGCCCACTTCGATGCGTTTCGCCTGACCCAGTTCGGCCAGGGTCACTTTTTCCAGGGTCAGGCCGACTTCTTCAGCGATCACCTGGCCGCCCGTCAGGACAGCGATGTCTTCCAGCATGGCTTTGCGGCGGTCGCCGAAGCCTGGTGCTTTCACTGCGCAGGTTTTCAGGATGCCGCGGATGTTGTTCACAACCAGGGTAGCCAGCGCTTCGCCTTCGATGTCTTCCGCGATGATCAGCAGTGGACGGCCAGCCTTGGCGACTTGTTCCAGTACCGGCAGCAGGTCACGGATGTTCGAGATTTTCTTGTCGCACAGCAGGACGAATGGGCTGTCCAGGACGGCAACTTGCTTCTCTGGGTTGTTGATGAAGTATGGCGACAGGTAGCCGCGGTCGAACTGCATGCCTTCGACGATGTCCAGCTCGTCGTTCAGCGACTTGCCGTCTTCCACCGTGATGACGCCTTCTTTGCCGACTTTTTCCATCGCTTCAGCGATACGCTCGCCGATCGAGTAGTCCGAGTTCGCCGAGATCGCGCCAACCTGGGCGATTTCCTTGGTCGTGGTGCAAGGACGGGCGATTTTCGCCAGTTCTTCGACGGTCGCTGCAACAGCTTTGTCGATACCGCGCTTCAGGTCCATCGGGTTCATGCCGGCGGCAACGAACTTCATGCCTTCGCGCACGATGGCTTGTGCCAGCACGGTCGCGGTGGTGGTGCCGTCGCCGGCGTTGTCGCTGGTGCGGGAAGCCACTTCCTTGACCATTTGCGCGCCCATGTTCATGAGCTTGTCTTTGAGTTCAACTTCTTTCGCTACCGACACGCCGTCCTTGGTGACGGTAGGGGCGCCGAACGAGCGCTCCAGGACCACGTTGCGGCCTTTCGGGCCCAAGGTGACTTTGACTGCGTTGGCGAGGATGTTGACGCCTTCGACCATCTTGGCGCGCGCTGCGTCGCCGAATACTACTTCTTTAGCTGCCATGTTCAATTCTCCTGAGTTTCGGGATGTATCTGTCTACAACGTGGAAACAATTACTTGACGACGATCGCCATGATGTCTTCTTCGCGCATGACCAGCAGCTCATCGCCGTCAACTTTGACGGTTTGGCCGGCGTACTTGCCGAACAGGACGCGGTCGCCCACTTTGACATCCAGAGGACGGACTTTGCCGTCGTCGAGAATCTTGCCATTGCCTACGGCAAGGACTTCGCCTTGATCCGGTTTTTCAGCAGCTGCATCAGGAATGATGAGGCCGGACGCAGTCTTGGTTTCCTGGTCGAGGCGTTTGACGATGACGCGATCGTTCAATGGGCGCAGATTCATACAAAACTCCTTAAAGTTCAATGGATAGGTGTTGCTAAATGAATACATGCCTGGCACAGCGCCAGGCGTGCTTTCAGTGACCGCCGTTGAAAGCAGCCCGCAACGGTCAAGCAAACCCCATGGCATCGTGTGCATGCCGGCGCTGGGCAGTGGTGGCATCGCGGCGTCGCCCGCCGCGTAGCGTTCCCTGCTGTTGCCCGGCAGACACCATCATGTCTTGAGGATTGCTACGAAAGAGTTTGTTAGCACTCTCTACTAACGAGTGCTAATTATAGGGACGGTAGGGGGCTTATTCAAGGGCTTATTCTCCGGGAAGATAAGCTTGGACGTTCTGCGCAGCCTGCATTTACGCAGGGTTTGCGCAAACGCAAGCCTCGTTCCCGGGCGTCAGCAACAGGCGCGACTCTAGCATGCCCGTCAGGCGAACGGCGTTCCTGTACGCACAGGAAACAGAGTTTTGCTATGGACTTTGATAAGATGATTGCAATTGCATATCAATATTCCCCTGTACCAGAAAGCACACCATGCCATCGACTCTTTCCCGTCCCGCCCTGCGCCTGCTCGGTGCCGCCCTCGTCGGCCTCGCCTGCCTGGGCAATGCCGCCGCGCAAACGCCCACGATCGTCGACGAAATCACCGTGGCCACCCTGACGCCGCTGGAAAAGGAGATGCTGCTCAACGAGCTGTTCAACGACCTGAACAAGGATGACGACGACCAGGAAGCCCATGTGTGGGACAATGGCGGCGACCGTGGCATGCGGGTGAAGGTCACATATAACTTCAGCAACTCCGGCATGACGGAACACAGCCTGAAGGCGCACATCTGCCGCGACCTGAAATTCGTCGTCACGGCGGGCGACAAGTCGCAAGACCTGAGCCGCCGTACGTGCTCGCAGAACAGCGGCCGTTGGGATGTGCAGGGCAAGGACCCGGCGCCCGTCGTGTATCCGCCCTTCCTGTCCGACGTGACCATCGCCAAGCTGAATGCGAAGGAACAGAAATCCTTGCTGACGGCCGCCGTGCGCACCCTGAAAGATGAAGAGGATGGCAAGAGCCGTGAATGGAGCAACAAGGGACTGGGCAATGCCGTGCCCTTGCGCGTCACTTTGACGCCCTCGCGGACGGACGCCAAACCTGGCAGCTACCACCGTACTTGCCGCGACTTGACGATGGTGCTTGATGGTAAGAGCGGCAAGCAGGAATTGACGCGCCGCTCGTGCGAAAACCGCTATGGCGGTCTCGATATCGAACCCGATTACGTCGACGAGTAAAACGCTGGCATCGCGGCGCCGGCGGATGCGTGCAGATGGCGAAAAGCGCCGGAAAAAGCGTGTATTTCACGGCAACTGACCTGCATTGATGTAAATATGTGTGACAGCGGCGTGATTCGATTGACGCCCATGGAGCGTCCGCCCTATAGTGGCGGGATGATTTCCGAATTCAACGAATTATCCGACAAAATAGGCCTGCTGGCCGAAATGACCCATGCGCTGCGCCGTGAAAACGCGCAATTGCGCAAGGACAATGCCGCGCTGGCCGCCGAGAACGCCCTGTATGTGCAACGCATGCGCGAGGCGCAGGAGCGGGTGGAAGCGTTGCTGGAAAAAATTCCCGAACTGGTGCAAGCCGGCCTGGAGCAAGCCGCTTCCGAGGCGGGCGCCTATATTGCCGAGAACGAGAAGGAAGCGTAATGCCGCGTGTCGATGTCAATATCATGGGCCAGTCCTACAGCATGGTGTGCCGCGACGGCGAAGAGCGCGCGCTGCGCGAAGCGGCGATCTATCTCGATAGCAAAATGAAAGCCATCCGCGACGCGGGCAAGGTCAAGGGCAATGACCGCATCGCCGTGCTGGCCGCGCTGGGCGTGGCCGCGGAATTCCTCTCCGTGAAGTCGCCGCAAGGTCCGCTGTCGGAACTGACGATCCTGGAAGTGAAGCAAAAGATCTCGGCCATGCACACTGTCCTCGACAGCGCATTGACGCCCCAGGAAAACCTTTTTTAAGCGGACACGGTACGATTTGTCTTTGCGATGCGAGATCAAAGGAGTAAACTTGGGTCTACCCTGCGGTGTTCGCGATTGCCATATATTCCTTGAACCATTTATGCGCATCGGTTGCGAATTTTGTTTGATGGGAGTGAGCGTCGCTCGTTCGACGAACCCGAAATTGAACTAACGTGACCACCTTGAACCGTTTGGTTCGGGATGCCGGCATAGCGGCACAGGCGGGGCCCAATTTGCAGTACAAAAAACGGTTGCAGCATCAGCATGCGCAGCCGTTTTTTTACGCCTGTCGCTTTTATTCTTTGACCTGGGGAATGTAATGAAACAGTACTGGCTGATGAAATCCGAACCCGATGAAGTGAGCATCGACGACCTGATGGCCGCGCCCGGGCACACCATGCCCTGGTTCGGCGTGCGCAACTACCAGGCGCGCAACTTCATGCGCGACGGCATGCAGGTCGGCGATGGCGTGCTGTTTTATCACTCGAGCTGCCCGCAGCCGGGCGTGGCGGGCGTGGCCGAAGTGGCCAGCGGCGCGTATCCCGATCACAGCCAGTTTGAAGAGGGCGGCAAGTATTTCGATGCCAAGGCCACGCAGGAACAGCCGCGCTGGATCAGCGTCGACGTGCGGGGCCTGAAGAAGACGGCGCTGTTGCCCCTGTCCGAGATGCGCCAGATGCCGGAGCTGGAAGACATGCTGCTGCTCAAGAAGGGCAGCCGGCTGTCCATCACGCCGGTAACGCCGGCGCAATGGAAAGTGATTACAAGCAGGTTACAGGCTTAAACTGTTCATCAGGCAGCGCGGGCCTTGGTGGGCGGCGTGCCCATCACCTGGCTTTTATATGCCCACACCAGCAGCGCGATGGCGCCGACGATCATCGGCAGGGACAGCATCTGGCCCGACGTGATCGGCACGCCCAGCCACACGACTTCCCAGTCCGGCGTGCGGAAGTATTCCGTGAAGAAGCGCGCGCAGCCGTACAACAGGGTGAACATGGCGCCCACGGCCATGCGCGGACGCTGCTTGCGCGCATACAGCCACAGGATGATGAACACCAAAATGCCGTCGACCAGCATCTGGTAGATCGGCGACGGGTGCACGGGATACGGAATGCCCGGCCACTGCATGGCCCACGGCAGGGTTTCCGGCGCGATGCGGCCCGGCAGTTCGGCATTGATGAAGTTGCCCAGCCGACCGGCCGCGTAGCCGAGCGGCACCAGCGGGGCGATGAAGTCAAGCACGTCGAACAGGTTGCGGCCCGCCTTGCGGCTCCACAAGTACATGGCCAGGATGACGCCGAGGAAGCCGCCATGGAAGGACATGCCGCCATGCCAGACCATGAAGATCTCGAGCGGATTGTGCAGGAAGTATTCGGGACGGTAGAACAGTACTTCGCCCAGGCGCCCGCCGATTACCACGCCCAGCATGCCGTAGAACAGCATGTCGTCGAGGTCTTCCTTCTTCCAGCCCAGCACGGCGATATGCGGCTGCTTGATGCGCACGCGGCCCAGGATAATGAACAGGGCAAAGGCCAGCACATACATCAGGCCGTACCAGTGCACGGCAAGCGGACCGATCTGGATGGCTATCGGGTCGGGCATCGGGTGTATCAGCATGGGGTTTCTTTCTTTGTTTAAAGCCAAGGTTGCGTAGTATGGGGGCGCTGGCGGTTTTTTGCCTTAGCGGCCACTTAATTTAATCGGCGGCAGCGCTGATCTGCTTGCGCAGCAGCGCCAGGAAACCTTGCAGCACGGCCGACGGATTGTCGCGGCGCCAGGCCAGGCCCGTTTCCACCAGCGGCGTGGCGTCCTGCAGCGGCCTGTATTCTACGCCCGGGCGCATCAGATTCGATACCGATTGTGGCACAAGCGCGATGCCCATGCCAGCCGAGACGAGGCTGACGATGGTTTGCATCTGGATCGCTTCCTGGCCGATCTGCGGCGTGATGCCGGCCGCGCGGAACACGCCGAGGATGGCGTCGTGCAGGGCGGGCGAGATCGCGCGCGGGAAAATGATCAGGGGCAGGGGCGGCAGGTCGCGCAGGCGCACGGGGCCCGGCGTGTTCAGGATGGCGAGGCCGGACGGCGCGGCCAGCACCAGCGGCTCGGCCAGCACGGGCAGGTAATCGAGCTCCCCTTTCGCCTTCTCGGGCAGGGGCGGGATCAACAGGCCCGCATCCGTGCGCCCGGCCAGCAGTTCATCGAGCTGCAGGTCGGAAGTGGCTTCCTGCAGCGCGATCTGCACCTGCGGATAGGCCGTCTGATACGCGCGCAGCAATGGCGGCAGCACGCTGTAGTCGGCCGACGAGACAAAAGCCAGGCTCAGGCGGCCCGCCTCGCCCTGCGCGGCGCGCCGCACCAAGGCGGGCAAGTCTTGCGCCTGCGCCAGCAGCCGGCGCGCCTCGGGCAGCAAGGCCGTGCCGGCTGGCGTCAGCTGCACTTCGCGGCGCGTGCGCACGAACAGCGGTGCGCCCAGCAGTTCTTCCAGGGCCATGATGGTTTGCGACAGGGGTGGTTGCGTCATGTGCAGGCGCGCGGCGGCGCGGCCGAAGTGCAGCTCCTCGGCGACGGTGACGAAATAGCGCAGCTGGCGCAGTTCGAGATTCATATGCGTTTCCATGTGGAGTAAGTGCTGTGATATGCAAAACGACTCACAGGAACGTGCATCATATATTTGACAGTGCGGCGCGCGCAAGGCAATCTGGCGTACCCCCACTGCATGCAGGGTTTTGCTGAAAATCCGCGCAGTCAGGCATCAATCATCCTTGGAAGGACCCCATCATGCCGCAATACCGCTCCCGCACCACCACCCACGGCCGCAACATGGCTGGCGCCCGCGCCCTGTGGCGCGCCACCGGCATGAAGGATGGCGACTTCGACAAGCCGATCATCGCCGTCGTCAACTCGTTTACCCAGTTCGTGCCCGGTCACGTGCACCTGAAAGACCTGGGACAGATGGTGGCGCGCGAGATCGAGGCGGCCGGCGGCGTGGCCAAGGAATTCAACACCATCGCCGTCGATGACGGCATCGCCATGGGCCACGGCGGCATGCTGTATTCGCTGCCTTCGCGCGACCTGATCGCCGATTCCGTCGAATACATGGTCAACGCCCACTGCGCCGACGCCATGGTCTGCATCTCGAACTGCGACAAGATCACGCCGGGCATGCTGATGGCCGCCATGCGCATCAACATTCCCGTCGTGTTTATTTCCGGCGGGCCGATGGAAGCGGGCAAGGTCGTCAAGGTGGTCAACGGCACGCAGAAGATCATCAAGCTGGACCTGGTCGACGCCATGATCAAGGCGGGCGACAGCACCGTCTCCGACGCTGACGTGGCCGAGATCGAACGCTCGGCCTGCCCCACCTGCGGTTCGTGTTCCGGCATGTTTACGGCCAACTCGATGAACTGTCTGACGGAAGCGCTGGGTCTGGCCCTGCCCGGCAACGGCACGATTTTGGCCACGCACTCGGACCGCCAGCAGCTGTTCCTGCGCGCGGGCCGTCTGATCGTGGAACTGGCCAAGCGCCATTACGAGCAGGACGATTACTCGGTGCTGCCCCGTTCCATCGCCACCAAGGCCGCGTTTGAAAACGCCATGGCGCTCGACGTCTCGATGGGCGGCTCGACGAATACCGTGCTGCACCTGCTGGCCGCCGCGCACGAGGCGGAAGTGGAATTCACGATGGCCGACATCGACCGCATTTCGCGCAAGGTGCCTTGCCTGTGCAAGGTGGCGCCGATGACGGACAAATACCATATCGAAGACGTGCACCGCGCCGGCGGCATCGTGGGCATTTTGGGCGAACTGGCGCGCGCCGGCCTGCTCAACACGACTTTGCCGACGATCCACGCGCCGACCCTGGCCGACGCCATCGCGCAAAACGACATCATGTGCACGGATAACCCCGCCGTGCATGAACTGTTCCGCGCCGCGCCGGGCGGCGTGCCGACGCAGACGGCGTTTTCGCAGTCGGAGCGCTTCGCGGCCGTCGACACGGACCGCAGCACGGGCTGCATCCGCGACAAGGCCCACGCCTATTCGCAGGATGGCGGCCTGGCCGTCTTGTACGGCAACCTGGCGGAAAAGGGCTGCATCGTCAAGACGGCGGGCGTCGATGAAAGCATTTTGAAATTCTCGGGCAAGGCGCGCGTGTTCGAAAGCCAGGATTCCGCTGTTGAAGCGATTTTGGCCGATACCGTGCATGAAGGCGACGTCGTTATCATCCGCTACGAAGGCCCGAAAGGCGGCCCCGGCATGCAGGAAATGCTGTACCCGACCTCGTACATCAAGTCGAAGGGCCTGGGCAAGGCGTGCGCGCTGTTCACGGACGGGCGCTTCTCGGGCGGTTCTTCGGGCCTGGTGATCGGCCACGCCTCGCCGGAAGCGGCAGAAGGCGGTGCCATCGGCCTGGTGGAAGAGGGCGATTTCATCGACATCGACATCCCCGAGCGCACCATCAACCTGCGTATCACGGCTGCCGAGCTGGCCGCGCGCCGCGCCGCCATGGAAGCGAAGGGCGACGCGGCCTGGCTGCCCGTCGACCGCGAGCGCTACGTGTCGCAGGCGCTGCAGGCGTATGCGGCGCTGACGACGTCGGCCGACCGGGGCGCCGTGCGGGATCTGTCGCAGCTGAAAAAACGCTGATCTGTTGCGTCAGTGCGACGGCCGGCCCCGTTTGACGATGCGGGGCCGCCTGTCGTTACATCGCCTTACAAACAACATGGTCATGGGCGCGCAGATGGGGCAGAATAGCTATGCCTTCTGACGACATTGCGTGACTACATTGAAACGCTTGATCTGGGCTCGTGGTGCATCTGCGGAAACACAGTAAAATGCCGCAGGAAGTAACTTTGGAGAAAAGACAATGAAACGTTTTATGTTGGTGAGTGTATTGACTGTATCGGCTCTGGCATCGCAAGCAGCGTTGGCCAATCCGGACCTGGCGAAAGCAAAGAACTGCATGGCTTGCCATGCGGTGAGCACGAAACTGGTGGGCCCTGCGTTCAAGGACGTGGCTGCCAAGTACGCTGGTCAGAAAGACGCGGAAGCCAAGCTCGCGGCGAAAGTCATGAAGGGCGGTTCCGGCACCTGGGGCGCGATCCCGATGCCAGCCAACCCGCAAGTGAGCGATGCGGAAGCCCATACCCTGGTTAAATGGGTACTGGCACAGAAATAATCTGTGCCGCAGTACCTGCAATTAGCGCGCCGGCAATCCCGGCGCGTTTTTTTTGCCCGCTGTTTTATGCAGATTGCCCATGCCCTCCAGTGTCGCCCGCACCGCCTCGTCGAGCGGCGTATGCGGCTCCTGGCCCAGCACGGCCAGCAGCCGCGCATTGTCCATGGACAAGGGCGCTTGCCACAGATAGCGCATCTCGCGCATTTCGCGCAAGGTCGCCACGAACGGCGACGCCAGCGCCACCAGCCACCACGGAAAACGCCGGATGGCGGGCGCCGCTCCTGTCGCCTGTTCCACCACGCGGGCGATCGCGGCCGTCATTTGCCGGCCGTCGTGGTCCCAGTGGCCGGCCATGTGAAAGCGCGCAAACGCGGGCAAGGTGGCGCGTAAAGCCAGCAATTGCAGCATCGTGCGCGCTACGTCGGGCAGGTAGGACCACTGGTGGCCCACGCCGGGCGCGCCCGGATACAGCACCTTGCGCACGCTCTGGCCTGGTTTCACCAGTCCCTGCGAAAACCAATTATTGCCGGCATGGGGACCGAAGAAGTCGCCCGCGCGCACGATCAGCACGCGCGCGCCCTGCGTGCTGGCCCGTTCCAGCCGTGCTTCCAGTTCCACGCGGATGGCGCCCTTGCGCGTCTGCGGGTGCTGCGGCGCGTCTTCCGCAAGTAAGTCCCCCGCTGCGGGGAAGGCGTCGGGACCATAGTTGTACACGGTGCCGGGCAGCACGATGGTGGCGCCTTCGGCCATCGCCGCGGCAATCGTGTTGTCGAGCATGGGCAGCACCAGCTGGCCCCAGTTCCGGTAGCCGGGCGGGTTGACGGCGTGCACGATGACGGCGCAGCCTTTGGCGGCCGCCAGCACGTCCGTGCGCGACAGCGCGTCGCCGCGCAGCCACTCGATGTTATCGCCGCGCGGAGACGGCGTTGCTCCCCGCGTCAGGGCGCGCACCTGCCAGCCTGCCGCCAGCAGCTGGCGCACCATCTCGCCGCCGATGCCGCCCGTCGCGCCCAGTACCAATACTGTTTTCGTGTTCTCCATCATGACCTCCGTGTGGTTGATGGTGCCAGTATCTGCCGCGCAAGGCTAATTGGGAATTGACGAACATCGCGTACAAGCTATACATTTATGCATGACCAAGTTGACGCCATGAACCCATCCATTGCCTGGGAATACTACCGCTCCTTGCTGGCCGTGCTGAAGCACGGTTCGCTCTCCGGCGCCGCCCGCGCGCTGGGCATCACGCAGCCCACCGCCGGCCGGCATATCGCGGCCCTGGAGCAGGCGCTGGGTGCGACGCTGTTTACGCGCTCGCAGCAGGGCTTGCTGCCCACGGAAGTGGCGCTGGCGCTGCGTCCCCATGCGGAAACCATGGAGCACACTGCCGCCCTGATGGAGCGCGCGGCCAGCAGCCAGGGGCAGGGCGTGGCCGGCGTCGTGCGCATCGCTGCCAGTGAAGTCGTGGGCGTGGAAGTGCTGCCGTCCATCCTGGCCCGCCTGCGCGCGCGCCATCCGGGCTTGACCATTGAATTAGTATTAAGTAACAAGGTGCAGGATTTGCTGCGCCGCGAGGCGGATATCGCCGTGCGCATGCTGCGTCCGCGTCAGGAGCAGCTGGTGGCGCGCAAGGTGGGCGAGATCGAACTGGGACTGCATGCGCACGCCGATTACCTGGCGCGCCATGGCACGCCGGCGGGATTGCTTGATCTGGCGCAACACGCCGTCATCGGCTACGACGAGGCGAGCCCCTTCGTGCGCAACGCGGGCGCGGCCTTTCAGGGATTTACGCGGGAAAGCTTTGCCTGGCGCAGCGACAGCGATCTGGCGCAACTGGCATTGATACGGGCGGGCGCCGGCATCGGCGTGTGCCAGGCAGGGCTGGCGGCGCGCGATCCGGCCCTGCGGCGCGTGCTGCCGCAAGCGTTTTCGCTGCCGATGGAAACCTGGGTCACCATGCATGAAGACTTGCGCGGCAGCCTGCGCTGCCGCGCCACCTTCGACGCGCTGGCCGAAGGATTACTGGCTTACGTGGCCGGACAGCCGCTTACTTGACCACTTCCATCTTGGTTTTCTTGCCATCCCGGTAGGTGAACAAGGTCAGCGCGCCATCCTTGATGTCGCCGTTGGCGTCGAACGAGATCGGCCCCGTCACGCCCTGGTAGTGCACCTTGGCCAGATACGGCAGGTAGACGGACGGTTTCGACGATTTCGCATCCTGCATGGCGGTGGCCATGGTCATCACGGCATCGTAGACGTATGGCGCGTACAGCTGCACTTCCATATTGTATTTCTGCTTGTAGCGGGCGCGGAAATCGTCCATGCCTTTTTGCTGCGCGCCCGTCACGCCGCCCGCTTCCGCGCAGGTGACCATGTCTTCGCCGACGGCGTCGCCCGCCAGCTTGCCCAGCGGTTCCGTGCACAGGCCGTCGCCGCCCATGAACTTGGCCTTGATGCCCAGCGCCTTCATCTGGCGCAGCATGGGGCCGCCCACGGAATCCATGCCGCCGAAGAAGATCAGGTCGGGATTTTTCGACTTGATGCTGGTCAAAATCGCATTGAAGTCCGTCGCGTTGGCATTGGTAAATTCCTTGCCGACGATTTGCACGCCTGGCGCCGCCTTCTTGGCGCCCTTGACGAACTGTTCCGCCACGCCCTGGCCGTAGGCCGTGCGGTCGTCGATGACGGCGATTTTCTTCGCCTGCAGCTTGCCCACGGCATATGCGCCCAGGGTGCCCCCCAGCTTGTTGTCATTGGCCACGACGCGGAAGGCCGTGTTGAATTTTTGCTGGGTATAGGTCGGGTTGGTGGCGGCCGGCGAAATCTGCGGGATGCCGGCATTGAAGTAAATGCGCGAGGCGGGAATCGTCGTGCCCGAGTTCAGGTGGCCGACGACGCCGTTGACCTTGGCGTCGACCAGCTTTTGCGCCACGGCCGTGCCCTGCTTGGGATCGGCCGCGTCATCTTCGGGCACCAGCACGAATTTCACGGCTTTGCCGTCGATCTTGAAGCCTTTGGCGTTCAAATCCTCGATGGCCATCTTGGCCGCGTTCTCGTTATCCTTGCCCAGGTGGGAGCTGGCGCCAGAGACCGGGGCGACGTGGCCGATCTTGATGATTTCCTGCGCGCCCGCATGGCCGGCAAAGGCGAGGGCGAGGGCGAGAGGAAGGACTTTGGTCTTGAGCAGCATAAACATTCTCCAATGGATAAAGATACGGCGGCGTCTCGTGAAAACCGCTTCGAATGGCGGTACGTGTGAAGAAAGGTACAACAAAAAACAGGCGGCGCAAAGCCGCATTTCGGGCTTTTTACATTTTGTCGCAACAATCACCAAAGTGAGGCGCGATGCACCGATTTCGCAGGCGCGAGCGCACCAAAGAATGGCGTTGGAGGAAAGAATAGGGTAGGTCGGGCAGGTCGGGGTAGGTCGGGTTAGCGCGCAGCGCGTAACCCGACATTGCGCGGCATGCTCATAACCCAACGGCAAGGACGGGGAATGCCGGGGTCAGACCCGTCGGGTCTGACCCCAGATTTTTGTCGGTGATGAAATGGTCGCAACGACAGGTGTGTGCTTACTGAGCCGGCGGATGCAAATGCCCGAGCTCATGGCTGACCGCATGCGCGACGATCTGTTCCAGCGATTGCTGCAAGTCTTCGCGCAGGGCGCCGCGCATGCCGATCAGGGCGTTTTGCAGGGCCGTCTGCAGGACGTGGGCGATGCGCTCTTCCAGCAGATGGTCGATCTTGCCCTGCACCTGATGCAGGATGCGCTGCGTGAGCCGCTGTTCGATGGCGTCCCAGTCGGGCTGCGCCACCGTAGGCGGCAACGCCGGCGCTTCCTCGACGGCAGGCGCCGCTGCGGCGGGCGCGACGGCCTCGGCCACTTCCGGCCCCAGCAGCACCTCTGTCAACAGGGGGATGCCCTGGTCGAATGGCTGCTGGCTCATGTCTTCCCTGCCACGAAGTGGGTCGGCTGCACGTCTTGCTGTCGGTAGTGCAGGAAGCGCTGGCGGCCCGCCTGCGCATCCTGTTCATCCATGGAGACGATCTCGAAGACGCGCTGGAAATCGGCGTAATTGGCGGGCGGCAGCTGCGACAGGTTGACGAGGATGTCGTGGTGCGGCAGCTCGGCGGCCGCGTCATCGGTCAGGATGATGGGCGTTTGCGGGGCCAGCGGGTCGCCGGCCAGCACGTGCGGCAGGAAATCCGTGGCGGAAATGGTCCACATGGCGCTGTTCAAGGCGTCGAGCTGGGTGCCATCTTGTACCAGCACGACCACCTTGTTGCCGGCCATATACGCCTTGCGTGCCAGACGGCAGGCGTAGGCCAGCTTGTCCGGCACGTTGGTATGAAAGTCGACGCGCGTCATGTCGCCCTTCACGCTGCCATGCCGCTGTGGCGCAGCAGGGCGTCGATGCTCGGTTCGCGGCCGCGGAAGGCCGTGAACGATTCCAGCGCGGGGCGCGAGCCGCCGACGGACAGGATTTCCTGCAGATAACGCTTGCCCGCCGCCGTGGTGGCGGCCGGTCCCAGCGCCCTGGCTTCCTCGAATGCCGCATAGGCGTCGGCGGACAGCACCTCGGCCCATTTGTAGCTGTAGTAGCCAGCCGCGTAGCCGCCGGAGAAGATATGCCCGAAGGAATTCTGGAAGCGGTTGAAGGCGGGCGGGATGATCAGCGCGAACTTGGCGCGCACGCCGTCGATCAGCTGCTGCACGCTCTGGCCCGTGCCGGCATCGTAGTCATAGTGCAGATGCATGTCGAGCAGGGAGAATTCCACCTGGCGCAGGGTTTGCAGGCCGGACTGGAAATTCTTGGCCGCCAGCATCTTGTCGTACAGCGCGCGCGGCAGCGGCTCGCCCGTGACGGCATGCGCCGTCATGTGTTCGAGCACTTCCCATTCCCAGCAGAAATTTTCCATGAATTGCGACGGCAGTTCCACGGCATCCCATTCGACGCCGGCAATGCCCGACACGCCCAGTTCGTCGACGACGGTCAGCATATGGTGCAGGCCGTGGCCGAACTCGTGGAACAGGGTGATGACTTCATCGTGGGTGAACAATGCAGGCTGTGCCTTGCCGTCGACCACGGCCGGTTCCGTGAAATTGCAGGTCAGGTAGGCGATCGGCGTCTGCACGTGCTGTGCGTCGGCGCGGCGGCCGCGCGCGTCATCCATCCAGGCGCCGCCGCTCTTGCCGGCACGCGCATACAGGTCCAGGTAGAACTGGCCCACCAGCTGGCCGTCGCGCTCGATGCGGTAAAAACGCACGTCCGGGTGCCAGACGGGCGCCGTATCCAGTTTGATCTCGACCGCGAACAGGTTCTGGATCTGGCGGAACAGGCCGTCGATCACCTTGTGTTCAGGGAAATATTGTTTGACTTCCTGGGCCGAGAACGCGTAGCGGCGTTCCTGCAGCTTTTCGGAGGCGTACGGCACGTCCCACGCCTGCAGTTCGTCGATGCCCAGCTCTTCGCGGGCGAATTGCTTCAGTTCGGCCAGGTCCTTCTCGGCGAACGGGCGCGCGCGCTTGGCCAGGTCTTCCAGGAAAGCGATGACTTGCGCGGGCGAAGTGGCCATCTTGGAGACCAGCGACACTTCGGCGAAGTTGGCGTAGCCGAGCAGTTTTGCCTCTTCGTTGCGCAGCCGCAACAAGGTGACGATGTTGTGCGTGTTGTCCCAGTCTTCTTTCTTGCTGAAGACCTCGCCCTGGTCCGATGCCTTGGTGGCGTTGGCGCGGTAGATGGTTTCGCGCAGCGCGCGATTGTCGGCAAATTGCAGGATCGGGTAATAGGACGGGAAGTGCAGCGAGAATTCATAGCCTTGCTTGCCGGCTTTGTCGGCCGCGGCGCGCGCGGCGGCCTTCACGTCGTCGGGCAAGCCGGCCAGGTCGCTTTCGTTCTCGACCAGCAACTTGTAGTCATTGGTGGCGTCGAGCACGTTTTCGGAAAAACGCGTACCTACGGCCGCATGTTCTTCCTGGATGGCGCCGAAGCGCTCTTTCTTGTCCTCGGGCAACTCAGCGCCGCCCAGGCGGAAGTCGCGTACGGCATTCTCGACGATGCGCCGGCGCGCCGGCGACAGGCTGGCGAAAGCGGGGCTGGCCTGCAATTGCTTGTATTTGCCGAAGAGGATTTCGTTCTGGCCCAGCTCGGTCAAGAACTCCGTCACCTTGGGCAGGTTGGCATTGTAGGCGGCGCGCAGTTCCGGCGTATCGATCACGCTATTTAAATGGTTGACGATGCTCCAGGCGCGGCCCAGGGTTTCGGCGATCTGGTCCTGGGGCGCGACGAAGTTTTCCCAGCTCACTTCTTCCATGGGCGCTTCCAGCCGCGCCACCGTGGCGCGTGCCTGTTCCAGGAGGGTATCGATGGCGGGCGTGACATGCTCGTGCGTGATCGCGTCGAAGCGTGGCAGGCCGGAAAAATCAAGCAGGGGATTGGTGTTCATCGTCGCTTCCATATATTAAAAGGGGCGGTCATGCCGCCCCGGTGTTGTTACACGCGCTCGGCGGCCTCGACCGTGTTCATGAGCAACATGGTGATCGTCATCGGACCCACGCCACCCGGTACCGGGGTGATGTGGGAGGCGATTTCTTTCACTCCGGCAAAATCCACGTCGCCGCACAGCTTGCCGTCATCGTCGCGGTTCATGCCCACGTCGATGACGATGGCGCCCGGCTTGACCATGTCGGCCGTCAGGGTGTTGCGGCGGCCGACGGCGGCCACGACCACGTCCGCCTGGCGCGTGTACAGGCCCAAGTCCGGGGTCGCACTATGGCAGATGGTGACGGTAGCGTTCGCTTGCAAGAGCAGCAGGGCCATCGGCTTGCCGACCGTGTTGCTGCGGCCGATGACGACGGCGTGCTTGCCGCGCAAGTCGACGCCCGTGCTTTCGATCAGTTTCATGCAGCCGTACGGTGTGCAAGGGCGGAAGCCGGGCAAGCCCGTCATCAGTTCGCCGGCGCTCAGGACGGAATAGCCGTCCACGTCTTTCGTCGTGGCGATCGCTTCGATGACCTTGTGCGGGTTGATGTGCTTGGGCAACGGCATTTGCACGAGGATGCCGTGGATGGCGGGATCGGCGTTCAGGCTGGCGATGCGTGCCAGCAAGTCGGCTTCGGACAGGTCCGCTTCATATTTTTCCAGCACCGAGTGGAAACCCACGTCGCCGCACGCCTTGACCTTGTTGCGGACGTACACCTGGCTGGCCGGGTCTTCGCCGACGAGGATCACGGCCAGGCCGGGCTGGGTGCCCTTGGCGGTGAGGGCGGCGGCGCGCGTGGCGATCTCGCTGCGCAGTTTTTGGGAGAGGGCGATTCCGTCGATCAGTTGTGCTGGCATGGTAGGGGGCTGTGTGGGAAGGAAAAGACAGATTATAAAGCCGGGCGGCGCAAAGGGGCGGTTTTGGCTATGCAAAGGCTTAACAACAGCGGGCCGGAGACGCAGGCCCGAAAAAATGCCGATGGCGGCGTTGCAGCTCCTTGCCGTACTGGCGTACTGTCTGTGTCGCCGCGCCTTGCCCTCGACGTTTTTCAGGCCCGCTTGGCCCGGCATAAAAGCGGGCCGGAGACGCGGGCCTGAGAAAATGCCGATGGCGGCGTTGCAGCTCCTTGCCGTACTGGCGTACTGTCTGTGTCGCCGCGCCTTGCCCTCGACGTT